>NZ_WHOA01000011.1 GCF_013141715.1 Paenibacillus phytorum | reverse complement strand
AGGCAGGCGAAGTTTCGTCAAAGATAACTACTTCAGAGCGGTTCGAGCTCATCAACCGTTTGATCCGCGAGTACGAATCAACCAACCGAATCTCTTATCTTTGCACGCTTGCGGGAGTTAGTCGTAGTGGGTATTACCGGTGGCTTGGCGCAGAAGAGGCACGTCAACAGCGGGAACTTTTCGATCAGCAAGATTTGGAATTGCTGCGAAAACACTTTTATTCTCTAAATCGAAAAGCGGGCGTATTAGTGCTCAAGATGCATATCGAACGCGAGGAGCACGTGATCATGAACCATAAGAAGATTAAACGTCTGATGCGAAAAGGTCGGTTGGTAACAGAAATCCGTCAGGCAGACCCGTATCGTAAGGCAGCTAAGGCTACGCTGGAACATCGAACTTGCCCGAATCTACTTAAGCGTCAATTTGACCAAGGCGAGCCGGAAAAGGTCATGCTAACCGACATCACCTATCTTCACTATGGAAACGGTCAGAAAGCCTATCTATCGTGTGTGAAAGACGGATCTACACGTCAGATACTAGCTTACCATGTCTCTACTTCGTTGAAGATGCCTATTGTGATACGTACACTTAACCAGCTGTTGGTACGCCTAGAAGGCAATATACACCCGCAGGCAATCCTCCATTCAGATCAAGGTTTCCATTACACACATCCCGACTTTCAGAAGCTGGTTAAGGAAGTGGGAATAAAGCAGTCAATGTCCAGGAAAGGAAACTGCTGGGATAACGCGTCCATGGAATCCTTTTTCGGCCATCTCAAGGATGAGTTAGACATAAAGTCTTGTTCAACCATTACTGAGTTGCGTAAACAGATTCACACCTACATGGCCTTCTACAACTCCAGTCGCTACCAGTGGAAATTAAAGAAGATGACCCCTGATGAATACAGGAACCATCTCCTAACTGCATAACGTCTCTTTCTTGTT
>NZ_WHOA01000084.1 GCF_013141715.1 Paenibacillus phytorum | reverse complement strand
CTTCTGCTTCGCCAGATGCCTGGCGATTCGTTTGAGGTTCTGTGCAACGCTGGTCATCAGCGTTTGCTCCTGAACACCAACTCGTGTGCGCAACCGACAACGACGAAGTCCGTAGAGCTCTTTAGACTCTGCGAAACTTCGTTCTATGGTTTCTTTTCGTTTCGCATAAATGAGCTGCCCCACCGAACTTTTCGTATAGGCGGTTACTTTTTCTTTATGCTTTGCCCATACGTGTCTCGAGATCGATCTCTGATGAGTTTTTGACGTTGTACATTTGCTGAGTAGTGGGCATTTAGCGCATATTTTCACATCGGAGTTGTAGATTTTATCCCCGTCACGGTCTGTCGTAGCATAGCTCAATGTTTCATTTGCAGGACAGCGGTAGATATCTGCATTCGCATCATAATGGAACTCATTTTTCGGAAAAATATCTTTAACAGTAGGAATCTGCCGCGGGGCGATCGCACCTCGGATCTGTTTCTCTTCTAATTTTTTACAGATGTAGTGACTCATATATCCCGAGTCCAACGCCACTGCTTCCATCGTTGTTTCCCAGCCGAAAGTACTTATTTGGCGTTCTAGCCGATCGATATAAACGGTTGAGTCATTGACATCCCCAGCCGTCACAAACGAGTCGGTGATGATGTTGAATTTCGCATCGATCGTGCGGTGCTCCAAATAAAAAAAGCCTTCGGGTTTGCCTTTACGACTCATATATCCACTATCAGGGTCGGTTGTACTGACCTTGTTGTTTTCAAAAGACTCTGATTTTTTTTGCGGTAGCGGCTCTTTTCCATGAGCCAAACGATCTTCCGTTACGGCTTTCTCGAGTTCTTCCAAATATACCGAAGCCGGCTTCACTTGTTCTTGGTTTCTGTACTTGTTGTTACTCGCATTTGCACGCATATGCGTGGAATCTGTAAATTGCAAGCGACCAGCAACCATATTAAGATTCATCGCTAGACGCACAACTTCATCGAAAATATCCTGAAATACGGTAGTTCCTTTGAAACGGTGTTGGCGATTCCAACTAATTGTGGAGTGGTGAGGAACGGAGTCTGAAAAGGAGAGGCCCAAGAACCAACGATAAGCGATGTTTACTTCAATTTCTTTTTCTAGTCGACGCTCTGAGCGCACATTAAACAAATAACCAATGAGCAACATTTTAAATAAACGAACAGGAGGAATGGGAGGTCGTCCTTGTGTGGGATGGTATAAACCTTTGACTTTCTCCGTAATAAAAGAGAAGTTGATGTGGGTTTGAATTTGTCTGAGAAGGTGGTCTTTTGGCACAAGCGCCTCCATACAAACCAATTCATATTGTATTTGAGGATTTTCATTTTCGCTGTGTAACACAATGACCACCACTTTCATAAATGTTACCTATATTATATCAAATTAACGCAGTAATGAAT
>NZ_WHOA01000083.1 GCF_013141715.1 Paenibacillus phytorum | reverse complement strand
ACTGGTGGCGAGAACAGTAACACGATCACAGCGATCGCGGGGGAAAACGGAACGATCAGTCCGAACGGTGCCGTTGTAGTCAATGAGGGTGCTGATCAAACCTTTACATTCCATCCGAACAACGGATACAAAATCGATACGGTGAGGTTAGACGGTACCGCCGTGACGGTGACCGGAAGCGTGTATACGGTTGCCAACATAACCACCGACCATATGATCAATGTTACTTTTAAGCGAAAGGTCACTGATGGCGAGAACAATAACCCTTCTACTGGTGGTGGCAGTGATACAGCCAATGGAAATACTGATGCTCATACACTTGTAGTGAAAACAGATGACCTTACCACACCAGCTTCCAACGGAGTTGTGACGATCATAGCCAAAGATAAAGAAAAAATTGTACTTCCTGCTAATGCAGCCGAACTGCTCAGACATAATCAATTAGTAATTCAAACGGGTCCGTTCACGTTGGAAGTACCCGCTGAATTGCTTAAACAGTTGACAGATAAATTGTTCGCAGAAGATAAACAAAACAGTACGATAGAGTTGAACATGACTCCCTTATCCGAATCCGAAGCTAAAAACCTTCTAGCGATAGGGCAATCTTCCACAAATGCACAAATTAAACTTTCCGGCAAAGTGATCAATTTTAGCTTATCGATTGTCGGGAAAGATGGTAAAGTGACAAGCTTGAGCAGCTTCGATAAACCGATGACGATTCGATTCAAAGTGGATCCTTCCTTAAATCCAAAACTGACTGGCATTTACTATTTGGCAGACAATGGTACGCTGGAATATGTGCGAGGCACGTTTATTAACGGAGAAATGGTCGCCAAGATTCACCATTTTAGCAAATATGCGGTGCTTGAATTCAAGAATTCATTTACCGATGTTAAGTCCACTCACTGGGCGGCAGATGCGATCGAACAGTTAGCAGCGAAGCACATTATTGACGGCACTAGTGCTGCAATTTTCGAGCCAGAGCGTACCATAACAAGGGCCGAATTTACAGCAATGCTTGTCAAAGCGTTGAACCTGACATCAGTGGGCGAATCGAAATTTACGGATGTATCGAAGGGTGCCTGGTACGAGGAAGCGGTTTCCATAGCGATCAAAGCAGGCATTATTAATGGAACAAGCACAACGACTTTCGATCCCGATGCGAGAATCAAACGTGAAGAAATGGTCACCATGATGATGCGGGCGTATGTTATCTTGAAAGACGTTAAGTTAAACGAAAATACGGCTTCTTCCTTTACTGACGAATCCGCTGTGGCAGCCTGGGCGCTTGATTCAGTAAGAGCGGCGGCGGCACTTCATTTGATTAATGGACGCGATGCAAACAAATTCGTTCCTAACGGTATCACATCCCGTGCAGAAGTAGCAGTTTTGCTCAATAGAGTTTTACAGTAACCAACTGGCAGCAATTCCAACTATGTAAGTTGAAATAGAAAGTTGTAACGGCTTGCCCGCGCACGATGAGGTCAAACTACTGGAAATGATACAGATATTTTCGTACAGAAGCATGCGTAGTGAAAAATAGTTGGAAATTGTACAGTTAATTGGAAAGGAATTCCCAAAATCCTTTAAAGTGGACTGAATTAAATTAACATCCTTTTTCCGATTCCCAGCCTCCAGTCGTGTGAATTGTTGTAGCGCAGTCCATCGCTTGCGAACTCTTTTGTTCAACTTTTATAAGATAGTCCACATTAAAATTTGCGTCAAAGAGGGATGACAATGAAAAGATACGGATGGAGCATTAAGGTGAAAATGGAAAGGTTAGCCGAATACAAAGCTTTACATGCGGCGGTATGGCCTGAAGTATTAAATCGGTTAAAAGAATGTAACATCCAAAATTACTCTATATACTACCGAGATGGGTATCTCTTTAGTTACTTGGAGTACATGGGACAAGACTTCGAGAAAGATATGGCTAATATGGCCGCTGACCCGAACACGCAAGCGTGGTGGAAACTAACAGATCCGTGTCAGGAACCAGTTGATTCCGCTTCGGAAGGAGAATGGTGGGCGACCATGGAGGAAGTATTTCATATGGAATAGGGCGTTTCTTCAAACTTAACTAACTCAACTTTAGCGCCTAAAAAACCGGCATAAGTTCAAACGTAGCTTGGGTGTGAGACGGATTGGATAAGAAGTTTGTGAAAATAGAAAAACACCGCTTCGTTTGGTAAGTGAGAAGCAGCTCCACGTGTGGAAGGCAAGAACCGCAATATACTCAGATTGATTCGAACGGAACTAGCACCCGGCATCCCGGTGGCAGTCGTTTTTCTCTCCACGCATTTGATCTTAACCGCATATGAGTGAGAAAACACTTCCGACAGCTCAAATTTTCATGGGAGCATTACCGATCATGATAGTCTATTTGCTGCAAAGAAATCGCGAGAGAAACATAGAGTGATTGAGTTAAAAGAATTTGAGGAAAGTCTGCGACAATCGCAATAATTTCATTTCGATGTGACGCGGAGAAGCGAAGGAGGCAACCCGATGAATGATATGGAAATCAAGGAATTTCAGCAAGCCGAAGCGCAGGAAGTGAAAGAAGGCGTCCACGGTTACAGCAGCGAGACGAATTGGGTGAAGCCGGAAAATCCAATTACGCTGGAAAGATTGGAATGGTTCAAGGATCAGAAATTAGCCCTAATGATGCATTGGGGACCTTATTCGCAGATCGAGGTCGAGTCCTGGATTCTCAGTGACGAAGACGGTGATTGGGCGCGTAAAGATGTCGACTGGACGAGCGACTACGAAGAGATGAAGCGTGAATATTTCGGCCTGAACCGCACGTTCAATCCGTTCCGCTTCCAGCCGGAGCTATGGGCGGAAATCGCCGCCGAAGGCGGGTTCAAATATTTGATTTTTACGACAAAGCATCACGACGGATTTTGCATGTGGGACACACATACGACGAATTACCGGATTACCGGCTCCGAAACGCCGTTTCATGCACACCGCTATGCCGACGTTTGCAAGCATGTGTTTGACGCTTTCCGCAGCAAGGGGCTTGCGATTGCCACTTATTTCTCGAAGGCGGATTGGCAATCGCCGTATTACTGGGCGCAAGGAATGGAGCGGGGCCGCGATACGTGGAGAGGGCCTTCATACTCCCCAGAGGAATACCCGTGGCTGTGGGAGCAATTCGTCGATTTCACCCATGAGCAAATCATGGAGCTGATGACCCGTTACGGCCGGATCGATATTTTGTGGCTGGATGCGGGCTGGGTAAAAGATGGTGACCTGGTTAAGCAGGACATTCGGTTGGGCGAGGTCGTCGAACGCGCCCGTCAAACGCAGCCGTGGCTGCTGTCCGCGGACCGTACAGTCGGAGGGCCTTACGAAAATTATGTGACACCAGAGCAAACGATTCCGCAGCGTCCGCTAAACGTGCCGTGGGAAAGCTGCATTACGATCGGCACACAGTGGGCCTTCAAATACGATGACCAGTATAAATCGGGGAGGGAGCTCGTTCGCATTCTGATGGAAGTCGTATCAAAAGGCGGCAATTTGGCGCTGAACGTAGGTCCTCAGCCCGATGGGCGATTACCAGCCGGGGCGATCAAGAGCATCAAGGAATTGGGCGCATGGATGAAGGTTTACGGTGAAGCGGTATACGGCACACGCGTGTGCCGTCCGTATTTTGCCGGTTCCTGCGCGTTCACCTCGAAAGGAAATACCGTGTACTGTACGTACTTGTATGAAAGCGCAGATGAAGCCGTCTCAAAGGTCGTTCATATTCCTTATCAGGAGCCCGTTTCCGGCATCGAGCTTGTCGGAAGCGATGCCTTGCTGCAGGTTGAGCGTACTCCGGAAGGAATCTCGATCACGCTTCCGAATTGCGAATTGAACGGGCAGGCTCCGATCGCCCATGTTTTCCGTATGCAGAAGGGCGAGGAGGCAAAGTGAGCGATAGAACTCCTTTGCTTTAAGCTGAAAAACGGGTGGCCCATTTTCTCTCGTTTTTTTACCGTCGAAGAGAAAATCGGCCAGTTGCCTCAGCGTTGGGGTTGAACGGAGGAATGCTTCGGAAACTGCAAGTCTTCGTAGTTAAACGAAAGTGCCATAACTCACATTACGCGCCCCTCTTAAGCGAGCGTAGAAATTTTTAAAGGATTTGACCCCCCTTGTCGAAGTGTAGTGAGCATACCATCCTGCCGACAGGGGATTTCCAATTGTTCAACAACATGAGTCATTATACGATGGGGTCTGCGCCGATCTGGCAAGGCTCATAGATCGACGAATAATAATAAAAAATTATAATGTGTCGGAAGACAAAAACATTATCCGAATGAGGTCCGCGAAAACCGCTGACTTTTTTAGAGTTATCGGACAGCTGCATACCCGTTTATTTCTATCGAGAGTCATAAATCTTTACCGATAATAGACCGCGAAAATCGCGGTTTTTTTATTTATCGGTACAACATCTTGCGGAAGTGCCATGACAAGAATCTGTACCGATTGTCACGGTGAGAAAAAAAGTTGGATATTGTAAGGAATTTCAGCGTTGCAGCCTTCGCTCCGAGGGACGGGCAGTTTAGTCCATTGATAAAGGATAAATGTTTTCTTTAGAATGGGGAATATTACCTTCGAATGGAGGTTGATTATTCTTGAAAACGATAGATCGCATGTTATTCCTTGTGACTGTATTTAGTCTACTTTTTGCTCAAACAGTTGGTGCATCAGATGGAGCAGAAGTGTTCGATATTAAAAAAGGTGAGATAATCCTTACAATTAATAACTCAAATTCGTTGCAGAACCAGGTTAAAGATTGGTTGTCATCGGTCAATGGTACCGCAGGATCCTTAAATATCGAACCAAGCGATGGCATAGCCATTAAGATCCCGCTTGTGCCCCCTTACAAGGTTAATAACGATTGGATTACTGGAACAGTTACAGAAGTAGTGATGTTTATTAGTACGTCTAAAACTTATTATCCAACTCTACTCGTATTTACAAAAGAAAAAGGTCTTGTTGCTGTCCATATTAAAAACAAAAGTTTACAGAGATTTCTAAAGAAAAATAAATTATTCAATGCAGAATTGAATTTAACCGAACCTTCAATACACTAGCGGAGAACGATAGCTCAATAAACATGAAGAAACGGCAGCCGACAT
>NZ_WHOA01000082.1 GCF_013141715.1 Paenibacillus phytorum | reverse complement strand
CAGCGTGAACGGCGGCCGCTTGGACATGTCCACTTTCGTCACCCGTCCCGGCTGAATCGTAGCGCCGAAGCGCAGTGCTTGCTTGCGCATGTTATCCATCAGCTCTGGACCCATAATCCCGTCCGGGAACCCCGGGAAGTTATCGACCTCGGTTGTTGTCGTCAATTGGCCGCCTGGTTGAATTCCTTCAATAACAAGTGGAGCAACATTCGCTCTTGCCAGATAGATCGCCGCCGTTAGACCGGCCGGACCTGTACCAATAATAATCGCTTTATAATGCATAGGAAGGCCTCCTCTTCTGTTTTCATCCATATCGCGGAGCATTTAAATTGTTTACAAATAAATATGAAGCAAAATTTACTTTGTCTGCAACTATATTGTACACAAATTAAATAATTGCAGCTGTGTGCGTGGTTGTCTAGACTTTCCCTCACTTCCACAACTCACCTGTGTGTGTATCAAACATTCGTCCTATATTAATTATCCACCATTATCCACCGCCTTCTACCATGTGAGAAACAACCGCCTGGACGGCGGTAAAGACTGTACGCAATTTATGGAGACATTGTAGTCAAATTCCTCAATAGTGAATTGATCATAAGGTTTAAATCGAAGAGGTAGCGGCATTGTTAATGAGAATATCAATGCCTCCGAAAGCGGTGATCGTGTCTGTTACGGCACTTTTAATTGCATTCACGTCACTGCTTAGATCCACCAGTGACCGGGTACTATTTTTCCAGATAAGGCTAATTAACTCATTTTCGAGCATCTCCTTTAATACAAATCTCGTTCATTCCTATTTTATTTTACCACCCAATTCTTTTATTATCTGTAAACCAGATTACAATTGGCCAACACAATCGCGGCTATTCAAAACTTACTGTCAAATATCCACTCATTGAAAACGCTTCGATGACGAGTCGCGTTCATTATGTCAGAAACGCCTTAACTAGCGGTTCAAAAAATGTGATGAATATTGAAGTGATTGTAAACTCGTTTTTATCATGAAGAAGTTTTAGCAACACTGCGGTTATAGGATGACATAAAGTTCATACCTGAGGGCGAATTAAGGCAGTTAGATATTCACCTCACTAACATCGAATTAAACGAGTATATTCCAATAATTTTATTACTCCGTGTGACAGGTTGGAAAATTTCTGACGTGCTGAATTTAAGATATGATACTTGCTTAGATAAAACGCAATTAGGCTGGTATATATGTGATGACATTTCCAAAAACAATTGTATTGAACCATCGTATTCCTGTTACAGACGAAGTGCCCACAATTGTAAAGTCGATGTTTTGAGTACCCCTGAAATTAACATTGGATTAAACTTTAGACTGCCGCTGTCTTTATTAAACTAACGTTCTCCGTTAATACATTAAGAATTCCAATAATCTATGTCAGGATTAAGTTTTAATCTTAAGATAAAGCAGGAATTTATTTTTTACTCTGTTTAAACGCTCTAATTGTTATGACAGCTGTTATGACAGCAATAGGTAAAATAATAAACCCACCCAATACAACCATCCCAGTACTGAATGGCAGTTTTATTAATGAGAACAAATATTTTAAGAAGATAAGGAATATAAAAACCATAAAGAATTCCTTCACGGAAGAAACGAGTGTTCCGAGTGTTCTATTATTAATCCAGTTACGTAATGGAACGATAGCACTCAACATTATAAGTCCAAACCAATCCATTAATTCTCTTCTCTCTCCCTAATCTTAATCATCTTTATTTTTTTCTCTTTAGTTTTGTCTATCTTCCATGCAATAAAGCCTCCGATTAAAACAGCTATTGCATTAAAAGGTATTACTTTATGGAGATTGGGATGGCTGACGATGGTTCTCGTTCTCGGACATCTCTTCATACGTAAATAGACGAGAAAGCCAGCGGCCACGATGACCGGTACGACCGACACCGATGCGTGGCTGGTTGGCTTCACACCGGAGCTCGCAACCGCCGTATGTCGATCAGTTCGCCATGTGTATCATACATTTGGGAGGTTTGCAGCATTTTGGTGACGGGCAGGGCTGCGGGTTGCGTTCCGACGATAGCTTTTAGTAATCTTATACATTTAACTTATACCAATTACTAATAACATAAAAAAGTTAGAACTGCTCATCAACAACGCCAGTCAACGCCAGCTGTATGGTAACGCTGAGCAAAGTAAGCGGATGAACTCGTTCTGCCGGCCGTTAGCTGTAGAGTTCTCTCATCTTCTCTACTTTTCGTTTAATATAATCAACCGCTTCTGCAGGCTCTATAATCTGGGCCTCCGCTCCTAGTTCCCAGATCATATCGGCGTAGAAGCGCAGTTTCTCGGCGGGTACCTGCATGCGGATGGATGCGCCGCCACCGGGATGTCGTTCTAAGGCGTCCTTGAACCAGCCGTTCGTCTCCAGCGTTCGTGAGCCGACGGACGTCAGACGCACAGCCAACCCGGTATGGTCCATCTGCCGCAATTCCGGCTCGTTCCAATCCTTCACGGTCCGTTTGTCGACTTCTTCCAGGAACGCGATGGACGGATTCAAGCTGGCGGACAGAATGCGGTCGCCCCT
This sequence comes from Paenibacillus phytorum, assembly GCF_013141715.1. Lineage (GTDB taxonomy): Bacteria > Bacillota > Bacilli > Paenibacillales > NBRC-103111 > Paenibacillus_E > Paenibacillus_E phytorum. The sequence goes on along the minus strand of NZ_WHOA01000082.1, from coordinate 22,660 downwards.
GAACAATCTGTACCCTTCGCGCTGGAAGCAATATGCCGGACAGTACCAGAACCCATGACTTGCATAGAGGCCGATCGGCTGGATATCCCTCGTCGTGACTCTATCGCCGGATTGGTACGCGATCGTCACGGCGCTCCGTACCATGACCGCCTGCATTAACGCCTGCAGCGCGGGCGCGGACATGGCCCGTTCCGGGCTCCAGATCGCCACTTTGTCCCGCAAGCGGTCGATTTGTGCTTGGACATCTGTAGGCAAGTAATGATAGAACTTATGCAGCACGGCTGCGGCTCCGGCATCGAACGGCAGCGATCCGAAGTACTTCAGGGACTGGCAGGCGAAGAATATCGCCACTGCTTCGCTTTCGGAGAACGCGATCGGCGGCAGCATCCGTTCCCGCAGCAGGCGGTATCCACCTCCCCGGCCTTGAACGGAATAGATGGGAACGCCGAGAGCGCTGAGTTCCTCCAGGTCACGGGTAATTGTGCGGGTGGAGAGGCCAAATTCCTTGGCGATCTCCGGTACGGTGAACGATTTTTTGGCGTTGATGATCATGATGAGCTGGATGAGACGCTGTGATTTTAGCATGCGCGTTCATATCCTTTGCGGTTGATATGGACTTGCGTAAACAAGCCAGGATCTGTCTTGTTTCCATGATACGCTAAATGAGTAAGGCATAACATAGGAGGTTGGAAAAAATATGAGTGACGAGTTGAACAAACGGCTGGCGGAGAGGGAAGAGACTTTCAAGAGCGAATCCCCGGCAGAGTATGAAATTCTGCAGCAATCGATCGTCATGTTGGAAAAGGGAGGCGCCGCGCCGGGTCTCAGCATCGGCGACCTCGCCCCGGATTTTACTCTGACGGATGCGCTGGGCAAGCCGATGAGTTTGATGGAAGCGGTCCGGAATGGTCCCGTTATCCTGACGTTCTACCGTGGAGGTTGGTGTCCGTACTGCAGCCTGCAGCTGCGCGCCTATAACGAGATGCTGCCACAATTCCGGGAACTGGGCGCCTCATTGATCGCCGTATCGCCGCAAAGTCCGGATAACGCCTTGAGCCAACACGAGAAAGAAGGACTGGATTTCGTCGTCGCCAGTGATACGGACAGCCGCGTGGCCGAGCAATACCGCGTGCTATATGAAGTATCTGGCTCGCTTAAGGCCTTATACGAGAAAATCGGATTGGATTTGGCATCCTACAATTCGGCGGATCAGTGGTTTCTTCCGGTATCCGCGACATTCGTGATTGACCGGGACGCCAGGATCCACTACGCATACGTCGATCCGAACTTCATGCGAAGACTGGAGCCCGAAGTGATATTGCGGGTGCTGAAAACGTTGTGACGTATCCCGCATGCGTCGGATGAGCCCCCGAATCGCCCGTGATCCGGCCGTCCTTGTTAGAGGACTCCGGTTTGTTCGGGCTGTTCGAGTTTTGTGGGTTGTTTCCGTAGGCTGGTTGAAGCAACTGGCGCTTTGCTTCAAGCGGCGGAGCATGCTTCAGACGAGTATGGCGGATGAATACCTGACTTTGCCGATCGCCGAATAAGCCTTGCGGCACCGGTAAACGGCGTGACAAGGCTCGATAATACGGAACTCCGGTATTCGGTATTTTGATGTCCCAGCACTCAGTCGACGCGAACCACGACTTTGCCGAATGGCGACTGTTCGCGGTAATAGGTCAGGGCTTCCTTGGCTTCGTTGAACGGGAAGACCCGGTCGATGACCGGCTTGATACGGTGCTGAGCGATTATGGCGTTCATCGCTTCGAACTGCGTTCGGTTGCCAACGGCGATCGAATGCAATCCGTATACATTGGAGACGAGCGCGTTGAAGTCGATTGTCTGCGTCCGTTCACTCAAGCCTCCAATCAAGCTGATCTGCCCTTCGAAGGCCGTCGACATGATCGATTGTGCAAGCGTGCCGGCGCCGCCGACCTCTACGACGCGGTCGATGCCCCGTCCGTTGGTCAATTCGCGTACGGCCTTATGCCAGTCCGGCGTTGCCTGGTAATTAACGACTTCGTCCGCACCAAGCGCCTTGAGCCGCTGCGCTTTGGCTTCGGATGATGTGGTAGCGATGACCCGCGCGCCGAGCGCTTTGGCAAATTGCAGCGCGAACAGGGAGACGCCGCCCGAGCCGAGTGTCAGGATCGTATCCCCGGCAGCCATATCCGGGCCGCAAGTGAGCGCATGCCACGCAGTAACACCAGCGCAGGGCAGTGCCGCGGCTTCCTCGAAGGAAAGATGCTCCGGGATGAGGACTAACGCCTCTTCGCGCAGAACAACGTACTCCGACAGCATTCCGTTTAGCGAACCGCCGAGCTGCGCAGCATTGGCCAGACTGAACGGGCCATGCGTCCAATCCGGGAAAATGGAGGCCGCGACACGATCTCCCGGCTTCACGTGGGTCGTGCCTTCTCCGACCTCGACGACTTCACCGGCTCCGTCCGAAAGTGGAACGACGTCAGGCCGCACCGGCAACGGATAGACCCCCTGGAAAATAATCATGATTTCCCGATAATTCATCGAACAAGCCTTTACCCGAACAAGCGCTTCTCCTGGTCCAGGGACGGGAATGGCGTGTTCCCTGAAGGAGATTCCATCCAGCCCTTTTCCCATTTCCACATGATAACTTCTCATCTTTTTCATCCGTAACATCTCCCTTGTCTATACCTCATCGGTAAACTGATAGTCCCTTGTGATCCTGCCGTCTTTCCCTAACAAAATAAACACCGTGCCCGCCCCTAGCACCTTGCCGCCACCAGACGGCACCATGACCCAACCGAGCCTGATGGCGCCGTGATGATGGCTGACGTTGTTCAAAGGCTTGAATGCAAAAGAGCCTTGGTCGACGAATTTGTCGTACGCCTCGACGATTCTGGATTCGATGGCATCGTGTCCCTTTTCTTCGCTCGTGTCCGTACAATGAATCGCTTCTTCCGTCCACAGCTCCTCGACGGCCTTCCTCCGCAAGCTTACGTCCGGTTCGTTCCAGACGGCGTTGTACGCCGCCGCCAGCGCAGCTATTTTCTCGTTCACTTCATGCATCATACCCGTTCACCTGTCCTTTGTTTGAATGATTATCTCTTACTCAATGTATCACTTAAACAAGACAATTCCCGTCTTGTTTAGAAAGAAGATTTTCGCAATACCAAGGAACACACAGTGTGCCAAACGAATGTTCTGGTATCCAGAATTTCATATTATTTGTGTTCAGTGAAAAAAAGTTATAGTCTTAGAAACTTGATTTAAAGGGAATTATATTGAAAATCGACAGTTTTCATTCAACTGAGATAGTAATAATTGCCGCTATTTTCACATCTCCTCTTAAATTTATAACTTTCCTAACCCTCTTTCGTACTATCCTGCCTACAGCGCACCCTTTAGTCTTAGAATTCGACGAAACGCCAGTCTACCACCGGATTCCGGTAATAACGTGTAGCGGCGGATCCGCCAGGAATGTCATAAAGTTCTTGTCATCTAATTTTGTCAAGAATTATATGACATAAAAAAAAGCTGCTGATCGGAGCCCTTTTCGAAGTAGATACATCCGTGTTGTAGCGGTGGCTTTTATTATAATATCTAATATTACAAAAAACGGGCTCTCCCACTAACTCGGAGTGCCCGATCAAATAGTCAAAAATTAGAATTACAGCAGAATCAAGATAGCGAACGCAGCGCTTCAGGGGTGAAAGGCTTCAGCTCGTTAAGCCGGCCATCGCGGACCTTAGCCGCCCATGCTGGATCAACCAGCAGCGTACGGCCGACTGCAACCAGATCGAACTCTCGATTGTTAAGCTTGTCGGTCAAGCTATCCACGTTCGCCGTACCTGCATTTTCCCCTCTAAACGAAGATAGAAATTCATTATCCAGACCTACGGAGCCCACAGTGATTGTAGGTTTGCCGGTTAATTTTTTAACCCAGCCTGACCGTAAGGTGGTGAATCTTCAATGACTTTAATACCAGAATGCGGAACCCAATATCTGCTTTCTGGTACGACTTCCTAAAAAATAAAACATGAATTCATGAAGCATTCTTCTTATTACACATAGCCATAGCTTCCCTTATCGTCAAAAAATAAAGCTTAGGCCAAGAGAATCTGGCCATAAGCTTTTAGGTGATAATGGGAGTCGAATATGGATATTTTCGCAGAATATTGATTCGTCCGTTGTATCTGTGTTACGAAGCTATCATAAAAAAGCACAAGTTTGGCTGAATAGAAACTCACGATCGGGAATTGAAACGTAAAGATTGTTTAAATTCTCCCAAACCCGTCTGCCGATCGCCTTGAAATTATATTCCCATACAAAAAATCGTTTCCACTGCTCATACTCAATTATGACAGCTTTATTACACAAATACAGATTCCAGATATCCCCTCACTTGAACAGGTGTCTTTGCATACTTACTGTGCAAATGTCCCAATTTCACTCCGTTTTTATAAATGAGTAAACTTGGAATTCCCATAACCTCGTTTTCTTCCGCAACCGTCTGGAATTGTTCCACATCGATTGCATAGAAATCCTTATCTCTATTTTTCGCTACTATATCACCAATAAACCGGTCCATGTTTTTGCAATCGGGACACCAGGTTGCGTCGAACTTAACTATCGTATATTGATCCCGATTAACCAAATCGCGAAAACGTTCTGCCGATTGTAGTCTTTCCATTATTAGTCGCTCCTTATAAAGTGATTTCATATTACACATTTAATTATTCCATAGAGTATCAATACATAATACTCGCCTAATTCCTAATTAACTTATCGGATGTTTCTTCCAAAAATCGTTCGCAATCCATCGCAGCAATTGCACCGCTGCCGGCTGAAGTAATCGCTTGCCGGTAATGAGGATCCTGTACGTCACCGCAAGCGAATATGCCTGGAATACTGGTTTCCGATGTTCTGGGCTTTACAATCAAATATCCTTGTCTATCGGTCAGAAAGTTGTCCGTCAAGAAACTCGGTATTCGGATGATGTTACGAAAATTCCATCCGCTTCGAAGATTTCTTCGTCGCCGGTTTGATTATCGCGCACCTTAAGTCCAGACACTCCCTTCTCGCCCGGGATAACCTCGAGAGGTATCCGATCTAAACTCCATTCGATTTTTTCATTTTGTCGTGCCCGGTCCTGCATGATTTGAGAAGCTTTCAGTTGGTTTCTTCTGTGCACGACACGGACTTCTTTGGCGAACCTCGTCAAGAAATGCGCTTCTTCCATCACGGAATCGCCTCCGCCTACAACGATTACCTTTTTGCCTCGAAAGAAAAAGCCGTCGCATGTAGCACAAGTGCTCACGCCTCTTCCGATATAATTATGCTCGTACGGTATGTGAAGTAAATTCGCGGTAGCCCCTGTCGAGAGGATGACGCTCTCGGAGATAAGCATCTCACCGCTTTCCAAGAACAAACGAAACGGACGGCTCTGTAGATCGACTCGACTCACCCGCCCGGATTTAAACTTGGCTCCGAATCGCTCCGCTTGTTTTCTTATCCATCAGATCCGTTCCCAAAATCCCGTCTGGAAAGCAGGGGGAATTTTTATACTTCTGTTGTCGTGGTCAGTTGTCCACCGGGTTGGGTACCTTCGATAACATGAGGCTCCAGATTCGCCCTTGCCAGGTAGATCGCTGCGGTTAAACCAGCTGGTCCAGTACCGATTACAATTGTTTTGTACATGATAAGCAACTCCTTATTTAGATTATATAAAATAATATTGCAAACAATTTATTGGGGTAAAGATGTACAAGTAGCGTTAATTTCGAGCTTGAGAACAATACATCTTTATTTACCGCTAACACGAATATCATTGTCCGATAAATGATTGATGGTTTCGTTCAATGTCCTCAGTTCATCTGTCGACATGCCGTTGGCTGAGAGTAGTGATAAGGGAATACATAACGCCTTTCCCTTCAATGCTGTACCTGTGTTTGTAAGCTTGATCATAACTACTCTTTCATCTTCCTTCGAACGTTCCCGACGAATTAGCCTCATACGTCAGGATGGCAAGGTCTGCGAACCCACCTTGGATGTAAGACCTTCCGCCTGAGCTTGCGTTCCGTTTCTGGTGGCATAGTACCGAGCAAACCTTACGGAATAACCCAATATGTAGAGAACCACCAGGGAAGCGAGAACATTCAGGACGATCAGAGACACGTACAAGTCAAATAAGTAGCTTAGGAGACCGACTCCCACGATGGGAACAATAAATCCGATGTAACCCGCAAAGTAATAAGTCGTTATCACCTTCGGCCGCTCCGATGCATTCGGAAGCTCGCCGGCCAGTCGCAAGCTAATCTGGAACGTCCAACCGCTGCCCAGCGCCTGAACGAGCACCCCGATCCACATTAGGCTTATGCTTCCCGACGTCCCGGAGAGAACGACAAGCCAGGCTCCGCAAGCCAATAAAGCGATACCGATCCGAAGGCGTACGACCGGCTGTTTGAACCAAGGCAGCATTTGCATCATCGTGCCGCCCCCCATAAGTAGTAGAATCAGGAGACCGGACACGGCAAGGTTGGAAGTGTGAATCACGTTTTTCACGAACGAAGGAATCAAGGAGAGAACGGTTCCGTTCAAGGTAAAAAGCGTGAAAACGGGTAGCGCACTAAACGACCAGAAATGAGGCTTAATGTCGTTAGACACCCCGAGCGAGATCGATGTCGCTCGACGGCGTTCCTTCCGAGCTTGAAAATCCTCGTCCTGCAACGTTTCCAGACTGACCCAAGCGCTCAGCAACAGAACAGTCAAAAGCCAAAACGGTGCGCGCAGCGGCATCAGATGCAGATACTCGATGATCAAACCGGCCAAGGCAGGTCCTAGACCGAAACCAACGGAAACGGCCATACCCGATAACAGAATCGCCTTGCCCGCTTTCTCTTTGGACGTATGCTTCAACAAGAACGCGACTGCGGTGCCCGTAAAGCTTCCATAAGCGATTCCTTCCAGCATTCTCGCCCCGTAAACGAGCCAGGCCTGATGGCTTGCCATAAAGAGAAGCGTGGCCAGGATCGACAACAGGATGCTGATGCGAAGAACCCGCTTCAGCCCCCAACCGCTTCCTCTGGAGCCGACAATGAGCAAAGTGGGCAGCAGGAAGATCGCATACATAGCGAATAAAATGGTGATTTGTAGACTGCTTAATCGGTACTGCTCCTGATACAACGGAAATAAAGGCGCCGTAAAGGAAGTTCCGGTGGACATCATGAAGATGACCCATAACATTTTTTTCATAGAGAACGACCTCTCTTTAATTGGATGATGATTTTATTGCTTTCTTTTTACTGAGGACCGGATGGCATTCGCCGTACCGGTCCTCTATCATTACTTTGCCCAATAAGGGGCAATCTCTCCGGAGTCAATCACGGCCATTACGCGGTCGATAGCCGCCTGCATCTGCCTCATTAATCCGCTTCAGCCACTCGCTCCGCCCACGCATTGACCTCTTCAAGCCGTATACGCTGCTTGAGAGCCAACACAGGAATCTATGTCCTTCTGCCTTAGCCATCCACCCATAAATCGTTGTTTGCGAATAATTGATGTACGCAACCGGACTTCCTGACAATCTGCGAAGCATCGTCAATTGGCCGATATGGCTGGTCGCGTCCGCTAACGGTCCATGAACAAGCTTTTCGACAATGCTTTGCTCCGGTATAAATTGCAAGATGGCTTGATCCAATTGTTCGACTATTTTATAAAATCGCTCCGCTTCTTCCTACCAACCTTTAGATTCAAGCCGTACGCGCGGCGAACCGGCAATCGCTGAACAGCAGTTTTGTAACAATTGCGATATGTGACATACAATTTCGATCGGCGTCCTGACGCCGGAACCGGCATCAAATGAAGCAAAATCGCTCGCTGTTCAGGAAATGGCAACCGTGAATCGGAACTTCATAGCACCCAGCCAATGAATTAGCAATTTTTCGACGTTTATGGCCTGAGGTTGAGAATTATTTCCCACTCCTCTATCCCCTCTGTATCAACAAAATGTTCGCTTGAGGACGCTGGACGTCTGCGGTCTTTGTGGGCTATTTAAACGCACGACCAGGGAATACAGCCCTGCTCGTGCGCCCGCCCGCTCCGATTGTCGCTGAACCCAGCCATACAAGCTTCTCCCATATCACCAGCATATATGGATATGTCAGGTCTTATCGTAAGGCACGAATGATGCAAAAAACGTTACAGCTTTTTTAGCTCTCGCAAAATTTCTTCCGGGCTTTGACGCTGCATGAAATTCGGATTGACATAGGAGGAGCGAATAATGGCGCTCTCATCAATCATGAATGTAGCCGGAACCGGCAAAACCCATTTCGAGGTATTGTTGTACTCCGTAAGATCGAGTCCAATACCTTCCATGAGTTCCCTTACTCCCAGCGGAACATCGAAGAGCAGATTGTACTTGGCCGTTACCAAGCCGTTCGGATCGCTAAGGACTTGAAATTCCAATCCTTCCTTCTCCTGAAGGGATAACGAATGATCCGGCTTTTGTGGGCTAATCGCTATAAGCTGCGCTCCTATCGCCTGTATTTCCGGTAATATCTGCTGGTAAGCCTTTAATTGCATATTGCAAAAAGGACACCATCCTCCGCGATAGAAGACCAGCACAACCGGTCCTTTCGCGAGCTCTTCAAATAAAATTACATCCCGGCCTAGTGCGTTTGTTAATTTAAAATCCACCGCCTTTTCGCCTGGTTGCTTCCCGGAAGCGATCCCCGATTTCTGAAGTTCCTCAATCATTTGACCGATCTTGATCTGCGCTTCAATCGGTGAATTGGCCTTAAACTGCTGAGTGGCCGCTTCCAGCTGTTCGGTTAAAATTTGGTTGCTCATCGTTCTGAAACCTCCAATATCGAATGGATAGCTTGATTATAAATTCAAATTAAAGCGGAGTTCAGTGAAGTAGATTACAGTTCTCCATCATAGTTTGAAATACGAAATACGGAAGAACAATGTAAAGTAGATTACTGAAACCGATTCGGCCGGCATGTTAATCTACAAGAATCAGGGAGCCTGCCATGGACAATGGGTTATCAATTAACCGCATCTTTTTCCTGGCGGGAGAAAATTCTCTTATTAAAAAATAAGAATGTAAACGTGAAAGGAGAATATGGATGAAGATACTCGTTTTAGGAGGAACAGCGTTTTTCGGTCGCCGGTTAGTCCATTTATTACTCGGGGATGGCCACGATGTGACCATTGCAACAAGAGGTCAGACACCGGATGATTTTGGCAACGCCTTGACCCGAATAAAGGTGGACCGGACGAATCAAGATGCCATGATGGAAGCGTTCGGCAATTGTTATTATGATGTCGTCTACGATCAAATCTGCTTTAATCCTCAAGATGCCAAAATTGCCCTGGAAGTGTTTGGAAACCGCGTTAAGCGGTATGTATTAACCTCAAGTATGGCGGTTTATAACAGTAAAGATACCGAAATTACCGAAGACGATTTCATGCCGGAACAATACAGCTATGATTTAGACGCTCAGAAATATGATTATGCCGAAGGAAAACGCCAAGCCGAAGCCTATTTCTTCAAGAATGCGACATTTCCCGTCGTTGCGGTTCGCGTAGCCATGGTCGTATCGGGAACCGACGATTATACAGGCCGTTTTGATTACTATGTGAGGCATGTTGCTGAACATAAATCTATCGGCGTGTTGGAAGCCGAGCATCCTATTACTTATGTGACAGCGTGGGATGCGGCCGAATTTCTTAATTTTATCGGAGCCAAATCCGATTTTGTCGGACCAATCAATGCGGCGAATACCGGTTACTTAAGCATCCAAGAACTCTGTTATGAGATAGGGGAATGCTTGAATACGACCCCGCTGTTTCATGTAGGCGGACATGAAGAACAAACTTTATCCCCCTACGCCATGTTTCCTTATACTTGGAAGATATTGAATGCCAGAGCAGCATCTTTAGGATTTGAATTTCCGACAATTCAAAAATCGATTTCGCTTATGGTCCAGGACAGTGTTTTTAAATGGGAAAGAAGCTTAAAAGATGAATTTGATGCACTCCAGGCTCAAAACCGTAATATGTCGCCAGATGCCGCGGCGACATTTGCCAGATTGATTCAGGACCTTCGACATCAAGGTGCAGGCAAAGGACTGAATATCGGAGATAAGGCTCCCGATTTTACCCTAGAAGATGCTACGGTCAAACCCGTCACATTATCTGAAGAACTAGCCAAAGGCCCCGTCATTATCGTGTTCTATCGGGGTGAATGGTGTCCGTACTGCAATTTGCAATTGAAGGCCTATGAGCGCATCATGAATGAGATTAAAGCTGCCGGTGCTCAATTGATTGCCATTAGCCCGCAAACACCGGATCATTCGCTTTCCATGAAAGAAAAACATGAACTGAGCTTCTTCGTCCTTAGCGATGCGAACAACAAAACTGCGGAAAACTACAATCTTAAATACAAGCTGCCTGACTTTATGCAAGCCATTCAGAAAAGATCTGGTATTGAGCTACATCAATATAACGGTGACCATACTTTTGAGCTTCCTGTCACAGCCACATATATTATCGATAAAAAAGGAACCGTCATAGCAGGTGCTTCAGATTTAAACCATAGAACGCGGTTGGAACCATCCGAAGCCTTAAAAATAGTCCGTTCGTTGCAATAATGTTATTGCAACGAACGCCAATGACTTTGCCAACATTATTTTGGAGGAGCGATATATCTGATGAACAAGCTCTGGTATTTATCGCAAATAAGTATTTTTGAAGAAATGTCACGAGAAGAAATTAGAGAGATCGATCAGCTAGATACCATCCATCATTTCAATTGGATCACAAAAAACACATTGGTCCAAACCCCGGAGTCAACGCGCGAGGGACTCTATTTCATCAAGGAGGGCAAGCTTAGACTCTATAAACTGAACGACAGCGGAAAACAGTTCACGCTTGGCATTCTCACAAGAGGAAATATATTCGGAGAGTTAAATTCATTCTCGTTCGGAACCAAGGGGGTTTATATTGAAACGATGGAATCGTCGCTTCTTTGTACCATGTCCGAGCCTCAGTTCGAACGGCTGATGATCAACCGGCCTCAGCTCGCGCTCAAATTTCTTAAAGCACTCAGTGACCGGTTAAAGGAGCGGGAGGAGCAATTGGAACAGCTTGCGCTTCATGATCTTAGAAAACGCGTGCTCCATCTCCTTTCCACACTGAGCGCCAAATTCGGCGTCATTCAAGACGGATATGCCCTGATCGATCTGCCTCTTTCCCATCAAGAGATTGCCAATATGCTCGGTGCTAGCCGCGAAGCGGTCAGTGGCGTGATGAGCGAGCTTGCCTAGGAGGGTGTCGTTAAGACATCACGCCTGTCTGTTCAACTTGCTGTTACAATACTTGAAGAAAATATTCCTCGAAACTCTACACATTGATATGCAAAGATCACCGGAGTTCCGGTGGTCTTTGCTGGATCATCGATATGGGACCGGACGGAGGTAGCAAGGGTCGACAGGTGGTGTTCGAGGGCACGCCTTCGGGCAGCTTTTCGCTTAATTAACGGATTCTATTTGAAGATTGCGAACGTTCGTTTTAGAATGTAATGAAATTGATTTAAGCGATATTGTTCGGCTTCTCAAGTATTGTTTCTGCATTACCTTGCTCAATACATTCAAGATAGTGATATCCAACCAACGTTACTTGTAAGAAAGAATCTAATCCAGAAATTAGCTCTTTCATTTCCTTCACGCCTATCAATTGGAAATGGTTTTCATCAAGCACCAGAAAGCTCAATGGCCATATACATACCTTCGGGTTAAGTGCTTATGAAATGCGTTATAAATCAATTCACGTTCTTTTGGAGCATGCTCAGATGAATCAGCCACACTATATACAAACTGTTTTGCTCCAAAAAAAGCCCTACATTCATTGAATCCTGTTGTTTGTAGAATAAATTAACGGAAACGGGATCTCTCAACAGAAAATAAAAAACGTCACAGAATTCAAGGTAACTACGCCCTTCTCATCGTTACGAAAATCAGAGACGGATGCTTTTACCTCGATGATGATGATCCTTCCCGACTCATCGTACCCGATGACATCGCACCTTCTCCCATTCGGTAACTCCACTTCATTTACTACAATGTGGCCCAGGTTATATAGCCACTTCAAAGCCCGGTCTTGGAGTTCTCCGTGTGTTCTAAGTTCAAGGACGGACAATGCATTCCGAGTTTCTACAGCTTCAATGAAAGTTCAGAGGGGATGACTTCCGTAACTTCCGGATTTCTTGTTGTATTCCATCCTGCTCCACTCTAATTTCTCGCATCTTTTCTTCAATATCTAAAAATGACTTTCTCAAGTCTTTGGCTAGTCAGGTTCTCACACGTTAGATGTTCTTGCGTAGCTTTTGCCATCTTACGGTAGGGGTTAGCCTGACGCAGGGTCGCTACAAGACCGAATTGCCTCATTAAACGGCGGATCTTTTTATGGTTCATAACAATCCCATTATGGCGTTCAAGCCGCATTTAATTACCAGCGCACCGGCTTTGCCGTTTAACTATTTAAAGTGTGCTTGGAAGCCTGTACCTCACGTTCGTCCGCAGCCTCTCTGATCTGACGCTCTGCCTCGGCGTTGCACCAACGGTAATAGCCGCTTACACTCACCTTAACACCAGCATTCCTCCTGCCAGTGGCTTGTTTACCTCGCATTTCTTCAAGCAGCCCTTCCTCACCTCGAGCGGTGAATACCTGACGCCAACGCAACAGACACTTCTTTGGTTTGTCATGTCCAATGGCATCTAGATGAAAGCCTGACTCCAAGAAGATCTCCATCGGCGGTTGACCAGTGAGATACGCCCGTACTGCAGCGACTTTAAAAGCCACACAAATGACCCGCAAGAGGGGCACTTTTTTCAAAGTGTCCATCTTACGGGTCACAGTTCAAAGGATGATCAGCAGCCTTACCCCGTTTGTGACTATTTACTAAACAACCTGGCTGCATTATAATCCATTCGTTTGCGGGTGGTATCAGCTGTGCTACTACTACCCTTTATTCCAATTTTTCCTTACCTGCGTGACTACGAACATAATCGGGATATATCCATAAATAAAATAAAGTCCGATGTCTGAATATAACTCGGAAATCCAACGAAATATGCTACGGTCCTTCACAAAAAACTCTAATATCAGAATTCCGACCAGAAAAGCAAGCAAGCTCGCACGCGGTTTGATCTGAAAAACGTTTTTCATTCCACGGCATGCCGCCCATAAGCTTAAAGATATGCCTGCAAAAAAATTTATCGACCACATTGAAATGACCAGATATTCTATTCTCTGGAACACAGTTCCCTCAATAACCTTGACCATATCAAGCGTCGGCCAAAAGATTTCGCGCAGCTGCCCTTCACTGTACATCATAAACGTTATGATTATTATCATCAAATACATTAATGTAACAATAAATACCGCCAAATGTGCCCATTTTTGAGATTTTTCCGGTGATTTAATGAATGGGTAAAAGAGTAGAAGAGCTTCAAATCCCATGAATTGATATAGCATGCTTTTAGAAGAGAGTAATATGTCGGTTATTGAATGGTTAAAAAGCGGCATCAAATTTAACGGATGTGTATACGGCAAAACTAACAAATTCTGTGGTAAAATAGAAATAAGTGTAATTAGTAATCCCAAAAAACTTAGTCCGGTAACGGACCGAAACCCGCCGGATACGGTATAGTATATAAACAACACCAAAATGGTGCTTATGGGTAAAATTTTTATTGAGGGAAACACCCAGAGTTGAATAACTTCAATATAGGCTTTGAATTCAATAAAAGCTCCGAAACAAAAATAAAGAACGATTGCGAAATTGATTATGTTCCCTGCAATTTTCCCGAAACATGTATTGTTGACTGCAGTTACATCTAGACCTTCTTGATTAGAACGTAAAATTTTATAAATCATCCATAAGATTAAATGAATGCTAATCCCTACTAAAACAACAGAAATATAAGCATTATATCCGGCATGTTCGGCCACTTCTCGTTGGAAATTCAGAACTCCGACCCCGACCATACTGACATACATAAGAGGAACAATTAAGAAGGGAGATATTAAGTGTTTTTCGTCAACAGGATTTTTCATATACGGAACACCTCACTAAACTGTACTTCCAGACATCGTTCAAGCACTTCCGGTTTTGGCGATTTTAACCTGAACGCTTACTGATGTTTTTATTACTTGATAAATTTCTTCAAAATCTTGGGCACTCCATACCTTAGACCGACTTCTTACTAAATCGCCCAGACCGACTGGATCAACCTTATTTTCCTTTAATAGTGACAGGAATTTTTCAATTTCTTTTTTAAAATAAGAACCCATCGTTTTTTCAAGCTGTGCAAGCTGCTCTTCTGATCTCAAATCCACCCAATCCGGGACATTCTGAAGTTCCGTCACCAATTTCAACCGAATTGAAATAGAAGGGATTGGATTCTCTTTGTTCACAATATAGTTTGCCTTTGAATGCATGCTTCTCAATAAAATGAAATCTTCACCCTGTTTGTTTGATGCTTTTCCTGCAACTGGAACATTGTAGCTTCCATTCTTCGAGTTCTGAATAAGCATTTTTAATAAGAAAGCGTCCTTCATGCTAATTTCGGTTATCATCTGATCACTTCTAAATAAAGCCAGACCATCGATTACTACTTCTCCGTGATCTATTTTAAAATACGGTAAAAACATGTCTCGTCCTTCACCATAATAATTAAACAAGGATACATGAAGGTTCATCATCGGTAAATTTCCGCTTCTCATGTTTTGGTCAATCATATCCGATAAAAAAAAAGGTTTTTGGGTTTTTTTGATGATTTCCAACAGTTCCGAAGCGTCCCGATCCACGACTCCAAGCTGAAGCCGCGATGAAAATTTAGTATCGCGGAGAAAATGATGCATTACAGCCCCAGTCCCTTTTTCTGCACGCGTTTTTCCGAATAACACCATCCTTAACTGTCCCCTTTCAAGGGGATCATTTGTCCGCGCATTTACTCGTGGCAGACCGCCAATAATAGCGTTGGATTCCGTATGTAAAACATCTAGTTCTGTTTTTCCCTGTTCTTTAAAGTGAGCAATTAGAACAGCGTTTTTTATGCCATTCGCAACGGTATCAAAGCTAATTGCATGGACAAGACAAATCTTATTCACAATTTTTTGATCGGCACAAGCCGATAAAACTGCACACAAAATGATAACCAGAAAAATTTTCCTCCTATACATAATGGCCCTCTTTCCATAATTTATTCTTCATCTAAGTCATTTTTCTGTTTAACTGGTTTAGGCAAATACTTAACTGAAGATTTTGGTCTTAAATGTTGAGGTCTTTTATTCAGAATTTGAAAAGATGAACGTATAAAACTGTCTTTAAAAGACATAATCCTAAAAGGAAAAATCGGAACAGCGTAAGGAGAGCCTAATGATTTTAAACGAATAATATGGACGAACAGAAAACCCACCGCGATAAATATGCCAATTCCCCCCCATATCGCTGACAACATGATGATAGGAAAGCGTAAAAATCGTATCGTATTTGACATCTTATATATCGGTGTCGTAAATGAGGCTAAAGCCGATAGCGCGACAAGAATTAGTAAAATATTACTTGTTAAAGCTGCTGCGACCGCAGCTTGACCGATAACAATTCCTCCGACAATACCTAAGGTTTGTCCAATTTTTGTTGGTAATCTGGCCCCTGCTTCCCGAAGAAATTCAATGGTTATTTCTAAAAAAAGCACTTCAAAGAAGGGAGGAAATGGAACGTTCATTCTGGAAAAAATAAGGGGACTAAGCAAATCTTTTGGAATGACTTCATAATGATATGTGGTTATCGCAACATACATTGACGTGCTAAACAGCGAAAAAATGACACCAAAGATTCGAATCAATCGAAAAAAAGAACCTAATATCCATGGCAAATAATAATCTTCCGCGGAAATAAAAAAATCAAACAATGTAGAGGGTCCCGTAATAATATAAGGTGATCCGTCGCTAATGACCGCGACTTGCCCGCTAATAAGTGAATACGCCACTCGGTCCCTGCGTTCCGTGGATACAAACAATGGAAATGGCGTCAAAGAATTGTCTGACATCATTTGGTCCAATAAGGACGAATCAAACACGTAATCGTAATCAATATCAGTAAGCCTTTGCTCAACAGTTTGAATATACTGTTCATTTGTCAACCCATCGATATAAATTATTGCGACTTTTGTTTTTGAAGTTGTACCAACGATAATTTCTTTTATAATCAAGTTTGGGATATTGATTTGTGCTCTTAACAAACCGATGTTTATATCCAGGTCCTCTACGAAACCGACTTTAGGACCGACGACGCTAAACTCGTTTTCCGTATCATTGTTTTCTCGCAATCCATGATTGTCGGCTAAATTAACCAATGCACACTTTTGATCGTTTTCATGAAGTTGAACGATCGCATAACCTTTCATCAGTTTGAATTGAATATTTGTTACATCGTCGGTAATCTCTATATCATTAATGGGAATCCAGTCATTAATATCCTCAATTTCCTTGATTTCGGAATCCAATGAGCGATTTTGCAACACAAGAATCAAATGTTGCTGCATCCACTTCGCATCGATTAAGGTACTATAATAGAAAATACTCACTTCTTGTTTACCAAGTAAAATCACTGTTTTCTTAAAGTCACTCGATTGTCCGGATAATTTTAATAATTGATCGAGGTTTTTAAATTCTGTTTTCATTGCGAATAAATCCTTTCTAGATAAAGAATCCAAATGTTCTTTATAGGGGCCATGCTATTTTATGGAAAAAACTCTTTTTTTATACATGGAGTGGAATCACAAAAAATTTCGACTGATCAAGGTCGGCGATCATTGATCTGTACGTCGTTCAGTCGGGCTATTGGATGGGTACTGGCGGCTACGGGAAAAAGCGTAGCAATAATTCGTAGAAATCGGTCAAATTTTCGTTCTTTGCTTTCTGTTGACCATGTCGCCAGTTTGCTTTGCATTTCACTGATTATCAAAAGTCTTCACCTCACTATGGTCAGTTAATGAGCCAAGCAAACCACTTAAATTGTCTCCCTTCGCCGTATGACCGGCTTTCCCGCCCTCGGACTACTACGGAGACTCCGTCATTCTACATGTCCAACTTTTCAAACTTGCGGCTCCACATCAATCGATACCTTCTGGTCCACTCTTCCACTTCGGAAATCGCCATCGAATTTAGTCGATAGATGCGCTGCTTCGTCTGCTTCTCCATCGTGACGACGTTCGCCTCGAGCAGCACCTTGAGATGCTGCGACACCGCAGGAGCGCTGATCTGAAAATGTCCGTAAATTTCCGTAGCGTGAGTTGCCAATAGCTCGATGATCCGGCGCCGTCGTGCAGCCCTTGACAGCGAAAAACCATGTGACGTATTGTTTTAATCGCTCCTGTTCCCTAATTAAATTAAAACTAAGTTTCACTTGCACACTAAGATCAATTCAAGTATGTAATTTACTTCACATAACTTTTTTTTTGTAATGGTTATAATAAATTTATGTCCCGTGGACACAGGAACATGGAAGATTGAAAATCGAAAAATATGGTAAGGAGATGTATCATGGAAACCTTGGAGAAAGATTTATTCACTGCACTACGCGAACGGCGCTCCATTTATGGAATTAGCAAAGAATCACCAATTTCGGATCAAAGTATCCAAGAAATAATCGAGGAAACCGTTAAACATACACCATCGGCGTTTAACAATCAAACTACCCGCGTTGTTTTGCTCTTGGGTGAACAACATAACAAGTTATGGGATTTTACGACCGAAATTCTCAAAGCAGACATTCCTTCCGAACAATTTTCTTCTACTCAGGAAAAAATGAACGGATTTCGGAACGGATACGGTACAGTGCTTTTCTTTGAAGATCAGTCAATTATTGATAGTTTTATGAAACAATATCCATCTTATCAAGAACACTTCCCGATTTGGTCACAGCAAACAAATGGAATGCACCAATTGGTG
This sequence comes from Paenibacillus phytorum, assembly GCF_013141715.1. GTDB lineage: Bacteria > Bacillota > Bacilli > Paenibacillales > NBRC-103111 > Paenibacillus_E > Paenibacillus_E phytorum. The sequence continues at coordinate 4,657 of NZ_WHOA01000082.1, read as the reverse complement.
ATCTGGATGGCGCTGGAGGCTGAAGGGCTGGGTGTAAACCTACAGCATTACAATCCATTGATTGATGAACGGGTAAAAGCAGAATGGAAGTTGCCGGAAAGCTGGAAACTGATTGCCCAAATGCCGTTCGGTAAACCGTCTGCCTCAGCAGGTGAAAAGAAATTTAATCCGGTACAAGAACGTATAAAAGTTTTTAAATAAACTTAACCTTGAGGCTGTCTCAATGACAGTCTCTTCCTTTAATAACATGATATCCCATTTTATATAAATAAGGATATCCGCGCTAGCTCGGCCAATTCCCGAAAATAGACATGATGAAGCTGTGAACGTCAATTCGTCAATAAGCGTTATATTGAGTGTACTGATATTCTTCACTATATAGTTCGAAGTAAATAGTGCAGAGTCATTGTTCGTTCGGGACTCCAGATTCTGAGATAGTTGTAGCCTGAAGACTTCTGGAACTGACCTTGAAATTTTCCCTTTTCCCTAGGCGAACCCGAATCGTTCGCTGTGATTACTGATAACAAAGTCATCTCGGGTGAGAGCTTCAACAAAGAAACCCAAAAACCCCTTTTAAAGAATTCGATGGGCAATAGCGATAGCCCATTGATTCGTGTACGTTCCACTTCTCGAAGTTCACGATTCCATTCGTTCTGATCTAGCGATTTTAGAGCTATTGTAGCTAACGGCAATTTAATCTGCAAAACAAAAAAAAGTGAAGGTGAAAAATATGGTGAAATATAAGGCATGGACATTTCTGATCGGGGCTAATCTGTTTTGGGCCGGTAATATCATTTTTGGAAAATTGATTGTAGCTGAATTACCTGCTGAATGGACAGTCTTTCTAAGGTGGGTCGTCGGACTGATTCTTCTTATTCCCATTGCCCAATTTATTGAGAAGCCTTCATGGAATCAAATATGGAGGAATAACTGGGTGTTGATCATTTTGCTAGCTACTTTATCCATTGTGCTCTACACTTATCTCTCGTATGCTTCATTGCAGTTCACATCTGCGACGAACAGCGCTCTATTTACTACCCTTGCGCCTGGCTTGATTATGCTCTTTTCGTTGATTTTCCTGAGAGAAAAAGTAAGTGCCTTTCAGTTCATTGGATTAATCACCTCGTTTATTGGTGTTCTGATTGTGTTGACGAAAGGCAACCTGCAGCAGTTGTTTCATACTCAGTTTAACGAGGGCGATGCGATCATGCTATTGGCCGTCTTATGTTGGACTGCTTATTCATTGCTTCTAAAAAAAGCAAAAAGTATTCCGCCTGTGACATTGGTTGCGATGATTGCGCTGGTCGGTGCTATTCTGATGATTCCTTTTTTATTTTTCCAGCCGATTCACTCCGACAAAATCACTTCTTTGGGGATCGTAGGGGTTATATACATGGGGGTGTTCCCGTCAGTCGGTTCGTTTATCTTTTGGAATCAAGGAGTTAAGATACTAGGTGCGAGCAAGGCCGGCATAACGATGAATCTGATTCCTGTCTTTACAGCAATTATTTCAGTTATCTTGGGGCATGCTTTGGAGATGTCGCAGATGCTCGGGGGACTCATGACGATTGCCGGTATGTTATTGATTGCAATAAAACGGAAACAGGTATCACAGATTAGCGCTCCCGTAGCTCAACAGCTAGGCCTAAAGGAAACAATTTAATATCCGTGACCATCTTCAATTCCGGTTTGCAACAGTCTGGCTCTATCTGCCCTATTACCGTAACTTTGAACACTTTGTTTGGCCGTTGATCCAAACCTTAATCAGGTTTTCTAATGAAAGCCGTAACTTAATTGAAGGTTTGCTTTCTAAGACTTGGTACATGCATTGCAGTATATTGGAGTTGAAATTTATCGGCGAATAATCATGTCGCCATTTAAACAAATTTAGGAGTGGAAAAATGGAAAAATTACTTGTTATCAATGCGCATGCCAATGTTGATGCCCCTGATTCAGTTAGTCTTGAAGTCGGCAAATATTTTATTGAGAACTACCGCAAGATGAATCCGAACGAATTGATTGAGCAAATTGATCTTTATGGTGAAGAAATTCCGGAAATAAACAGCACCGTTCTGAGCGCTTGGGAGAAATTTGAATCGGGTGGAGAGTTGACGAACGAAGAGAACCGCGTTACCAGCAAAATGAACGAAATTTTGCACCAATTCAAGAGCGCGAAAAAATACGTGATCATCATGCCGCTTCACAACTTCAATATTCCCTCCCGGCTTAAGGATTACATGGATAACATCATGATTGCCCGCGAAACCTTCAAATATACGAAAAATGGAAACGGAGTAGGTTTACTAACTGACGGACGTAGTCTACTCGTGATTCAAGGAAGTGGCGCTATCTACACGAATAACGATTGGTATACAGATAACGAATTCTCACACAAGTACCTCAAATCTATGTTTAACTTCCTCGGCATAGAGGATTACCAAATTATCCGAGCTCAAGGTACAAGCAAGCTTGACAAAGCGGACGTGTTGGATAAAGCAAAAAATGAGGCTCAAGAAGCGGCAGCGCGTCTGGCAAAGAAAGTAACTGTCTAACCGTGTCTAATGCCATTTGTGACCAACGCTATAGTCGAAGATAATCGAGTAGGAGGGAGAGATTAACTCCCGACCTCTCACACCACCGTATATACCGTTCGGTATACGGCGGTTCACGAAATATTCCGTAAGAATTTGTATCTATCTGATAAATTCTTCAATCCATTGGTTTTCCAGTATTGGTTATCCAGTGATCTGTGAAGAATTGGACTACAAGCTACACGCCAATATCCCTTTCGGGTATTTCCCCATTCGAAGGCTTTATCTTTAGGAACTCCTAAAGATAGAAGCCTTTTTACTTTGGTTTTAGGTTTCTTCCATTGTTTCCAGAGACACATTCGCAGACGTCTCCGTATCCACTCGTCTAGTCCTTGAAAGATGGATGGTGTATTCGCTAAAGCAAAGTAACCACACCATCCAGTCAGGTATTGATTCAGTTCTTTAATTCGTTGCTCCAACGAAAGTGGTCTTTTCCGCGAGGTAATCTCCCGAATTTTCGTTTTCACTTTCTGCGAAGCAATTCGAATCTTAGGGTCATTGTTCCATGTAAAGCTGCAACGTTTTTTGGTCGTCGGTTGGTATGGTCTTAGAAAACGCGTTCTCCATCTCCTTTCCACACTGAGCGACAAATTCGGCGTCATTTAAAACGGATATGCCCTGATCGACCTGCCTCTTTCCCATCAAGAGATTGCCAATATGCTCGGTGCTAACCGCGAAGCGATCAGTGGCGTGATAAGCGAGCTTGCCAAGGAAGACGTCGTTAAGACATAACGCCTGTCTGTTCAACTTGCTGTTACAATGCTTGAAGAAAATATTCCTCGAAACTCTACACATTGATATGCAAAGACCACCGGATTTCCGGTGGTCTTTGCTTTTACTTTAAGGAAATATGTTAAACGCGAACCGGAGCGGCAGCCAGTCGTACAGAAAGCGGCGGCTGAATGCCGGAAGCAGCTCCGGCGGTACCCCGAGCAACGGTGTCTCGAAGAAGAAGACCAGCACGAAGAGCAGCATGCCCGCGACGCCCAGCCAGCTGACGACGGTCGTCTGGACCAGGAAGAACACGAAACAGACGAACAATAAGTACCAGCCGATGGCCTCGTAGTCCGGAATATGCAGGCCGAACATTTGGCCGGCGATCCAGAGAATACTGAGCGCAGCCATGCCCATCAGGATTTAGGATACGCGGATGCCGAAGCGATGCAGGCGGAACCCGTTTGCGGTCGCCCTGTTCGCCGTTACGAAGAGCATCATCGTCGAGACCATCGCGGCGAACCAGGCGAGCTGCGTCAGCACGACGGGTGCGTTGCCGTTCGAGCTGTTCGGACCGACGGTATTCACGCTGCGGCTCAAAACCATAATCGGCTCGGCGAGTGCGTTCGTCTGCAAGGGCGTTAGTGTACCACCTGGCCCGGCTTGCGCTAGCAGCCGTTCGCGAAGCTGCGCGTTCGCGCCGCTGAGCATTTGGGTCACGATGCCGATCGCCATCGTCGCGCCGTTGTAATTCATGCCCTGGTTAACGTACAGTACGGCGGAGGCGGACTGCGGATCGGGCGAGAGCAGGCTCGCCACCTTCTTCGAGAAGTCCGCAGGAATGACGAGCGCGGCGGAGGCCTCTTGGCGGTTCATCGCCTCAATGGCCGCTTCCTCCGAAGAGGCGACCCGCCAGACCAGCGCCCGCCATTCTCCTCCCGGCGGCACGGCATTCAGCAGGCGCTCCGACAGATCGCGGCCGAAATTCGCGTCGGTTCCGGTAATATTTGCCATTTTATGTCCACATTCGCAAGTAAACGGAGCCCCAAGCATCTTATCGCTTAATAAAAAAGGAATGCTATTATCGCAATTTGCACAGGCATCAACCAGTTTTATCTGGTGAATCGGACAGTATTGTAGACGTGCAAGATATGGAACAAATTGGGTGTTCATTCTTCACCTTGTTCCTGCCTGCCCTGTATACTGCCCAAGCCATCATCTCCTTCGTGTATCTTCTTCTCTCACACTTAGCCAAGGGTGAAATCCTGCAAATTCATGAGACTGAGTGAGAAAACTGAATCATTTCGAGGAAGCGTGATTAAATCCGAGCTTATCACCTTCATTAACTACAT
>NZ_WHOA01000081.1 GCF_013141715.1 Paenibacillus phytorum | reverse complement strand
CGATAATTTCATAGAGAGGGAGGCACCGCAGCTCGTCAAGCACTTTGAAAATCGTATCGTCTTCACTCATGAAGCTTATAATGGCAGCGACTTTCTTATCTGTGGGGAGTGAGATCGTGCGCACATATTTTTCTCTCGCTTTCTCGCAAAATCCTTTATAAAACTTTCGCGATGCGGCTTCATGCAGCGTTTCCCTTAAATCCCTCGGGAGGTGCGGCTTCCAGAGATTCCAATCTCGATTCATCGCGAATTTTGCTGTTTCCGAACCTCTGTTTTCCTTCTTGAAAATGGAGCCGCAGCGGCGTCCGGCCCGGTAGGCTATTCTACGCCATTTTTTCAAAATGTACTGTTTCCGTTTCAATTTTATATTCACAGCCCTCATAGATGCTTCACTAGCTCTCTTAGACGACCTGTGTCCGTCATTCCATCACGCTGATCGGTTTTGTCCAAGACATAACGTATAGCCTCCAGATGATCCCCAATGATTAACTCTTTTAACGGATCCTTCGGACCTCTGCGTTTACGCGGGTTCGTTTTACCCACGTCAAAATAATGGACCGCCTCGATCATCAAACCTTCGTTGGCGGCTATAGCCTGCGCTTTCGGCGGAACCGCTAGATTTTCCGCTCCGATTTTCATTACAGCCCTTCGGCTTAACGCATGGGGAATAGCTGTTAAGGATGCACCCTTTAGATGCTGCAACGACAAAATATGATTTAATGTATATTTGGCAAGAACAACACTGTGCACTTTTTTCTTTTCCAACGAGCCGTTATATTTGTTTAAGGCGACATCAACACCATTTTTCACAGCGCGTACGAGACGCTTCATAGAAGATGCTGTGAAGATGATGTCTCCGTCAAGGAAAAGGAGAATATTTCCAACCGCCGCTTTAGCCCCCACACTTCTTCCGACATCGTGTCCCAGAGGGTCTTTAAAGGTAATGACCCGTGCCCCCATTTTTTTAGCCAAGCGATCGGAGCCATCCCTCGATCCGTTCGCCACAACGATGATTTCTGTTTTTGGATGAACCTTTCGAGCGTTGGAAATGATTCTGGCAAGCCTCCGTCCTTCGTTCATTACGGGTATGATAACGGAAACCTCAGGGTCTAAGGAATTAAGGATAAACTGCGGATGGGCTATTTTTGGCTCCTTTGCGATCCTGCCTCTTTTCGATAACGCCACAAGTGCCACCTCCAAGATAAGCCTTTCTCACTAACATAGTATGTCCCTGAGGAACATGTGCAACGGCATGAGTACATGTCATGTACAAATGGCTTGAAAACAGATAAAACGCCTGCTTTTAAGCAGGCGTTATCACTAAATGTCTATATGAGTTTGTGTAAAATATTCGCATAATGCGAAAGTCTGCTGGAAGATGGAAGCTCAATATGACCATGATATTTTTTTCCGTATTTCCTTAGAGCACGGATAAGAGGATACGGAATAAGCAGCAGCATATACAATAAATGCCGATCCTCAACCGAAAGCGAACGCTTCCGCTCATATTCTTCGACTCCATTTAATATCATTTCTCCGTCCCAAGGGTAGTTTCGGTACAAAATATGGGCCAAATCTGTCATTCTAACGTTCATAGACGCATTCTCAAGATCAATGAGATGAAGATGACGGGAATGATCCATGACCACGTTAGGAAAATTATAGTCCCCGTGGCAAAAAGCCCCCGCTGCCCGTTCACTTTCTATAGCTCTAATAACAGCCTGCTTATGGCCGTAGGCCTCCGCCTGATCACAAAGATCGATAAAACGTTCAAGCCCCACATACTTACGGATCTCCGAGCGGTACTCAGCAGGAAGCCTGTAGGACTGTTCATAGCGGATTCTTCTTTCGGGTACTTTGTCAGCGGAGAATCCTTCCGCATGGAGATGAAATTTCGCCAGCGTGCGGAACGTTTTCATTAGTTCGGATTTGCGGGGAAAATCCGGTGAACGGCCCTTTACCCAATTGGTCAGAAGCCAATATTGGTTCCTGTGGAATGTCCATAAATTATTATTAAGACCATCCACAGGTTTAGGAGCATAACGGTAACCCTTTTGATCAAGGTACACGAAAAGCTCTCTGATGAAAGCAACTTCAT
>NZ_WHOA01000080.1 GCF_013141715.1 Paenibacillus phytorum | reverse complement strand
AACCCATCATACCGAGGCGCTCCTTTTTTTGACAAAGGCCAAATCTTAGGCCTTACAGGAATGTTTACTTGAGAAAAGGCAACCAATCCACTTGGGATGGCTGCCTTTTCATGTTGTAAATGAACTATCGTTTCCCGTTAGGTCAATGCCAATCCCATTCCGAGTGATGGTGATTATTAGGCCCCGTTAGATCCTCGCGAACGTGATGTAATCGACTTGGACGGGCTCTGCCGATTCGATCCGAAGTGCACGGTTGATCTGTCCCCGGTGATATTGCCTATGTAAGAGGACCTGCGACAGGATATCCCAGGCGGACGTTCGGAACGGAACCCCGCTCTGGTTCGCATAGTCAACCATCTCGTCCAACTCGGATTCCTCGAGCCCTTCGATATAGACGCGATATTGCTCGGCGTTCTCTTCGAACATCGTCCGGATCGCCGTCAGGTCTTCCGTTTTCCTCCCACAACGAATATTGCGCGCTTCCCTTGCCCTGCAATCGGGACAGCCAGCCCCGTTCCGCGACCGCGAT
>NZ_WHOA01000079.1 GCF_013141715.1 Paenibacillus phytorum | reverse complement strand
TTTCATCGCTAAAGTGTGCGAGAGGCGGGAGATTGACTCGTTAGCGATGTAAAACATGCTTAAATGATGGGTAGGCTGGCCGAGTAGTCCGACTTCTGCGCCATAATGATGATTTTCATCGCTAAAGTGTGTGAGAGGCGGAAGGACCTTTCTTTAACGATGTAAAACATCCTTAAACGATGAATAAGTTGGCCGCTAGATACAATTTGAGCTCATACCGCCCAGCCGTCAGTCACCGAGTAACCACATGCGCGACCTAATCTTTTTCAGCAAACGCTCAGCCTGTGTTCAACTTATATTCAGCCTACGCTCAGACAGGTTTCAGCCACCCCATTTACACTAAGTCCAGTAGGGATTGTCATGGCCTGGGCGGTGTATAGTCTGGGTAACTGGGAGAGGGGCATAAAGGATGAAATTAGGTCGGAAGAAGAGATGGATCATTGTGGCCCTAGCTGCCATTCTATGCGGAGCGGGAACATACTATTACGTACATAACAAGGCGCAGCCAGCGTCTGCAGCAACACAGCAAACAACGATGAAAGTGACCAAAGGGGCGATATCCATGGCGGTATCAGGGACTTCTCAGTTGGATGCCAAGGACAAGCAAAATATTGTGATCCCGATTGATGGTATCATCAAAACGATGAATTTGACGCAAAATCAGGCGGTCAAGAAAGGCGATGTGCTAGTCGAGCTGTCGGTGCCTTCAACGGAAACAACTCTCAAGGAAGCCCAGGTAAGCTTGCAGCAGCTTGAGAAGGAGCTAGTAGAGTTACAGGACCAACAAAATCATATGAGTGTTACAGCTTTAATGTCTGGCAAGATTACATTAGCAGCCAATCTTGATGTAGGCAGTCAAGTCAATAAAACAACGAAGATCGGCACGATTTCAGATACATCGCAGTTTAAAGTGAAGCTGCCATTCTCCCTGCAAGAAGCTGTGCAGCTGAAAAAAGGTGATCCTGTAGAGCTTAGCGTCGATGGCTACTTACTATCCAAAGTCGGAGCGGTGGATACGATAGGTCGTGAAATTAAAGCAGATGCTAACGGCAACAAAGTGGTAACGGTGGAGGTTCTGGTTACCAATGATGGGACGCTTTCGGCAGGCCTTAAGGTAAAGGGCAGCATCGGCAGCGGCGATGGTAAAATCGACTCCTCCGAGCAGGTGGCGCTTGAGTATGTGCGAACATCTCCTATTTTCGCCGAGGCAAGCGGTACGATAAAAAGCATGAAATTTAAAGATAGCGAAACGGTGAAACAGGGTGATTTGATCGCCACCTTGTTCAATGACGATCTTCAAAACAATATCATTAGCAAGCAATCAGCCATCGAAAGCCAGAAAATCCGTGTGAACGATGCGGAGCAGAAAGTTAATCAACTGACGATCAAAGCGCCGTTCGATGGCGTGTTCTCGGCTGATTTTGCCAATAGTAAAAATAATGTGCTTCGCAATTATCCGGCAGGCGCGCAGATTAATGCCAACACAACGTTGGGTGCCGTAGCGAGCCTAAGCACGATGCAGCTGGCTATTGCCGTAGATGAGCTTGATTTAACAAGCGTCAAGGTGGGGCAGAAGGTAACCGTGAAGGTTGATGCAATCTCCGGCAAGACGTTCCAGGGTGAAGTAACTTCCGTTTCCAATGTAGGAACAACAACGAATGGGGTTACAACGTATGATGCTGTTGTCGCGATTCCGAATACCGATCAGAATGATTTGAAATATGCGATGACGGCGACGGCTGAGATTTCTATACAAGATAAGAAAGATATTCTCGTGCTTCCGATCCAAGTGGTGACAACAACCAGAGGAAAGTCTACCGTTTCGCTGAAGAAAGCGGACGGAACTGTCGAAGAGCAGCACGAAATCAAGGTGGGTATTCGCAGCAAGACACAGGTTGAGGTGTTAAGTGGTTTGAACGCGGGCGACGAGGTCGTGATGCCGGTGCGCAGAGCGACAACGACGAATCAACAGCAGCAAGGTTTCCCTGGGGGTGCAGGTGGTTTTCAGGGTGGCGCAGGAGGCAACTTCCCTGGTGGAGCTGGCGGCACAGGCGGTGGCGGAACGCAAAATGGTGGAGGCACGGGCCGCTAGCCGTGAGCCAGTCCCTACGGAGAGGAGTGATTTGGGTGAATATCATTGAACTAAACGAGGTAACGAAGAGTTATGCTCGGGGTGCAGAAGAATTGCAAATTTTACGCGGCATTACCCTGCATATTGCGGAAGGAGATTTTGTTGCCATCATTGGTCCCAGTGGATCGGGAAAGTCAACGTTAATGAATACAATCGGGCTTTTGGATAGTCCCACCTCTGGCTCCTATACGTTAGACGGCGTAGCAACCGAGAAGATGTCAGACAACGGACTTGCTGAGCTGCGCAATCGGAAAATTGGTTTTATTTTTCAACAATTCAACCTGCTGCCCAGACTTACTGCGACGGAGAACGTAGAGCTCCCGATGATTTATGCAGGCATTCCAGCCAAACAGCGGAGAGAACAGGCGCAGCGGATGCTGGAGAAGCTGGGGATGGGTGAGCGAGGACATCACAAGCCAAGTGAACTGTCTGGCGGGCAGCAGCAGCGGGTAGCCATTGCCAGAGCTTTGGCCATATCACCGTCATTAATTCTAGCAGATGAGCCGACAGGCGCACTGGATTCGAAGACGGGCATTGAGGTGCTGGAATTGATTAAGGAGCTTAATCAGCAAGGCAACACGATTGTTTTGATCACACATGATCATCACATTGCAGTCAATGCCAAACGCGTCGTGACACTACGTGACGGAGAAATCATAAGCGATCTAAGAAACGAAATGCAGCTAACACCTGAACGTAAGTTAGAGGGGGCTCTTTCATGAGAATTTGGGAGCTTTTCCAAATGGCGCTGGCCACGGTGCGTTCGAATCCGCTTCGTACGGTGCTGACTATGCTTGGCGTTATCATTGGCGTTAGTTCAGTCATTACGCTAGTTTCGATAGGTCAAGGCACGTCCAAGGCGATTGAAAAGCAGTACGAAGGGCTGGGAACGAACCTGCTGACGGTTAATCTGATGGGTAACGGACGCGCCACGCAGCTGAATTATGATGAGGTCATGCAGCTTGAGAATACTTCGGGAATCAGTGCAATTGCACCGACGATGACTAGAAATAGTACCAGTATCAAATACGACCGGACAACAGAGACCTACAATGTCATTGGGACAAATGATCGATATCTCAGTTTGCAAAAGGGGACGGTCGCCAGCGGCCGCTTCTTGGCTCAAGCCGATCTGGACTTCCGCAATCACGTTGCGGTCATAGGCAGTGATGTGGCCAAGCAGTTTTTCGGTACGGCTGACCCGATTGACGAAGAAATTAATGTGAACGGATATATGTACACGATAATCGGCGTGCTCAAAACGAAAGGCTCCAATACAAGCGGAACGTCTCTCGATACCTCGGTTTTTGTGCCTCTCCCTACCATGAGCAGGGATTTCAAATTGGGTAACATTCGGACGGCTTATGTCGAAGCGGCTTCTGGCGATGAGGTAACCCGGGTACAAAGAACGTTAGAGACGTATTTATTTAATAAATTTAAAAGTACAACGGGATATAACATTTTGAATTCATCCGAATTAATTAGCGCCAGACAGACGGCATCCAGCACACTGACCAATCAGCTAGTCGCGGTAGCGGCGATATCCCTCCTGGTAGGCGGGATCGGTATCATGAACATCATGCTTGTAACCGTGAGCGAGCGCACCCGGGAAATTGGGATTCGGAAGTCGATTGGCGCGAAGCGGAGAAACATTTTGCTGCAGTTCCTGGTTGAAGCTACGCTGATTAGCGGCATGGGTGGTTTGATCGGATTGATTCTGGGAATCGGATTATCTCTAGCCTGGCCTTATATAAACCCTAGTCAACAAACGAGTTTATCCCTAAATATAGGACTTTACGCATTCTTATTCTCGGCGTTAGTTGGTGTTATTTTCGGATTATATCCAGCCAATAAAGCATCAAAATTAAAACCTATCGACGCACTGCGTTTTGATTAGGTCTACAGGAGGTATGAAAACATGATTCGCAAATTATCATCCATTTCACTCAAACAGACAGGTCTTGCCCTGCTGTTGACTGGCAGCTTGGCAGCTGCATCGTCGATGGCTCCCGCTGCTCATGCGGCTTCCGAAGCGGTTTATATCTCGAACTCCTCTTATTTTACATTAAACCAAGCGGCGCTTTCGTCTTCTTCTCTTCAGTTTTCCGTGCTTTTACATAACGGGGAAAGCCAATCGATCGATTTTAACCAATATGGGGTAAGGGTTACGGATCAAGCAGGACATAGCTATACGGCCAAATTAAGCGAGAAAAAGAGTGCGAGTGTCCTCCCTGGTCAGGATCAAAGCTTCCGATTCTACGCTAACCTGCCAGCAGGTGAAACGGCTGCTCAACTAAAAGTTGATGTGTTCCGCTGGGATTTCGGCAAAGCCGATTTCATGAATCATCTAGGCGATCTTCCAGTTTCCTCGGTCGTGCAGGAGGGACAAGTAAAGGTGCCTGAGCAAATTATTAATTTGCATGCACTCGACAGTACGCTCTCAAATGACGCCTCCGTTGCTTTTCAATTGGGCCAAAGCGTTCGCGTAACAGAGAATGGAAAATGGTACATGTACACGCAAGTTTCTGCAAAAAACCTAGGCTCGAGCAGTGTTAAGCTGCCTCCCGGTCTACAAGTTAGACTCGTGGATGCTAACGGACTGAAATATACCTCTACGGTTGCTAGTGGTTCCGATACAACGTTCCTGCCAAATCAATCGGATACGATGACGCTCAAAACACTCGTTTCCCGACAAATGCCGACCAGTGGTCTCACGCTGGAATATTATTACTTGAACCAAAGCGAGGATGTCTCGCTGGGTACGTTAAGTCTGAACACTTCGCTTCAAACAGCAGCGCTTGGCACCAAACAAGCTTACGCTGGGCAGCAGGAGGGTGAGCAGGTCACTGTGAAGGCGAATACGTCGACGTATTCGATTCAAGCCGACGGTGTTCATGTGCAGACCGTTGTCACGCTCAGTAATGATGGCGAAGCGATCGCTTCCGTGCCATCCTTCTCTGCTTCTTATCAGTTCGGCGACGCCGTGACATCCGTGACATCGACCGATAACGCCGCCCGCAGCGGATACTTGGCTCCAAAGGAGACGGCTTCGTATTATTTCAACGCTACCCTGCCAACAGGAGTTGATCCGAATGCGGCGCAGCTGGTGCTGTGGCAGACGGCTAGTTCGGGTAGCTCGGCATCTGGCTCGACAGCAAGTACTTCGAGTGGCGGCGCAGCTTCTGGAACAGCGACAACCGGCTCGGGAGCGGGGTCCTCGAGTAGCTCGACGGCTGGCAGCAGTGGAACTGCAGCGACTGGTCAAATGCCTGTTGCCGTCTTCCTGCTTAAGGGAGCAAGTGAAGCGCAAAACGGCTTTACAACAGCTGTGAACTATGAACTTGGCAGTAAGCTGATTTTCAACAACAACTCTGTTGTTAATAAAAATCTAGTCGTTGCCTTAGTCGAGCTGCATGCTCACGAGAACGACGATCTAGGCTACAAAACAGCCGTAGCCAAATACAAAATCACGAACAACGGAACAAGCGCCATGGCCCTTCCCGAGCTTCAAAATGAGCTGATCGACAGCAAAGGCAACACCTACACGGGCTCTCGCCAAAGCGCAGTTGCGACCCAAATTACACCGGGAAGTTCTTATGTGGTGAGCTATTCCTACCTGCTTCCGAATAAAACACAATCCGATGATGAGACATTCGCATTGAATGTTTATGACGATAAGTCTGTATCCGAGGGTAATGTGTCTGTCGGAACCTATCGGGTAGCGCTGCAGAAAGAGACAGAAAGCGATACGCTTGCCTTGTATCCTTTCTCACTCAAAGTGAATGACAGCTCGATAAGCTGGCTTTATAACAGCGGGACTTACTCCTACCAGCTTAATCTTGATCTGGACATTGCCCATGAAGATCAGGTGATTATCGATTCGAACTTCTCCAAAATTGAGTTCGATATGGTCGATTCCCTCGGCCGCATTGTTGGCACTCAAACAGCAACACTGACGGGGACTGGGAAATTAACGAGCGGCAAGCAAAAAGTCGTCGTCACCGGTTTGAAAAATGAGCAGGTTGATTCTGGTGTGGTCGTGAATATGTACGAAGTGATTGAGACACCGAATGGGACGGCTAAGCGGCTTATTAAGCAATTTCATTAGTTATAGGGAAAGAAATTCATACAAAAGGGATTAACCAAAAAGACTGTCAGACATCCGGCTATTTCTAGCCTTGTCGGGCAGTCTTTTTGGTTTGTTTCTTAATAGAGGTAGCTGCGGAGACGGCAGATGCCTATTTCACGTCGTATCCTTTGGCAATGGATGGCTCAATCCATCGTTTTTTGAAGTGTTCGCGGCGCAAGATCACCACGCGATCTTTGTAGACGTCCACGACGAGACTCTGGCTGATTGCCTGTGTCTCGGGCACGTTTTGCGCGTTCCATACCTCCCGGATGGAAGCGCTGGAAGCGGCAAGAAACTTCAGCTGCTTCACTTGTTTGGTCGTTTCTAGGTTCCAGTGGGTGTGGCCACTGAACAAAATGACGTTTGGGTGCGCATCGAGCAGCGCCCGCAGCTCCTCGTGCTGGACGACGCCCAGCTCTTGATCCGTGCCATCCAGCGTCTGCGGCAGCGGCTGGTGGAGGAACACGAACACGGGCTTGCTGGCGTCCGCCGAGCCCGCGGCCGTAAGCCGCTCGCGCAGCCAGCTGAGCTGCTCGGGAGAGAGGAACGCATCCTCGCCGTAGGATGCGTTCACGTCCCTGTACGCTTCCCCGCTAAGGAATAGGAAGCGATAGCCCTCCACGATAAGCTCGTGATACGGCTTATCGTAGCCCATCATGCGGTCGAATAACGCGACCGCTTGCTTGCTCGACCATGTTGGATTCATCTTCGATGTATCCAACCCACCCTCCGTCGTGCGCCACACGCCGTAGTAATCGTGGTTGCCCATGGTCGCATGCACAGGGGCATGGTGCTGGCGGCCGAGCAGCGCCAGCAAGCTGCGATAGTCGGCCTCACTCCCATTCGTGAGGTCGCCGTTCAAGACGAGCAGCTTGCTGTCGGGGCGCAGCGCGTGATGATCAGCCAGCGCTTGACTCAGCCTCAGCTGAGCGACTTGATCGTAGGACGTGATGTGAACATCACTCATCACGGAGAACGAAAACAAAGGCGCAGCCAGTGGCTGTTCAACCTTGCCACTAGCCAAGGTTGTGCCTCGCAACGGGGCCAAGAATAGAAGAAAACTAAGGATAAGTATTCGCAACTTTAATGATTTCATCTCGGATTCACCTTCCAATTAGACTTATCGATTGTCCTTATTTAGCTTGCTTAGCGATAGATAATGCGGATTTAGATTGTAGGAAACATTTAAGCTCACTAGGCGAGTGATTTGTTTTCAGGTAATGAGTTACAGGTTAGGTTTCTGTTTAGTTAAGAGTGAACGATCGGAATCCAACGTCAGAGTACCTATCTTTCCCGGCATTTAGGAGGGGGAAGTTGTACGGCGTACAACATTTTTGTCCATTTTTTCTAATAAAACTGAGATTGTTGTAGTTTGTACAACAAAAAAGCTTTATTTCTTGAGTTTGGGCTGTTTTTGGGTTAAAGAGTTGTGTTTTTTACAACAATTGCCGAGAACTCGCGGATTCTCTCACTTAATGTTGTACAAAGTACAATTTTGCAATCAGTGGGGGCAAATAAAACCAGAAAGCCCATACCCTAGTAGTATTCCCAGTTCCAAGGGAATTTATTTATTTTGCTGCCCAGCCCAAATATCAGTTTCTCTGTTGACTTTTAAGTCGGTTGGTTGTATGGTTAATTACATGAGTAACTAACCAATGTGGTGGTGAGAAAAATGGGACTAATGATGGACGATAGCCGCCCGATTTTTGTGCAAATTGCAGAGCGTATTGAAGATGACATTATTGAGTCAAGAATGCCGGAGGAATCGCAAGTGCCTTCTACGAATCAGTTTGCATCCTTTTATCAAATTAATCCGGCTACAGCAGCGAAAGGTGTTAATTTGTTGGTGGACCAAGGGATTTTGTACAAGAAACGAGGGATTGGCATGTTTGTAGCGGAGGGAGCGCGAACGAAGCTGATGGAGAAGCGGAAAGAACTATTTTATGAGCAATATGTGGTGACGATGGTGAAAGAAGCCGAGAAGCTCGGGATTACCGTAGAGCAATTGACGGAAATGGTGCGCAGAGGGGAGAAAGCGTGATGACCAACATTGTGGAAGTGAAAGGACTAACCAAGACCTATGGCCAAATGATGGCAGTGGATCATGTTAGTTTCACGATTGAAGCGAACAAAATCTATGGCTTGCTAGGCAGAAACGGTGCAGGCAAAACAACGATTATGCATATGATCTCGTCCCAGCAGTTCGCTACAAGCGGCGAGTTGAAGGTATTTGGGGAAGACCCCTACGAGAATAGTCGTGTGCTCAATCAAATTTGCTTCATTAAAGAAAGCCAGAAGTACCCAGATAGCTTCCGTGTCATAGATGTAATTGAGGTTGCGAGATCACTTTTCCCGAACTGGGATCATGCTTATGCGAACACTTTGATTGAAGATTTTCGTCTGCCTTTGAAAAGAAAAATAAAGAAGCTATCCAGAGGGATGCTTTCTTCCGTCGGTATTGTGGTTGGTCTGGCTAGTCGAGCGCCGTTAACCATCTTCGATGAGCCTTACTTGGGTCTGGATGCTGTGGCAAGAATCCTATTCTACGATCGCTTGCTTGAAGACTATGCCGAGTTTCCGCGGACGGTTATTCTCTCCACGCATCTCATCGACGAAGTTAGCCGCTTACTCGAGCATGTGCTGGTTATCGATAACGGCAAATTGATTATGAATGAAGATGCGGATGCTCTTCGCGGTCGTGCTTGCACGGTTTCCGGTCTAGCGACAGCCGTGGATTCCTTCACGCGTGGCAAAGAGCTGCTTGAACGCACGGCGATTGGTGCGGCTGCATCGGCTACAATTCTAGGTGTTCTAAGTGAGCGGGATCGGAAGGAAGCAGAGGCGTTGGGACTTGAATTCACACCGGTATCTATGCAGCAGCTTATCGTTCATCTGACACGCACACCATCCATTGCGGGAAAGGGGACTGATAAATAATGAATCAAGTTAACCAGGTAGTAAAACTCCATATGAGGAACAAAATGGCATCGTGGACTATCCCGTGGATCATTATTGGGGCAAACTTTTTGATCAATTTTCTTATAGCGCTGTCGCTGGACAAAGGTGAATCTATTAACACTGGGGCGATTGTTTCGATTTTCATCTACACCTTAGTAGCAGGTACAGTTACTATTAAAGAAACCTTTCCATTTGCCTTGGGACTAAGTATTCGTAGGAAGGATTATTTCTTTGGAACTGCTGTGACAGCTATTATTGTAAATGTTAGTTCAGCCCTAGGACTTGTCATCCTGTCTGTGATTGAAGAGGCGACCAATGGGTGGGGAGTTCGATTGCACCTTTTTAAAATCCAATTTCTAAACGATCTTTCGCTGATAGGCACGCTGGGTATTTATCTGATTGTACTTCTTCATATGTATTTCCTCGGGTTCGCGATATCTAGTTTACACCGTCGTTTCGGCGGCGCTTCGATGTATATCTTTTTTACATCTCTGCTTTTGATTGGTACGGTAGGTTCCTATATCTTCACGCACTTTGGACTGTGGGGCGGTCTCCTGGATTGGATCATTCACAGTTATATGGATATATTCTGGTGGATGGTACCTTTGGTTGTCGTGTACTTAGTGGCAGCTTATGGATTGCTTCGTCGAGCAACTGTTTAGAACTAAGAATAAGCCTGCTGCAGCTGCAGTAGGCTTATTTTGTTAGTTTAGTCTCCTAATCGAAAAAAGAATGGATGACCATCGGAGAGGTTTCCGCGGTATGTTCTATTTATATCGACTGTGTCGATTGTTGAATTTGCTCGATTAAAAGGCTGTTGCGAATACTTATACGACTTTGGCTAAGTATGCATCGAGCTGATCGAACGTTCCGCCGAAGCCTTGTTTCATAGAATCATGCATGCCCTCAAAGAACTTAAGTTCTTCCTCAGTTGCATTGATAGGCCCTCCGCGCATGATCAGTGTGGTTTTTCCTTCATTTTCAGTAAAAGATAACTTATTCATTATTTCCATTGGAAAGCTTTCGCTGAATGGTGCTCTGATAATGTTAGCCTCAGCATCGGAGAAAGAATTCACGAAGACGAGTTTCTCAGGGGAATTAATTTCATGGTAGACAAACTTACCCCACATTTCAAAGCCTTCGGACGATTTCATGCTGTAGTGGAAGATGCCGCCTGGGCGTAGATCTAAGGTGTGTACGCTTAATTCGAAACCTGTTGGTCCCCACCAACGAGCTAAATGTTCAGCTTCAGTCCACGTTTTGAAGACGAGTTCACGTGGTGCATTGAATGTGCGAGTAAGAACCAATTCGCCACCTTCTAATGTGGCATTGAAGTTGTTCCCTGCTTTTTCTTGAGTCATGTCTAATCCTCCAAATCAAATTGATTTTTCTTTTCCTTCTCTAACATTTGCTGCAAATAATCGTCCAAACGATCGAATCTCTCTTCCCACATGCGGCGGAAGGAGTCTAGCCAGCCATCCAGCTCTTTGAACGACTGAAACTGCAGGTTATAGATTCTTTTATTCGCAGACGGTTGTACCTCGACAAGTTCTGCATCACTAAGCACGCGGAGATGCTTGGATACTTGCGGCTGCTGGAGCTCAAGCCGATCCGCTATTTCCCCGACGGTAAGAGGGCCGTCACGCAGAAGCTCGACAATGTGCAAGCGGTTTGGCTCGGCAAGAGCACTGAAAGTCTTATTCATAGACATAATATACTCCGAGTGGAATATTCCTGTCAAGGAATATTTGTGAATGCAATCGCAATTTGTTGAAAAGCAAAAAGACTGCCACACCGGCAGTCTTTTCTTCTTTCACGTTCTTTCACATGTGTTAGTTTAAGCCAAGATTCGTTTTGTATACTACTTTATGCCTTCTTATTTCTTTACCGATTTTTTGTTTATTTTCTTGGGGCTCTGTCCGCCTTGGTTGCATTCGTGCTCACATTTTTAATGAAACACCCTCCGGCCTCAGCAAAAAAATAAATACGAGACGTATATAAATCATAGAATTGGACGAATCTAGTAGCTATAACTCTATTATTTTTTAAGAGGAGGAGATACTATGTTTCGTAAAATTCTTTGTGTTACTTTGACGCTTCCGTTGCTGCTTTGTTTGTGGCAGGTGCAACCCGCCTATTCGTACCCTGAATGTGAAGATGGGGGGGAATTACCTCCTACGTATAGTATGGCAAGAAATGCAGCTCCTGTGGAAGAAGCCGCTCAAGCTGAGCTTGTTCAGCCAAGGACGCAGTACCAAGTGGACCGCGGAGATACGCTGTTCAAAATTGCACGTGATTTTGGTGTAACCGTAGATGACCTTATCAGCTCTAACAATATTCAAAATCCGAACCAGCTAACGATTGGTCAAAGTTTAACGATTCCGAAGACTGAATCAGAGATTGGTTTACCAAATGGTCAAAAGAAAATTATCAAAAAAGTGTTGAACACAACCCTTACAGCTTATACGGCGGGCTTTGAATCAACAGGTAAAAAGGCCTCCCATCCCATGTACGGCATCACATTTAGTGGTCTTAAAGCCAAAGAAGGACGCACGATCGCCGTGGACCCGGCTGTTATCCCTATAGGATCTACAGTGTTCATTGACGGTATAGGTATTCGTAAGGCAGAGGATATAGGTTCAGCTATACGCGGTTCTAGAATTGATGTGTTCATGAATGATCTAAATGACGCTCAAGAGTTCGGCGTGAAGAAGAATGTGAAAGTCTATCTGCTAGATAGAGAGAATATTTAAGTCGATAGCCATTTACTAGGTTAAGGGTCAACCGGGATATCCGGTTGGCCCTTTTTGTGTGAAAGCACACACTTTGTGTATGTATTTCCTCTTTTTTGTAGAAAAGTGTTGAATTTTGAAATAACGCGGATTAATATGGAAAAAAGTCAGTTCTAAATAACTAGTAGCAATGAGTAAAAATACCTAATAACCAAGCAATAATGAACAAAGGCAAATCCATCGAAAGGTGGAGACGCAAAGCCACGGGTCTAAGCCATGAGTCACACCTCATGGGACGATAGCCGGGTTGCTCTCTGGAGCTTGGTTTTTTATTGTCTACAAAGACTATCTATGTGATTGGAGCTGGAGAAGTGATCAAAACATATTTTAAAAAAATGGTATTAAGCTGCTTAATGGCCTTGTTGGTCTCAAGTCTAGGGGAGGGGAATACAGCTTTAGCTGACCAGACGGTCAAAGTTACGGATACACAAACTTCCTATGCTGCTCCTGTACGTAAATCTTATAATAATTCTTTTATTTCGGGCGACGACCTGGTTTGGATTGGTAGTGATGCAACGAATTTGTATCAAATATTTTACCGTAATTTGGACACGGGGGAAACGAAACAGCTCACCGACACGAAAACAAACAAAACCGATCTATGGGCAGGAGGCGATTATGCCGTTTATTTTGCCGATCGGCGTGAAGTGATACTGCTTAACCTCCGTACGGGTGAGTCGGAATCGATTATAAACCATACTACGGTTGAAAACCTCACGACAGACGGACGATATGCAGCTTATATGAATAAGACGGATAGCTACATATATGTTTACGATTTAGAGTCGAAACAAACGAAACAGTTGGTTAAAGGGCGTTATCCACAGGTCGCGGACGGGAAAATCATCATGCAGGATGGGAAAGGAAGTTTGCTGTTATATGACTGCGCTTCTGGCACAACGAGGACGATGAAGGAACCAGTAGATGGATATATTATCAATTTTAAGTTCAATGGAAAAGTGGTCGTCTGGACACAACAAGTTAACGAACACACAGTTCAAGTCAGAATGATGAATGTGGATGAGCTGAATGCGGTACCTACTGTATTAGCCCAAAAGAAAATGGATAAAAACACTTCCTGGCCTACGATGCTTGCCATTAGCAGCAATCTCATCGTCTGGAGGCAAGCATCGGAGGATGGAGGGAAAAGTGAGATTGCTGCTGGAGAGCTTACATACGGGGAATCAATCATTATCGCGAACGAAACCACAGAGTCTAAGCTGGTCGGAATTTACAATGATCAAGTCGCACTTCAGGGCAATGACGGGAACATTTTACTGAGTTCGCTGCAAGTAAGCGGTACACCCACGGCGAAGAAAGAAACTCTTGCGTCAGCTGTACCAGATGTTAAGCAAAGGCCTCAAGCTGTTGAATTTGATACACGGTTTTATAAAGAAGGACTTACATATAAAGAATTAATTCAAAGTAAGTCTCAAGTAGAGGGTCATCCTGTATCCTCGGATAAAAGTGTGAGCTTGGTTGTACCGCCATATTCATTCCAGGATACTTTAGGCAAAATTAGGCTGGCACCAGGGGAAGACAAGAATTTGGAACTCACAAAGGCGATGCAGAGTGGACAGATGATGGTCAGCTTGCCGTGGAATATCGATTTTCCGGATAAAACGGTGTTAGAAATCCAGCTTAATATGTCTTATATGGAGAGCAGAGTACCACATAATTTACGGGATAAGCTTGGTATTTTCCGACTGGAGTCTGACACATGGATTTATATGGGGGGGCTATTGGGCGACAATTCCAATGTGATTCATACAGCAATAGAGAAACCGGGAATCTATGCAATCTTTCTACACGACTTTTCCGATGGTCCTCTGCGCGAGTACTGGGTGAACAAGAGAATCAAGCAAACTATTGCAGAGGATCCGATTCGCGTATTTCTTGACGGAGAAGAACTGAAATTTAACGAGCAGCCTGCTCTGCATGAAAATTACACGACGGTAGAGTTTCGTACTATTTTTGAAAAGCTTGGCTTAACCATTCAATGGGACGAAAACGCACGGAGGGTAACGGGACAAAAGGAAGGACAATCGCTCAGCTTGCAACTGGGGAGCTTGTCAGCATCCATCAATGAGCAATCCATTGATATGCCGGTTGCACCCTATTCAAATAAAGGCTATACGTTCGTTCCGCTGCGTTTTGTCGGTGAAGCAACGGGACGCAAAGTAGTGTGGGATGCCAATTTGAAGGCAGTATATCTGTATGATGCGAGTACGGAAGGAAAGCTGTTTTACGAAGATGGTAAGTTAAAGTACGAAGGCCAGCTCAAAGGCGGCAAGATGAATGGGAAAGGCAAGCTTTACCGCAATGACGGATCGCTTTGGTACGATGCTGAATTTCAAAACGATGAGGTTACGGGTTGGGGCACTATGTATTTCGAAGGCTTCTTGTTCGGAGAAGATCGTACGGGTGAGATTATTACCGGGCAATTTACGAGGGGCTTGCCTAACGGTGTTATTCGTAAGTACGATGACAGCGGGTTTTTGAAGTACGAGGGTCAAGAGGTTTTTGGAAGCCTTACAGGCAAAGGTAAGTTGTACATCCAAGGTCGTCCAGTTTATGAGGGAGGGATGAAAGATGGCTACTTCAGCGGACATGGAAAATATTATGTGGGCGGAAAGTTGAAATATGAGGGTGGCTTTGTACAAAGCATGGAAGATGGTAATGGTAAGGAATATGACGCCAATGGCCTTCTTCAACGAGAAGGAGAATATAAGAAAGGCAATCGGAATGGCAATGGGATTGATTATTATCCATCAGGAGCTAAGTCTTATGTAGGACCTTTCGTGAACGGCACTCGTAGTGGAGCAGGTAAACAATATTATGAGAATGGGAATTTGAGAGCCGAAGGTCTATATGAACATCACTATATCGTGAAAGGCACTTATTATTACGATAACGGTGAACGTTACGAAGGTGACTTTATCAATGGTTTTCCTGATGGCCAAGGCACTTTATATGATAAAAACGGCACCGTAAAATTCCAAGGGAAATTTAAGCAGGGTAAGCCTGAAGCTTAAACAACATGGATACATATGAAAATTGTCAAGTCTATAAGACTAGTAATATTAAGCATATCTATCTAATTACCAAGCAATAATGAACAAAGGCAAATCCATCGAAAGGTGGAGACGCAAAGCCACGGGTCTAAGGCTGGGGACGCAGTTCTCTGGTTAGGACAGCCGGGTTGCTCTATCGGAGCTTGGTTTTTGCTGTTCAAATTCGAAAAAATTAGGAGGCTCATCATGTTGAAAGTGAACAAATTCATAATCATGGTATTTCTTGCTTTTGCAGTCTCAATCGGAGTACTGCAAGATTAGGGTATGATTACTATAGTGGTATGTCGTATGCTAGAGCAAGAATACTATAAACCGGAGTCAGGGCAGTTTATAAGTGAGGATACGTATAAAGGGACATTAGGCAATCCGCAAAGTCAGAATGGGTATACGTATGTGTGGAATAACCCGATTAACTTTATTGACCCCTCTGGGTTTGATCCTGTTACGGTTGGACATGTTTATGACATTGAAGGCCCTTATCAAGGTAAAACTGAGAGTTATGTGGGATCAACTGCACAAGAGCTCCTCGAACGTATGGGCAAACATAAATGGAAAGCGCTTGTTGCAGATCCAGCTACAACAGTAACGACCTATGAAGTGAAAGCGGAATTGAACGTAGCAGAATCCGCCCGAGGGACACAAAGAAGTGCACTAAATGAAGCTCTTCGGGCAGCCGAACAACAAGTAATTGATAAAAAAGGAGGTAAGGATGCGCTGCTAAATGATAGGAATGCAGCAACAAAAGAGAATGGAGAATACTGGACTGTAAAGCATAAAGTCGAAATCGACATGAATTCTTCTAAATTATCATTGAAAGGAGGAGCCCCGGTCGGTGCTTTTGCTGGATTTGCTTTATGGGATGCATTCCTTGCCTATCGGTCTATGGTAACATCCAAGTACGAATTTGCACCATATCTGCTTGAAGATGGTGGTGGTGTGTTCACAATAGGTTATGGTAGAAACGGCTGGCTTGATAGTACAAAATATTGGAAGACCTATCAAACAGGACCAATGGCAGAGCAGAAAGTATATGTTGGGGAAGACGATTTTGATTTCTGGAAAAAAGAAGCGCAAGCTCTATGGGGAAGACTCGATTTTTGGGGTAATTTTGTGCCGGGGTTACTTAATCCTGTTTTACCTGTGGTAGACCCCAACGAAGCTTAGATTTATTAGTGTTCAATAAACACAAATCTGGAGGAATCGTGTGGGACTGGAACTTAAAGTGGAAGAATCCAACTTTCGTGACTTGAAACGAATAGAGCTGGATTATGACTCAATTGAATTTACTAATCGTTTGGGGATCGAAGTCGATTCGACTGAACTTTCAGATTTTATGGGCAACGTTGAAGGAATAGGTCAAATAGAAACACTTAGCATAAACTTCTCTTCACAATTAAAAGATCTAGAGGTTGTTAGGGCGTTTCCGAATTTACGCAACATCGCTGTATACGGATATCAGATCACATCGCTGGATGGAATGGGAGGGTTTCAGCAAGGCGAATACATTAAGATCAGTACGGAATCCAAAAATCGCCGTCGACGGATTGCCCAAATATCCCAGGCCCCCATCAAGCGAATGTCTCTTCAATTTGCTCGACCGGAGGATTTGGACGCCATTGGTGAATGCGTAACGTTGAATTCTCTTGATCTATTTCGTAGTATGGATCTGGATTTTTCGAAGTGGAAACGGGTCCCTCTGGAATCCCTTGGACTCATGCAAGGCAAATTCAAGGAATTGGGAAACACCGCCCAAGTTGAGAGTCTAAGTAACATGAGAGTTTTGGGTTGTCGCAACCTTGAATGGTTTACAGGTGATAACAGTCGAATAACTCGGATGGTGATTGAAGGTTGTAAAAAACTCGATTTGCGAACACTTCAATCCTTTCAAAACATTGAAGCATTAATCGTTAACGGCAATTCTAATAAAGTTGCACTGAATGAAATCGGAGAACTTAAGCAATTGAAAAGTCTGTGGTTAATCGATTGTAATGTCCAAGTCGATATTTCAAACCTGAAACATCAATTTTCTAGACTGGAAGAACTTCAAATCTCCAATATGAAGAATGAGCAAGTGCTTGAACTTAGTCAACTTAATACGGGTGTAATCGTCTCGGGCAGAACATATACTCTGAAAGGAAGTCTAAGAACATATAAGGCCTTAAATGGAAGTTTAATAGAATAACTATACGATCTAGCCGAAAGAGCTCGGAGACCACAAACGAGACTAACCTCTCGCTTGTGGTTTCTTTTTTTCGCCGCTGAATCGATAAGAACACAAATAACCGCTCAAAGAGTATGAGAAGCAAGATGAAAATCCTGAATTTTTAATAGAACTCATGAAGGTGAACGTTTTATGTGAAGCGACGGTGGTGTTGGACAGGTTACATATCCAATGAATGACCAACGAAAACCCGGTACGATGACGTTTTTTAACGGCAGACCGTACAAACTACCCGAATGGCAGTAGATTAGGGCAGAACGAAATATAATGGGTTTCAGCATTAAGGATTGACCATACGATGGAGTGTGTGTCATATACACATACAGCAGACAGCCGAATAATGGCTGCGAGCAACTTGGTAAACGATAAACTTGAGAAGACCAACCTTACGGCACTTGAAAAACACTTAACGGTGATTTCAGGTGCCTTTTTGCGTTCAGAGGATCTTACGGATAGTGTGGTACAGAGAGAATATAATTAAGTATTAGTCGGTTAAGTGTTAAATTTTAATCGCGCGAAGACAAAAATACCCGCAGATCAAGGAGGACGACTAACACAGAGGACTGGGAGTTAATACTTCATGCAAGTGCGTATGTTGGCGAAGTTATTCGCTTGAATCGTGGTGGAGTATGGGGCTGGAATGAAGATTACGATACACCCGCTATACTAGAAATAGGAGCATTAAATCAGGTGTTTAATCCCTTAAACCGAGTTGCTCGCTTTTGGGGCAAACCTATGATGCCAACTATAGTCTTGTTGAAGGATATGAATCCCTAAGATAACTGATAGTGTACCACCTTGTGTTTAACCTTCGTAGGGTGGTTTTCTTTTTTTGTCCGCCGCTGTATCACTAACAACACAATTAACCACTCGTAGAGTATGGAAGACAAAATATTAATTGGAAATCCGCTCTTTGAAGTTTGTTGATCCAAGTGGTAATACTGTTGCATGTCCAGATCCTGTGAATGTGCATTCTTAAGAGATTTAGGTATGTTTGAATTACAAGAAATAATGATGAATGAAGGCAAGTAAACAGCCAAGAAACCGTTTACGAAGAGATAATGTCTTAGTCATGGTAGGAATGCGGTAATAATGTTAGATTTTCTGGAGGTCGAGGGCAAGAAAGGGCTGATGAAAAATGCATCAATGGTTAAAGATTCTGTGGCTGTTAGTAACCATTTTTAGTGTTATATCATTTGGATGGTTTCTGCTTGGAACAACAGCAAATTTTCAGCGATCTTTGGATCTCGTGGGTACTGTAACATTAATTATGGCGGGGCTTCCTTCTCTCGCTATTACAATATTATCTATTCGAATGTTAATAAAAAGGTGGGTTCCATCCAGTGGGGTAGCTCTTGCAGGATTCTATTCTGGAATGATATTACTTATAATTCTTTCAGTCTATTTAATTCAAAGTGTTAGCACTCAGGGGTGGTTAACCGAAAAAATTACAAGTGATTCATTGAAAATTACTAGGGATGATAAATATGAGTATCGAGTTGATTTAATTAATGTGTTTCAAAAAAACAGTCATGCGCGACTTTATGTAAAAAGTGCTGCCACTGGGGAAGAAATGAGCATCCCTGTTGATATTCATACAAATAAGATTGTGGGACTTGGAATTAAAAAGGTTAATAATTGGGGAATCATGAAGCCATCAAGTGCATCAAATCGTTATTCTCTGTTCACGACAAAGGAACTAGGGATTCCAGAAGAGATATTTGAGATTGATTTAGTGACAGGAACTTCGAAGAGATTAGAGTAATAGATAATAGGCTCTATTAGAAGAGTATGAATAACTTAAGAAAATTGCCTTACCTTATGGGTCAACCAGTACTCTGGTTGGCCTTTTTTGTATGAAATCACACACTTTGCGTAGTGGGTGCCTATTTTTTGTAGAAATATGTTGAATTTCATTATTTTATGGAATACCATGGAAATAGTTAGTTCTTTACGACTAGCAATAATGAGTGAAACACACCTAATATCAAGCAATAATGAACAAAGGCAAATCCATCGAAAGGTGGAGACGCAAAGCCACGGGTCTAAGCCATGAGTCACATGTCATGGGATGATAGCCGGGTTACTCTTTAGGGGCTTGTTTTTTTATTGCCAAAAAAGAAAGGAGGGTCCCAAAATGGCAACATATCTTATGCTTATTAAAGTGTTCGACGATGCCGAAAAGGTCATATACAAATTTGGTCCAACAGAAGAAAGTTTGGGTGAAATTGAATTTAATCTAGTTCATGAAGAATTTCGGCAGCTAGAGAGGATCCCGGGTACTACCAAAGACCATATGTTCATGAAGGCTGCTTCAGCTATTGCAAGATGTTATGCAGAGGGAGACGGTTTTCCTGACAAAACTTTTTTTGCTTCATAAAAGAGTTATCTCAATTACAATCTTTCCGCATAATACAATCGGTCCGCAGCATTAACTACCTTGCGTCCTCGCTTGGTAGTTTTTTATTCCACCCCATAACGCTTCACAAATGCCGGCTCAATCCACCTTTTCTCCGAATGCTCACGCCCCTGAATCACAATACGGTCCGTATAAACGTCCACAACGATGCTCTGGCTAGCCGCGCTGCCTTCAGGCTCATTATTCGAATTCCATATTTCGTGGACAGAAGCGCTAGATACTGCTAGGAACTCCAGCTGTTTAATCTGCTTAGTAGTCTCCAAATTCCAGTGGGTATGTCCACTGAAGAACACAACATTCGGATACGCATTTACAATCGCCCTAAGCTCTTCATGCTGTACAACTCCGAGCTCTTGATCCGAGCCGTCCACGGTATGAACGAGTGGTTGATGCAGGAACACGAAGATTGGCTTGTTCGGCGCAGCAGTCGCAGCTACCTTCAATTTTTCCTGCAACCAAGCAAGTTGTTCAGTGGATAAATAGGCATCCTCTTTCACATTAGGATCCACATCGCGATAAAATTCACCCCCTAGAAATAGAAAATGATAATCATCCATCACGAGCTCTTGGTAGGGCTTTTCATAGTTAAACATTTGATGGAATAGGTCAATTGCCTTTTGGCTTGTCCAATTCGGATTCAACTTGCTGGTATCCTGACCGCCATTCTCCGTTTGCCACATTCCATAATACTCATGATTACCAATCGTTGCATGAACGGGAGGTAAGGTGTGTTCGCTCATAATGCTGACTAGACTCCGATTATCTGCTTCGTTGCCATTGCTGAGGTCACCATTCAGTACCATAAGTTTGCTGTCAGGTCGGATGAGATGATGATCGGCTAAAGCCGTACGGAAGCGCTTTTGTGAATCTTCGTCTTCTGCACCCACATGTACATCACTCAGCACGGAAAAAGAAAAGAGGGGTTCGTCACTTGCTGTGGACGTTTTTTTGGGAATAGTACGAAAGAGTTTTACCATAGGCAGTGGCTCTTTATTAGGAAGCGCCTTAATTGATTCCGAAACAGGCACTATCGCCGTTGCTTCCCAAGCATAGGTAGGGAGTAATAGAAGGAATAAAGCAGATAACAGGATGCGTATAGTTAACGTTTGTTTCCGTTGTTTCATATAAGTTAAACCTTCCTTTTCCCAGGATAAAAGCGTGGGTTACCAAGTTTGCTAAGTATTTAACCAAAACGTCTGTCGTATAAACACTGTTTTTGCCTGACACAGGTCTTAGATGCGCCCCGACTAAGGTCTAGGAACAAATACCGTCGTTAGTCCGTTTTGGAAAGCTTCGTTTTTACCTAAAATAAAGACATGAACAAGAGCACAGCAAACAACAAAGCAAACGACGAAAGGCGGTGACGAAACGATGAAAAGAAATACGGGCTTAGCCGCTCTGCTAATCGCATTCGGTGCACTGATTCTGTTAAATAAGCTAGGCGTTCACATGGGACCTTTTATTGGCTCAGTGATGGGATACTTGATTCCAATAGGAATGGTTGGCCTTGGTTATGTTGGCATACAGAACGGCAGCAAATTCGGTTGGATTATTGCAGGGCTTGGCGGTATCATCCTGATTGGTAAATTAGCTGGTTGGATCATCATTTTACTGGCGATTGGGTTGATAGGTTACGGAGTTTCGATGTTGACAAGAAGAACTGTGTAATGAATTGAAACGAATACAGAGAGTGAAAAAGGTGGTATGAGAGATGAGCCTATTTAGGCGAATGAGAGACATTACCGTAGCGACACTGAATGAACATCTGGAGCGATCGGAAGACCCGGTCCGCTTGATTGACCAGTACTTAGCAGCGCAGCGTGAGCAGCTTCAACAGTCCGAGAGACTGTACCAGCAATGCGTCACTCATGCAGCGTCCCTCCGGCAGCAATATCTGACGGCGCTGGAAACCAAAGAGAAGCGCGAGCATCAAGCGCTGCTGGCTCTGAAGGCCGGCGAAGAACATATGGCAAGGATCGTGCTTCAAGAGAAGCTGCAAGCCGAAGAGAAAAGCGAGCAGTATCATGAATTGTACGAACAAGCGAAGCAGTCCATCCTTGATTTGGATGAAGAGCTGCAGCAGCTCAAAGCCGATTACAAAGAAGTGGCAGACAAACGCAGCTACTACTTAGCGCGAATGGAGTCCGCAAGGTTGCAGCAAAGATTGCATGCTCGCAGCAGTGTGGCGCAGGATGCGACACCACGGATGTTCGGTCGCTTGGAAGAGCGCGTATCCGATATGGAGCTTCATGCCAGAACGCTCCGCGATGTAAGACGAATGGGGCGCGAAAGCTACTATAGCGGGGGCAACCCGGCTGTGGATGCTGAAATGGAAGCTCTGAGAAACAGACTGCAGCAGGAGGGAGCCAAATAATCATGAGCAAACTTTACCGCTCACGAAGAGATAAGAAAGTTACTGGTCTATGCGGCGGACTCGCCGAGGCCATGAATGTAGATGCAACGCTATTACGTTTGTTAGTGGTGATCACTACAATCTTCACCGGAGGAACAGTCATTTTCATCTACTTTGTAGCTGCACTTGTTATTCCGAAGGAACCTGGGTACGATCAGCCTCCATTTGATCCTTATGCCGGCTCATATGGCCGTCAAGGTTATAATGGCGGGGCATGGAACGCTCACAAGCCGCACCACCCTAACCATGCGCCACAACATACGGGCTTCAATGCTCCGTACGACGCAGGGAAAACAAACAATATCGACGAGATGATGAAAGACATTGAAAAGAAAGCTCTGCAAAGAGAAGTAGAAGAATTGAGAGCCAAAGTCGCTCGCTTCGAACAACAACCAATTGATATTAAAAAAGGAGACGTGTAAACCATGGGAGTATTTACAAGAATGAAAGATATGACAAAAGCATCAATTCACGAGGTATTGGATAAAATTGAGGATCCGATCGTTATGTTGAATCAATATTTGCGGGATATGGAGCAAGAAATCGCGCAAGCTGAAGTTACTGTTGCTAGACAAATCGCCAATGAGCGCAAGCTGAAACAACGTCTGGAAGAGTCTGTTCGTCTCGTGGCTGACCGCGAAGCAAAAGCTTCCGCAGCGATTAAAAATGGCCAAGAGGCTATCGCTCGCCAAGCCGTTGAAGAAAAATTGTACCACGAAGATAAAATTGTTGAGTACACAGATCTATATGCCGCTTCCAAAGCACATGCTGATGAGCTAACACAGCAGCTGCACGAAATGAAAGATGAGTTCTACAAACTACGTAACAAACGCAACGAGCTTGTGTCCCGCGCTCAACTGGCTAAAGCCAAAAAACAAATGGCACAAGTATCCTACAATGGCGTCATCGAGAGCGGCAACGCATCCCGCGGCTTCCAACGCATGGAAGAGAAAATTATCCAACTGGAAGTTGAAGCGGAAATCGCTCGCAAGCCTTACGTACCAGCAGGTTCAGTAGGCAGCTACACACCTGTTGATGTTGCAAAACAAGCCAAAGTTGATGAGCAGTTGAATCTGCTGAAAGAGAAATTAAACGGTAAAGAAGCTGAGTAATGAATTGTGTTTGATCGAGAAGCCCCTCCTTGTGAGGGGCTTTTTTGTTTGCCTGGGTTTAGAGGGTTAGAGATTAGAGGTTTGAGGTTTGGGGTTAGAGATTAGAGGTTAGAGGTTTGAGGTTTGAGGTTTAGAGGTTTAGAGGTTTAGAGGTTTGGGTGGAGGTTTTTCGGCCCTTTCCCTGATTTATTTAACGGTAAGTTGTACTTTGTACAACAATTCTGGTGGGTTTCTTCTCACCAAGCTATAGATGTTGTACGATGTACAACAATTTATCCTTTTTTCATCCAATAGAGCTACTTTTGGCTAAAATTGCTGTATTTTTTGCAACAATTACGGGATTCACGCGGAATTGTCTGCATAATCTTGCACAAAATACAACACTTTTTGGAACAAGTGTTTTTTTCTGAGGACCGTTTATGATTTTCAAAATCATAAGATTTTCAACTTTTTTGAAGAGATTTATCCACTCTTTTTCCAGACGATAGCAGATAGAATTAGCACATAAGCACGAAATGTTAAAACGAACACGAGGTGAGGTTATGAGTGAAGCTCTAGTCCGGATGGAAGGAATTGAGAAGCATTTTCCTGGTGTGCACGCCCTCCATCAATGTCGTCTGGAGTTGGCAGCGGGTGAAGTGCACGCGCTTGTTGGTGAGAACGGCGCCGGAAAGTCCACGTTAATGAAAATCGCCACGGGTGTCTACCAGAAAGATGAAGGCAGAATCGTCTTGAAGGGCAAGGAAGTGAACATTCCCAATACGAGAGCTTCTCAGCAGCTTGGCATCTCGATGATTCATCAAGAGTTGAATTTAATGCCGGATTTAACGATTGCCCAAAATATATTTATTGGGCGCGAGCCGAGGAAGGGAATCAAGCTGTTCGTCGATGAACGGAAGCTGAACGATCAAGCACAGCAACTGCTGAACGAAATGAATCTCCAGCTAGATCCACGCACAAAGGTGTCTGAGCTGACAGTCGCCAAGCAGCAAATGGTGGAAATTGCTAAGGCATTGTCATTTCAATCCGAAGTGCTCATCATGGATGAGCCCACGGCGGCACTCACCAATGCGGAAATCGAGGAGCTGTTTCGGATCATTGAGCAGCTGCGCGGGCGTGGGGTAGGCATTGTCTATATTTCTCACCGGATGGAAGAGTTGAAGCGAATTACCGATCGCATCACCGTCATGCGTGACGGTCGTTATATCGATACTGTACAGACGAAAGATACGACCATTGATCAGATCATTGCGATGATGGTAGGTAGGGAGCTGTATGCCACATCTCAGCAATACACCGTCAACACGTCAGTGACTAAGGTGCTCGAGGTTACGAATCTGAACCGCGGTTCTTCTGTGAAAGACGTCTCCTTTCATTTGGCAAAAGGTGAGATTCTTGGCTTCGCGGGTCTCATGGGAGCCGGTCGTACCGAAGTGGCTAGGGCCATTTTCGGCGCAGATGCAATTGACTCGGGTGACATACGCATCCACGGGAACAAGGTTCAGATCAAAGCCCCGCATGATGCCGTGAAGCATGGAATCGGTTATTTATCAGAGGATCGTAAACGTTATGGGCTCATGGTGGATATGGATGTGAAGACGAATATCGCCGTTGCCTCTTATCGCAAAGCGAGGCGTCTACTCGGGTGGATGCACGACGGCAAAATTGAACAGTCAGCTTCACACTTTGTGGAAGCGCTTCAGATCAAGACGCCGAGCATTCATCAGCAAGTCAAGTTTCTTTCAGGCGGCAATCAGCAGAAGGTCGTTATCGGTAAATGGCTGCTGCGGGACTGCGATATTCTCATCTTCGACGAGCCCACACGAGGTATCGATGTTGGCGCGAAGACAGAGATTTATAAGTTGCTGGATGAGCTAGCCGCACAGGGGAAATCGATCATTATGATTTCGTCCGAGCTGCCCGAAATATTGCGAATGAGCCATCGCATCATGGTCATGTGCGAAGGTCGAATTACCGGTGAGCTTCGTCAACAGGACGCCACCCAGGAAGCAATTATGAAATACGCCACGATGCGAATCAGTTAGCGGATGTCTTAGGAGGAATCATGATGTCAACATGGCTTGTACGCAAAAAAATAGTGCCCACGATTTCAGGTCAAACCGGCGCGGCACAGAAGCTGCTGGCATTCGCCAGCTTGATTATGTTGGTTATTATCTTCTCGGTATCTTCCAGCAATTTTTTTCAATTCAATAATATCGTAGCCATTATGCTCTCAACAGCCGTTATCGGCGTGCTTGCTTTAGGTTCAACGTTCGTTATCATCACCTCTGGAATTGATCTAGCCGTCGGAACCGTCATGACCTTCTCGTCGGTAATGGCGGGAGTCATCATCACAACGTGGCATTTACCAATGCCGCTTGGCATTATCGGGGGCATTGCCACTGGAGCCATTTGCGGTCTGATCAGCGGGCTTCTCGTGGCGAAAATGAAAATTCCGCCCTTCATTGCAACACTAGCTATGATGATGGTGACCAAAGGACTTTCTCTCGTCATCTCTGGGACGAAGCCGATTTATTTTAACGATACGCCGGCATTCTCGCAGATTTCGATGGGCTCCATTCTGAATTCAATCATCCCTGGCTTCGAAATTCCTAACGCGATTCTTGTTTTCTTCGGCGCTGCGATCATTGCCAGCATTATTTTATCGAGGACGATCATTGGACGTTATAACTTTGCCCTAGGAAGCAATGAAGAATCCACTAGGCTTTCCGGTGTTAATGTAGACTATTGGAAAATTGTCATCTACTCGCTGACTGGCGTGTTTAGCGGTATCGCCGGCATTATGATGGCCTCCCGCCTCAATTCAGCTCAACCCGCGCTCGGCTCTGGCTATGAGCTGGAAGCGATCGCTGCAGTGGTCATCGGCGGCACTTCCTTAAGTGGCGGCAAAGGATCCATTCTCGGAACCGTCATCGGTGCCCTCATTATGAGCGTACTCACGAACGGGCTGCGAATCTTATCAGTTAAACAAGAATGGCAGACGGTTATTGTAGGTGTTGTCGTTGTACTGGCAGTTTACGCGGATATGATGCGACGCCGCAAGAAATAAACTTCGGTATTCACTCCAAGTCGGAGTCACATACAACAAACTATAAGTAAGGGGAGATTAGATTGCATAAACGGACAAAGAAATTTGCGGTAGCATCATCGCTATTATTATTAACGACGATAGTACTTGGGGCATGCGGTGCCAAAACGACGGATACGAAAACAGCGGCAACAACGGCTGCGCCAGCAGCATCAACAACAGCGGCGCCTGCTGCGGCAAAACCGGATAAAATTTATATTCCGGTCATCTCAAAAGGCTTCCAGCACCAATTCTGGCAAGCTGTCAAACAGGGGGCAGAGAAAGCCGCCAAAGAATTTAATGTAGAAATTACGTTCGAAGGTCCAGAAACAGAGACACAAGTGGATAAGCAAATTGAAATGCTGCAAGCTGCATTGGGCAAAAAGCCAGCAGCCATCGCTTTCGCAGCACTGGACAGCAAAGCAGCCACACCGCTGCTAGAGAAGGCAAAAGCAGGCAAAATCCCCGTCATCGGCTTTGACTCCGGTGTCGACAGCGACATTCCGGTGACGACGGCCGCCACCGATAACAAAGCCGCTGCCGCGTTGGCAGCTGATAAAATGGCGTCGCTCATCGGCAACGAGGGTGAGATCGCCCTTGTCGTACACGACCAAACGAGTCGTACGGGCATTGATCGCCGGGATGGATTCACGAATCGGATCAAAGAGAAATATCCGAATATCAAAATTGTTGATACGCAGTACGGCGGGGGCGATCAACTCAAATCCACAGATTTGGCCAAAGCAATTATCCAAGCTCATCCGAGTATTAAAGGTTTCTTCGGTGCGAACGAAGGATCCGCGATCGGTGTTATCAATGCCGTTACAGAGCTAAAAAAAGATGGAAAGATCACTGTCATTGGCTACGACTCCGGCAAGCAGCAAATGGATGCGATCCGCAGCGGTAAGATGGCCGGTGCCATTACACAGGATCCGATCGGCATCGGTTACTGGTCAGTGAAAGCAGCCGTCCAATCGATCAAGGGTGAGACTGTTCCTAAATCGATCGATACAGGCTTCCACTGGTACGACAAAACGAACATTGATGCTGCTGATATCAAGCCGCTGCTCTACGAATAAGAATGAAGAGGCTGCGCCAATACGGGCAGTCTCTATTGTCATTTATTGAAACTGCTGTGTACAATACACATAGAGCTAAATTCGATTTCGCCAGAGGTGACCCATATTGTACAAAATCATCATGATTGACGATGAAGATGAAGTCAGAGAAGGCATCAAGCGAAAGACGAATTGGGAGGCGTGCGGCTTCCAACTAGTTGGAGATTTCGATAATGGCAGAGATGCCTATGAGGCGCTGGAGAGTCTGCAGCCGGATGCAGTCATTACAGATATTTGCATGCCGTTCATGGACGGCCTTCAACTGACAGAGCTCATTGCTGCGAATTACCGGGATGTTAAAGTTATTATTGTAACCGGTTACGAGGATTTTGATTATGCGAAGCAGGCGATCAAACTCAAGGTCAAAGATTATTTACTGAAGCCGATCAACGCCGCAGAATTCACCGAATTTCTTCATAAGTTAAGGCTAGAGCTGGATGAGGAGCGCAAACAACGGGAAGATGTCACCTTTCTCCGTCATCAGTTTCACGAAAGCATGCCGCTTCTTCGAGAGCGATTTCTTGAACGGTTAGTTACTTCCTGTATGAGAAAAGATGAAATTGAACGCAAGTTCCAGATGTTTGGACTGTCTTTGAGCGGTCCTAGTTTTACGGTACTTGCTCTTGATATTGACGCATTTCATCGTGAGTGCCACAGTGACCCTGTGGCTGAGGAGGAGCTGTTACGCTTTGCAGCCTATAACATTTTTCATGAAATTATGGAGAAAGAACAAGGCGGTATCGTATTCCGAACGCGTGATGACAAGCTTGTCGCACTGCTTTCTGGCGATTCTGAAAGGATAGAATTGACCTGTCAAACGCTTGCCGAACATGTGAGGCACAGTATCGAGAAATATTTGAACATGACGGTAACGATGGGGATTGGGCGCACTTACAGCGATCTGCGAGACCTGCCAAAAGCATTTCAGGAAGCGCTTTCTGCGTTAGATTACCGCTTTTTGCTTGGGAATAACCGGATTATTTCGATTGGGGATATGGAATTTGGGAGCAGCCTAGACAATCTTGGTTACATCCATATGGAGAAGAAGCTGATTTCTGCCATTAAAACAGGTGAAAAGACAGTCGTAACGCTTACGCTGCAGGATTGGATCAATGAAATGAAGAAGGGCTCCTGCTCGATGGATAAATGCTACGGCAAACTGAATAAACTGCTCGTCGCCTTAATGAACGTATTGGTGGAGACTGGTTTCGAAGAAGCTGCGGTGCTTGGCGATCATTCTTTTATGCAGTTATATGCGAGGAAAACCTTAGATGATGTGCGGTTCTGGTTAGAGGAAATTTGTCTAGCGCTCGTGGACTTGCTGGCTGAGAAACGAACCAAAGTGTCTCAAGCCCAGATGGAAGCCGCGGTCGCCTATATTCATGCGAATTATGCGGACGAACAGCTTTCGCTTCAGCAGGTGTGCAATCATATTTATATGAGCATGAGCTACTTCAGTGCTTTGTTCAAACCGCATACGGGCGAGACCTTCGTCGAGTACGTGACCCGTTACCGTTTGGATAAAGCCAAAGAAATGCTCGCTGCTTCACAGTTGAAAACCTATGAGCTTGCCGCTAAGGTTGGCTACAGTGATCCGCAATATTTTAGCGTTATTTTCAAAAGAAATACAGGCATGACCCCCAAAGAATTCAGATCAGCGCACAAAGGTCAGCTGAGCCTATGAGAATCTGGCAGCGTCCTATTCAATTCAAAAGCATTCATACGAAGATTGCTCTGTCGTTTTCATGCTTAATTCTTTGCACGACCATCATCCTAAGCTACAGCGCTTACCGCCTCTCTACAGTGGCTGTTACGGATACTTCATTGGAATATACCAAGCAGCTTATCGAACAAGTAAACAAGAATATCCAAACCTACATTGGTAACATGGAAAGTATATCAGCCCTCTCGCTGAGCAACACCGATTTGAAACGATACTTGGCGTTGAAAAACCCGAATGAGGCAGAGGGAGTGCAGCTAGCGAGTCAGATCAGCAGTTATTTTCATGCCATTGTTGCTTCTCGGAACGATATCGCTTCCATCGTATTTGCGGGCTCCAATGGCGCCATCGTATCGGAACGCATGGATGCAAATTTCAAATCGTATGCCGAGTTAATTTCGCAAGAATGGTACAGCAAGGCTAGTAAAGTCAATGGCGACGTGGCCATTTCTCCCTCACACGTTCAGCACCTATATAAGGATGAGTACAAATGGGTCGTATCGATCAGTAAGCAAATGCCTAATCCATTGCCTGGTGCAGCGAGCGGTGTTCTGTTGGTCGATTTGAATTATAACGTCATTAATGATCTATGCAATCAAATTCAACTTGGGCAAAGAGGGTACGTCTTCATACTCGACCAAGCTGGCGATCTGATTTATCATCCTCAGCAGCAACTTATCTACTCAGGGCTGAAATCAGAGGATATTCCTACTCTCTTACAGGCAAAGGACAGCACCTTCCATACGCAAGAAAAAGAGCAAAGCAAAATCTACACCGTCCGTACTACGAAATTTGGTTGGAAAATTGTTGGGGTTACCTACGCCGGGGATCTAAGCGGAAATAAGAAGGACATGCAGCTGACTTCGGCGATGTGGGGCGGCATCTCGTTAATCATTGCTTTAGCGATCTCCATTTTGCTGTCTGTCACCCTAACCAAGCCGATTAAACAACTGGAAGTACATATGAAGCAGGTAGAGAAAGGTAACTTCGACATTCGCGTCGATGTAGAAGGTGCGAATGAGATTAGTAAACTGTCACGTACCTTTAATCTAATGATCAGCAAAATCAAAGAGCTCATGAACCAAACTTTGAAAGATCAGGAAGTCAAACGAATCAGTGAGCTGAAAGCGTTACAGGCGCAGATTCAGCCCCATTTTCTGTACAATACACTGGATTCTATCATTTGGATGGCTGAAATGGGTAAGGTGGATGAGGTGGTTACGATGACTTCGGCCTTGTCCAAACTCCTCCGTTCGAGCATTAGCAAAGGGGAAGAACTCATACCAATTGCGGTTGAATTGGAGCACATTCAGAACTATTTGACGATTCAGAACATCCGTTATCGGAATAAATTTACGTACGAAGTCGAAGTAGAATCGGACATTCTCAGCTGTCGAATATTGAAAATTATTTTGCAGCCCCTGGTTGAAAATGCCATATACCATGGAATGAAGCATCTACCTGAACGCGGTCATATAAGAATCACGGGACGTAGGATCGAAGGAGATATTGAGCTCAAGGTCATGGATAACGGTGTTGGGATGAGCGAAGAGAAATTGAAAATGTTGATGCTCAAAACACGTCAAGCAGAGTCGGGCAAAGGCTTCGGCGTGCACAACGTGAATCATCGCATCCAGCTTTATTTCGGGGAGCTTTACGGATTGCAATTTGAGAGTGAGCTAGAAGAGGGCACAACGGTAACTGTACGTATTCCAGCAATACCCCCAATCCATAACGATAGTGAGAATTGAGGTGTGAGGTTGAAAATTAGAGTAAGCTACGTAGCGATTGCAGTCATACTGGTCCTGCTCATGACGACAGCGTACCTCATCGTGTCAAAGGGCATAGAGGCAAAGGACAGGCCGCTTATCCTCATTCCCAAGACGATCGATCCTCATGTGGAATTTTGGCGGGTTTTGAACCAAGGAGTGACTGCGGCGGCCAAAGAGTACAATACAGAGGTGAAAGTGATGGGAACGCCGTCCGAATCAGACATCGACGAGCAGATAAAGTTGGTGGAAGAGGCGATCGCATTGAAGCCGAAAGCCATCATGTTGGCGGCGACGGATTATAACCGGTTGGTGCCTGTTGCTCAAAGAGTAATTAGTTCCGGCATTAAGCTAATTACGGTAGACTCGGGTCTCGAAGGCGGTGTTTCAACCAGTTTGATTGCAACTGATAACTATGCAGCAGGGAGCAAAGCAGTTGAAGCGATGAGACGCTATGTACAGGGACCTGCTACTTATGCGATCGTCAGTTTTGTCAAAAGATCCACAACCCAGCTGGATAGGGAGAATGGGGTGCGAGACCATTTGAAGAATGATCCTTCCATACAGATTTTAGATACGTTATATAGTAATGGTTCGGAAGACAAAGCGTATGAGCAAACGAAAAATCTCCTTGCCGAACATTCGGATATTCGCGGCATTTTCGGATTGAATGAAGTCTCTACGGTAGGGGCTGCGAGGGCGTTGAAAGAGCTTGATCCCGACCATAACATTAAGCTGGTTGGCTTCGATAGCTCGATGAATGAAGTAGCTTTCCTGGAGGCTGGGATCCTGCAAGCGACCATTGTGCAAAAGCCTTTTAACATGGGATATCTAGCGGTGAAAACCGCACTTCAGGTTTATAGTGGGGAAAACGTCAAGGCGTCAATAGATACTGGCTCTGAGGTTATCACGAAAGAAAATATGTACACCAGAGAAAATCAAAAGCTGCTGTTTCCATTCGTTGAGAAATAGAAAGTGTTTTATTAAGAAGCTCCTCCTTGTGGGGGGCTTTTACGATTTATTCGGGCGATGCAGATTAAGTTCGTTTTCCGAGCTTAACCTGCATGGACGCGCGAGATGGTCTACTGAGAAGTCGATTTCCGGCTTCTCGGACTCTGTGGGCGAGCTTCGGTTCGCATAGCTCTTGCTGTAAGCGCGATTTTCGCGCTTATTTATGTTATTTAGACGAAGAAAACAGCACTTTTACAAATTTCCCGGGAAATATTGGGTTTAATGTCGAAAGCAAAGGAAGCCATAATAAGAACGGATTCTAATGGAGCGACTATTCGCGATGGAGAAGAGAGTTTCAGATCGGGCAGGGGGGAACATAGAATGGGTAGCATGATTCGGATTACAGGTGTACTTGTAACGATGTTTCTGAGTGGATCTAGCTTAATTGGATGCTCGACACCAGAATTACATAAAGGGAAGGACCCGAAATCAGTATCCATCAAGACATTGCAGCTTTCACCAAATGGAACAGAGAAGACATCCACAGCTTCCACAGCGACTTACGTAGAAGACGAAATTGTGGAAACGCAGCATTTCTACACGGGACCTCCACACTTCTCTTCTTCTGGTTCTGGCAAAATTGCATACCTCACCTTCGATGACGGACCTTCTGAGAGTACGAGCAAGATACTTCATATTTTAAAAAGATTCGGTGTCACCGCCACTTTTTTTGTTGTCGGCGCGGATACGAGCGAGGGGCGCGCGCTTTATAAGCAAATCGTCGCTGAAGGCCATGCCCTAGGGAATCATACATACTCACATGACTATAATCGTATTTATAAATCCCCTGAAGCTTTCATGAAGGATGTTCGTAGGTTGGATCAGCTCTTGGAGGAAACGGTCGGCTATCGTCCTGATATTTTGCGGTTTCCGGGAGGTTCGAATAATCACTTGAGCTGGAAGCCAGGAGGCAGAGGCATTATGAGTAAAGTAGCTAGCGTGGCGAAAAAGGAGGGGTACCAGTATTTCGACTGGAACGTGAGCTCAACCGATGCGGCTGCTCCTGTGCAAGACAGGGAAATGATTATCGATTCCGTGCTTAGCGCTAGCCGCGGCAAGAAGAGCATTATTGTGCTGATGCACGATAACACCTACAAGACAACAACCTTAGAAGCGCTGCCTATCGTGATCAAAAAGCTGCAAGCAGCCGGCTTTCATTTTGAAAAATTGAAGAAATCCTCATTCACGTTCCAATTCTTGGAGCCTTAACAGTTGCAGATGCCTCTTACTTTGACTACGATAAAGATAGTCGAATGAGAGAGGCTGGCGTTATCTATGCCTGATGTGTTACAGATTGGACCGTTTCAACTGCAAGGAAGATTACTGGCGCTGCTGCTGGCGTGTGCTTTGGGACTGTGGCTAATTCGAAGGGTATCGCAGCGTTTGTTGAAAGATAACCAAATCGTGATTGCCAAGCCTATTGAGGATCTTATTTTTAACAGTGCTATTATCGTTTTGTTGACCTGGAAGCTAGGGGTCATTGTGACGCAGCCATCCCTTTTGTGGAATAATCCATTAAAGCTGCTCATGGTGTCTGGCTCGGGCACGGAGATTGCTTTAGGTGTGCTGATTGCTTGTATCTACATGTACTACCAAATTCGTAAAAATCGAACGCCACTCTCCCTTGTACTGGATGTTATCGCAATTGGAATAACGGCTTCTGTTTTCCTATTCTGTGCACTAATTCCCGCATATGGACTGCCTACAGCGGTACCTTGGGGCATTGGGGTCGAGGGTACGGTATCTCGTTTTCATCCTTATCACGCTTATATTTCGCTGCTTCTTGTGCCACTGCTTACTTGGCAGCATGTTATAGAGCCGCGTAAGAAGACGCTTGGACAAGGCGTACTGCTCAAATATTCGCTGTTGTATGGGGGAGCGGTGGGGATGCTAGCCAGCTTTTTTAGTGCTGCTAAACCGACACTGCTGTATCTTAGTTTAGTGCAGCTATTGTTTCTATTCATGCTTATCGTTGGAATGCTTCTCCCCGTTTTGACACATAATACTAGCAGAAAGGAGCTGAGTGCATTGAGTCAAAACGATT
This sequence comes from Paenibacillus phytorum, assembly GCF_013141715.1. Taxonomy (GTDB): domain Bacteria; phylum Bacillota; class Bacilli; order Paenibacillales; family NBRC-103111; genus Paenibacillus_E; species Paenibacillus_E phytorum. Next base: position 8,227 of record NZ_WHOA01000079.1, on the reverse strand, counting down.
CCAAGACGCAAATCCAGCAAGAACAGCAAAACCAAGAGCGCGAGAAGGCCGCAACACCAGCAGGGAAAGAGGGCTTTGTTGATAAGAAACTGGACGGTCCGAACCGACCTTCAACATGAGTCCAGACAAGAATAAGATGGCCAAATCAGCTCAGGACCAGAGCAATCAGAATCAAAGTGATCTCGATCCGTTCGAGATTGAATTTCTCCCTCAATTCGAGCAGGGGCGCGGTCCGCGAGAAGCTTTTGTGAATGAACATGGCGTCGTTATCGGTGATCATGAGTATGAATCGGACAATTCCCCGCTAGAGCAGTGGACGGCAGAGACAGACCCTGAGGTCATGGCCGGAGATGAATGGGTTCATCCTTTTAAGGATGTTGGTTTCCAAAGCGCCGAGAATCGAGAATATTTTGAAAAAGGCATCGTGCCGCAAAGCGGAATTTTCACGCATCCGGATAAAGATGTTTCCTATGAGCCTGGACAGGCTTCAAGTAAGAAGAACGAAGATGAAGCGGAAGCGTAAAAGCTTTCGCTTTATTTCTATTTGGGACATAAGACTTTGCTTTCATGGCTATCGGATGTATAATATAAGTGGTAACGATTACGTTTTGAGAGTAACTAATAAATCCTAAGGGGTGGCACATATGGCAATGTCTTTTGATTCTTACATGAAAGATATGGTTAAACCGATGAGAGAAGATTTGACTCGTCTCGGTATTACAGAGCTTCTTACACCAGAGCAAGTAGAAGAAGCGATTGAAAAATCGAAGGATGGCACGATGCTGTTAGTCGTCAATTCCGTTTGTGGTTGCGCAGCCGGCCAATGTCGTCCAGGTGTAGCCAAAGCACTTCAAAACGATTCACTTCCAACGTACACATACACCGTGTTCGCTGGACAAGAGAAGGATGCAACTGCGAAAGCACGTGAATTCTTGGCGCCATACCCGCCATCATCCCCTTCCATCGCATTATTCAAGAATGGTGAACTCGCACACTTCATTCAACGTCACCAAATCGAAGACCGCTCCGCGGATATGATTGCTGGCGACTTAATTAGTGCCTTCAATGAATTCTGCAAATAATAAATAGCATAAATATGATTCGGAAAGGCCCGCCCTGCAGTAGATGCAAGGGGGTCTTTTTGCTTTTAGGAGCCATGTCCGATGGATTGACCTTTGAAATTTCAGGAATGAAAGTCTATACTAAATCTTAAAGAATGAATGGTTTCAAACTATAGAAAAGGTGGAGAGATGCATGAGTTTGCAAACGGAAATTATCGCGAAGCTCGGCGTTAAGCCGGAGATTGATGCGGATGAAGAAATCCGCAAACGTGTGGACTTTCTGAAAAACTATGTGCTGGGTGCGAATGCAAACGGCCTGCTGATTGCCATCAGCGGCGGCATCGACAGTGCTGTAGCTACGGGTTTATGCAAGAAAGCGACGGACGAGCTGACGGCCGAAAAGGGCAAAGAATACAAAACCGTCGGTGTGTTTCAACCATACGGTCAGCAAGTGGATATCGAGGACAGCTACGCGGTGGCCAAAGCTTTCGATTTGAAGTATCAAATCGAGAATAATATTGAAGAAGCTGTCGACGAAATCGCCATTGAAGTCGAGTATGGTCTCAAGCATATCGGTGTTCATCAGCATGTAAGCCGCGGCGGCAAAGGCAACATCAAAGCGCGGACACGCATGGTTATGCAGTATGCACTTGCTTTTGAACTTGGCCTGATCGTTGTAGGGACAGACCATGCATCTGAAGCGATCACTGGCTTCTTCACCAAATATGGCGACGGTGCGGTCGACATTACGCCGCTGAGCACGCTGAACAAGCGTCAAGTGCGTTCACTTGCTTCGAAGCTTGGCGTACCGCAAAGCGTGTTGGATAAAGCTCCGACAGCCGGACTCTGGGACGGTCAGACGGACGAGAATGAGCTTGGTATTACATACGGAGATAACAGTGACTACCTCGAAGGTAAGCAAATTGATCCGGCTGTGCAGGAGAAGCTTGAGAAGCAATATTTGAAAACGGAGCATAAACGAATCCCGATTCCGGGTGTGTAGGGCTTCGCAAAGCCATAAAACAACCCCCGACCAAAGAGGTCGGGGGTTGTTATCGGTGAACTACACCTAAGGCATCTGTTGGCCGCGGGAGCTCGTATAGAGGGTGTACCACTCTTCGCGAGTCAGGGATTCGGCTATTCTCACGGCGTCTTTGCAAGCGACAATGCGATCGGCGGAAGACGTACCGATAACCGGTTGAATGCGAGCAGGGTGCTTCATGAGCCATCCGAGCACGATGGATTCCGGTTTAGTTTCATATTTGTCGGCTAATTGTTGCACGAGAGCCGTTGTTTGTCTTACGGTTTCAGGCGCATCATCTAGACTGCTGCCAGAGAACTTTCCGTTGGCAAGAGGGCCCCAAGCCTGGATTTGAATGTCTTGCATTTGGCAATGCTCCATGATGCCGTCTGCGAAATTGGTGTCCAAGCCAGCTTTCTGGTTGACTGAAATGCCTTGATCCAACCAGTCTAAACGGGCTAGACTCATTTCCAGTTGATTCACAACGAGCGGTTCTGGCAGTGAATTTTGAATGAAACGAATTTGTGCGGAAGACATGTTGGATACACCGAAATGACGCACTTTTCCAGCTGATCTCAATTGATTAAAAGCTTCAGAAATCTCTTCCGGTTCCATAAGCGGGTCTGGACGATGCAGTAAGAGAATATCCAGATGTTCCACGCCAAGACGCTGCAGAATCCCATCAACCGAGCTTATGATATGGCTTTTGGAGAAGTCAAAGCGAGTTGGAAGCACGCCGTCACTAGGGCGAATTCCACATTTGGATTGCAGAATGATTTGGTCGCGCAGATCAGGTCTTTTTTTGAGGATTTCTCCGAAAATAGACTCGGATTTGCCTTTTCTATAAATATCAGCATGATCGAACATCGTAATGCCAATCGACAATGCAGCTTCTACAGCTTTTTCAGCGATGATGATATCTTCCTTTGTATAAGGAGTCGAATTCCATTCCCCGCCAATTCCCATACATCCATAGACGACTCGGCTATTCGATATTCCACGTTTCTCTAGCGGCATGATTCTCATTATGTTTGGCCTCCCAGCTTTTAAATCTATACACAGTATACCCCTAGTCGAGGCTCGGCAGAAGAGCTGAAAATAGTGTAACTTACTTACCTCGAAGTAAGCATTGGGGGGAAGTGCTCACCTTTCCCAAACATAAGAATGAACAAGGATAGACTAGGGGCAAGTATGGACAAGCCCTTCACCCCTTGACCGCAAGCAAGGAATCATGTAAATTGTACGCACAACGTTGCAAGAAAAGTGGGGCTCAGGAGTCTATGATTATTGGGGTCGGAACGGATTTAGTTGAAATTGCACGGCTTCGCAAAATGTTAGAGGGTTCTACGGGCGAAAGGTTTCTTGAGCGGATTCTGACGCCTCAGGAGAGAGAGTTGGCGCAGAGACGGCGAGGCAGACTTGCTGAGTTTGCTTCAGGCCGGTTTGCTGCTAAGGAGGCCATTGTCAAAGCGATTGGCTGCGGCATTGGCAAACAAATTGGCTTTCAAGACGTCGAGGTGCTGCCGGATGAACTTGGCAAACCGGTATGCCATGTGAACGAGGCTGCGCTGCTGCGGGCAGGCTTAATAGGCAGCCACCGCATCCATATTAGTATTACCCATACGGAATCGATGGCTGCCGCCTATGCAATCGTGGAAAAGCTCTAAAGCGGCGACTACTTCTTCGAATTGAGCCACTCGGATAGAAGTCCGATTTCCTCTTCGGAAATCGTGGTTTTATAGACTGGCATGCCGCCTCCGCCATTCTTGATCTTGTTCGCGATTTGCTCGCTGCTCAGTCTGCTGCCGACCTTTTGCAAATTGGTCTTAGGGCCGACTTTGCCAGCAAGATCAACGCCGTGGCAGCTGATGCATTTGTTCGTTGTGAAGAGCTCCTGCGCCTTCACGAACGCAGGGTTGCTCTCGGCTGCCGCGGTTGCTGCTGGTGTCTTCGTGGCGGCGCTGCCACCCGAAGTACCGCCGCCGCACGCGGCGAGCGTAAGAACCATCGGCGCAATGACGAGCGCGCCGATTAGATATTTATTCTGGCTTGCGCGAGTGCAAGCCTTTTTGTTTTGTTCCATAGCGAGACTCCTCCTATGTTGGGGTTTCGTCCCTCTATCTACCAGTTGGGCAGTATCAAGCTTTGGCAGAAGGGACAAAGTGGGTTACGGTAGATTTCCAAAAAGATGCAAAAAGTGCAGCAAATAATCATTTTTTTTCTAATTTGAAGAGTTATCATGCATTTTGTGCATCAAACTCCTGCTTTTTAGCTGAGAATGAGAGCTATCCGCCGTATTAGATGCACTTTTTGCACGATCTCTTCTGAAACGGGAGGTGTAAGCGAGAATTTGACGCGCTTTTTACATCATTCTTGCATTTCTGCTCTTTCCACTTACCGTCCCCAAACGCGCAGCATATACCCGCTTAGAATAAGGCTAATGCCGCCCATTCCTTCCAGCACAACACCGGAGTAACCTAAATACCACACGCCCATCAGTGCAGACAAGGCGAACAACCACAAGCCAAGGTAAACAAGCGGTCTACCTAGCAGGAGTCCGACCTGTACGAACCCGATGGCGAGAATGAACGCTCGCAGCACCGGTGCGAAGAGTGGGCTAACAGCGCCAATGGCCTCGAGCAGGGCAACGGCAGCAATGAGCATCGCTCCAGGCAGCACTAGAAGCGCTGGATGTCCCCAGCCACTGTGCTCAGCAGCACTTGACCCTGCGCCTGCATGTCCACCCGAGCCAGCTGATCTTTCACGCGCGCCTTCAGCAGAGTCAGCCCTAAATTCCTTCCGCAGGCTCCATATCTGAATCAAGCTGGCCACAACCGCTGTGATAAAAGCGGCTTGCTTCAACCAATCCAAGTCGCGCCAATAAATCGCTACATCAACAAGCGCGCTGAATATCCATTCCGCGCCCCAAATGAACAGAAGCGGGATTAATGCGTTAGCTTGACCGATCCAGGATTTTCTTTTATTCTCCAAGTCCTGCCGATTCGTATTTGCCAGATCTGTTTGTTTTGAGTTTTGCATACATTCACCTCTAGTTTTATGTTCCACACTTCTCGTATAATGAAAACATGTCCATTCATTCATTATAACTGGAACGTGTCCCATAGAGAAGGAGAGCTCATGTACAGCGAAGAACAGAAAGTTTATTTTTCCAAAAATCTATTGGATTGGTACCAAACGCATAAACGGGATTTACCATGGCGAAGAAGCAAAAACCCTTATTATATATGGATTTCCGAAGTCATGCTGCAGCAAACTCGTGTAGATACGGTGATTCCGTATTTCCATCGCTTCGTCGATCAATTTCCAACGGTTGAAGCATTGGCTACTGCACCAGAGGAGAACGTGCTCAAAGCTTGGGAAGGGCTCGGCTATTACTCGCGTGCAAGAAACCTTCAAACGGCAGTCAGAGAAGTTCACGAACGTTATGATGGTATAGTCCCCCAAAATAAAGAGGAGATATCCTCGCTCAAAGGCGTCGGCCCATACACATCAGGTGCGATCCTCAGCATCGCCTATAATAAACCTGAACCTGCCGTGGACGGCAATGTTATGCGAGTCCTGTCGCGCTATTTTCTAATTGAAGAAGATATTATGAAGCCTGCAACACGGACCAAAATGGAGAAGTTGGCACGCGAACTCATCCTAGAAGGTACGGCAAGTGATTTCAATCAAGCATTGATGGAGCTTGGGGCTATGGTATGTACGCCTCGTTCACCGCACTGTTTGACGTGCCCTGTTATGGCGCATTGCTCCGCGCGTGAAGCTGGCATGGAAGAAGCCCTACCCATCAAAAAGAAAGCTAAACCTCCGCGTCCAGAACTGCGTGCAGTGGCTTTGATAGAAGGTACAGGTGTGAATGAAGGGAAATGGTTGATCAGGCAGCGCCCGCAAGAGGGATTGCTCGCTCGGATGTGGGAGCTGCCGCATGTGGCCTGGAAGTCTGAGGGATGGAATTCGGATGAGGATAATAAAAGTGAGCTCCGTCAAGCTCTTGTGGATCAGGAACAAATCGGTATTGAGCCTAACGAGTGGTTCATGGATACAGAGCATATTTTCAGTCATATCGTTTGGAGAATGAAGGTATATCGCGCCAAGCTAAGTAACGCGAACCGCTCAAGTCATGGGGGAGAATGGATCCCTTTTCATTATCGCTGGGTAGGCCCGGACGAGCTCGATCAATACGCTTTTCCGAACGTTTTTATACGGATTATGAAAGAGTGGCAGGAGAGAAACGAGGAGTAATTTCCTAAGCTTTCTCTTTTTTTTACCTGAATGGCCTCTATAGAGGTTTTCTCATCGAATCTCGCTCTTAATGGCATCCACATTTCTTAATGTGATTAACTTTTTATCAATTTGTATAAGTTCGTCATCGAGGAGCTCTTGCAGCACCTTGGTTACGGACTCTCGCACAGTGCCAACCATATTAGCTAGCTGCTGATGTGTAAGTTTTACATTAATCAGAAGACCTTCCGGTGTAGGGACACCATGCTGCTCGGATAGACGGATAATGGTCTTCATGATGCGAGAGCGAACCCCTAAGAACGTGAGGTCATAGATTTGATCATTGGCAAGACGCAGTCGTCCCATCGTGGTTTCTAGGAGCTTTAAACATAGTTTAGGGCTCTTCTCCATGAACTGAGTGAATACCGTACGTTTAAGGATATAGAGTGTACAAGACTCCATCGTTTCGGCGGTTGCGGACCGAGTATGACCGCTGCCTATCAAAGACATTTCACCGAAAAAATCCCCATCACGAAACAAAGCTAGAATAATTTCCTTGGCTTCATCCAAGCGATATATTTTCACGACACCTGATTTAATAAGAAATAATTCCTCACCTTCGTCACCCTCGAGAAAAAGAATTCCGCCCTTTTTTGCTTTTTTTTCTATGAATAAAGGGGCAATTGCCTGTAAATCTTCTTCCGAAAGCTCTTGAAATAAGGGGACATTTTGGAGTAAAGAAACGATTGTTTTCACCAGGCATTCATCTCATTTCGGCCATATTAAACGACCAGCTGTTCTAGCCTAGGGGGATATCGCGACGTTGCCGACGGAACAGCTTGACCATGTCTATATCGTACAGCTTTCCAGTGTTTGCGTAAAGAACTTCCAGTGCATGATGTGCGGGGATGGTTTAGAAGTTGAAAAAATTAAAATCTTTCTATATACAACTTGCTCGAATGTGATAAAATCGTAAAAAAATGGGGGGTGCGAATATGTATGGAATAATTAATTATGAGGTATTTTTGCTAACTGGAATTCTTCTAAATCTTATTCCTGGTGCTGACACAATGTATATTGTGGGAAGAAGTATTTCCCAGGGGAGAAATGCGGGTATTTATTCGGTTTATGGCATTATTAGTGGCTCTTTAATCCATACATTACTAGTTGCTTTTGGTTTATCAATCATACTCACAAAATCACTTCTCCTATTCAATATCATTAAAATAGTGGGAGTTATTTATTTAGTTTATCTTGGCATTCGAATGTTACTTGATAAATCAAATGTAAACTTTAGTGCTGCAGCTGAGTCCCACAAACAAAACATAAGCAAAATATATATGCAAGGGCTTGCGACCAGTCTTACGAACCCAAAAGTTTCCTTGTTTTTCATTGCCTTTCTCCCGCAATTTATTGACAAAAAGGCTTCTGGTCCAATCCCATTTATTATTCTAGGGCTTACATTTACGTTCACTGGATTGCTATGGTGTCTCTTTATTGCCTATTTTTCTTCGCATCTTACAAAAAAAGTAAGAGGAAGCGCAAAGATTGGCACGGTTTTAAACAAAATAACGGGTGTTATCTTTATTGGAATGGGATTAAAGCTGCTTCAAACAAAGGCTCCTCAATAAATCTCTCTTGCTAATAAATAGATCGAATCATAAAGCGACCTCGCGGGGTCGCTTTTTTGGTTTAAATAACTGCTTGGAGACCTCAAATCCAACGCTATTTTTTAAAAAAGCAAGGCGAATGGCTGGAGGGATAAAATAAAGCCATTGAACCATTGGAGTTTATCCACTGTTTTTCCCATCCAGGCCTAACCATGACATTTACTATTGGATATTTCCAATCGAACCGCCTCTAAATGTTAATTTTCATAGGAAAATCTTAGATTCCATTGGAT
>NZ_WHOA01000078.1 GCF_013141715.1 Paenibacillus phytorum | reverse complement strand
TCGCGGTCGCGGAACGGGTTCAGGGCAAATCCGTTTTAAATGACGCCGAATTTGTCGCTCAGTGTGGAAAGGAGATGGAGAACGCGTTTTCTAAGACCATACCAACCGGCGACCCAAAAACGTTGCAGCTTTAAATGGAACAATGACCCTAAGATTCGAATTGCTTCGCAGAAAATGAAAACGAAAATTCGGGAGATTACCTCGCGGAAAAGAACACTTTCGTTGGAGCAACGAATTAAAGAACTGAATCAATACCTGACTGGATGGTGTGGTTACTTTGCTTTAGCGGATACACCATCCATCTTTCAAGGACTAGACGAGTGGATACGGAGACGTCTGCGAATGTGTCTCTGGAAATAATGGAAGAAACCTAAGACCAAAGTAAAAAGGCTTCTATCTTTAGGAGTTCCTAAAGATAAAGCCTTCGAATGGGGAAATACCCGAAAGGGATATTGGCGTGTAGCTTGTAGTCCATTCTTCACTTTACTAACCGACGCACGTAGTCTACTCGTGATTCAAGGAAGTGGCGCTATCTACACGAATAACGATTGGTATACAGATAATGAATTCTCACACAAGTACCTCAAATCTATGTTTAACTTCCTCGGCATAAAGGATTACCAAATTATCCGAGCTCAAGGTACAAGCAAGCTTCACAAAGCAAACGTGTTGGATAAAGCAAAAAATGAGGCCCAAGAAGCGGCAGCGCGTCTGGCAAAGAAAGTAATTGTCTAGCCGTGTCTAATGCCATTTGTGACAGTCAAAATCAAAATGAATTCGGAAGTTGGACTCTCTAATACGTATCTTTCATTTTCAAGACGTATTACCCATACAAACACAGATACATTAAACGGCCAAATTAACTATTCGGCTGAGAGTGAGAGTCCCCAATGCTCATTTTCTGCATGCCACAAGGCACGCATCTTCTAGCCGGTGAAAGTCCGGTCGCGGGAGGGGCCAAGCCCCCCCGTAGCTAGGAGGGCTGCGTACGTCGAAATCCGTGCGTATGAAGTACATCGACGAAAGTACCGGTCGGAGACTGAGCGAGCGACATGCCAAGCCGTAACATGAAGTGAATCCTGCCGCGTCGTCAAAAAGGCCGAGGGAGACGAGGAAGCCGAGTCGCGGGAATATCGACGAAGGCCACGGAAGCTGCGAGGAACTTGGAGCGGCAGCGAAGAATCCTCACGCGTAGAGTGGAGCGGCATGAGATGAAAGAGGATGCAGTGAACGCGGGTGAGGACACACCCCTGCTGCACGGGATTTTTTCGGCTCGTAAAGAGGCGCTCTATAAGCTCAGAAGGTGAAATGCAGGAGTGCGTCCCTGCACCCTTCACTCGCCGTGCGGTAGAGTAGGGAGATGAAGACGAAGATTAAATGAACACTTCGCGGCCTTGAGCTGATCACTTAAGGCATGGCACCCTCCACCGAAGGAGTTGCTCATTTTTCCCGGAGAAATCGTTTACTCACAACCGGAATGGTGGCTCTTCATCGAATATTCTCTTTGGAATTCAAATACCCGATTTGAACTTCAAAATGAAAGGGTTAGTAGAGACCCTTATTTTTACTAGTCCTAATGCTATCTCAAATCTTTTTGAGGGGGAGATGATATCTTGCAACCGGGTTAGTTGAGGTACAGCATGCAAATTGTGATGCTCAGGCAATTACTGACATCATTCTTGAT
>NZ_WHOA01000077.1 GCF_013141715.1 Paenibacillus phytorum | reverse complement strand
TTATATGTATTAGATTAAACTAATAACCAATAAATTAACAGCAGTAAAACAGAGAAATAACGGAGGTGTTAATCAGTGGTCAGAAAAGGAATCAAAATCTTGTTCATTGTTCTTTTTTTATTTTTACTGTACTCATCTGGTTACCTAACTTTCGAAAAATATCGTACTGGGGATATTATAAGTAGGCAAAACATGATTTCAGATACCATTTGGAAATTACAACAAGATGGTTATAAAAAAGAAGATATTTTATCTATTGGAATAAATTACTCATGGATGAAATCCCAAACTTATGAGACAGCTGTTATGTTTAAAGACGAACCTGACGTTACGTATTACTACTTTTGGAATAAAAAGAGTTCATCAATTGAACAAGGTGGCTATTCTGGAAAGGCGACTAAACATAAAACCTTTTGAATAAATCTAGTTGGGTAGTAATCCAGCTTTTTTGACTTTTATCATTGTCTTAACGTAGAACGCTAGCTAAGTTGAAACATATTCCATAATTTAGGCGTCTAATTGGTATTGAATCCGTGTAGGGTGTTGTATTAGCCGTCTGTTTTTTTGGGGGGCGATTTTCTTTTAGTCAAAAATAAGGAGTTGTGACATGAAAAAAAGAGCGCTACTTGTTGTAGTTATAGCATTATTCGGATGGGGGTCGGGTCGGGAAGTATCCGCAACAACAACCATAACGACCGAGGTTTCATCTCCAGCGAAGACAATTACCTTATTTGAAAACACAACCTTGCTGGGCGAAAACGGGCAGACTACCGGAATCATAGCCCCTCAAACGGTTACAATATTGGATAACGGTCAAAGGAGAGTTGGGCATGGAGAAGGATATTTGGTACCTATTTACTTGATCTCTACCTGGCTTGGAAAGGCATGGATTATGCCAGACAACGCGCTACTTGGAAATCAAATGCCGGTTGAAACGAGTCTGGAGATTTTCGGTGTGGAGTCACTCTATAGCGATCCGGGCCTTACCAAGCCTACAGGGATGCAATTGGCGCCGCAAACTGTAAAAGTTAAAGCAAAGTGGGATAACCGCTATTTGATTGAGACGATGAACGGAGAAAGATGGATCGCACCGCGTTACCCGGCGTTATTCGAGGTAAGCGAGGTCCAGCAGGAAGTCCAGTTAAAAAGTACGACGAAGCTTTTTCGTTCTCCAGATGGTTTGGAAACGGGATCCGCTTTGAGCCCCCAGAAGGTCATGGTGAATGAAGTCTGGCGAGATTGGTGCAGAATCGATTCCTGGTTGGGACCAGTCTGGTTCGAGCTTCAGCATACTGAGTAATAGGCTTCCGGTGATAAATTCGGTGGCCTATTCCGCTAACGGGCAGAAGGGAGATAAAAACCTAATCCATGGACATAAAGAAGATTGGGTTACTGAGGCAGTCGAATTTTTTCAGCTTCATTACACAGAGCAATTGAGTATCGAGCGTGTAGCAAGAATGGCCGGCGTACATCGCTCTCATTTTACGTTGACGTTTACCCAAAGAATGGGCTTGTCACCTCAACAGTACGTACAACAGCTGCGGATGGACCGGGCGAAGCAGCTTCTCTACGACCATTCGTTGACGGTTTCGGAAATCTCACAGTCCGTCGGATATCCAGACCTGTATGCGTTTTCGCGCGCATTTAAAAAGCATATCGGATGTTCGCCTAGCGAATATCGATCAAAGGATAAAGAGTGCGGAAGGTCTTGCTCCTAGATCGACTTGCGAAAATTCAACGGAGAAACGCCTACTTGCTTTTTAAACAACCGTGAAAAATAAAATACATCCTTAAATCCAAGGGAGTCCGCAATTTCCTGTAGCCATTATGCTTTTGCGCGATGCGTCGTAAGGTGGAGATTTCATCACCGATCAGGCAAAGGATCAGCCGCTCACATTGCTTAGCTGCAAAGCTATGTTAAAACGACACGTATGGTGCTAAAGCTCTCCTAATTAGGCAAGAAGGCTTGGATGGCATACTTTATCTGGCATCCATCGTTAAGCTAACGGGAGAACTATAGTTCAATCACGTCACGAAGGCAGCTGGCACACAATCGGCTGCCTTTGTCTGTTGAAGTAACGGGATAGCGGAACATCAGGATATATCGAATTTCAATAATCGAAATTACCCATTATATGGTATAATAGTAATCTAATCTAAATAT
>NZ_WHOA01000010.1 GCF_013141715.1 Paenibacillus phytorum | reverse complement strand
GTATCTATGCCAATATTTGTGTGCATTGTGTGCAGTATAATGTAGTCAAGGGTTACGTTTCCGCTATCTCCATCATCGTATTTATAAGATATCGTATTACTTCCGGATTTTAGCGTTACAGTCTCAACCTTGTCGCCCCATGTATCCCAATTTGCCAAACTCGGCAGGCTAATCTGCCTTAACTTGATGCCGTTCACATACAGGCTGATTGTCTTCGTTCCGCCCGTAGCATTGGCATACCTGAGATCCAGATTATAACTACACGTTAACGCTGATGCATTATTTACTGTAAAGGTAGTCGTTGCACCGTAATTCCCGTATCCGTCCACAAAACCAGTCCCGGAATAATTCAGCTGGTTGTTATTTACCTTTGCACCGCCCGATAGGGATGCATTCTCGGTCTCATACTTGTTAGATTCCGTTACTGTAATATAATCGAGACTAACATTTCCGCTGTCGCCCGATTCATACTTGTATGCTATGGTATTGTCCCCTGCATTCAGGTTTACCTTCTCAACCTTGTCGCCCCATGTATCCCAATTTGACAAGTTCGGCAGGCTAATCTGCCTTAACTTGATGCCGTTCACATACAGGCCGATTGTCTTTGTTGCGCCCGTAGCATTGGCATACCTGAGATCCAGATTATAACTACCCCCTGACGCAGCATTTACTGTAAAGGTAGTCGTTGCACCGTAATTCTCGTATCCGCCCGCAAAACCGGTCCCGGAATAATTCATATGATCGTTAACTACCACTGCACCGCCCGATAGTGTGGCATCCTCGGCCTCATAATTATTTTGTTCCACAAATTCCCACTGGTCGCTCGTCCAATCACCTCCACCTACCATACCAGATTGTACATAATCGTTCTGTGTGTGTATATGCTGTAAGGCCTGCTTGCGGCTTCTGAGCTGGAAATATCCATTTTCAGAGCCGATTGGCATCCAATTCGCACTCCATCCATTCATCGGTCCAGTCTGAATTCGACCGTTATTAGCTTCAATATTCATATAGTTGCCGGTTAACCGGTTCCTGAAACGTATAAATCCATTATCATTTTCCAGAGCCCAGTGATATTGATATCCCGTTCCATCTCCATAACTTACTGTTCCGGAATTGTCAAAAAGGCTTTTACCTGTAAGCCTGCGATTATAGAGTTTATAATACCCGCTGCCGTAAATCTGAAGTTCATAGATTCTTGCCGACCTATTGGTAGTTTCAGTTTGAGGATTTGTAATATTGAGCTTTACGTACCTTCCACTGGCGGTAACATTTCTGTCCGTTTCATTGGCCGTATTGCCGGTTACTGTGTCAACAGTAGTCCAGGTGCTGCCGTTATCACTTACCTGGAGCTGGAAATCCCTTGTATTCAAGCTCTGTGTGCCCCAGTTTTCAATACCTCCGGCATGAATGATATGATATCTTGTAATCGACTTTGGCGCGCCAAGATCCACTATTAGCTCGTTTGTTTCTCCGTTTGCACTCCACTTGGAACCGTTGGCTGTCGTACCGTCAACCGCCATGGAGGGGGTTTGCCCTGAAATATTTGGGGTTGATGTGGCTGTTTTACCTAAAGCAATATTAGTATCGGAGTGCGCGGGGACAATGCTGGTCGGGAGCGTAAGGTTTCCTGAGTCTGCAACCCCATTATATGTGACGTTCGAAACATAACTACCTATGGACAAGTTTCCGCTTTTGCTATCTGTAACAAGCTTCCCGTCAACTTTTACATTATCAAAATGTACACCGTCGACATACTCGGTCTCACTTATCCCTCCTATCTGCGACCCAAAATCATATGGATTGGAAGCATAATTGACATTCTTGAACACGATGTTGCTGAGACTTCCAGTTACATGATTCCAGATTGAATATGGATATATTTCTAGCATACTCCCGTATCTTGTACGTTCTATTTCAATATTCTCGAAGGTCACATTCTGTACTAAAGCTGAGCCGGCATAAATTCCAATAACACCTCTTATGCCAGGATATGCATTAGAGTTAATAACGTAGTTATTTTTAGCTACATAGTTTGTAAGATTACCAGCGTTAACCATAAAACTATGTACTCTCATGCTAGCAATCACGTTATTCTCCCATAAGATGTCATGACTATTAGCGCCAGTCACAAGAGCATCGTCAGAAGTTCTAACAAAGCTATTCTTCACTGTCACATGACTATTGTCCATTACAAGCACAATGCCGTCACCTTCATGCATACTCGTGAATCCTTTAATATTGTCTATTGTTACATTCGAACTGCCGATTACATTGACTGACTGCCTTTCAGGATTTACTACAACTACTCCCTCAATGGTTACATTATTCGCTCTGAATGCGACAATGCCTGGCATTTCGGGTTGCGTAGCTCTAGCAGCATCCGTAAAATTACCGCACCACTGAGACAAATCAAGTATTCCTCGTCCTCTAATTGTAATATTTTCTTTCATCGGTCTAGTATCCCAGCCAGTTTCATTCAAATACGGATTGGTTCTAATCTGCGCCTTTACTACAGCACCTCCCGCTATATAGACTGTTTTTCCACTCGGTACATCTATAACATCCTCAGTTGTCATGTAGTTGGAATTTTGGTGAGCTGGTATATTATTCAGCCTTGTTATTCTGGAGTCGTTTCCATATTGATGAAGTCCGGGGCCAAAATACATGACATTGGGATCAGTTGGTGATGGAGCATTTGTATCCATAGGATTTGCAAATATATGCAGCGCATTATAGATATTACCATTTACCTCAAGTACTATGTTTTTAGCTCCGGTCAATGAAAATGTAATCTCCTGACCGTCAATTGTTGGCGTTATTCCGTATGCCTGAGGCCAAACCTTTGCTGATGTTAATGGACCGCCATTATACGTAATCTTCATTTCCACTGTACCTGCAGAGTCAAACATTACAAAACCTGTAGGAACATCGCTTTTGCCCGGATCGCCCGAATCACCATTAAACATTCTTGATAAATATGGAAATAGATTGGAATAGGATCCCCCTGGATTCCTTACCTGTGCTGTAAAAGCTGAATAACTTGCAGTACCTGCCGGCGGATCAGGATATAAAGTAAGTTGATTTTGATCCTCCGCGAAAACAGATTTCGGTGAAGAAATAATTGTAATCATCAATAGTACCAGGACCAAACTTAATAATTTTCCGCCTTTTATTTTCACGTTAATTTCTCCCTTCTTTTACCTACGATTTGGATCTCCTGAAGCCTTGTGCCTATTAATTTACCTCATATAATCCAATATTTCGGAATTACTAACTCAATATAACTAACTTTAAATCATCTTTTTGTAAATAATAACCACTATAAATATTTCCTGAATCCGTGATAGATGTTCTTTAAAAACTTAGTCCAAGCTGTCCAATAGTGCTTTCAACTGAGGGTTAAGGTTCAATGCATTAAGAATGACCGTAAGTGCCTCCGAGCGGGTGGAGTTGCCTTGCGGATCAAATATTCCATCGTCCTTGCCATTGATGATACCAGCTTCAGCCGCATCTTTGATTTGATTTACTGCGTAGGAGCTTGCGCTTGTCAAATCTGTCAAGTTTCCTTTTGTGGTATCTTTATCCAGTTTACTCAGGTTGATAATACGGGATAAAATGACGACCATTTCCTCGCGACTGATCGTTTGGTCTGGCTTAAAAGTTCCGTCTTCATAACCGCCAATCATTCCTGCGCTAGCGAGCTTCTCAATAATGCCCTTAGCCCAGTGACTGTCGATATCGTTCAATACATTGGAATGATTAACCTGGCTGCTGATATCGAATACACGCGCGATGATCGTTGCAAACTCGGCTCGTGTTATATTGCCATCCGGATGGAACGATCCATCCTCATACCCATCGATAACGCCCAGTTTCACGAATGTACCGATGCTCTTTTCGGCCCAGTGTCCTTTAATGTCAGCCAGTTCAACCTTTACATCAGATCTCTTAGCTTCCTCTACTTTGGAAGAGATCGTATCAACAAGTTTACTCTCATTAACAATATCGCTATTGAATACATTATTTTTGTTGTTATTGTTGTTACCGTTGTTACCGTTGTTACCGTTGTTACCATTGGTATCACCATTACCACCATTACCGCCATTACCGCCATTACCCGATGCTTTTACATCAACCGATAACTTGCTATTACTTGAAACTTCAGTCGACACGATCTGCGAATTCACCAGTTTTACGCTGTCCAGTACAATATCGGCTGATCCCTGACTAGTCGCATGAAAGGTCACCGTAGCCAGTGTTACATCCCCGTTCTGGCCCGCAACATTACCTATTTGCGTATGCGCGATTTGAATCTTATTTCCGTTCGCAATTGGTGCTACGGCAAAGCCGCTACTTTTGCTAGCGCCTTTCACAAAAACCAATCGGTTGGTATCATATGAGACATTGACTTCATATGCGTACAAGTCACTTAAATGCTCTCCTCTTACCGTCACTTGGAAGTCATCGCCTGCGGATATGCTAGTATCCGAGACTGACAGGGAAAGGGTAGGGCCAGTGTTTGCATGGATAACGACATGTGGGAAAATGAACACAGTCAAAAGAAACGCCATACTGAATGCGAGAAGTTTTTTTAACATCAAAGTAATCCACCCTTCTAATAATTTATTAGTATAACAGGCCATATCGGCGAGGAAGGGGGAGATTGGCTCCCCCCGTTCATTACCACTTCACCCTAAATCTCTCTCATGTACGCAAGTAAACATTGTTTTAATGCAAGATCGCTTTGGCTACAATGACAAGGTCTACAATGTCTACTTTACCATCATGATTTACATCCGCTTTCTCATTCCAGCCTGATTGACCTTGTTCTTTGCCGAAAGTAATTGCAACCATAGCTAAGTCCCCAACCGAGGCACCGCCTCCATTGATATCTGCGTTTATTCTCTTCGTATCAAACAATTGTATGGCTGCTTCCAATGCGGATTTCGCACTAGCCACCTGCTGCTGAGTCGCATTTGAATTATTTGCTGTTGCACTAGCCGTATCGATGGCCGTCTGCAATTGCGTCTTGGAGCCAATCGCATACAGTCCATCTCCATTGCCTTCCAGTGCTGCAGCGTTCTTCACCTGAGCGCTTGCGATCGTTGTATTTAAGAGCGACTTATCTACAGGTGTACTAGTAAGTGTTATCGTTATCTCGCTGGAAGCACCGTCAACCTGCAACTCATTCCCCGGTGCATTGGCTATCACAACATCAGCTACAGAAATTGTCGTATTGGTTGCCTGGGTGACAGATTTGGCCGTAAATTGGATGGCGAGCATATCGCCTTGGGCAGGCACGTTCGCGCCCACGCTGGCAGCCACAATCCGGATATGACCCGGCTCCGTCTCCTTTTGATCGATAACTTGGAACCCGTCTTTCAGGGATGTCACCGAATCGAATTGCACACTTGCAGGATCATACTGTAGTGTGAAATCTTGGGCGTACACTTGCTGGTATACGCTTTGTGTAACATCGGCCAGTCCCATGTTCAGAGTGAAAGTTTGGCCAGAAGTTACCTGCTGTACACCTGTCAATGTAGACTTAGCTGTTGCTGGCGCCGGCAATACAGTTACGCTGACGCTTGTTGTCAATGCTACGTTGTTCGAATTTACCACTCCTGCAGGCAAAGTTACAGTTCCACTTACCGTGAATGTCTGCTGTGTCCGTACAGTTGGAACATAGCTTGAACCGTCAACATCCCATGTCACATTAGCGTTCATTCTTCCCGTATCGGTAACGAGTTCTGTCGTTGCAGGTAGTCCAAGCGCTGCCGCTGTCTTAGCTGTTCCGTTCACTACTCCAGTGATTGCTGCAGGCGTTGTTATGCTCGTAAGCGTCTGTCCTTGCCCCGCATTCATCAATTGCGTTACTTGATCCTGAGTCAAATTT
>NZ_WHOA01000076.1 GCF_013141715.1 Paenibacillus phytorum | reverse complement strand
CATGAGGGATGTCTACATTAGTTACATTTTAGCACATTTCAGCTTGGATTGTTTCTTATGGATTGCTAAGCTAAACTGCCCTTTAGTTGAACAGGCTACCGATAGTCTCGGTAGCCTGTTGTCGTGGAAAGTTCTTGTTATTTTAATCTCGTTTCAAAATTTATTTAAGAATTCTCGAATTTACTTATTTTTCGGTACTGCTTTCCATAAAGATTTAGTGTAAGCAGTTCGCAATCCTATACGCTCCATATTAGCCTTACTTATTGACCCAAAACTAGCTTGACTTACTACCAGATCACAGTCAAGTTGTGCTGCTTCATTTATTCGGGTAGACAATAATGCAGACTGACACCCCCTTCCCTGAAACCCTGGCAACGTTGCCGCAGCAGCAAGTGAGCCTACATTATCTTGAACAAACAAAACTGCTATAGCTGCTGGTACGCCATTATAACTAGCGATATAGAAATGCCACCCCGTTTTGTTATAAAGAATATGATTGTTTTTAGCAACAGCAGGCGCTAAAAATTCAGGCATCTTGAAGGCTTTTGTGTAAACTTCACCAAATATATTGAATTCATTTTCGTTAAGTTTCCGTACTGTCAATGTATCATTAAATTCCCACGTATGCTCTCTAGCCTCAGCAATACCGTATAGGTTTGAATGGAAACCGTATTGATAGAATCCTCGTTCAGCTAGTTTTATCAATAGTTCTGGATTAGCATCAAATGGAGTAATATCAAATCTGCAAGTGGCGTTATAGTTACTATAGAATTTTAAAATGTCATCTAGAACATCAATAGTAGAACTATCTACTCCCCTAACAGAATTGAAATAAGGATCCGGAATACCTTTAACAATAAAAGCAGTAGCATTGCCAAAATTCTCAATGTGTACTTCCTGCGGGTTTCCCTCTAGATTACTAATAGCACATAAACGTGATTGAAGTGTATTTGTTTCGGCCGTCTCAACTCTTCTTGCTGTTGAAATTGTAAAAGGCGTAATATTGATCTCCCCCAATCATTTATTTCCTAAAGCTTCTACAAAAAAGGTTTTTTCCCTTTATTTTTGAAACTGTTACAATTCCGAGGATTTCTGTGTTAACCTGCCCGTTATATGAGTAAGTAAAGCTGCCGATAATGCCGGCAGTCTTTACAGAACGTTTCGTCAATAAATAAGATCTTCTCTTATTTGAATCCTATGAAGTACACAAAAATCTCTGTATTTTTTGAGTACGGTATAAATATCATCTTGTCCAACGATTTGATTGTTTTCATCAAAATACTGAAGTGAACCACCTAATATAAATAGAGTAACCACTTCCTCGTCTTCTGTTATCAGCGTATGGATGTCACCAGGTGGTTCAAATACAAACGTTCCTGGCATAGCCACCCATTTCCTCCCTACATATCTCCATTTACCTTGAAGGTTATATCCAATTACCGCTCCACCTGTGTGCCTATGTTTGCCCAAAACTTGATTGCTCTTGATTTTGAAAAGGTAAATCCAAGTACCTGTGTTAAGATCAAAACGTAAAGGCTTGAAATGACAAGAATGATTCTCTGTGAACGGAACCCAAGGTAGTTCTTCAATGTTAACTATTTTTTCTGGAAGCTGAAATTTTCAGCCAGTTGTATAACAGATTCGTTAATAAGGTCGTTCATCTAGAGGCACCTTCATTCTTATTTGGTTAGCCTAATTAATTACGTAACATGACCCTTAAATCCTTTATTTCAAAAATTGGGATTACCACGCTCTACTGCCCGTTAGCGGAATAAGCTACCGAGATTAAATTCTGCGGTAGCCTGCTTTATGTGCTTATTGAACTATCGTTCTATCGTTAGTTTAATGCACTCCATAAATACAATGCCATTCCTAACAGAAGTAGAATGGACTCAATTGGAATGAGTATATGCCTCAGATTTTTAAAACATAAATAATTCAAATAGATTGCAGTACTTACATAAAGTAACCAAAGAATTATGACTAGAATAACATTGTGTAATTTGGGAGGACCACATAAAAAAGCACAATTCATTATTAAAGCCATACTTAAACCTAAGCATATCGGAAACCATAACAAGACTATAAAGTTAGTTATTATATACCTTAACCACCTCATAATAACACCTGCAATTCATAAATATACTAATTACCAAAACAAGTCGAATCACTCAAATTCCTTTTAATAAAATATATAATATTTGGATTTAGAGTATCAGTACTAACTTCTTCTAGTACCTGCTTCAATGCTTCCGTAAACTGCCCGTTAGTAGAGAAAACGGCAGCCATATATGAGGCTGCCGATTCTTCGTATTTATTGAGCTATCGTTCACCGTTACTTCAATCGTCAGGTCCTGGTCAAAGAACTTTAACTGTACATTTGGATAAACCACATTTTAAATAATGCTATATCAATTGAAAAGGTGGGGATCTGTTAGTGAGACACGACATCTGTTATTAGTGAAAGCACCAGCAGTATCGCCATTACGCCGCCTACTATTATAGCACGAATTCTAGCACCTTTAGACAGCGTTTGATTCCCCTCCGATAATAGTGCCGTGCCTCGAATCGATCGATAGTAGAGTATTGCTCCAGCAACGACTAGAATCACCTCTAATGCGCTGCTAATTACCGGCCATTGCCACAAGCTGAATCCCAGCAG
Source organism: Paenibacillus phytorum (assembly GCF_013141715.1). GTDB lineage: Bacteria > Bacillota > Bacilli > Paenibacillales > NBRC-103111 > Paenibacillus_E > Paenibacillus_E phytorum. The sequence continues at coordinate 21,684 of NZ_WHOA01000076.1, read as the reverse complement.
CGGGAGCCCTCCAGCATTTCCCGGTAAGATCGGCATATCCATTCTATGAACGAGCAAATCCAGCAGCCAGTGACTGAAAGTAAGAGCACCTATCATAAGACCGCCTCGTTTGCCCCATAGCTTCCAAGCGAGGATCGCCGATAGAATAGCAATAATTACTGCTCCGAGAAGTGAATGCGTATAATCTGCATGAATGATTCCTTCACCATAACCCGTTCCCAGGCTGTTATCGATCTTTTCTATGCCTGACAAGAACAGTGGTACGAATATAACATCAAGAAGCTGTGTACTCAGCATGAGCGCCCATATCGGCACCTCCGGAGTTTTGGCTTTCACAGCAGCAGCGAGTCCGAAATGTCCAGCAAACATTTATTTCCCCACCCCTTTTATTTTTTTTTGCATGCGAACTCTGCTCTCTAACCATCCGCATAAAACTGTAAACAAAAGCATAAACACAATAAATGACATGCTGCTCACCAGTTCCTTCCCAATAAACTAATATAGTTAGTATTATAACTAATATTATTAGTACGCACAACACTTTTTTATTCAAAAAAAGGAGCCTGGACTTATCGAGATCCAAATATGCGAACTGAGCTATGATGATGACTAGAATCACGAGATTCTTGCCAATACTTTGCCCAACGTAATGTTTTCACCTGTTTGAATGGCCTGCTCGATCATCATGCCAAGATAGTGATCTTGCGATGTATCCTCCAGACTATAAAAACAAGGTCCGCCAAACGTATAGTCAACCATTTTCTACAGACAGCTGGCAATGGCAATTTCATCGTAATTCTAGGGCCTTTTTTGCGTGTTTGACGATGTTTCATCGGCAGACACAAAAGCTATTGTTTTGTTCAGGTGTCTTTTATTGAGCTATCGTTCCTCGTCCCTCTGTTTTAAGGGTTTATCTCACGTATACTCACTCATTCGCAGGATTTTGACACCTTGGTTAGCAAATGTTGTTCAGGAGATTGCTCATCAGACGTCGCTATCCCAATTTTGGGCATGCGGGAACAGAAGAAGTGTTGGAACATTTCTCCAAGGGTTATTCTTCTGCACGTAATACTCCACACATACCTTGGGGTTCACCATCCCATGACTCTACGGGTCTTTGCCCTAACATTCCTTCGTTACATCTGACCAAGGCGTGGAGACCGATAACGTTTAGCGGACGGGTCTGAGCCCTTATCGGGCAGGAACTCGGTCCTCCGTGCTTTCTTTTTCAATCCTGCTAATGAGTCAATACACAGATCTTTATCAGTTTAAGCAGCTTGATTAAAAGGAGGAACCACTCTTTCTGGAGAGAAGTCCTCTCCTCGCCCAACTATACCAATGATGATTCGAGCCAGTTTTCCAAGCACTTTAAACAGAGACTGTTGCTTCTTCATTTGCTTAATTTGAACATTATACTCGTGCAGTTGTCTGAACACAGGGTTATTTCCAATGAGCTGCAGCGTTGCCAAGTACAGATATTTACGTAGCGTTGCGTCGCCCCTCTTGGAAAGTACGATCTGACCCTTCCGCTTTCCGGACGTGCTTTCAGCTAGGTTTAATCCTGCTTTACGTAACAACTGGCGTCCGTGGGCATACTGTCTGAGATCACCAGTGCCTGATAGAATTGCTGCAATACAGATAAAGCCCAGGCCGATCGAACGTAATTGCTTGGCCATTGGAATACCGTTAAGCAATTTTTCAATATCCTTTTCAATTGTATCTAGTACTCCTACAATCCGTTCAAACTCTTCTAATAACCGCTTGAAATCCTGTTTCGCTTCAAGAAGAGCGGTAGTGTCACCTATACTTTGTTTAGCTGTAGCAATTAGCTGAGCAGCTTTTTGCGTGCCGGTAGAGCTAGCGGCACGCTTCATATGCTTCCTCCAGGCTGTAATCACTTCGGATACGGAAAGCGAATCTATTTCTTGCGGAGAAGGAAATTCCTTAAGAGTGGCCAACGATCGCTTGCTTGTCCAGTCTTTAAAGACGGAGAAATACTCTGGGAAACGTATGTCTAACCAGCGAATAATCCGGTTTAGCAACCGTACACTATTTGTTACCCAAAATTCGCGATCACTCATAATCGTTGCAACCTTTGAAAGAAAACAGCGTGCCGAGCGAAATCATAGTAGAAACCTCGACTAACCACATCAGCAATGACGAGTGCATCCTTCGGATCACTCTTGGAGGGTGAATTGTCGCGGTTTTCCTTGTTTCGTTTGGTGGTAGATGGATTCACCATGACAACAACTTTGCCTTTGTCAGCAAGTCATGAAGCGCCGAGCTTCATGCCGATTCTACCTTCCGCGAACTGAGCCCTCGCCGGATCGTTGTCCAGCCCTTCTGCGCCCGGAAAGAAGCTCTTGTCTTCTTTGATTTGCATCAGCCATTCAACCGCCGGTTTGAATGCGCCGAATTGGAATGTACCCGACTTATAATCGAAAATTTCATGTCCGACAGAGGAAACGAAGGGTCGAAGCAGCTCCGAATCAAAATATCCGGACCATTTCATCGGAAGAGCGATTCCATACGTTTTTTCTGCCGGATTTGTCAGCTTCTTCGCGTATCCCGCCAACTCCGACCATGTCGCCGGCGGTTTCGCCTCTCCGTTCGCGTCAACGATTCCCGCTTTCTTGAACATCTCTTTGTTGTAGAGCAGCTTGATCGTATTTACGTAAGAAGGCACCAAATACGTTTTGCCGTTATAAGTAAAGCTGGGGTTGTTCAGCAGCCCCTCATAATTTTTAAGGAATTCTTTGCCTCCCGGCATGTCTTCGATGGCGAGCAGCGCGTCTTTCTTGACGTTGTCTCCCAACACGCCCGTAGCTTTGAATAATTCGGGGGCTTGGCCGGAAGTAATGGCCACCTCCAGCATTTTGGCGTAGTCGCCTCCATGAACCGATTATTCAATGTGAATCCCTTTTTCTTTCCCAGTCGAATAATTGAATTGGTCCACCATTTGCGTAACCAGCTCTTTCGAGTGACCGCTATTCGTCCATACCTTGACCGTTTCCATTTTGACTGCCCATTTGCTGTCCGCGGTTTTTTCTTTTTCGGCGCCGCCTTCCCCACACCCGGTAAGCGCTGTCATCACAAGCGCGGTCGAGACCAGCAGTCCCGATCCTTTTATTCTATTCATTGCTTGACCCCCTATTGTTTAGTGATTTCATAGTCATTATAGAATAACGCCCGCAATTAAATAAGTACGAATAAACATAAACAAATTGAACCGTTTTTGTCTTTTTCAACTGGAAATGTTGATAATTATTGCTCTTTTTAGCGAACGAATCAAGCCGCTGCAGCCGTTATGGCATCATCAAATAGCAAGTCTATCAAAAACGAGGAATGCTGTTCAAAACGGCCTGTATCACAACTAGATTCATTGCTTGCCCATGCATACGTTTTATTAGAATGATCGAAAAGCCAGGACAAGAAAGGAAGATGCTTGGCGTAAGGATGAACACAGTGTGTTTCATCTAATTTCACAACATCTCCTTCTTGCAGCTGAGTCTGTACATCTTGTTGAAGACGTTCGACCCTCTTTCTTCCAAACGTTCTCCATGCAAAGGCATTCGTGAAAAATCGGCTCATCGTATACTGCGCCAGTCTCCAAGGTTTGAACATGAACTTTAATAAGGAGTCCTTTTGAGCCATATCTGCCATATCCTGCCCGTTAGCTCAACAGGCCACCGGCCTGCCATCAACCAACACAAATAACAATGTTAACAATTGCTTCTTGTTGATTCATTTCGCATTGTGGCAATAATGCGTTGTTCTTGTCCAAAAAATCAACTAATGATATAAGTTCTTGACTATATTTACGGTATTAGTTATACGTTCTTGTACAATTATTCGGCATAAGATATAGGTTCTTAGCACATACTTTTTTATTTATCGCTTGAATTATGCCATAAATTGTATATAATGGTGATCTCATTACACTCCCTTAATGTGTAATATTATGCCTTTAACTCTACCATGGCAATGGATGTATGTTCTTGTCCACTATCGGTAAAGGATATAAGTTCTTGTCTGGCGATAAAGACAAGAACTTACATCCATAAAATAAAAAAACCGCGCTGGGCGAGAATCTTTATAGATATATGTTCTTGTCCTCTTACAATAAACATGTTCTTGAATATTTCAAAAGTCGGTTTATAGTTTGATTTTTCTATTCTGAGTAACTGTAAGATAAATCTTCTGATAATTCGATACTTTCGTTTCGAATTATCAGTATCCAAAAATATAATTAAATCAGCAGTATTAAAACTTTGGAACACCCATTCGTTATAATGAGCACCCTCTATAATCCAAGTATTTGAATGAATAATTGTGCTCAACAGTTGATCTCTTTCTTCATCAGTTCTTTTAATGTCTCTCGGTTTATGTCTCTTCCAAACAACATTATCCAATTCGTAATGTGGAATACTCAGTTTATTTGATAGATTTCTGGCTAATGTTGTTTTACCGCTCCCAACGGAACCTATAATATGTATTTTTCTCGGGGCAAATTTGTCCAATTCAACCATTCAACCTACCCTACACTTAGATTTTTAATAATGTATTCTTCCAACTTTCCCCAAAACCTCTATTAGAATTAACCTGCCCTTTTAGCTCAACAGACTGCCGATTTGCCGGCAACCTGTTTTTTGTTGTGCTATATTTCCAGTTAGCTTAGCAGTTAGCATGTTATTCAAAGTCGATTTAAAATGAAAATTGTTCAGCTACTGTTCCACCAAATAAAATTCCACTAATTGTTATAATACATATTCCTAATATAAACATCCCCGACCGAAAACCAGTACTCATCCCTCTGAATATAAAAATATTTAAATAGGCGTCTAAGGTGTCTGAAAATCTCATGAGTCCAACGTCATTGACGTTAATTGCTATCTGATCTATATCTTCTTGATCTTCTTGATCTTCTTTTAATCATGATGCTCTTGTCTTTATTGGCTTCAAACCAGCTACAAACCTCTTGTATAGTTAATTCATCCATCGTATTGTCCATCCCTTACTTTATTTGATTCGATTCAAATGTTCTACGTAAGCATAAGTATTCTTTACATTAGTGTTGATCGGCTATTCTATACTTTGGGTAGTAATAATTGTAACTCTTTATTGTTCGATAAATACAAAAAGACCCCATTCATAGGGGTCTACATCATTTACGCATATAATATTTTTTTTGTTTTACGACCATACTTCATTTGCGCAAACTTCATAAAGAGATTTTGAACCATTCTGATTTCGTGATCAGCTAAGTTCATGATGGCGATATACTTCTGAGTATTCCGATCCTTTAAAAAATCGTCCCAACTTAACATCTGGTCATTTACAATAGCATTGTCAAGCGACATAAGGATCCATTTCTTGATGCCGCCCGTACATATTTTCACAGGATCTGGGGTGAAATAGTTGATATCACTTACGATTCTTGGTTTGAGCTTCAATAAAAGCGCAGCATTTAAAGCATCATCCAGTGCAGAATGACTTTGTCCGATGAACTGAAGGCCATGATCCTCTAGAGCTTGCTGCAAGCCTCCATCAAAATGACGCGTCAAGTCCAACAATTGAGTAGTGATCCATTCTGTATGAACATGATTTACTTTGCAATCAACCATTAAAGTGAAGAAATCGCTGGCGCCCCATGCGATCAGCTTATAATCTGTGCCGCAAAATTTTTTGAATTTTTTAATAACCGCTTCAAAAGGCTTGCTTTTTAATAACGTTTCTTTTGTGATATCGCAAAACTGCAATGCAAATCTATTTAAAGGAAATTTAGGACGAATAAAGCTTTGGAATGTCTCGATAATTTCCATCTGCTCATTTAATTTTACAGCCCCAAATTCAATAATCTCCATAGGATAAATGTCATAATGCTGCCTACCGTTGAATTCGAGATCGATAACGATGTAATGCATGCTCTATTCACCTCATTACTTCTCATATACCATGTACATATAAATGAGACTATGATGGATACGAATGTACCACATTCTCTTCATCCACTCAATCCTTCAATTCTTCCCAAGTCATTTTACCTTCATCAACAAGGTATCGACATTAACACACTAGCACCTCAGAAAGCTATTATGGGCCGTTCTCATATTCGTGGTGGTTCGGCTGTACAGGAGAAGGAAAAGATATTAACCTATCTATAGACGAACAACAAAAGCCCCTGCAACTGCAGGAGCTTTTATTAATTCCCAGATCTCCGCTTCGCTAACGTTCGCCGTTAGCGCAATGATCTAGTTTTTCTTTCAACGCCGAAATCAATTCTTCTGTTGTTCGGATTTTTCCCATTTTGGGGGACATGGTTTTTACTACATAATCGTGTTCCTATTTCGATGAATCTGTCATAGCATCCTCGACGAAAACTTGATTATATCCATGTTGAAAACAGGTTATCCCAGCCTTCCGTCCATTGCACGCCGCCTTCTAGCCAAAATTTTACTCACAGGGTTCCCCACCACCACCTCGTAATGATTGGGAAAAAAATTGAATCATCATTTAAACCAATTTTAATGTTTTCTTTATTTTTTCTAGGTATTGCAAAATTTCATTCTCTCTACTGGGATTACGTTCTATAAAATCTTTACTGGCCTTTTGCAGATAATAGAAAAAATCATCGTAGTCAACAACCAGTACTTCATCCTTCTCCACAGCAGGATGTTCATAAAAGTATGCTACACCGGTCTCTCCAAAATAGCCCTCTTCCCAAGGTTGAAGTTCATTCGCGAAAAGACACCATATAGCACCTATTCCAAAGCCTTGTCTGTTACAATAATTCTTTATGGCATCCAAAAAGTAAGATTGGCCTAAATTAGCGTAATATAATTCTATCAGGTCTTTTTCCCTCTTATTTTCAGTGATCATAAGATACTCCTTCAGGTATTAATTTAACATCAGTAAAAAGTTATGGCTTCTCAAGGATCGGGAAGAAGTTAGTTATTTCACCGTTTTCAATATATCCTTGAAACTTAAGTCCGTTCGGGGCAGTACCAGTCAGTATCCTTCCATTTGTTGATTGTGTAGCATTTGCCATTGCCTGCCGTCCCCACTCTAACATTTTTTCATCCGGTATTACACTCGGGTCGTACACAGTCTTCGGGAAGGGAATGTTTTTATACTGCCCCTCAATTATTTTGCCTGTCATATCTTTGGCGGGTAATTGATATTTTATTTCATATACACCATTGACTGTTGGATGAGGAGTTCTAGATATAATTAAGTCATCCATATTCCAACCATTATTAGTAAAAACCTCTTCAAAATTATGAAGATTGTGTCCCCCAAGAATACCTCTCCCCTTCTTCCAGACTACATCTTCAACTTCTGAGAAGTGTGTATCATATCCGGGCCTTAATTTGTAAAGGAGAACTTTTGGTTTCCCGCCGTCACCATCATTCGGTTGGATTGGGTCGCTGTCGCCGCGGCCGGAGGAACTGCCACGCCCGCCGCCATCGTTAGGTGGTTTGGCAGCGCCACCGGAACCGGCTTCCGGTGTTGGGGTGCTTTCGCCGTCTGCATCTCGTGATCGCCTTGGTCCACTTCCGGAGTCAACATCAACCGCCTTGCGCGAACCTTCGGAAGGGATTCCGGTCCGTCCCGCCCGTCCGGCATCCGCTAATTCGTCTAGCTCGTCGGCGTGGCGCAATCCTTTGCTAAGATCGCCGCCGGCATCCAAAATATCTCCGATTCTCCCGACTTTTCCTAATGCGCCGAAAGGAACGAGATTGAGCGCCCTTTCCCAGGTTTCCAGCTCTTGGCCGGTAATCAAGTCTTTGCCCGTAATCGCTTCGATAATGCCCTTCACCTGTCCGACGACGGGGACAAAATTAAGCCCCATACTAAGCAGCGTGGCGAATATCCCCAAACCGACGGTCGCGGCGACAGCGGCTCTCTGCGTGTTGAAACAATCGGTCAAGCTCCCGCAGTTGTCGGCCGTCGCTGCGTCCGGAAACGCAAAAAACAAAATCACTGCGATAAGCGTCCCTAAAGGGAAATAACGGATCATTTTGACGGTTCACCTTCCTTTGGCCGGACGATCGGAAGCTGGGGGGTTAGCAGGAAAATGATTACCATCGAAAGCGCAGTCATCAGAAGCAGCGGCCGGAACGTATCCGTAGAACGCAGCATATTTTCCAATATCGCCGAAGCAATGATTTTAATCAGAATAAATCCGATAACCAATCGGAGGAGCAGCGGAATCTTATCCATCCACTTGGCCCAAAAGCCGAAAGGAACGATTATTAAATGTTTTCGGACCGCCAGCAGCACAAAAATCAACGCTCCGATCAGCACGGGATCGATGAGCGATTTGTAAATTCCCGCAATCATCAGAACCGACCACAACGCGGCGGCTGCGGTGGAAAACCATGGATTGATCCGATCTCCGAGCGAACGGACAGGCGGAAGATCCCGCAGCTCTCGCTCCAGCTCATCAAGCGGCTTTCCGACCTCGCTGCGAAACGCCGTCATCCCCTGCAGCAGCATTCGAACGGCGGCGATTACGATCGCAACAAAGATGATGACCCCCTCGTAATGCTGCAAAGGAACGGTTGCCTTCGCCGGAGGATTGGTTGAAACCCAGGTGAATACCGGCCTTATCAGCACCGGCACGGTTTGCGTCCAGAAATACACGAGCACTCCGGTGAGCAGCACGTACAGTGCCGCAGCAACTTTGAAGCCGGTTTTCAAAGGTAGGAAAGGAATTAGAAGCTGTGCGGTCAGCGCTTTGGTTACCATAGGGATTTTTACCGTTAACAGATATAAAAGACCATACTCGATCAAAAGCGGTATCCTCACCTTGCCGACATGCTCCAAAAAACCCTCGTTCCGCCGCCATCCGACCTGCGTCCAGCTTGTGTGGTGCAGAAAGAAATCGCCGACGATAAAGCCGACGATAAAAAGCAGTCCGAGGTTCGCGCTGCTTATTCCGAAAATGGCCGCAATCATAACCACTATAAGTGATTCGCTGAAAACACTTTCGAACCCCGGGTGCCACCAGCCGATCGCAAGTCCTGCGATCAGCACCAGCAAAGGTGCCCAGGAGGCAGCCGCAGGCCATGCGGCCAGGTAGAGTCCGTCGAGGAATGTGAACGGAAGCTTACTGGAGAACCAGCTGGCCTGCAAAGGCAGCTGAACCCACCAAAATCGCACGAGCCGCTGAAGAAACGGCTTAGATTTAGGCATGGACAGGGGTCTCCTTTCTCAAGATCAGTTTCCTCGCCGTATAACCAAGAACCACTCCATAAACAATGTGGCCGGTCATGGAAACCGAAACAAGCTCGTCGAGAGCTTTCACGTCAAGCCAGCCCGGATACACGGTAACCATCGCCAGTTCGAGGATCATGGCCCAAACCAAGCCTGCCCAAATGCCTTTGCGTCCGAATGCAACCGTATAAGCGATCCCGAATGTCGTACCGTTGGCGATATGGAATACGGCTCCAAGCATGCTGACCCATATACCGGTCGCTTGTTCGCCGGCGAGCGCTTTTCCGAATATCCCGAAAATATCGAACGGCCAAAATTGAAAGCCTGTCACTTTAATTAATATGAATCGGGAAAGATCGTACAGGCATGTGGCCAGAAAACCGGCGATTGTCCCGTAACCGATAAGCCGCTTGATTTCGGATTGTTTTTCGGAAGGTACTCTTCTCCAAATCATTCTTCCAATTATGAATGCCAGTATCAGAACGCCTATCAAAGTGTATAACATGGAAATCCCCGAAAAAATATAAACCAGCAATGAAGCACCAGTCGATAAAAAAAATGCAGCAAAAATAAATGTTTTCGTCTTTATACTAATCTCCCTCCTACCGGGCTCATCCAAAGCTTGGTTTGAGACGATGTTGTACTGGATCGTATTCAGTAATCGCATTTACTGCTGGCTGAGCAGCAAACTCTTCTCCTGTAATAATTCGAATCTCTCTCTAAACGGTCTAAATTGTAATGAAACGGAAAGTTTAGATCCAATGTTTTCTCAGCCTCCAAATAGTTTTTTTTCATACTCTAAATATTTCGAATCGTTCTTGGTAATTTATGGGTGGGGGTTTAAAAATATTTTGTATTTTTTTTCATTTGTTTTCTTCCAGTTACTTGAGAAAGGTTTGCGTGCAGCGATAGACTTAATTGCGTTATCCTGCCCGTCCCTCGGTTTTAGGGTTTATCTCACATATACTCACTCATTCGCAGGATTTTGACACCTTGGTTTGCAGATGTTGTTCAGGAGAGCGCTCATCAGACGTAGCTATTCCCATTTTGGGCAGCGGGAACAGAAGAAGTGTTGGAACATTTCTCCAAGGGATATTCTTCTGCACGTAACACCCCACACTTACCTTGGGGTTCACCATCCCATGACTCTACGGGTCTTTGCCCTAACATTCCTTCGTTACACCTGACCAAGGCGTGGAGACCGATAACGTTTAGCGGACGGGTTACCACATCAGCAATGACGAGTGCATCCTTCGGATCACTCTTGGAGGGGGAATTATGGCGGTTTTCCTTGTTTCGTTTGGTGGTAGCTGGATTCACCATGACAACATCTTCGCCCTAGTCAGCAAGCCAATTAGCAAGGTTATATCCATAGTGTCCCGTTGGTTCCATACCGATTATGACGTTCTTTAAATGATGCTTCTGCCCAATCTCATGGATCCATCGCTCTAATTTCAAATAACCTTCAATTGTATTTGAGAAAGAAAGATGCCTCTTAGTAAGTATGATTCCTCGAAAATTTGTTGCTTGTGCGACATGTGTTTCTTTCGCTATATCGATTCCCACAATGAGGTGAGTCGTGGAAATTCGTTCGATCCGTTGATTTTGACCGTCAAATTGCTTAAACTTCATAATAAGAGCGCCTCCTTGATGGTGTTGGGTTAAACCCTTTGACAAACCCATCATACCGAGGCGCTCCTTTTCTTTCAAAGTCCAATTCTTAGGGAGGAATGTTTAGCGTGGAAAAGACAGCAGATCTATCTAGCGGCTGCCGTCATGTCATTTTTCAACTATCGTTCTCCGTCCCAATCATTCTCCAGATGAAAAAGTGTCAATCCGCGAGTCGGTGTTTGTTATGTTCCAACGAATGAAGACGTAGCGTTATGAGGCCTGGTTCTCGTTCGATAAGCTAAAGACCAACATTGAAGCAATGAAGAGCCCTATACAGATAGGTGTGTATCCGAAGAGGTTGAGCCAATAGAAAATTGTTTTAGGATCTGCTCCTATGCCAAATACCCAAACAATACCCGCAAGACTCCGTAAGAAAAGCCCTGTAGAAAGCAATAACAAACCAGATTTAAGAAGCCTATCAGGTATAAGATTGTTAAACTTTCCAAGAAATCGTATTTTCGCCAACACGATAATTGTTGCGGTAAACAAGAGTAATGCAAGTGGAACGACAACCCATGGTCCAAAGGATACATCTGCATTAAGGACTGCATGTGAAAGCGTTTTGACATTAGCAGCAGGCCAAGTACTTCCTGTGGCCCAGTAAAGATGAACCAATCCATCTACCATGAGCACTGTTGCCAGAATGACTCCAGATCGCAACTTCGTTTCAAACCTCATTTTTCAATTCTCCAATAACTGATTTCAATGATTTCCTATACTCACCACCATAGAAAAAACCAAGTGATCCCCCATATACGAAATGGCCTAAGAAATTGATCATGACCCACATAACTCCATAATCTATACCTATGAAAGAAGGTTCAAACAATAAGCCATCTACAATCAACCAAATAAAGATTATCCCATAAAGTAAACCCGTCCATATGGATCGTTTTGGAATGAAACGAGCATATAAATAGGAGAAGATTACTCCCCCAGCTAAAAACACAACATATCCTGCAATTCGTATAACCAAGGGGGATTGCAACATGAACATTTGTCCGATTCCAACTGCGACATCCAAACTATGGTGTAAAAACAAGTCTGTTAGGCGGTAAAATATCTCCATTAACAAGGTAGCAAGAAAGCCATTTCGTAAAACCTGAATCAATGAAACATTTTTTAAGACCCAAGCCATTAACATTTTCCTTTCTGTATTTAGTTTTGTTTTCGTTCAGCCAAAATCCCATAGAAGAAAGTGTCTGACATTTGTTTAGCGAGTATGTCGATGTCACGCTCATTTGTGAGAATTATACGGTAAGTAAATCGATCTAACATGGCAATAAAACCTTCTGCAGCGACCTCTATGAATAAGGAACTTCGTATAAGGCCTACTTCTTGATAATGTTTGAAAATTGAAGCCATCATTTCAATCATCACAAGTCGGAATTCTTCTCCTTGCTCCGATTGGTAAAAAGCGACTTTTGTCAGGTTCGGATCAGATGCGAAAAATTGAAATAGATGGGACAAGCCTACTTGAATTCTTTGCGGTACCTCATCATGAGGCAACTTGGCAATTTCGTAGGTTCTCTCAACAAAAGGAATTAACTGTTTACGGAAGTGGCTAATCAACTCCTGAAATATTGCTTCTTTGTTTTTGAAGTACAAATAAAATGACGGTTGAGTGAGGTTAACGTTTGATACAATTGTACTGATTTTAGCTTCATGGTACCCTCGCTCAGCAAATTCCTTTGCAGCTGATTGTAAAAGTCGTTGTTTGGTGAGTTCACCTTTTGACAATTTATTCAAATTCATTAACAACCTCCTGATAAAACATTTTGTTACTTTATATTAATATTACTATAGAATAACATTACTCACAAGTATCTTTTGAAAATTTCTCCAGCAAATATGTATCAGCTCAACTAATTCCTCGGTATTTATCCCATCATGATTGCTGCTCAATTAATCCAGCCAGCGATGCGCAATCCCACTGAGCTATGCCCCCCCCCACGTTATCGACATTATTCCCATTCCGTTTAATCTGAACCTCTGACCTCATCTTATACCTCTTTCCAAATGAATATAATATTTTAGCACTCGTTCTCGTTACTTCAACAAGCGTCCCCTTTAGCTTAATGATCATTGGTCTTATGTTTGTGATACGGTTCTCCGCGCTTTCTTTAACGGCAAGTATTAGAGCCATCCTTTTTGGGATGGCCCTTACTTTGTAAATTATTTATCTTTGAAGGAGACTTGGAAAAATCCGCAGTCGACTGACTAAACTCGGGCAAGCTTATCCGGGTTTCGTACGGCATACAATCTGGCAATCTTTCCGCGTCGGAGATGTATAAATATAGCGGCCAAAGTTTCGTCCCTCGAACGAATTACTATACCGTTTTCACCGTTTAAATGAGCAGCCTCGAGGTGAAGTCTTTCCTGATAATTCCCTATGCTCTGGAACCCGTCGAGCAGGGCTCTGGCCACATGATCACGAGTTTGTATCGGACGCTTATACGCGGTTACTTTTCCGCCTCCGTCGGCGACGAGCATGACGTCTTCGGTCAGCAGTGACAGCACATGATCGACGTTACCTTGCTCGAGGGATGTAAGGAACCGACTGACCCATTCCAGTTCGACCGCTTCGGCCGCGACCGGCTCCTCCTCAGATATTCCCATCTTGCTTATTGCCCGGCTCATCAGCTTGCGGCAATTCGCCTCTCGCTTGCCGAGCAGTTCCGCTATTTCGGGATAATCGAAGCCCAGCGCCTCACGCAGAACGAAAACCGTCCGCTCCGTCGGCGACAACCGCTCGAGCAGTACGAGCATAGCGTAAGACAGCAGATCGCGGCGGACGACCGTCGTCTCGAGCTGATCCGCCTCCGGCGTCCGAATCGGTTCAGGGAGCCAGGGACCGACGTATATCTCCCTCTTCTTCCTCGCCGACTTTTGCAGATTGAGGCAGCGATTGGTTACCATCTTGCACAAATACGCTTTCGGCTCCTCCAAACGTTCGGGGTGTACGTCGCACGCCTTAACAAATACATCCTGCACCGCATCTTCCGCGTCTGCCGCGGAGCCAGTCAACTGATAAGCCAACGTGAACAGAAGCGCTCTATATTGATCGTACAGTTCCTCCATCCGCCGTCTCACCTTCTCCGGGAAATTAGACATATATCAACTTGGTCCCTTTGTTTCTATCGGAGCCAGCTAGCAAAATCCCATCCCAGCTTTTTGACTTTCCACGCAAGCTTCCCCGTTATGATGATATCAAGTCCCCATTTGCTTACCCACATCAACCCGCGATTTTGCCCAAGGCCGAAGCCGAAGGTATCCAAAAACGATTTGTGAACCGGCGCGGAACGGCCCTCCAGATCAGCCATCACGATTTTTCCCAGTCTTAACGCCTGCGGCCCAGCTTCTTTGCAAGTCATCTGATCTGCCTTGCCGGTACTCGGATCGACGATTCTCGCACAATCGCCAATGCTGTATACGCCCGACATCCCTTGGACACGATAGCATTCATCCACCAGCACTTGACCTTCAGAAGTAAGCGGCAAGCCCATGCTGTGGAGGGCCGGATTCGGTATCAGACCAATCGTCCATATACATAGGCCAACCGGCAGACGATCACTATTGCTCAACGTCAACACTCCTGCTTGCTCCCGCATTGCCTTACGATTGTGAAGCACTGTCACTCCACAATCGCTGAGTATCTGATCCAATTTTCGTCCAGCTTTCTCTGGTCCTTCCGGGAACAGCCGCTCCTGCGCATTCAGCAAATAGACGGAGATATCGGACGAATTCAGTCCCAGCACCGACGCTTCCTTCTGCATGGCGAGCGCCAGTTCGGCGGATGTCTCGATGCCGCTGTTGCCCGCCCCCGCAACTGCGACTGTCATCAGTCGCTTTCGTTCTTTAGGATTTGTCTCGCCGGCAGCTTGCCGTAGATTGGCGCGCCAGCGCTCCCGGATGTCCGCCGCGGCTTGCGGGTCGGTCAAGGCGATACCGCCCTGATCGGGATCCGGTCGCCGAACGATGCTGCCGGCCGCCACAACTAAAAGGTCATAACGAATTCGGGCATCATTTCCTTGCGCGTCTGTATATCGAATCCGTTTTTCACCGCTATCCACGGACGTAACCGTACCTTGCATGAATTCGACTCCTTCTGAAAACCCATAATGCGTCCAAGGAATCATAATCTCTTCCCCGCATGCGGCCGGCCGGAACAACATCACTTTGCGCACATGACCCGGCTGCTTGTCGATCAGAACAAATCGAATACGCTGTCTGTTCGCCATGCCCCGGGTCTCTTCCTTTATTGCTTTGAGCGCCCCAAGCCCTGCATGGCCGCCTCCAATGATAATGCATGTCAAGTCGTTCATCTCTCTTCATCTCCTTTACATTTTTCACACATATAACAACGTAAGGATCTGATTTGTGACAGTGTAAACGAGCGAAGACTGTTCAAAAGCATTTTTTGAGTTGATCCCTTCCATCAAAACGGTGGAGGGGCTGTTTGCTTTCACATGTATGGGACTAGTTATATTAGATAGACTTATCCTCTTGTATTCAATTCCACTAGGCTGCCCGTTTGTTCAATGAAAAGCAGATAGCCTCAGCCATCTGCTTATTTCACTATCGTACAGTGCGGGTTCAATTTTTGATTATTTTATTCCCGTGCGTCATAGCCCACAATATTGTTTGTCTTTGAGTTAATGTAAATTCCTATAGGACCAATCGGAGCATCACCACTGGTCTTAAATTCAACTCTTACAACCTGTTTCGTTATCGTTCTCCGTTGAGCGACCAGGGACGGCGGATTGCTGAGAGTAGGCGCCGCATGCCAACCACGTGCCCGCCAGAACCAATGACGATCAGTCGGTAAAGGCTGCCGGCCAGACCGGGAAAGGCAGCTCGACTTTCAGCACGTAACCGTGATCGATCCGGACTGACGTGATCGAGACGAAAGATCAGGGCGTACGACGAGAATCGATGGCAGCCCTCGAGAACCAGCTCACGTCTAGGTACCGCGGCGATTACCCGAAAACCGGGAAACGTTGAGCCCTCGGCAAAGGGCCTAGGCCCCCATGCTGTGCAGTCGGCGGATCCAACCAGTCTCGCGTAGATGGCCACACCAGGACGCGAGAAGGATCGGTCCAGTGTTTCACACAGATTGCGCCAGACGTCGTTGGCCCCCGCTGCAATGACCGTCTCATGCTCATCGAGGTACGGTAACGAAGTGATATGCTTCAAAGCCTCAGTGAGGTCCGATCGATTTTGACAAGGCGTAGTATGCCAGGTTCTTCGGCCCCGGGAGCGTTGTCCTCTTCCTATGCCTACAACGAAAAGAAAAATTACGACAGCAAAAATAATGATAAATAAAAATTGCATATCGAGACTCCCCTGTACTTTTGGTATGATCCGCTCCACCAATGATTGCCACATCAAACTGTTCTCCAACATACCTTCCTTCGCTGTTTATTCATTCATTAACAAAGAGGGCTTCCGCTCTCCAATGAAATTACAGTTCTCTACTTTACCTGTATGTCGTTATCTTCGAGGGAAGTTGGTTTCGATACGATTTACTGGCCATTATTGCCTATAAGCTGTGGCTGTTCTTTCGGTTTTCTGAACTCGAACCTTTAATGCGGAGCCCAGAATTACTATGCCGCTTACCAATGAGATCCATGTAAGAGCTGTTACGGGTGCATTCCAGCCAAATCCTTTGCCAAAGAAGAACAATTCCCGCAGACCATCGACCATAAAGCGCATTGGGAGCCATGGATGAATCCACTCCCGAAAGAAAGAGGACATCATTTCAGGCGGCAAAGCCAGCAAAGGCGCCCCGAAGAAAAGCAATAAGGCGAATATAGCAACACCTCTGATACCCAACACCGACATTACAGCAGTTATCATAAGGAAAAAACTGAAGAACGTAACGGATAAGAACAGCGCGGTATCCGCAAATTTAGGAATATCAAGATCCAGCATTCCATTCGCAAGCCAGGTTAGCCCGAATCCAACCGCAAGAGAAGCGATCGCGCCCATCAGGATATGCAGCAGCTTCGAGACCAGGCTCTCTCTTCGGGTTTTAACCAATCGTTTACTGAAGGTTATAAAAAGGATTGCCGAGCTGGCGATACATGCCATCCATAAGGGCTGAAATAAGGAAACAGGGGCATTGCCATTCACGCTTTTCGCGCCCGTTTCATTTACATTTGTCACTTTTTTTGCAATCGGCGAGGCTAAACCCGCAGCTTGCTCTACGGTCAGCATAACTCCCTGCGTCTTAAAGCCCTCAAGCAATTGGGCGCGAAGGATGTTGTTCATGTTGTCAACGACTCCATTCAGGATTTGCCCTGCTGCTGCCGATGCTGCGGTATTCATGCCTTGGTTTATAAATATCTGAATTTCAGGCACTGACGGTTTCGGGGTTCGCAAAGAAGCTTGCTTAGCGCTGAAGTCGCTCGGAATTACCAATGCCGCGTAATACTCTTGATTGTTTAATCCGTTCCGTGCCTCTTCCGCGCTTGATACCTCTACCCACTTCACAGCGGGGTCACCTTCCGTAGTTGCTGCCGTTTTCCGCATCATTTCAACGATCGTTTGCCCCATATTCATTTTCGGCTGACCCTGAATTTCGAAACCTTGATCTTCATTCACAACGGCAATCGGTAAATTTCTTGGTTTGGACTGGACAGATGGAAAAAGTGTAAGCGAAAAAATAAATACAACTAGGAAAGCAATAATTGGCGCTAACAATACCAATTTGTTTTTAAAAATATACATGTTTCACATCCTCATTTCGCAGAAAAATACTGAAAAGCTGCTTTATCATTCTTCAAAAGACGAGGGCAAGATGCCGGATTAATCATTTAACTTCTCACCGTTCAGCGAGGCAGCCTCAATGTGAAGTTTTCCCTGTATGCGCCCGAATCCGTCGAGCAGGATTCGGGCCACGCGATCGCGCGTTTGTATCGGACTCGTGGCCGCGATTACTTTTCCTACTCCATCGGAGACGAGTATGACGTCTTCGTTCAGCAGGGACAGCACATGATCGACGTTACCTTGCTCGAGGGATGTGTGAGGAACCGGCTAACCCATTCCAGTTCGACCGCTTCGGCAGCGACCTGCTCCTCCTCGGTTATTCCCATCTTGCTTCTTGCCCGGCTCATCAGCATACGGCAATTCGTCTCTCGCTTACCGAGCAGTTCGGCGATTTCGAGGTAATCGAAGCCAAACGCCTCACGCATAACGAAAACCATTCGCTCTGTCGGCGTCAGCCTCTCCAAAAGTACGAGCATGGCGTAAGACAGCAGATCGCGGCGGACGAGCGTCGTCTCGAGCGTATCCGCCTCCGGCGTCCGAATCGGTTCGGGGAGCCACGGACCGACGTATACTTCCCTTCTCCTCCGCGCCGACTTCTGCAGATTGAGGCAGTGATTTGTTACCTTTTTGCACAAATACGCCTTCGGTTCCTCCAAACGTTCGGGATGTACGTCGCACGCCTTAAAAAACACGTCCTGCTACGCGTCTTCCGCGTCCGCCGCATATCCTGTCAACTGATAAGCCAGCGTGAACAGCAGCGCTCTATATTGATCGTACAGTTCCTCCATTCGCCGTCTCACCTTCTCCGGGCTGTTAGACATATTGCAATCTTGGTCTCATGTTTATTATCGAAGCTTACTGCCTCCATCCCACGCTAGTTTCCTCAATTTCCAGGCAGGCTTTCCCGTTACAACCATATTAAGTCCCCATTTGCGTCCCCACACCAATCCGTGGTTTTCCCCCAGGCCGATGCAGAACAGATCTAACGGCGCCGATTTGTGAACCGGCGCGGGGCGGCCCTCCAGATCGGCTATCACGATTTTCCCCAGTCTATCTTCCTGTAGCGCAATTTCTGCGCATCTCATCATAGCTGCAATGCCGGTTTTTGGGTCGACGATTCTCGCGCAGTCGCCAATGCTGTATACGCCCGGCGCCCTTTGGACGCGATAAGATCCATCCACCAGCACTTGGCCTTCAGGAGTAAGCGGCAAGCCCATCGTGCGAAGGGCCGGATTCGGAATCAGACCAATCGTCCATATACATAGACCAACCGGCAGACGATCGCCATTGTTGAGCGTCACTACTCCTGCTTCCTCCCGCATCGCCTTGCGGTTGTAAAGCACTGTCACTCCACTTTCTCTGAGTATCTGATCCAGTTTTCGTCCAACTTTCTTGGGTCCATCCATGAACAATCGTTCCTGAGCACTTAGCAAATAGACAGAGATATCGGACGGGTTCAGTCCGAGTGACGATGCTTCCTTCTGCATCCCGAGCGTCAGCTCGGCGGATGTCTCAACGCCACTGATTCCCGCCCCCGCAACTGCGACTGTCATCAGTCGCTTTCGTTCTTTAGGATTTGTCTCCCCAGCAGCTTGCTTTAGATTGGCGCGCCAGCGCTCCCGGATGACTGCCGCGGTTTGCAGATCGGTTAAAGATATGCCACCCTGATCAGGATTCGGTTGCCGAACGACACTGCCGACCGCCACAACCAAAAGGTCATAACGAATTCGGGCATCATTGCCATGCGCATCCTCATATCGAATCTGTTTTTCCCCGCTATCCACGGACGTAACCGTACCTTGCACGAATTCGACTCCTTCAAAAAACTCATAATTCGTCCAGGGAATCATAATCTCTTCCTCGCCCACGGCCCGCCGGAACAACAGTATTTTACGCACATGACCGGGCTGTTTGTCCAACAGAACAAACCGAATCCGCTGTCCATTCGCCATGCCCTGGGACTTTTCCTTTAATGATTTGAGCGCTGCAAGCCCTGCATGGCCGCCTCCGATGATTATGCATGTCAAATCGTTCATCTTTCCTCAGCTCCTTTTTTGTTTTCGCACATATAACAATGTAAGCCTTTGATTTGTGACATCGGAAACGAACGAATGAGAAACATTGCATGGGCCGTTTAATCAGCCGTTCTTACGTACCGGCTTTTATGAGTAAATCTGCCTGATAGTTCAACGACCAGCAGGTCATTCTGTATATCCACAACAAGCAGAAAGAGACCCGCAGCAACGGGCTTCGGGTCTTTAATTTTAAATAATGAAAAGGGGGTTGAGTTCTATTATGGGCTTGGTTCAATAATCCCTCATGAAAATCAAATTATGTTGATTATAAATGTCGCCGCTGAATTTTTCCAAAACAGCATTACGTGAACCCCATCCAAGGTGTTAATTTAGCCCAATTTTGAATATTAGCCCAATAATTTAGCATGATATTGATTATGAGCACAAATTCCAATGGAGATGCATAACCGCGGTGCATTTGATCTCACACTAGAAGATATGCCCCAGCTTGTCGGGGTTCCGAACGATATATATCTTGCGGATCTTCCCTTCTTCGATGTGAAAGAGCACCACTGTATGGACTGCGCTATCTTCCGATCGAAGAAGTATGGCAGGTTCTCCATTGACTTGACCCATTTCGATGACCAGTTCTTCTCCGATCCTAGCTGCTTTACGCAAACCACCGAGAAGGTAACGAACAACTCGTTCACGCGAAGCAATCGGATCGACCGTAGTACGCACTTTACCGCCACCATCGGCAACTAGAACGACATCTTGATCCAGCAACGATAAAAGTTTATTCATGTTCCCTTTCTTAAGCGCTCCCATAAATCCATGAACCCATTCCTGGCTCTCATTATGGATATGAATTGGTTCATCGGATATCCGTCCCATCTTTGCACTCGCACGGCTGAACAGTTTGCGGCAGCTCACTTCGTTTTTTTCCATGAGCTTGGCGATCTCGTTGTAATCGAAGCCTAGCGCCTCGCGGAGGACGAACACGACCCGCTCGGAGGTCGTCAGCCTCTCGAGCAATACAAGCATTCCGTAAGATAGGAGATCATCCCTTTCAAATGTTTCGATTGATTCGTCGCTCGTGAGAAAAGGCTCTGGAAGCCATTCCCCGAAATATTCTTCCCTTTTTTTTCGTGCTGATTTCATCATATTCTTACTGCGATTGGTAACCATTTTGCAGAGATAAGCCTTCGGCTCCTCCAATCGCTCCATAGGAAGACTATATGCTTTAACAAAAACATCTTGCACCGCGTCCTCTGCATCGGAAACTGATCCCGTTAATTGATAGGCAAGCTTGAACAACAGCTTCTTGTACTGTTTGTAAAGTTCTTGCATCGACTTGCTCCTTCCGTAACTGATTTACAACGGGCGACAGTTAAGGAAACTCAAATTTCGAAATCGATCGCTTCTTGCAAAATGATTCCTCACACCCAAACTATAAATTTTCGTTGAACATTCGTGTTATCCTGCCAGTTATCGGAACAGCCTACCGAATCACGCCGGCAGGCTGTACGTTTGCAGTATCGTCATCCGTTAGCGAAATGATCGGTTCTCCGCTTTGCTTGCATCGGCAAGTTTATTTCTTCATCCAAAAGGTATTAAGATACGCAGTCTCAAACCCCGCTTTCACCATATTCCAATAGCTGGCAGAACCGAAAACCACATCGGTATAAACCTTTTTGACCCCAAAATTTTCGGCATCGGATAATCTTTGCCGAAGTAACGCCTTTTGACATCCCTTTCCTCGGAAAGTTTAGAAGGTATAATCATTCGCTACATATCCCTCCTCCCCATTCAGGAAAAGAGATCCCATAGCTGCTGGTTTTCCATCTATCCTAAGCATATAGTTTACGAAATGGGGACTGTAAAAATAAAATTTTGATCTTGCAATCATTTCCTCGTTGAACTTCTTACCGCCCTTTGAAAGCTCAATCCATCGAATGTATTCCTCTGCGGTCTGCTCGGTTACTCTCTCAATGTGAAACCCCGATAT
>NZ_WHOA01000075.1 GCF_013141715.1 Paenibacillus phytorum | reverse complement strand
CACCCCCTGTATTTTCACTCATTCTAACACAAATGATCGAAAATGTTCAAAGCCTATCCCTTATTTTGAGAACTTTTCGAGTTCGTCTTTGAATGAATTGGTATTGAAGACCTTTTAGAACATATCCACCAGCCATACAAGAATTAATAAGTGAGAAATCCTTACCAAAAGAAACCTTGATTAGACAGACAAAGTTTGTAAACAACATTGTGGAGCAAGATCACCGGTTCATAAAGAAAATTACAAAACCAAATCTTGGTTTCAAATCGTTTCTTACAGCGGATCAGACGTTAAAGGGAATTGAGGCTTTACATATGATAAGGAAAGGGCAGGCCGATGATAATTCGAATGTCCTCACTGCTGTTGAATGGCTCAATAAGATATTTGGTTTAGTGGCATAGACAAAGTATAGTTTGTCGGGTAACTGCGATTTTTTTTAAATCCTTTCACCAAAACCGTTCAATTCATAGTAAAAATAAAAAACCGTCAAGATAGATCATCCCGACAGTTCGTTTGTTACAGAAAAATTTCTACAATTCCAATAAAGTTGCAAACATCGAAAACGTCCGAGTCTCTCCTCCTTGAATATCCCCCGCCGATCCATTACGCACTGCTTCGGATAATCCATGAGTCGGATAGCTCGAAAACAGCTCTAACCCAATATTATAATGCCGGCCAAACCAAGGGTACTCTGCTGTACTTCCGAATTCCTGCCAGTACCACAAGTAAGGCATCGTTTCTGTATCCCACTCCACATGAATCGCTGCACCAAGCCGTGCATTCTCAACTTGGTACCATCCCTTTTCTTTAAATCCTTGCAGATAAACAATTTCCGAAGGAGTGCCTTTAGGCGGAAGAATAGATATATCTAACTTTTTGCCTGACGGTTCCTCCACCCCTGGCCATTCTTGCAAGATTCCACGTTTGACTCGTGCAGTCTTATCCTGAGGGACATCCAGTTCATCAACAATAACTTTAACGTTCTCCGGCAGTCGGATCATACACCCTGGCTCTAAAAATGGTTTACCGAAACCACAACTTTATCCAATGTATCCATATCAATTGAGTATGACCATGGCATATGAGCCACTTCCCCATGCTGACCAAATTGGGTACCATGATACGAGCTGCTGACACCTCCATTCGGAAATATCTCCTGCCATCCGCCAATGTAATAATCAATAAAAGTGGACTGAGAATCAGGTGATGTCGGTAAATAAAGATGGAAAGCCTTATATTTTCATTTTCCAAAACAAGGGTCTTCATACCCATATAGGTAAACTGATCATGAACGCGACAACCATAATCGGTAATAATCCATATTGATCTTATCCTTTCAAGAAGAACGGGTACAGCGTCATACCACCGTCGACAAAGAGCGTAATTCCAGTTACATAATTAGCTTCCTCCGAAGCCAGCCATGCGGCAGAAGATGCAATCTCCTTGGGTTCGCCTACTCGATTCATGGGAATGAGCGAACGCACGACCTCATTCTGCTCCGGGTCAGACAAAATATGTTCATTCATTGACGTAGCAATGGCACCAGGTGCAATGGTATTAACGCGGATACCGTGGGGGGCATATTCGAGCGCGAGCGTCTCTGTCAACAGCCGTAATCCGCCCTTACTTGAAGCATAATGAACATGGAAAGGCTTTGGAATTTTCTGATGGACGCTCGACACGTTAATGATATTGCCTTGAATGTTATGTGCCAGCATGAATTTGATGGCCTCACGACAAGCAACAAAAGCACCTGTTAAGTTGGTATCCATGACTTTGTGCCAATCTTCCAAACTTAATTCATGAGATGGACAGGTAGTTTGAATGCCCGCATTATTGACGAGAACGTCAAGGCAACCGAATGTTTCTATAGTCACCTCAATAAGCCGTTTGATTTCATCCTCTTTACTTACATCGGCACGAACAGCAATGGCGTCTCCCCCGGCCCTCTTCACTTCTTCTACCACGGTATCGGCTTGTTCAGAATCATGATGAAAGTTAACGACTACTTTCATTTTCTCTTGCCCAAAGCGAGCCGCAATACCACGTCCAATCCCTTTCGAAGCACCTGTAATGACTGCTACTTTGCCTTTTAAGTCTGCAAACATACGATCCCTCCAATCCTTTACTCGTTATTCACGATTGAAAGTGCAGCTTTCATATACCCAAGTGCATACGCCATTCCAGCATGCCAAGGTGCTTTACACGTCATTTGCGGTGTATGATCTGGAATAAAAACACCATCAAAATTATTTTTCCTATAGATTCGAAGCGCTTTGATCATATCAATATCGCCTTCGTCGACAAACACTTCCTGATAATTCGGCACTTTGCCGATTACATTGCGAAAATGGACATAACCTATAGCATTTTGCTTGCTGTACTGTTCGATAGCTTCATAAACGTTACCCTCGGTCATTTCCTGTAAGGTACCCATGCAGAATTCCAACGCATTACTATGACTCGGAACGATATCAAGCAGCTTCTGATACAATTGAGGCTGATTCACTAAACGTCCATATCCGCGAATAGTAGGCATTGGTGGATCGTCTGGGTGAGCCGCTAATCTTACTCCAGCCTCTTCAGCTACGGGAATAAGCTCCTGAAGGAAATACGCGAGTCTTTCCCACAGCTCAGCGGAAGAAATCGGAGGGATAGACCCTTCTGGCGCATTAAAATCATACGTCATATTCCAAATTTGCCCGTGCGGAATTGGTGACTCCTCTGGGCCTTCCTGGAGATTGAATGTCGCAGTGACAGCTCCCCCCCGGGCCACGGGCCGGTTCACATGTCCCCAAACGCCAGCGATGCTGAAATTGTATCCAATAATCGGAATTCCAGCTTTCCCTACGTTGCGGACGATCTGCTTCAAGTGCTCGATCTGTGCCTTTTTCGTCGGGCCATCCATCAGGATATCGTACCAATCCGCAGGACTGAAGTTCTCGATGGCTTCGAATACTAATCCTTCCTCATTCATTGATTTTTTTAAGGCGAGAAGGCCTTCATATGACCATATATCTTCGTTGTGTCTTGCTATCCCCATGTTGCGGTTTTTATCCGTTGATGGTAAACCTTCGACACCATTGTAGTAGTCCACCAAATGAGCAACGATATGGGTACATCCGGCTTGTTTGGCAAACTGGAAATTGTCTTTCGTCAATCTATCACGATATAATCCAAGACCAAGCTTCATGACAACAGCCCCTATATGCAAAATAAAATGAAAATGTTTGATTTACTCTTATAGAATCCCAAATGTTTTGAAGGCTTCTGTACATAACATTCCGTCTTGTAAGGCCTTCCTTACCAAGTTCTCGCCTTCAACCTTTTCCAACGATTTATGGATCACTTCTTCCTCTATTTCTTGAGGAACGAAAACAATACCGTCGATATCCGCAAACACGTAATCACTAGGATGGATGCGCACACCATCAATCTCAATGGCTTGTTGATAATAAATAAGATCGACTCGGCCTTTGGAATCCGTAGGAACTTGACCTCTTGAAGCCAAAGGAAATTTCATTTCCAAGATTTTGGCGGTATCTCGGTTTAAGCCATCCACGATTGCACCTCTGCCTCCTCGTGCTCGACACGCTGTAGAGATCAACTCGCCCCAGAAAGCAGCTTCATCAGGTGCCCCTGTAGAAACGACGAACACTTCTCCGTGCGAAACGGCGTCGATAGCTTCCATTTGCAGCTTATAAGGCTCTGCGGGAATCGAAAATACTTTAGTTGCTTGTGCGGTGAAAGAGCGTCCACTTATTTTCAAATTAGGATCAAGTAAGCGGAGTCCTGCACCGAAGGTTTGATTCCGATAACCAAGATCATCCAAAATATCGCCAATTACTGCTGAATATAATTTTTGTTCCAAGAAATCGAAATCGTAGCCTGCAATTGAATTTACATTTGTAAGATTCATGTTTTGAGCTCCTCTATACATATTGTTGAAATCTATCCAAATTGAATCTTCATTGTTTTAATTTCAAAGGGATTCATGGTTATGGTGAAATGATTATTGCTGAAGTCTACTTCAGTTTCCTTAATTCTTTCGACAAGGTCGCATTCAGATACATCTTCAATAGATTCAACCAATGGAATCTTCACCGATGTGTGCAAGTCCAACACATTTTGGAATCGTAAAATATAGGCATCGCCCTGCTCAGCCTTTTTGAAGGCTAAGATGTGGATCCCTTCGACTTCTTCCTTCAAGAAACGATATTGGTTAGGCGCACTAGGATTCCATCCGGTTGTTACATGAAGCGGCGTGAACGCCTCTGCAGCAAGCTGCTGAACTCGACCTGTCTTCCAATCCCCTGCATGTGGTGCTATTCGGAATGAATATTGGAAAGTGCCGCTGATCCATTGCGGGTAGTTCGTTCCCCATTGATT
Source organism: Paenibacillus phytorum (assembly GCF_013141715.1). Lineage (GTDB taxonomy): Bacteria > Bacillota > Bacilli > Paenibacillales > NBRC-103111 > Paenibacillus_E > Paenibacillus_E phytorum. The sequence goes on along the minus strand of NZ_WHOA01000075.1, from coordinate 8,985 downwards.
GTTAAATAAATTGAAATACAAGATCGGCTGTTGTGGTACGTACTCTTTCGAATACTTGTAAATGCCTTTCTCTCCGATCGAAAATAACGGTGTGTCTATTGGCATGATCGCCAATCCGAAACGATCATCCTGTACATCAACCCATAGACTCGTACAATGAAGACGCGTATTTGCACCTTTTTCAATATCATCAATTGGATTCACAACACTGCCCAATTTCTGAAAACGATATTTCGGATGATCAGCGTTAAGTGCAAACGTAAAATGACCGCTTTCAGCAAATGCGGAAGATGCTTTCCGCCAAACAGTCACCTGAATATCAGCAAATGATTGTCCCTCTTCTAAGCTAATCTTCACACTAATTTCTTCGCCGTTCCCAAAGTCCTCGTAACTTTCTGTTGGTGTACGAAAGCTAATTTCAATGAATCCACAGCCACCACGATTAGAAATCCTCACATCGGTTTTATGGACCACGTAACTCTTATGATCGATTCGTGGATATCCTGGTTTACTAAAATCGTTGATATACCAGTCCGTTAAATCGTAAGCATATTTTTTTACATAATCCAGCATTTCCTCTTTACCGTAAACATCATATTCGTATTGACCGAACCTTCCGTTTACCGCCCATTCCTTCTCATTCTTCTTGTCATAAAAGCTAGTTATACATCCTGTCAGCGAACTGACCTCTATACGTATTGCATGATTTTCCAATATAGCGTACTCAGCGTTTTTTACCGCAATTTCGCCTGTAGGATCAGATTCAGTGCCCGCCACATATTCAAAAGTACGGTAACCCATTGGCCCCAATTCACCAATATACACTTCACCGACTTCATTTACGAAATAAGATTCCTTCGTTTCCCTGTCCTTTAGGATGCCACCCTTACGGTTATCCAACATGATTTTCGAATTCGAACGTTCCCAGGCAAGTGGGTTATATACACCAATGACATTAGAATCCACTGCGGTAAAAGGCTTAACCTCACTTATTGCTATTTGAGCTTGGTCGACATAGTTTTTCTGTTCTGCCCAAGATGCTTCTGTCTTTTCATAAGAGGCAGGAAACTTCACTCGGTCTTTCTCGATATTTTCTTTCCCAAAAGCGCGCTCACTATTTCGGCCTGGAATCAAATTCGATTTAATATCGATTCCCCAGGTATGTTCGCCAAAGAGCAGCGTTTGCTCATAAGCTTCTGCGATTGAATTACTCTGATCTGCACCCTGTTCCCCTTGCAGCAGTTCGACCGTTGATAAGCTTTCCAGTGTTGCAATCTCAGAACGCAGTCTCCGCACACGGGATACCTCTTCTGGATAGGAGCCTATACCATGAATCCATGTATCAGCTAGATCTTTACGAACTACTGGTATGTCCTGAAAATCTCTGCCAATAAAATCAAGAGCAAAATCATCCATCGTTCCGATTTTAACTTCTGTATTTGGATACTTCTTGGCGATCTCATCCAACAAGTCTTGAACCACACTGCCATCTTGAGGGCCGATATTATCGTGCGTCTGCAGCAGTGCTATCCAAATGGGGTATGGCCAATCGTCAGGCGGAGTGAGCTCAGTTCCGTATGCGCCTTTGGAATAATAGGTTAATACCCTGCTTCCATCCGGTCCTTCCCAATGAAACAATCGAGGCACATCGACAGGTGAGGAACAAGAATTAACGCCTAAATGCAAAAATTCAATGCCTGCATTTTTCAAGAATGTAGGCAGCATCCACGTATGACCTGGTACATCCGTCATTTTGGCGGATACAGCGTATGTCCATATTGGTCACGCAGCTTTTCCGAGAAATATAATCCTCTGATATACTCTTCGGTGCCGCAAAATTCAGTCGAAGTTGTAAATGGAAGCCCATGCCAACGAAGTTGTCCGTTTTGTATGAGCGTCTCCAATTTTTTCTTCCTATCCACATCAGGAATATCCAAGCTTTCCTTCAACATCCATGCAGGAAGTGTCCAAACATAATGATGGTCCGGTCCATCCTGCTTCGTTTTTTCACATATGGCTAGAACGTCGTTCATCATATCTTCTTTATATTGGTTTAGGACATTGCTGGCTAAATCCGTGAATCCTAAGTCTACGTGCGTTTTAAAAACAACATAAATTTTCTCTAATGATTTCACTTTTCTCTCCTCCTAACATTCACACAGTATCCGACAACCTATGAATTCTATCGTATTTTAGCCTTTAACAGCTCCAGTAGAGACACCCTCGACAATAAACTTTTGCATAAATAAGTACAGGATTACTAATGGGGCAACCCCCAATATCATCATCGGGAAAAAACTCGTCCAGTCCGTTTGAAATTGACCCACGTTTCGATTGACTTCGAGTAAAATAACTCCTTTTGCCCTCGTTTGCAGAATTAATAACGGGGTAAAAAAGTCATTCCATACACTTAATGAATCCAAAACCGCCAATGTAGCAATGACTGGCTGTAAAAGCGGGAACGTTATTCTCCAAAATGTCTTCCATACACCAGCTCCGTCTATATAAGCGGATTCTTCTAACTGAATAGGCACACTATTTATGAAATTTTTAATTAAAAAAACATTGAAAGGAACAGAAACGAAAATTTCGACAAGGATAACGCCTAACAAAGTATCTGTTAAGTGTAGGTTTGTTAACACTCGAAATAGTTGAATGGTAGCCACCTGGTAAGGCATGATAACTCCTATTAAGATCGAGACGAATATCCAATTAAACAATTTGCCAGGACGTCTTGCGAAAGCATAGGCTGCCATGGAGGATAGTAAAATGACACCACTGACCGAAACAACAGCAATAATAAAATTATTTTTAAACACATTCGGATAATTCATCATGTTCCAAGCTCTTACATACCCGCTAAAGTCCAATTGCGTTGGGAAACCGAACGGACTTGCTATCACCTGTTCTGGCGTACGTACGGTTGTATTCACCAAGTAATAAATTGGCAGTAAGGTAATGAGCGCAATGATGATCAAGATAACTTCCAGTATGTGGTCACCTTTGATCCCTTTTTTAAAATAGGAGTAGGAACGTGGTGTTTGACTAGAGAGCATACGCTTGTTCAAAATAACTTCTCCTCCCATCTTTTCAAAACTCGCAACTGAATAAACGTAATTAGCATGATGAGAAGTGAAAATACAACTGCAAAAGCTGATCCATATCCATATTGCGCATGTGTGATACCTTTGGTAATCAACGTCATTACAATCGTTTCTGTTGAATGGCCTGGGCCCCCGTGCGTCATAGCAAAGATAACATCAAATACTTTAAGCCCACCGATCATACTCATGACGGTATTAAAGGTAATGGCTGGAATTAGCATCGGCAGCGTAATATACCAAAAATTTTGCCAACCATTCGTCCCATCTATTCCTGCGGATTCATACAGTTCTTTCGATATCCCCTGCAAGTTAGCTAAGTAGATGACCATGGCATACCCCGTCCATTGCCATATTTGTGTGAAAATAACGGAGTAAAGCGCTAAATCCGGGTCACCTAACCAATTTACTTTGTTGAAGCCGACACTGACCAACAGCTGATTTAGAACGCCGTGATCTGTTGCAGACATGATATAGCTCCACAAGAAGCCCACGACCATTGGACTTAAAATGGCAGGTAAAAAAAAGATTGTACGCAATAGATTTCGGGATTTTAAAGGACGGTGCAAAGCAACCGCCAAAGGAATTGCAAGCCCATTTTGGAAGATGGTCATGGCAAGCGCGTAAATGACCGAGTTCTTAATACCGATTGTGACATCCTCATCGTGAAATAATTTCACGAAATTATCTAAACCAACAAAATTTATTTCTTTTCGATATCCCGTCCAGTCTGTAAAACTGTAAATAAAAGTGGCAAACATCGGATATAGATAGAAAATCAGATAGCCTATAAATGCCGGCAGAATGAATCCAATAAAGACCAAATCTCTTCGAAATTGCATACCCTTAATCATCAAATTCACCTCATTAATGAAAAGAGGATGTGGTTATTCACATAAACACATCCTCCTGAAATTTCACTACACTTGTTTGATCATCATATTATTTAGCTTGTTGAATAAAGTCAGCCGTTAATTTATCTGCTTTTTGAAGTACTTGATCAATTGTCTTATCACCTGCAAGGCGATCTTGCAGCAATTTACCCAATTCCGTAATAAAGTTAGAACCGCCTATAGGTCCCCAATAAGGCCAAGGAGCGTATACTCTACCTTGTACGAAAGCATCTTTAACACTTGTATATTGCGCAGGCAATTCTGGATTATCTAATCCTTTAAGGAAAGAAGGTCCAAAGTAACTCTTCATTAACGCTTTTTGTGCATCTGGTGTAGCCATCAAATTCAAAATCTCCAGCACTTCCGCTTGATGTTTACCCTTCGCATTAACACTCCATGGAATGCCAGGACCACCGACTAAATATCCCGTCGTTGAAGTTTTACCCGGCAGTGGGAACATATCGAGCTTCAAATTCGGATTTTTCTTCATCATAGCGTCATAGGACCACGGTCCTGATTCCCACATTGCAGCCTTACCTGAAGCAAACTCATCCAACGCTTGATCATATGTGACACCAAGCATATCTTGGGTTAGATATTTCTTCTGAATCAATTCATCCCAGATCTTGAAAGCATCCGACCATTCCGAAATCTTACGTTTACCTGTTTGTACATCCTGATCAAAATTTTTATTTTCAGGTTTCGAATAAAATTCGTTGAGGGCCATCGACATCGATTGCTTCATCATCGGTTCCCAAGATTGGGCACCCATTGCTTGCGGTTTCACTCCGTTTTGTTTCAATTTTTCATGGATGGCCAGCCATTCATCAAACGTTTTTGGTGGTTTTATGCCATATTTATCGAAAATTTCTTTGTTATAAAAAACCCCTTCGAACCAGCCTGTTGTCGGAATACCGTAGACTTTACCCTCATGGGTCGCTTGTTTTAATCCATTATCAGTGAACTTAGAGATGAATTCCTTACCAGTCAAGTCCAATAAATAGCCGTTCTTAACCCATTTAATATCATAACCTTCGATAATATCTGGACCAGCACCTGACGCTAGCTGCGTCGTTACCACATCAGAAAATGTGTTATTGTCAATAAAATTATAATCTATTGTAATATTAGGGAACTTCTCCTTGACCATATCAATAAATGCTTTTCGAGTTTCATCTCGATTAATCGAAGCTATTCGGATCGTTACTTTCTTGTCTGATGAGCCCGAATCTGTTTCTTTTCCCGTCCCGCATCCCGTTAGAGAAATAGAAGTTGCAAGTAACACTACGGCTAGAGAAGCTAGTGAAGCCTTTTTTTTCATAAAAAACCCTCCTCGATTTTTATCTCAAACTTCCATAATAGCGCTTACAGTGTTCATTATAGATTTGAAACCGCTTTCTCAGAAGAAATAATATTACTTTCTTTCTGATCCAATATTACGATCCTCGCTCTATCTTAGGGTCATTTCGATATTCATGCGGTAAAGAGCCAGTGAGCTTTTTGAACATCTTTGTGAAATAGCTCGGGTTTTCATAGCCGATTTGTTCCGCAATCTCATAGTTTTTCAACGTTGTCTTTACCAACAGTTTCTTTGCGTATTCAATCCGCACGATGGTTAAGTAGTCCCACACATTCATCCCTGTCTCTTTTTTAAACAAGGAACTAAAATAGTTCTTACTAATGGAAATGTGAGCGCAAATGGATTCCAATGTAATTTGTTTATTGTAATGAGCTTGTATGTAGTCTTTTGCTTTACTGACTAGTTCATTTCCGTGGTTTGAAAAATGTTCATATTCATGACCCAATTGTTGAATCGATTGTTCCAAATATTCGAGCAGTGCTTCTAACGACTTATAACTCTTTAGTGCCTCAAAAGAAACCGGGTGGATGTCCGCATGATCGATCTTTTTTTCCCATTTTTTCATTCGAAGTCTTACTAGCATGCCGAATAATAGTGAGTAAATACCATCAGGATGATGGTTTGTCTCATGTAAAATACGCGTTAGTTTGTTTTTCCAATCCGTATTTCCGAGCGGATCTGCCAAAATCTCTTCGGTTAAGGATTGTACCTGTACAAATACTTCTTCCTGAAAATGTGAATTACCTGAACCTGATAACATCAATTCTTCGTATTCTAATACACTTTCCGAACTAAAAAGAAAGCGATAGCTTAAGCAATCCGTAGCTTCGTTATATGCCTCATACAGCTTTTTTAAGGATTCCTTCAATGTACTTACACCGACAACAACATTGATTTGGAGCTCCGCCAAGAGCAACTGGATCATTTGCTTCGCAAAACCATCCGATTGCTCAACAATGCATATCCACTCTTTCTCCTGAAACTCAAACAAGTACCCTGGGATTGATTGATCAGAAATGTATTTCCGAATGATATGTATAACCCTTTCGGAAATGAAAGGCAATTGATCTTCAAGAAGAAGTTGGTCATTATCGGAAATGGGATCCGCTTGAATGATGAACACGCGATAATTATGATATTCACGAATACCTTTTATTTCCATTCTTTTAATAATTGAGGGAATTCCATTCCGAGTGTTCAAAAGCTTACGATACGTCGCCTCTTGCTCGTTGGCTATCCGTTCATGAATCGAACCAATGCATAGTTCAATCAGTTCTTCTAGTTCAACTTCATCTATAGGCTTTACCAAATAGCCTGCGGCACCATAACGAACGGCCTCCTGAGCATATTTAAACTCACCATAGGCGCTAAGAATGAGAATTTTAAGATTAGGATGCGATTGTGCCAGCATCTTAATCAACTCAATGCCGCCAATGTGTGGCATTTGTATATCTGTAAGTAAGATCTCAGGATTTTCGCTATGAATGAGTTCCATGGCTTCTTTTCCATTAGTTGCCTTACCGACTATTCTTATACCCAACTTCGTCCAATCAATAATATGTTCCAGCATGTCCAACGTCAAAATTTCATCATCGGCAATAACCATTTTTATCATTACGCATCTCCTAACCTGGGTATCAAGATGGTTACCGTAGTACCTACATTTATTTCGGAAGAAAGTGTTATTCCGTAGGGATATCCATATTTGTTACGAATACGTTGATGAACATTTCTCAGCCCAACGCCCCCATTGTACGCTTCATCTGGATCAAATTTCGAAAGTTTTGACACTTTTTCTAATTCCTCTGAAGTCATACCTCTGCCGTTATCGAAAATAGTAATTTCAATCCCCTGTTTAAAAGCTTGGAAAGTTAATTCAATCCTACCTTCTTGCAGTTGTTGAAATGCATGAAGGATAGCATTCTCCACCACGGGTTGCAGAATCAATTTAGGCGTGGTTGATCTTCGTAGCTCATCGGATATGACAATGTCAAACTTGAATTTTTCGGGATAACGATAATTTTGGATCTTCAAATAATTCGTAATATGCTCGATCTCATCCTGAATCGTCACCACATCCTGGAAGCTGTTTATCGCATATCTGAGCATATTGCCTATTAAAGTAACCATCCTACTAATTTCGCTCGTTTTCCCGATGACTGCCATAGCTTTAATCGATTGCAACGTATTATTCAAAAAATGAGGGTTAATCTGACTTAATAAAATCTTCAATTCACTTTCCTTATTCTGCAGGATATAACTGAAATTCTCCTCGGTAAGCGTTTTTATTTTATCAATCATTGAATCGATCCGCCGAGTTAACTTTTCAATCTCCTCAGTGCTATCATCGAACAGCTGTATATCTGTGTGGCCACCCTCAATCAAATACATTTTACTTGTCAGGCGCATCAAAGGTTTATTAATTTGTGCTGCAATTATAATGGATGCTAGGACAACTATAGCTATCACTACAAGAATCGATATAGGGACCATATAACGAATTGCGTCTGTATGTGCATACATTTCACTATAGGGGATGTACGCTACAACCTTCCAATTCGTTGTTTTCAGTGTTTTGTATACAATCAAATATTTTTTCAACCCATTCCCTACGGTAAAATATCCACTTTCTTGATTAAAGTAATTGGTTCGCTCCAGTTCAGAATCCAGAGAAAATTGAGCGCCCGTCTTCTTATAGATCGGATTATTGTTTTGATCCAAAATCGTAATATACCCCGTTTTTTCGAGCTGTGTCTCGTTGCTGATGGATTCTATTCCTTTAACGTTCAAATTACAAAGCAGATACACCTTTCGATCAGAGCTCACACTATTGATATCATAAATTGGTGCAATGGCAGAGACGACATTCCCTTCATTATTGTTATCTAAGATATAGTAATCCTTCGCATGCACGCCTAGAAAATAAACATAAAAGTAATCACTTGTAATCTTCTGGAACCAGGGCTGATCAAAAAAATTATAGGCACTATTCACTGTTGCTCCCGACTGGGCATAAATATAGCCTTTTTCATTAATAATTAAAAAATCACTAATATTGCTATTAAAGCGAAGAATATTAGTAAAATAATCACTCACTTGCCTTTGGTAGAAGAGCTTTGAGATACTGTCCTGGTTATCTTGTTGCTTAATTGCGTCACGAAGCACCTGGCTCCCGGCAGATATTTGGACCAAATTGACTACTTGGTGAAAATACGTATCAATGCTGCCTCTTTTTTCTTCAATAATCTTTTCCGTGTAATGTAAAATCTGATTTGTCATGACGTTCATGAAAATTTGATATGTGACACCACCAAGAAGCGCTATAAAAATAATGAATATTGTACAGTAATATAAAATCATTCTCCCTTTTAACGTACGTAAGAAAAAAGTTTTCATTGGCTCCATCCTATGTCTAGAATTTTCAGTTATGTTATCATGAATTAAAGCTTTTCGCCACAGATTGAGTAACATATGACAATACATTTTATAGATATATCCAACCGTAGATCAAGTAGCACTGGCGTGGGAGATATGGAAGTTTAAATTTCTATTGATGATAAGATGAAGTTGTTAGCCAAAATAAACGGGGCGTTCCGAATAGAACTGCCCCGTTTCCAATTTATTCAACTAT
>NZ_WHOA01000074.1 GCF_013141715.1 Paenibacillus phytorum | reverse complement strand
GATCTATTATTCTCCCCCTTATCTTTTGGAATGAGAATTTTTTTAAAGGAGAATCGCAGATGAGGAAAAGTAGCATGAAAAGACATTATTGGCTATTGAGTGGTGTGCTGCTTCTTTTCGTCTTATTCGGTATAGGTAATATTTGGTATGACAGGACAACGACTGAGATGGACGAATCGCAGGTTGGTCTTAATGAAATGAAAGGAACGGTACAAGAGGTTAGCGCCCAGCTAATGGGCACTATCAACTCTGATGTGCAAAGTTTTATCTATTTGTATGAACCGAATTGCAAACTATGCATGAAGATGGAGCCGATCATAAATGCGTCGGCAGAGAGAAATGGAATAAAGCTTCAGCGATTGAATCTCCATAAATACAAGAATGTTCGAGGCTTGAAAAATGAAAAGGGAATTCCTCTAATAAAGTTTTATAAGGAGCTTCCTGCAGTCGCATACTATAAAAATGGTTGGCTGATTGCTTGGACTGAGGGTGACAAATCGGAAAAAATATACGATGAATACTTTGAACATTTTCGCTTTGGTGACGAAGACGGGCACGATTCATGAACATGAATAATGGGTAACAAGAGCAGGGAACAGTCCTGCAGTCATTTTCACGGCAGCGGGGCTGTTCTTATTTTATTCATATCATTTTAATAATCACGAAGGGGATTCCTAAGAGCTTTTTCAAAGTGAAAAGTATGACCCTGCAAGTGTGCAATTCGATTCGGTGACATCCCTGAAAGACGGGTTCCGAGTCATCGATCAAAAGGAGACGGCGTCGGGTCAACTCCGGATTGTGCTCAGGCGAAGTACGATGCAGAAGTGGAAGGTAATGGAGATGGACTGTATGCGATTGGCTCCAAAGCCAATTGAAGTCGGCTATCGATGCAGCCAAAGCGGCTGCAAACGAAAACAACCACATACCTGTTGAATGGAATGTAAGTTTGCTTGATTGCTTAAGAAATTTATAGATTGATCGTTATAGAAATGCAGGAGATCCAGGATCTCCCCCATTGTCCATGAGGCAGATTAGAGGTAACGATGGGGAGGGATTTGAAGGCTCTATTTGCGTATTTTGGAGTATGTTGTCGAGTAAAAGAATTTTTCTAAAAAATCGAAGTTTTCTATATTTTTTGTTGTTTATTTTATGAGAACATGAATTTATGATCGGTGTTAAATCCGACTTTTGAGGGGAGCGATACATGCAGCATACTATCCATTTAATATATCAAATATGCCTTCAAGTATTTCTAAATTGTGCATGAGTACTAGATTCTTGCGGTCTTTGCAAAATCGTATTGTTTTCCGAAGTAAATGATTATTTAATAAGCATGATCGGATCTGCAGAAATTATTGCATTCTTGCTTCAAACGTTACTTATTTTGCTTTTCAAACTCTCCGAAAATCATCTAGATCATCCACGACATCCACATCACAAATTGTAAAGGTTTACATTTAAGAAAATTCCGACTACTTCAATCTCTTGCATTGGTGAAATAAGGAAATTGTATTGCTTGCAGCGATCCACCACACCTTCAAGGCTACGGAAGCGTTACAGTAACCTAATGTGTGCACATATAAAGCAAATTAGCGGCTTTCGGGACGCATTCGCTCATTTCAAGCCTGAATCCCACATCACTGTGAAATTTAAGGCTGGTTCTGGATGGGAGCGGTGGATCAAACACAAAGGGAAGGAGTGATGTAGTTTTTGTTGAGTTTTAATATGGATAAATATAGTTTGATATCCATTATTAATATCATTTAGACGAAGAGAAATGCTCTAGCGATCAAAATTATCTTTGATGGGAGTCATGATGATGCGTACATAAAAAAGTTAAGGTATTGAGGAGTCATTTACAATTTGAATGGAGGAATAATCCAGTGAGTAACAAATTAAAGCGATTTTTTTCTTTAGTAGTAATAACCGCTATAATGGTTCCGTCGTTTTCGTATATTAATACGAATCATGTAGAAGCGGCTCAAACGAACGGCACCGCGCCCTACATGAACCAATGGGCGGTTTCCGGTCCTTTTACCAACGAGCAATCTCTTGGGAACATCGTTCCTGTCATTGGCCAGGCTTTTGCCGATCCGAACAGCACAGAAACATCCAATTGGCAATATTTCGACGACCGTATCTTCAACCGCAACTATGATGATTACAATGACCTGATGGGTTATTTTGATGTCAAACAGGGGCAGGATACACTCAATAAGTGGGTAGTGGCCGCGACCTATGTTTACAGCCCCACAGCACAATCGGTTCAGTGGCAGGTAGGTGGTTCGGGTGTGTATAAACTTTTTGCCAACGATATTCTCAGTGGACAACAAGATCAGATTCCAGTTCGTCTGAACAAGACCGGTACAAGATATTCAGTCAATTTAAAACAAGGTTGGAACAAACTGCTCATTGAAATTCAGCATAAAAACCCTAACGCTCAAAGGAATTTTTTGGGATTTTATGCAAGACTTTCCGACAATGGCGGAAATGCAATTTCGGGTCTAACCTACTCTGTAACAGGACCAAACGTAACCAACAACCAACTGAACATTGTTACACAGGGCCTTGCGATTGATAAAACAGCATTTGATGCCCGCAATGCAAATGTCCCGGCAAACGACTATCCTTCAAACACACTTCCAATTGCTTACGATGAAAATCCGTATGTATGGATGGCTCCCACACTCGACAACCAACCGAATGCATCAGGTAATGCCCCGCAGGCATCTCCTTTTACATTCCAGGCTGCGGGCGGAAATCCAAGCTATACTTGGGAAATTGCCGCTGGTCAGTTGCCGCCCGGTCTGACATTGGCATCCGACGGTCACATTGAAGGTAAGGTTGCAGACGGCGCTCAAGGCATATCACAAAAACAAAAAAATTATGCCTTCACAGTGAAGGTAACGGATGCTCAAGGTTCATCTGCAACACAGCAATATACGATAACGGTCAAGGAAAACCCGGTTGATTGGTTTATTGAGGGCAAGATGTCAGCGCTGTCACACACCACAGGCACCTATCCGAACCTTTATGACCCGAACTACAACTATGACGCGTGGGCACAGGCAGCTAAAGAGTTGGGAATGAACATGCTTTCGACTGAATCCTTGCAAAACACCATTTACTACTGGCCGTCACCTAACGCAATCTTAACCCCGAACGACAGCAACAATTTGTATAAATACAATGCTTTATACCAGTCTGAGGACGGCAAATGGCATGTCAAAGACAGAGTGATGCAGGCCAAGCAGGCTGTCGAGCGCTACGGCATGAAGTTTGGTATATACCTATCACCAGGATACAACCCAGCAGGTCAAGACGTTTCTGTTATGGATACCGACATGCAAGGTTTGGTAGCAAGATACAATCCATGGTATCTCTTTGTCGATGGTGGTCCTGAAGGCCATCAAAATGTTGACGTGTCGTGGAGTTCTGCCCGCAACTATAACGACCGTGTTTTAATTGATGCAAATCCCAGTGCTCTAACGGGTGACCAAGATATTACACTTGAAGAGCGTGGATTCTGGTACTCTGAACCTTATAATTCTGGCTCCTGGGTCGACGGTATTAAGAAACAAACAAAAAAAGTCGCTCATGAGGAATGGAACGATCCATTTACAACGGCATTCGATACCTGGGCAGTATACGCAGGTGGTAACGAACGCGACAATTGGATTCATTTAGCAAAGGAAATCATTGACCAATACGGACACGGTTATGTCATGAATTATGACCAGACCATTGGTAGAACCCGCGGTATGGATAACCTGAATAGTAATTTGGATAACACAAATATCTTCTCAATGGTGCCTGTTGAAACACAGAATTTGCTAGGTATGCGTACTTCCATTGCAAAATGGATGGCAAATGCCGGCGGTCCGGACCTGCGTGAGTCGATGTACGGCACCTTGCCATACACCATGGATTACACCATTAAACAAGGCTGGCAAACCGACCCTCAGATGGCTATCGTCCGCGGTCAGGGTCCAGATTGGGGTTACGCCATGTCCCGTGACCAAAATGTCTATATGCACATGATCAAAAACTTGATTCCCAATGTGAGCAAGGCAGGATTTACCGGCCAAGCCTCGATGAGCGGAATTGGTCCCTTCGATTACCCGGTTGACAAGGTCGAGTGGCTGAACAAGGGTGTTTCTCTGCCATTCACAACTCAACAAAACAATGGCAAAACCTATATTACAATTGACACTAAAAGTGTTGTTGCCGACCCTATTGATACAGTCATTAAAATTACAACAAAAAATCCTGATCGAAATTACAAAATGACAAGTGTTAAATTGTTCAGCAGCCAAACTGAACTAAACAAACTGAAACTTAGAGCAGAGAGCTATATGAATAACTACACCAATGTTTTCGCGCCTGCTGCACTTAGCTACACGAGTGATAAAACAAACGTAGCAACGGTAGACCCAGCAACAGGTGTGGTAACAGCTGTCGGTGACGGTACAGCTACAATCACAGTTACGGCAACCTATAATGATGGTGTGAACGCTCCTCAGGTGAAGACCGATACATATCCTGTAAAGGTTTCGGGCGGTGCGATTTCAGCTGCACTTCCGCTGGTTGGTGTTAATATGTTCACAAAAGGCGCTTTGTTCTGGGGACAATTCTCCACAAACCAAGACCTACCTGTGACATTCCAGGGATTCACAGAAAAAGGCGGCACGGTTGATATTCTGGGCGGCACAAATATTAAGTACCACTATGCAACCGTTGATGGTAAGCGTAACAACTCTACAGGTAAAATCAATGTAACTGAAGTGCCAGCAGCTCAAGTACCGTTCGTTGTAAATGGCAACACCATGCAATTTAAAGAGAAAGTTTCCACACCTACGATGTACAGCTATTGGGCTGACATCACTATAGACGGAAAGACATATACATCAACGCGTAACTACATTACACTGGTCCCGGATGTAAATGTTGCAGCTGGAATTACGCCGACAGTTACAAGCGACAGCAGTAACGCAAACAAATTATCTGACGGCATTATCAATGATTCCACTGGCGGAAACATCGCAAAATGGTCTGCGCAGGCAAGCGACGCAAATCCGAGTATGACGTATGATTTGGGCAAACTGCAAAAGCTTAACCGCATTAATCTCTTCTTTAATCACCATATGCCGAATGCTGACAATGTTACTTACTACAACGTGCCGAAGAAGGTGAAAATTGAGTATAGCGTTGACGGAACAAATTGGATAGCAGGCAACGAAACAAACACATTGTCCGGCGGTGGATTGCCGACATCGAGAAATACACTGGCAGTTCCGAAAAGCGATACAACCTTGTATGCTTGGGAGCAAGAGGGCTTGTATTACAACTATCCAGTTGATTCGAGCAAACCCGACGTGCAGGCACGTTATGTAAGAGTATCCTTCCCAGGCGGCGGTCAAGGCGGCAGCCCGATTGATGTGCTGGAGGCTCAGGTATTCTCATTAGGAGATTTAACAGGACTTGCCAACATTAAGCTTGATCCCAAAATCGGTGCGGACAACAAAACGGTAAAGGTTGATGTAGGAGGTTATTCCTTTTTAGGTGAACCTCTGGACCTAACCGATGCGAACATCATGATCACAAGCGACAAACCATCCATTGCAGCAGTTGGCGCAGATGGGGTTATTACAGCCGGGGCAGAAGGCAAGGCCAAGATCACTGTTTCTGTTAAGAAGGGTGACATCACAGCAAGCGATTATTTCTATGCTACTGTAGATGCTGACGGAAAAATAGTTCTAAACCATTTTCTGAGAGATGCAAAGCTTTCTCTAAATAAAACTACAATTCAATCCAATAAACCAATCATTGCTTCAATTGAAGGCCTATTAAACACAGGAGAAACAACAGATTTATCAAGGGCTACTGTAGAATATCAATTTAGTGATGCAAGGTTATCTGTTGTTGAGGGCAGCCATACAATCATTGTTAAAGGCAATATAGGTAGTGGATTTAAAGCGACTGTTGTTGTAAAGGTTACTCTAGACGGGTTAACCGTTGAAAGTCGTCCTATGACAATTGCTGCAGTTAAGGATATTATCCCTCAGTCACAAATGACGGCAACGGCGACAAGTCAGGAAACTGCTGGGGATAACAACGCAGCCTCAATGGCGATTGACGGAGACCTAGGAACGATTTGGCATACAAAGTGGAATAAATCTGACGTACTCCCCCAATCGATTACGTTAAACCTAGGAGGAACCTACAATATCGATTCAATCGCGTATTTGCCAAGGCAATCAGGCGGCGATAACGGAAAGATTACGGGATATAACGTCTATGTAAGTACGAATGGAGTGGACTTTGCCAAGGTTGCAAGCGGAACTTGGGCAAACGACAGTGTGGAGAAAGTCGCAACTTTTACACCGATGAATGCATCGTATGTCAAGCTCGAAGCAACGGCGGGCGTAAACGGGTGGGCATCGGCTGCGGAGATTAATGTCTTTAATGCGAAAAATGAGGTAAAGACTATCGTAGATTATAAATTGGTAGCTATGGATACGGCCTTAGGTAAATTACCGTCACTACCTGCACAGATCGAGGCTGTATACAATGATGGAACAACTGGATTCGTTGACGTTGCATGGGCCCCTATTACTGTAGATATGGTATCACATGCAGGCGTTTTTACAGTAAACGGCACAATAGCAGGAACCTCAGTCCAAGCAAAAGCGATCTACAGAGTAGTAGCTGAAAATCTAAAGCCATTTCTAAAAGATGTTAAGCTTTCTTTTAATAACAAATTCATCAAGAAGAACGAACCGATTGTCGGGACTTTAGTGGGATCATTAAGTTCTGGCGAACAGGCAGATTTATCAAGAGCTGCTGTACAGTATACGTTCAGTGATTCAAGATTAGAGGCTGTTCCAGGCAGTAATACAATTGTGATCAAAGGAGATTTGAACAATGCATTCCTTTCGACTGTTAAAGCGAATGTAACTTTGGATGGAGTAACCCTGGAGACCAATCTGGAGACGATTTCAGCTTTAGCTGGAAACTTTGCCGGTATAGCGGGTGTATCCGTAAAGTCGGTCAGGTTTGATGATGCCAGATATGTTGGTATGAAAGCGGTAGATGGTAATAAGGATACAAGTTGGGCATCATCTCCTAGTGATAATACCAAGGCTCCATGGATTAAATTGGATTTCGCTTCTCCATTACCTATCAGTAAGGTGAACCTGATCGACCGTGGCCACAAGATCAATGAGATTGGAGAAGGGCTTTTGGAATGGGAAGGAGGCAGCAAGAAGGTAGAGAATATGAAGTGGGAAGGAAAACCTGACAACTTTGTTGTTTTTGACCAGCCGATTGTGACTAGCTGGATTAAATTCACAATTGACCCTGATAATAAGTTTACAAATTCTTCTCCGAGTGAACAAGGTGAACCTGGTCTAACAGAATTTGAGGTATATTCAACGAATAACGAACTTGTAAAGATGATTGTAGATTACAAGTCTGTTGCGGTGGATACGAACGTAGGGGTAATACCAACACTACCTGCACAGATCGAGGCTGTATACAACGATGGAACAACTGGATTAGTTGACGTTGCATGGGCGCCTGTAACTGTAGATATGGTATCACATGCAGGAGTATTTACAGTAAACGGCACAGTAGCTGGAACTTCAGTCCAAGCAAAAGCGATCTACAGAGTAGATGGGGTAGAGCCGGTGACAAATCAAACTACATTGAAGAGTGTGCAGCAGGCGACCCCTGGCCAGACATTTGATGTAACGATGGGATTGAGCATTACGCAAAGTGTGTACCAGCAAATGTATGCTCAAGATTTCACTCTTCAGTATGATCCGGCGAGTTTACAGTTCGATTCGGTTTCATCGCTGAGAAACGAGTTGAAAGTCATCGATCAGAAGGAAGCGGTGCAAGGACAAATCCGGATCATTGCAGCCAGCGTCGGCGTGAACCAAGGCGTGCTTGCCGAAGGCGATTTGTTGACATTCAAATTTACGGTCAAAGCTGGAGCTCAGGCAACCCCTACGACAATTTCTGTGAACAATGTTGTCATTGGTAATGGACTAGGGGATGAATTGAAGGTCAGCGGAGCTTCGCGAGAGATACAAATTAGTAGAGTCGTAGTCGTAGATAAGTCGCTCTTGAATGCTCTGATCTCAACCGCTCAGGCCAAGTACAATGCGGCAACTGAAGGAAATGGGGACGGACAGTATGTAAGTGGCTCCAAAGCGCAATTGCAGTCGGCTATTGATGCGGCAAGCGCGATAGCAAACGATTCGAATGCTTCTCAGCAGCAAGTGGATAATGCGAAAACCGCACTGGAAGCGGCAGTCCAAGTGTTTGACACCAAGCGGATAACCGCAAATGTCAATGGACAAGGCGGTGTCACGATTGGAGACTTGGCAATCGTAGCAGGGGCTTACGGCAAACAACAAGGTCAAGCGGGCTGGAACGCGAATGCGGATGTCAATAAGGACGGCAAGATTGACATTGTAGACCTTGCTATCGTAGCCAAGGCGATTTTGCAATAAAAATATGCCATCAGCATATTCGCAAAGAGGACAGACGAATGATTGCTTTTGGCCTGTCCCTTCTTGTTCATATGAATTGATATTCTTGATTTGGCGTTTGAGGCTCACAAAATATTAGAGTAAGAGGGAAACAAATAGGGCTGACTCACAAGCAATCTTTGCTTTAAAGCAGCCCTTTCTACGAGAAGACTTCCGATATATCAAATGGCTGATGAGGTAGATCAAGAATGAAGAAAGTCTAAATTCTATTTTGATCGACGGTTAAACGTCTGATTTATTACAAATCATTGAGGTGAAAATAATGAGAAAAATGATCAGCGTCATCTGTTTGGCCACATTACTATTGATTTCTCTGCCGTTCCAGTCGGCCCTTGCTGCCGAAACAAGCACGAATTCGAAACCGAAAGTCATTCCAAGTCTGCAGGAATGGACAGGGGATACGGGCACTTTTACATTGGGAAGCCAATCACGGATTGTCATTCCGCCTTCAAGCGATTTAGCGAGAACCGCATCTGTATTTAAAGAAGACTTAAAGGCAATTACAGGTCGCGATGTTGCTATCGTACAAGCAAATTCTCCGGTTCCTGGAGATTTCTTTCTTACCTTGGACCAGCAAACAGACACTTCGATCGGAGAGGAAGGTTATCATTTCGAAGTTGGCGATGTTGTCAACATACATGCCAACACGATCACCGGTGTGTTCTACGGAACCAGAACGGCGCTGCAAATCTTGCAGCAGGACACGACTAAGGCCAGCATTGTCAAAGGAAAGGCCAAAGACTATCCGAAGTATAAAGATCGCGGGTTCATGCTTGATGTGGGACGTAAGTTTTTTACGATGGATTTTTTGAAAGACTACGTGAAATTCATGTCGTACTACAAAATGAATGACTTTCAACTTCATTTGAGCGATAACGAATTTGCTACAGGCGACAGACAGGGGCAATGGAACAAATATTCGGCGTTCCGGTTGGAAAGTACCAAGTACCCTGAACTCACGGCCAAAGACGGACACTACACGAAGCTGGAATTCCGCGAGCTGCAGGATCTTGCCAAAGACCGGGGCTTGACGATCACGCCTGAGATTGACACGCCTAGTCATGCTCTTGCCTTTACGAAAGTCAGACCCGACTTGGTGAAAGACAACCTGCCGCTTGACCATCTGGACATTACCCGCCCGGAGGCGGTTGAGTTCGTCAAAGACGTCTGGAGCGAATATTTGGACGGCAATTGGTTTGATGCCAAAGAAATTCATATCGGTGCGGATGAGTTTGATCGAAATGATAAAAGCACGGTTGAGGCATACCGCCAGTATTTAAACACGTTGAATTCCCTTTTCAAAAGCAAAGGCAAGACCGCAAGAATGTGGGGCAGCTTGTCTTTCTTCCCGGGCACGACTCCGGTGGACAGCGATATTACGATGAACGGCTGGAATAATGGCTGGCAAAATCCGATTGATGCGGTGAACGCAGGCCATAAAATGATTAACACGACAGACGGCTTGCTGTATATCGTACCTAAAGCGGGTTATTACTATGACTACTTGAACACGAAGTGGCTGTATGAAAACTGGGAGCCCACATATTTCAGCAGTACCTTGAAATTAAGCGCGGACAATCCGAAACTGCTTGGCGGCATGTTCGCAGTATGGAACGATTTGTTAGGTGAAAAAGTTAGCGCTCCAGATGTGCATGATCGCGTGAAAGACGCGCTGCCGACGTTGGCGGAGAAAATGTGGAGGGGCCAGTCAAGCGACACGACTTACACCCAATTCCGTCAGATTAGCAGCGTGATCGGCGAAGCGCCTAATACGAATTTGCTTCGCAGAGTCACAACGCAATCCGAAACGGTGCTCAGCTATCCGTTTGACGAAGGCAGCGGTCTAACGGCTGGTGATACTTCCGGCAACGCTTATAACGGTGCTTTGAGCGGAGTAAAGTGGACGAACGGCAAGACAGGCAAGGCTGTTGTATTCAGTAATCCAAACGACCACATATCGAGCGGCTTGACAACGAAAGGGTTCCCATGGACGGTATCGGCCTGGGTCAATATGACCGACAACTCGCAACCGGAAGCGATTCTGCTCGAATCCGCAGACGGTGCGATCAAATTGAAGCAAAAGGAAACGGGCAAAGCCGGCTTCTCTCGGGAAGGCTTTGACTACAGCTTCAATTCGGCGATTCCGACAGGACGTTGGGTGCATGTCGCATTGAAAGGAGATTTAAAGGGAACATCCTTGTATATAGACGGTGAGTTGGTAGATAAACTACCGGATACGACGATGCTTCCCGCAGCTGTTGTGGGCAGTGCAACTCAGGCGTTCAAAGGCGCATTGGATGATTTAAGGATTGTAGACCGGGTGCTGTCCGACAAAGAAATCGCGGTTGCCGCAGGCTCTCCGCCGTCGATGATTAACATAGCTGCACGCCAGCCGGCAGTGGCATCTTCGACAGAAGTCGATTATTTATCGGCTAACCTGGCGTTTGATGAAGATGAGTCGAAAACCTCCCGATGGTCGTCCAACTACAACGACAACGAATGGATCTACGTGGATCTCGGCAAAAACTGCGATATCAACAAGGTGATCTTGAAATGGGAAGCTGCTTACGCTAAAGGGTATAAAATCCAGGTTTCGAACGATGCGCAAACGTGGAAGGATGTCTACACGACGAGTACGGGAGTGGGCGGAACAGAAGTCATCAAATTCCCGACAGAGAATGTCCGTTATGTGAAAATGCAGGGTATTCAACGGGTCGGCAGTTATGGATACTCGTTATTCGAGTTCGAAGTGTATCAGCCGAGTACGACAGTGACAGTACCTGTAACTGGCATTCAGCTTGATAAGATGTCGCTTGCCTTGAAAGCAGGCGAGACGGCGCAGCTTGTCGCCACTGTACTGCCGAATAATGCGACGAATAAGAACGTGAGTTGGTCGAGCAGCGACGAAACGGTTGCTAAAGTGGCGACGATCGGAGGGGAAATCATCGTTACTGCGCTTACTGCGGGAACAGCGAAGATCAAGGTGACAACGACGGAAGGCGCCTTTGCAGCGGAAAGCACAGTTACTGTAGAAGCCTTGTCGAGCCCTGGAGTGCGTGTCCTGACTTACAACATTCATCATGGCGCAGGGAATGATAATATTGTAAATTTACCTCGCATTGCTGATGTGATTAAAAGATTGAATCCGGACATCGTTGCCTTGCAAGAGGTGGATAAAAATGTCTCAAGAAGCGGCAACGTAGATCAAGCTGCGAAATTGGCTGAATTGACGGGAATGCATGTAATTTTCGGTAAGGCTATCGACTTGTCCGGTGGCGAATACGGAGTGGCGCTGCTTTCCCGTTATCCAATTACCTCTTCGGAGAAAACGTTTCTGCCGAATTCAAGCGGAGCCGAGCAGCGTGTTGTGTTAACGGCAAAGATTGCGCCAACAAACGGTCTGCCTGAGTTTACGTTCTCCGGAACACATCTGGAGTGGAGCTCGAAGAGCATTCAAGCAAATCAAGTAAATAAGATTATTGAACTTTACGGTTCGACTTCTCCTTACATTTTGGCTGGTGATTTCAACGCAACTCCGGAGTCAGATACGATTAAATCTTTAACGAGCAAGTGGACAGACGCTACGGCGGGGATTGCGGATTGGACCAATGAAGAGGGCGGTAAGATCGACTATGTCATGTACGGAAACAATAATCAATGGCGTGTAGTTAACGCTCAAGCCATTCAGGATGATGTTGCTTCTGATCATAGACCGGTTTTATCGGTTCTGGAATGGGTTGGTTCTCAGCCGATAGAGGTAACCGGCGTACAGCTTGATAAGACTGCGCTTGCCCTGAAAGTAGGCGAGTCGTCGGAACTAGTCGCCACTGTACAGCCGAACGAGGCGGCGAGTAAGAACGTAACTTGGTCGAGCAGCGACGAAACCATTGCTAAAGTGGTAGATAGCGGAGACGGCAAAGCTATCGTGACGGCGCTCAAAGCGGGCAGCACGGACATTACCGTCACGACGGCAGAAGGCAATTTTACTGCTGTTAGCAAGGTAAGCGTAGAAGCGGTCGTTTCACTAGCTCCTGGAACTACGCTTAGCGGTGCGAACTCCGTTCTCGCAGGAAGCGAATTCACCATTCGCTTCGGACTGAAGAACGTGGCACTAAACATTTACGGTCAAGACATCAAGCTGAACTATGATGCCAATGTAATGGAATTCGTCTCGGCGAAGTCGACGAAAGACGGCGTAAGCATCGTCGAATCGAAGGATCAGCCGGGCACGCTGCGCCTAATCATAGCGAGTCAAGGCGCCGGCAATGCCGTTACCGGAACGGTTGAATTCGTCGAAATCGTCTTCAAGGCGAAGAACGTGACGCAAGCGGCATTGGGGACCATCTCGGTAGCGGATGCAACGCTCGGCGATGACAAAGGAAGCGAAACGAAAGCAGACGCCTCATTGATCAAGGTCCAAGTAACACAAATACCGGTAGGCATTCCGGGAGATGTGAACAACGACGGCAAAGTGAGCATCGGGGATCTGGGCTTTGCAGCTGCGAATTACGGCAAAACTTCGTCGAGTCCGAATTGGAATCAAGTCAAACTCGCAGACATGAACAACGACAACATGATCGACATCAGCGACCTTGCAGCCATCGCTAACAAAATCATTCAGTAAGTATTGCTAATTTTATTGAAAAGGTGGCATGTACATGAATTTTAAAGAATCTATTTTCAATAATGGACTATACAAGAAAACGACCATTTTTCTGCTTGCAGTCACAATTGCCGTTCCTTTATTTAACGTACCTGTTTCTCAAGCGGCTGAGACTGCGTCTGCCGGTACCGTTCCTGAAATTTCACCTATCCCGCAATCGGTTTCTTTACTGGGCGACGGATTTGCAATCCCAACGGAAGTAGGGCTCGTAACAGGTGGCAGCACGGACTCGGCAGCCGTTCAAGCGGTAGAAACTATTTTGCGAAATGCCGGGGTTCAGAACATCAAGCGCGCCAATGATAGCAGCGCCGTTCCCGACGCTGCGGTCAATGTATGGGTTGGCGGACCGTCTGAGAACAATGCTTCCGCTACAGTACTGCAAGGTTTGGGTGTAACAGGACCGGAAGATTTAAAGGATGATGGATACGTGCTAGCTGCAGGAATCGACCAAACAGGCCACAAAAGTATCGTTCTTGCGGGCAAAAATCAAACCGGCACTTTCTACGCGGCACAAACGCTGCGTCAAGTGATTACCGCCAAGGACTCCAGCTATTCAATACCAGGACTTATGGTCAGAGACTGGCCGAAGATGAATTGGCGCGGGTCTATTGAAGGTTTTTACGGCGATCCATGGTCACATGAAGATCGGCTTAACCAGCTGGATTTTTATGGGCAGCAGAAAATGAATATGTACATCTATGCGCCAAAAGATGATCCCTACCACCGGGATAAGTGGAGAGATCCTTATCCGGCCGATAAAGTGGCGCAAATTGCCGAGTTAATCGATAAGGCGAAGCAGGAACATGTGGAATTCGTATTCGCCATTTCCCCAGGCAACACCATGTGCTTTTCGGACAATACCGATTTCCAAACTCTGACGGCAAAAGCGCAAGTCATGTGGGATAAAGGCGTACGCTCCTATGCGATATTCCTCGACGATATTAATGCAACACTTACCTGCAATGCCGATAGAACGAAGTTCAACGGCGATGCCAGCCCGCCAGCGGCTGGGCAAGCTTTCCTGCTCAATCGGTTCAAAACGGAATTTATCGACACGCATCCAGGAGCTCACCGCTTGATCACGGTTCCAACGGATTATGCCAATATCACGACAACGACTTATATCAACCGATTTTCAGCGTTAGTTGATCCAAGTATTATCGTGCAGTGGACGGGTGCAGCCGTCGTACCTGCCGGAATCTCCACATCGGATGCCGATAAAGCGAAAGCGATTTATAAGCACGATCTGTTGATCTGGGATAACTACCCAGTGAACGATTACGCGCGAGATAAGATATACTTAGGTCCGCTTTATAACCGAGATGCCGGATTAGCCGACCATGGGATCATCGGCCTTACCGCCAATCCGATGAATGAGGCGGAAGCGTCCAAGATTGCGCTCTTTTCCATTGCAGACTATCTGTGGAACCCGCAGGCGTATGATCCTGATAAGGCTTGGCAGCTCAGCATCAAGAGATTCGGTGGAGCGGCTGTCAATGCGCTGAAAATTTTTGCCGAGAACCATTATTCTTCTCCACTTAACGCTAAGGAGTCGCTGACTTTGAAACCGTTAATCGATACCTTATGGTCCGCTTTCACTAGCGGTGGAACGATAACGGACGCAGCGAATCAACTAGTAGCCGAATTCACCAAGCTGCAGCAGGCGCCGGCCATTTTGCGCAGTACGCTGAGTAACGCTAACTTTATCGCTGAGACTAATAATTACCTGAATAAGGACGAATTGTACGGAAAAGCGGGCGTAGAAGCGGCTCAAATGCTGCTCTCCCAGAAACTAAATAATAAGCAGCAAGCGGCATCGCACAGAGAGGCCCTGACTAATCTCAAGACACAAATCAGTGCCATTACCGAGGCCAAAGAGAATCAAGTGTTTGAAAATTTCTTCACGCGCGCTATCCGGGAAAACGACAATTGGTTAGGTGTTCCGGCAACTCCATTTCCAATTACGACGATGGGAACTTACCAAACCAATACGCCTGCTAAAATGCTTGATGGAAATCTTAGCACTTATTTCTGGAGTGACAACACACCAGCAATAGGCGACACGCTCGGCGTTGATCTCAATGAAGTGCAGAAAGTCTCGAACGTTCAGGTATTAATGGGTAAGACCGGCAGCTTGAGCGATTATATCCATCATGGCGTGCTTGAATATTCTATGGACGGAGCTAATTGGACGCCGCTCGTTACTTTGGAAGAGCAAACAGAGATCAATGTTCCGGTTGATAATCAGAAGGCAAGATTCGTCCGCATCCGAGTAACGGGCACGCAAAATTTCTGGGTAGTTGTCAGGGAGTTTAAAATAACTTCCGCTGCGATACAGAAAGAGCCATCCGTTACATTAATGGGCGATGATACAGTCCAATCCGGTAAGGAATTCACCCTTCAAGTCGGGCTGGATAATGTGACAGAAAGTGTGTATGCACAGGACATTTCCATGGATTACGATCCGAATACGATGGAGTTTGTGTCGGCTGATACGCTTCAGGACGGTATTAGTCTGCTCGCAACTGCGAAGAATACGCCTGGCAAACTTCGTCTGATTACGGCGAGCGAGGGTGCCGAACATGGAGTCACGGGCAGCGCGCAGCTGCTGAAACTAACTTTCAAAGTGAAAAACGTACCGCAAGCGATGAAAGGGTTCATCACAGTATCCGATATGACTTTGGGTGATTATCAGGGAACGGAAACGAAACTGGCCTCAGCTTCGATGGGCATTCAAATCACACTTCCTCCTGTTAATAAATCGGATCTGAATAATCTTATTCGCGAAGCGCAAGCGGCGCATGATGCTGCAGCTGAAGGAACGCAAATCGGCCAGTACCCAGCTGGTTCGAAGCAGTTGCTTCAAGCGGCAATCGATGCGGCCAATGTGGTGACGAATAATTCGAACGCAACGCAAGAACAAGTGGTTGCTGCTGTCGCCGCATTGCAGCAGGCGTTCGATACCTTTAAGGCATCGATTATTACGCGAGCCTCAGAAGATATAAATAACGATGGCAAAGTTAGCATCGGCGATCTTGCGATCATAGCGTCGCATTATGGCATGACTTCCGAAAGTCCGGATTGGAATAACGCGAAGAATGCCGACCTCAACCACGACAATAAGATCGACATCATTGACCTAGCTGGAGTGGCAAAGAAAATTTTGCAGCAATAAGATTGACGATTGCGTAAATCAATAGAAGGGGCCGTCCCAAAAGGTCTGAAACGACCTAGGGGTAGCCCTTTTCAAAATTAGATTCCACATATATACTGACTGAATCGACGGGATGGAGGCGTTAGCTTTATCCAACCAAAATGTTAACTGGGACCTTTTGGAGTTTCTGCTGTAGAGACTGTCGATTCATTTCGTAGTAAAGCATTAAGTTCGGCGTTCAAAACTTTACAAGATGCAGAATATGTATCTACTTAGAGACAAACTCTGATAATTTGCAAACAACGTGCAAAACATACATTGCAGTGGATACGAACGTAGGGGTCATCCCTGTTCATCCGGCACAGGTTGAGGCTGTTTACAACGATGGAACAACTGGATTAGTTGCGTTGCATGGGCCCCTATTACTGTAGATATGGTATCACATGCAGGAGTATTTACAGTAAACGGCACGGTAGTTGGAACCTCAGTCAAAGCAAAAGCGATCTACAGAGTAGTTGGCGTTGAGCCGTTGGTACC
This sequence comes from Paenibacillus phytorum, assembly GCF_013141715.1. Taxonomy (GTDB): domain Bacteria; phylum Bacillota; class Bacilli; order Paenibacillales; family NBRC-103111; genus Paenibacillus_E; species Paenibacillus_E phytorum. The sequence continues at coordinate 5,110 of NZ_WHOA01000074.1, read as the reverse complement.
GGGACCTATTCGGATTATTGCAGCCAGTGTGGGCGAGACCCAAGGCGTGCTCGCCGGAGGCGATTTGTTGACATTCAAATTTACGTTCAAAGCTGGAGCGCAGGCACCCCCTACGACAATTTCTGTGAAGGTGTCACGATTGGAGATTTGGCAATCGTAGCAGGGGCTTACGGCAAACAACAAGGTCAGGCGGGCTGGAACGCGAAAACGGATGTCAAGAAGGACAGCAAGAGTGACATTGTAGACCTTGCTGCAATCGTAGCCGAAGCGATCTTGCAATAAAAATATACCATCAAGAATATTCATTGAATACAGGTTATGATCATTTGCTGTTTTTGTTATCCTTAGTATTAATCGCATCTCACTTCAAGGATGCTTTGAAAATTGTTACTGCTTTTACAATCGCTCACAGCATTGCACTTTTCTTGGTGGCGTCGGACCGCCTTCATGTTATCCCGTCTTGGGTTGAAGCGTTGATTGCGGCGACGATCTGTTATGTGGCCGTGGAAAATATGTTTGTCCAAAAGGCGAAATGGCGATGGATTTTGACAGCCTTATTTGGCCTAGTTCATGGCATGGGCTTCGCCGGGACTTTGGCTGAAACAGGACTTCCAAAGGGCAATCTGATTGGCACGCTCCTGACGTTCAATTTAGGTGTAGAAACGGGCCAACTGATGATCTTATCCCTAGTACTGCCCCTCTTGATTTAGCTGCGAAGGTTCCCGTGGTATCGTAAAATGATGATTTCAACGTCTTCGAGAGTTAGCGGTATTTGTGCTAGCTCTTTTTTATTATTGTGTATGAGGAATGTGGTAGCGTAGACTCTGCGAGATGTGGGAGGGTTGACCGCCAATCCATTCTTGATGGTAATGTGCGCGAATTGGGAACAATCACGTCATCGACGAAGAATTGTTTTAGGCCATGGATAGTTCGTGAATTCTTAACGTTAAATAAGATGTCTTGAATATCTTGATTAAACGATAATAAGAAAAACTGAAATAATAATAAAAAGATCTCTCCACTTACGTGAAGATGATCCGACGTTAAAAATTAACTATACGGCTTGCAGTATACTTCTTCTAGAAAATATTGAAAATATCGAAAAAAGTTCACTTTTTGTGTTAATAATGCATGTTTTTAGGATACTTTATGGACAACTGATAATTTAATATTATATTAGCATTGCTTACACTTCAATTTATTAATAATTAGGTGAAGTTAATGATAACGTGGCGAAAAACATTGATGGGGGAGCTTTTATGAAAACTTACTTGTTTAGAAGTCGTGGAAAAAACAATGAATACTATCCAGATCGAGAAGATAAATATGTTTTTAACAGTAGCGCACCAAGTTGTGACCTTTTGAGACAAGACATAGAGAGCGGTGGTGTTTCGTACTACTTATATTTAATAAAAAAAGGGATAATCGTTGAAAAAGGATTCATTAGTAACTATGAGACAAAGGTTGAAGAGGGGAGGGTAATGTACTATGCGATTTACGAGCATAGAACCACTTTAAGTCCATTTTTAGTCATCCCAAGATGGCCTGGTCCAATGGCCGGTATAATTCAATTGGATGATAGCAACAGAAGAATTATTGAAAGTTTAATGTAATTATTTATATATTCTCAAGCCATCTTCACGTCTATGACTCTAAATTAAAATAAATATCTTAAAATGTAAGAGGACAAGTATATATATCTATAAAGATCCGCGCGCAGCGCGGTTTTATTACACTTCGGAACATGACCAGGATGGTAAAGAAATAAAAAAGAGCCATTCGCGAGTCTATGTGGATTGAAGTGGTTTAACTAAGAAAGTTAAATCTTTAGTTACGCTCTAATAGCTTACGGATAAACATGTTTATAGCCATCGTCGAGGAATGATTCTTATTTTGAATGATCCAGAAATTGCGTTCCGACAACTTGGGGCTAAGAGGGATAGCACTAATCTCTCCTGATTCTAGTTCCTTGCGAACAATCCAGCGTGAGAGAATGGAGATCCCCAAACCAGCAGAAACCGCTTCTTTAACCCCTTGACTACTGGTAAATACATATGACTGTTTGATTCGTAGACCAGTCGTATGGATAAACTGATCGCTGAAAGACCGTGTACCGGATCCATGTTCCCTGAAAATCCAGGTGTAATCATGGAGCATATCCGGCTTCACGGTTTTTTTTGAGCTTAAAGGATGGTTGTTAGGTGCAATCAGCACCATCTCATCTTTCATATAAGAGGTAATTTGGAGATCATTCTGTGTTACATGACCTTCAACTAATCCTAAATCAAGCTTGTTTGCAATGAGTGCAAGCGAAATCTCCTCGGTATTTGCAATCTTCACCGATATATCGACATCTGGAAATTGACCTGCAAATTCCGCAAGCGGCCGCGGCAAAATATATTCACCAATGGTAAAGCTAGCTCCAATTTGAATCGATCCCGTTACTTTTTGATTTAATAAATGGATGTCTTGCTTCCCTTGTTCATAAAGGGAGAGAATTTGTTTAGCCTGCCTGTAGAGAATTTCTCCTGCCTCGGTAAGTACAACATGTTTTGGCGAACGATGCATGAGTTTAGCGCTAAATTCATTCTCAAGATTACGAATATGTAAGGAGACGGCTGGTTGGGACAAGTTTAGCAGTTCTGCTGCTCTTGAGAAATTCCTTTGCTCTGCCACAGTAACAAAAACGCGAAGTGTATCTACGATCATCTCCATACCTCCTTGAACAACATTGTACAAATACTTTGAACGAAAGTATAACACACAATCATAAGTTTTTTTCATGATACAGATAAGTTATTGGTATTTCACTTATTATTGGAATGATCTTATAGTGAGAATATAAAACAACGAAGTTTAATTTGACGACAGGAGTGAGGATAATGACAAATGCATTGGCCTTACCAAACAAACAAAATAAGGGATTCGGATTCGCGCAAGGAATTACCTTAACTTTAATTCTTGCTGTTGGTGCAAAATACGTGGCCGGGTTTCCGTTTCTTTGTATTATGGGACAGCTTGTGATAGCTATATTGCTCGGTATAATCTGGAGAGCCGCTATAAGTGTCCCTCGACATGCAATGGCGGGAATTTCATTCTCAAGCAAAAAGCTTTTACGATATGGCATTATCTTGTTGGGAATGAGATTGAACTTGATTGATATCGTTCAAGCAGGCCCAAAGGTCCTGGCCATTGCTGTCATCAATATTGTTTTTACGATTTTTGTTGTTTATGGGATAGCGAAGTTGTTTAAGGTAGAAAAACGTTTGGGCATTCTGACAGCCTGCGGCACTGCAATTTGTGGGGCAGCTGCTGTCGTTGCTATATCGCCACAAATTAAGGCCAACGATGATGAGACAGCTATTGGGGCGGCGACGGTTGCAATTTTGGGTACCATTTTCACGCTTCTTTACACGTTTCTTTATCCAGTACTAGGCTTAACAACGCATGGTTACGGTATCTTCTCGGGTGCAACACTTCACGAAATTGCGCATGCTATAGCTGCGGCGGCTCCTGGTGGCAAAGATGCGGTCGATATTGCTGTTATTGTGAAATTAACGCGAGTTGCTCTCCTGGTACCTGTAGCCATCGTATTAGGAATCTGGGCAAATCGGTTGGAACGAACAGAAAATACCAACACTCAAAAGGCAATCTGGAAGTCAATTCCGATTCCATGGTTTATTTTAGGTTTCCTCATTATGAGTGGTGTAAATACATTAGGTATGATTCCATTAGAACTTACTAACCAAATTATCGTTGTTGCTTATCTATTGATAGCGATGGCCATGGCCGGTCTTGGACTTAGTGTGGATCTGGTCACATTTCGTAAATTGGGAATGAAGTCATTTGCCGCGGGTTTTATTGGATCGGTATTGCTTTCTGTTCTAGGTTATGTGCTCATTTTCTTGTTTGGATTGCAATAACAACAACATGAGTAATTTTGCGGAAAATTGGTCCCGATGTGGCTACAAGCCTTAAAGCATCGGAATTTTTCATATTCAGGAGAGAGGTCGACTGAACTGAAACGAAACGCGGAACTCAAATCAAATTTGCTTCAATTGTGTTAACTAAAATCACCTTATTCGCAATAAAGGAGTAGATTAAATGGAAACTTTGATGTTCAAACAGTTGGAATTTGCGCGAAATAACACCCTAAAGGTGCTCGAAGTCTAGCGGGTTTATACTTGAAACCTTCGGAGATTTTCTTAATTTTACGTTGTATCATGAGGGCATGCATGTAAGCTCTATTAAGCATTATAAATTGTTATTGAACCCCTAGATAATCATGGTTTTATTCAAGTCTGATCAGCTCTTATTTATACCGAAAGTTTCAAACGAGAGTTCACATCTCCAAATTGCTGCCAAGAGGTAGCTCTTTTTCTGTTTATGAGCATTTTGAAAGGGAATTTACGTTGCTTTGTGTTCATATCGTCAAAAAATTCGACAATACGGGAGAAGATCTGGAGGATTTAATCTCCATCGGGACGATAGGCTTGATCAAAGCTATCGAGTCGTTTTCGCCGAACAAAGGGACCAAGCTCGCGACATTTGCGGCTCGCTGTATTGAGAACGAGATCCTGATGCATCTGCGTTCACTGAAGAAAACGCGCAAAGATGTGTCCTTGCATGATCCCATCGGAACGGACAAAGAGGGGAATGAAATTACTTTAATCGACATCCTCGGTACGGAAGCCGATGACGTCGTGGATAAGGTGCAGCTTAAGATAGAGAAGAGCAAAATTTACCGTAATCTGGAGATATTGGACGACCGTGAGAAGGAAGTTGTGGTTGGACGGTTTGGGCTCGAATTAGGTGGAGAAGAGCGGACGCAGCGGGAGATTGCGAAGGAGCTGGGGATTTCGCGGTCGTATGTGTCGCGGATTGAGAAAAGGGCGCTCATGAAGCTTTATCATGAGTTTTATAAGGCGAAGCGGTAAGGGTAATGAATCAGATACTTCATTTATTTGGACTTAGTGCAAGTAATGGAGGTGAAGGTTATGACGTTAATCCATATCGAGAATGCTAGTAAATACTATACGATGGGCGAGGAAACGATTAAAGCATTAGATGACGTCTCGCTAGATATTGATCATGGAGAGTTCGTGGCTAT
>NZ_WHOA01000073.1 GCF_013141715.1 Paenibacillus phytorum | reverse complement strand
TTAGTTGAATTAGGAATGGGTAACTATAAAAAAGCAAAACTCGCCAACACTACGGCGAGTTTTGCTTTTTTATATGCCAACGCGAAGTCAAAACAACTGTCATTTTGATTTAAAATTTCGGAAAAAACCTACACAGTGGCAGCAGCTTTAGTTATTCAATTAGGTTTTTCGTGGCCTTATACAGATTTTCCACGTATACGTCTACTTCATCTCGTGTCATGCGTAAGCGATTCACAGAAGTACCATATCCAATTTCCTTTTTACCCTCTTCTAATCCTTTGAAAATTCCATCTGCGAAGGCATCTAATGGTTCTCCTTGGGTATGCACCCCCGCTCCACCTAAATTTGTATTCACTGCCGGAGGAGCAACTTCAATTACTTCTACAGACGTTTCAGAAAGTTGGTGTCTTAGACTCATTGTAAATGAATGAAGCGCCGCTTTTGATGCTGAATAAATCGGAGCAATTGCAAACGGTGTAAAAGCTAACCCAGATGTCACGTTGATGATAGTCGCCTCTTCTTTTGTTGCAAAAAATGGTGCGAACATCATTGAGAGATGGAATGGTGCTTCAATGTTGGTTGTGATTTCTTTACTGAAATAACTCCAATTGTTTTTCGCATCCGATTTTAACACATTAAAGCGTTGTTGGATCCCTGCGTTGTTAACTAACACATTCACTTCTGGATAGTTCGCTGTTACCCAATCAAACAATGCGACACGCTCGGATTCAATATCCAAATCACTTACATGAGTAATAATGCTAGGGAATTTTTCTTTCGCATTTTGAAGTGCATTTTCACGTCGTCCACAAACAATGACTTTATTTCCAGCTTTGATAAAGCGCTCTGCAAAAGCTAATCCTATTCCAGTACTTCCGCCTGTAATAAGTATTGTATTTCCTGAAAGTTTCATTCTAATTCCTCTTTTCCAATATTTTTTCATCTTCTCTTGCTTCTTTTCTTTCCTGAGTATACTTTGTATAACGTGTAATTTTTACGTCAATTCCTTTTAAGGCTTCTTGCATTAGCGAAATTTCAGCTAGTACAGCTTGCTTGTGATTCTTCATCATTTCAAGTCGCAATTCAGTAGTACTATCTCCCTCTACTACCCAATCAACATATTGTTTGATTCCACTTATTGGCATATGCGTGTTTTTTAGATAAATAATGATTCCAAGGAAAGTAATTTGATCTTCTGAAAATAACCGCCTCCCAGCTTCATCACGCTCAACTTGTGGTAGTAGTCCTTTTTTTTCATAATAACGTATCGTTGATTCTGGAATATCGAGTTTGGCTGAAACTTCGCTAATTGAATAATACTTCATCTGGAGGCCTCCAAATTTTATATTTCATGTCGACAGGAATATGATACGACTTAAACTATGGTTTAAGTCAACAAAAAAATATTTTAGTCTGTCGAAGGCTAAAAAAATTGAATCCATTGGTGAGACCACAGAAAAAGTCACTCTTTTTCTGTGGCATTGATCGGGGGGGGAATTATTCGCTCGATGCCATCCTGCGATTGTAACAGTCAATGTTATTGCCCCTAGTCCGACTGATTCTGAGTGGATGACAGACGCGATTAAAGAATTTATTTTTCCAAAGTTTCTATGTGTCGAGTAATATGTTGGAGAGTTGTTGCACTAATGGGTAAGCTAGCTAAATAAACTGTACCACGAGGCTGCCGTAGATTGGCAGCCTCGCTGTGTTAAATGGAGTTAAATGCAGGTATCAAGTAACATCTATATAGACGAAGATGGAGATTACATGGAGGATATTTCAAAGTTGGTAGAAGTACCGGTTACAGCGAAATTCGCCGCACATACTCAAGGAATGCTAAAATAGATCTTGAATAATTTTTATAAATGCACAGATCTCCAGAAGTACGGATCATTGCGCTAACGGGACACGATAGCTCCATAATATTGTAGTACCGAGGCTCCCGGTGATTCACTCGGCAGCCTATTCCGCTCCCTCAGAGAATAAGTGTTTTCTCACGAATACTCGCTCATTCGCAGGATTTCAATATGCATGTTAAATAGGAGTTCAGGTGTTTAGGCATTGTGTGGCAGGCAGTTCCGTTAGAGCGCATGCGGGAATAGAAGGTGCTGTTCACATTTACAACATCTTCCACGAAAAAGTTAT
>NZ_WHOA01000072.1 GCF_013141715.1 Paenibacillus phytorum | reverse complement strand
TCGATATCTTCATAAATTTTGAGCCCGAGATAATAAGGATTTAAGGTATGACGGGACGGAACCACGACTGAGGAGTTGAGCTTGGAGTACTCAATCGTCTCCTCTTCAGTCAAATCCAGCTCGCGCAATATGTGTTGGTGCCAGTAAGAGGCCCAGCCTTCGTTCATGATTTTCGTTTCAAGCTGCGGCCAGAAATAGAGCATTTCATCACGTAGCATGGTCAGAATATCCCGCTGCCACTCTTCCATATAGGGGGCATTCTCCTCAATGAAGAGCAAGATATCTTTTTCAGGTTGAGGTGGAAAGCGTTTGTTTTCCTCCTTATCAGGTATAGGGGGTTTGTTTTTAACATCTAGATCCCATATATCCTCATATCCATAGGTTGCTACGGAACGTGCCGCTGGTGTGGAGGCTTTATGGGTTTCCTGACGCTTGCGCGTCTGTCGATAGGATAAGGTCAGCACAGGATCAATGTGCTCCTGAATAGCTAGCACGGCATCAATGAATTGCTCGACTTCGTCAATGCCATGTTCGATTTCATATTGCCGAATTCTTTCGGCGGTAGCAGACATGCTTTCTACCATATTGCGGTTCGTGTTTGCGAAACGGGCATTATTTTTGAAAAAGTCACAATGGGCAAGAACGTGTGCGACGATCAGTTTATTCTGAATGAGCGAATTCCCATCTAGCAAGAAGGCATAGCATGGGTCAGAATTTATGACTAATTCGTAAATTTTACTTAAACCAAAATCATACTGAGTTTTCATGCGGTGAAAATTTTTACCGAAACTCCAGTGACTGTAACGCGTCGGCATCCCATATGCACCGAAGGTATATATAATTTCGGCGGGGCAGATTTCATACCTCATCGGGAAGAAATCAAGTCCAAAACCTTTAGCAATTTCCGTTATTTCATCAATGGCGTATTCTAGCTTTTGGATTTCGGTTTTACTCACTGAACAGCCACCCCTTCCTGCTTTGTAAAAAAGGTTTTCAGTGCTTTGTACACTTCACCTTTCTCACGAATGACATAATGAAGAAATTTAGGGTCATGAATATGGCGGAAAGCAGACATGAGTGTACTGCTGCGATTGTACTGGTTAACTTCTCCATAACCGAACATGTTGGAGCGCTCCATTAACTGCGTAATAAGCTTCACACACCGTTCGTTATCTGACGTCAAATTATCGCCATCGGAGAAATGAAACGGATAAATATTAAATTGTGACGGTGGATACCGTTTGTCGATAATATCAATCGCTGCTTGGTAAGCCGAGGAACAAATCGTACCTCCGCTTTCGCCCTTGGTGAAAAACTCTTCCTCCGTGACCTCTTTAGCTTCGGTGTGATGAGCAATAAATACAATCTCGACATTCTCATATTTCGTACGCAGGAAGCGCGTCATCCAGAAGAAGAAGCTGCGGGCAATATATTTCTCAAAGGAACCCATGGAACCGGAGGTATCCATCATCGCAATAATCAGAGCATTCGAGTGAGGCTTCTCAATCTCTTCCCACGTTTTGAAACGAAGGTCATCAGGGCTGATGTGATGGATTCCAGGGGAGGCTGAGCGCGAATTACGGCGCATATTCTCCAAAATGGTCCGTTTCTTATCGATGTTGGACATAATCCCTTTTTTGCGGATATCGTTGAAAATCACTTCCGTCGTGGTCATATTGCGCTTATCTTTTTTCTGCAAATTGGGGAGCTCCAGCTCAGAGAACAACATGGCTTGCAGTTCCTCCATGCTCACTTCCGCTTCATAGTAATCTTCGCCAGCTTGATCTCCTGCACCCTCACCTTTCCCAGGGCCTTGGGCTGGCTGCGGATCTGTGCCCAACACATCGCCGACCTGAGAGTCCCCGTCTCCCTGACCAACATGCTTTCCTTTACTAAAGTTATAGCGGAATCGGTATTCATCCAGACTCTTAATAGGAACTTTCACGACCTGCTTTCCATTGGACATGACAATACTTTCGTCAGTAACCAGATCGGGAAGATTCTGTTTAATGGCTTCTTTCACCTTCTCTTGGTGCCTGGTCTGATCCTGATATCCTTTGCGATGCAAGGACCAATCCTCTTTGGAAACGATAAAAAGGGGTTCTGTCATGAGGACACCTCCTTAGAGTTTTGCTTTAGCGAAATTTACGTCGTAAGCTTTTGCTGAATTATTATGGCAAGCATAATGCTGAACGGGCTGAGGTGAAAAAAGCTTGTTATTAAATATATTCAAATATGGGTGGGATATGTGATGCTTTGTAAGTTTGCCAGACCGAAGAGTTGACAGGTAGAAGAGAATTACCATTACATGTCGAATATTCAGATTATTTAGTTCGTTTTCCTCATTTTCACATCAATTGAAGGTGATAATGCCCTTATCTAGAATTATGTTCAGGACATATCCGTTAAATGTTAATGCTTGGAAGCGAGGTGAACCGTGATACGACGACGACCTATTCCTATCTTCATTCAGTTGCTGGCCGGCATGTTTCTCATTGCGGCTCTGGCTATTGCGCTTACCAATCTGTTCAACTATCGCTTAACTTCACAGCTAGCGCTGAATCGTACGGCTGGATATACGCAGGAGTCTGTCGACCAATTGTCGGCTAAGATTGATGTGCTGCTGCGTCAATATGATCAAGCCTCCCAGATGATTGCATTCGATGAAAAGGTGCAGACCGCTTTGAACAATCCGATTACGAAGCAAGGAGGGCAAGAGCAGCTTGCGCTGAACCGCTACCTTGCGGAGAAAACGCGCTATATCGCAGGTGAAATGCTCATTCACCTTTTCGACCGGGAAGGCAATGCTTACTCGTCTAACGAGTCACTCCAGTTGTTTTGGCGGAAGGCAGATGACGCAGTGAGTGCTGTCACTTGGTATAGGAAAATGGAGGAACTCGATGGTCATATGCTGTGGGTGTATGGTCCGGCTTGGCGAGACGGTGAGATTCCTGCCATTATTGGGGCCCGAAAGCTGAAGGACTCTCGAAACCTCACGGTACTGGGGGATCAGTTCGTGGTGTTTCCTGTGGAGAAAATGAACCGGATGATTGGTGAAACGGGCCAGCGCATCGAGCGAAAGGTGCAGGTGATGGATTCCATAGGGAATATCGTGTATTCGACGGAGCCTCGCGAGATTGGAACGGCGGCAGATCAAGGGCTGTTTGCCAAGTTCGGCGGGAATGCGCAGCCTTTCTTCGAATGGACGACGAGGGAGGATCGCAAGCGGATGCTTGTGACCTACGCCAAGTCCAATTACAGCGATTGGACCACCATCGCTTATTTCAAACCCGAAGCGGTGTACAGTGACGCTTCGCAGATGTGGGCAAACGCACTGCTGACCATGGCTGCAGGTATCGGGATTGCCCTCGCGCTGGTAGCGTACTTCACTTGGACGCTAACGAAGCCAATTCGTCAATTGGCCGATGGGATGAACAAGCTGAGCAAGGAAGGGATTAAGCCGATCGACCGGCCTTTTGCGAGCCGGGAGATTACGCAGCTGTATTCAAACTACAATGGCATGGTGCGTCAGCTGGAGGAAGTCGTTCAACGGCTCTCCGAGCAGCAGATCAGTGCCCAGAGAGCTGAGCTTGTCGCGTTGAAAGCCCAATTCCGCCCGCATTTCTTATATAATTCACTGAATCTGATTTACTGGACGATTGAGGACGAGAGGCCGGAGAAGGCACAGGAAATGACACTCGCGCTCGGAGAACTGCTTCGCTACAGCGTCCATCCGTCGACTGATTTCGTAACGCTCGGGGAGGATCTGGCGCAGCTGGACCGGTATTTATTGCTCCAGCGGGCGCGCTTCGGTGAGAAATTTAACGTTAGTATCGACGTAGAGGAAGGATTGCAGCAGCAAAGCGTGATCCGGCTCGTCCTGCAGCCTCTCGTCGAGAATGCCTTCCACCATGGCTTAGAGCAAAAGGACGAGGGGGACTGGCTAATTCGGGTCCGGATCTATCGGCAGGGTGGCAAGATCTTGTGCTCTGTGGAAGACAATGGCGTAGGAATGCCGCTTACGGCCCTGCAGTCGCTTGAAGACTCGATTCATCGGGAGCAAGGTTTTGAGAAGAAGGCGGGTGGCATCGGGTTAAGCAATCTGCATAAGCAGCTGCAGGCTTTCTTTGGTACAGGATACGGAATCCGCCTGATGACAAGTCAATTGGGAGGACTGCAGGTGGTATTATCGCTTCCATTGCTGGACCCGTCATCTCAGTTTGATAGGGAGCAAGGAATGTCAATGCTGGTTAAGAGAGGGGATGATGGCGCTGCCTAATTCATTTCTTCGGATTTCGCTAGTACTAGCAATGATCAGCCTGCTGTGCTCCTGCTCCCCCGAAATGGTCATGCCGAGTGTGAAAAGCTCTCCGAAGCCCAGTACATTGCGTATCTGGCTGTGGCCGGGAAGTGGGCTGGAGCCGCTGATTAAGAAGTATGAGGCTGACAATCCTCAGATGGATGTTGAGATGGTTACTTTTCAATACGACGATGTGGTGCCGAGTCTCATGACTTCGCTGGCCACGAAGGCCGATTCCCCTGATCTTGTTCTGTTGGAGGCTTCGCAGCTGAATCAATTAAAGCGCTTCCAGAACCAGTTCTATAACCTCTATGATTACGGCGACGAGCGGGTTCATTATCTGGACTGGAAATGGCGGCAAGCGGAAAGCAAGAATGGTGGCTTCTTGTATGCCATGCCTGTAGATATCGGGCCAGTGGCGCTTGCGTACCGCCATGACTTATTTCAAGAGGCCGGTTTACCAACAGAACGGGAAGAGGTGGCGTCCTATCTGTCCGATTGGGATGCGCTGGAGCAGGCAGGAGTCCTACTGAAGCAGCGGACGGGGGCCTTATTATTCGATAATATCACCAATATCTTCCTTAGCTATCTCAACCAGTTTGATGGTCAATATGTGCTGCCTGTGGAGCACGAATTAAGTCCTCATGTTAAGGAAGCTTGGGATCGGGCGGTGTTTTTCCACAAACGTGGCCTCAGTGCTGGGCTGCAGTCGCAAACCTCCTCTTGGGCCGAAGGAGCGGTCAATCGAAAATTCGCCCTCGTATTAGCCCCCTCTTGGCTTCACGGCATGATGAAGAAGAATGCTCCTGCTACAGCGGGAAAGTGGGATCTGACCCGGGCACCTGGTCTGCCATCCAATTTAACGGGGACATACTTGGCGATACCGAAGACAAGCTCATCTCCCCATGCGGCGTATAAGTTAGCCAGCTGGCTAACGGCTCCGCAGCAGCAGCTGGCGAATTTTATCGGCAGCGGGAATTTTCCTTCCACACCGGAATCGTACTCCTCTTCTAATTTCCTGGAGGTTCACGATCCCTTTTTCAATGATGCACCTGTCGGTCAAATTTATTCTTACACGGCGCTTCGCTACAAATCCGGCTACGACGATTACGATTATACGACGATTGAAAGATGGATTCGCGACGGTCTTCGGCGGGTTGAATCTGACGGTGCAGATCCTGAGTTAACATGGAAAGGGATTATGCAGCAGTTTGAGACGCTAAACCATGTAGAGGGAGGAGGGTAACCGTATGTTTACTGTTCTGATTGTAGACGATGAAGCGAATGTACGTCTTCCAATGTGCAGAACATTGGCTCGATTCGAAGGCGTGGGTGAAGTGCTGGATGCTTCTAGCGGGCAGGAGGCGATTACAATACTGCAGCAGAGGACGGTGCAGCTCGTTATAACAGATATCCGCATGCCGGCGGGGGATGGCTTGCAGCTTGCCGAATATATCCAGCAGCATTCACTGCAAACCGAAGTGTATGTGCTGACGGGGCACGCGGAATTCGATTATGCAATGAAAGCGATGCAGCATCAAGTGGCAGCCTACCTGCTTAAGCCTCTTTCCAAGGAGAAGCTGCTAGAGGTGTACAACGAAGCTTATGGGAAGTACCGAAGGCGGATGGAATCCGAGCAGGTGAATGTGATCCGCAGCCGGGCGTTGCTGGAGAAACGAATGCACGACCTGCTCCACGGGGTGCCGGTGCCAACTTTCGATGAAGGGCTGATTCCGCAATATGCCACCATCCGGCTCGTCTCCTTTTCGACCAAGGATTTGCGGTCTCTGGGAGAGACCTCGGTACGTTACTTTATCCGGGAATGTGCTCATGAATCGTTCAGCGGATTGGGGACGGCGGCAGTATGCGAAGAGGACCGGCTCATCACTGTGGTTCTGTTCACTGAGCACGATGATAAAGTGGCCTGGGAGCAGCGGGTGCAGGAAATTTCGAAGTGGATGGAAGCAAAGCTCCGCATCGAAGTGAAGATAGGGCATGGCGGCTGCACCAAGGAGATAAGTGATCTTGGGCTGATGTATATGCGCAGCATGATGAGCTTGGGCTTCAACGAAATTACAAGGAAGGAAAGAGGGGACTCATTTCCGCCGATTATTAAGGCGCTCTTGAAATACGTACATAACGAATATGCCAACGAAGCGGTGAATTTGTCCGATTTTGCCCAGCAATTCCAAGTGAATGCCAATTATTTGAGTAATTTATTTCATCAGGAGATGGGGCTTACCTATACCCAGTACTTGACGCAGATCAGGCTCACGGAGGCCAAGAGATGGCTGCGCGAGACGAACTTGAAGGTATATGAGGTATGCATTCGGGTAGGGTACAAGGACCCAGCCTATTTCAGCCGCATCTTCAAAACCTTCGTCGGCATGGCCCCCGGGGATTATCGGACGGTGGAACATTCCTGAGAAGAGTCCAAGAAATCGAAGATTCGTTACCTATACGAGCTGTAATGTCCTGCCTATACTAAATGTAAGGGCTTACTAATTTGAAAGTCCAGTTGAAAATGGTGAAGGGAGCGTTTATCGAATGAATCGGATGCCTAAACGCAAGTCCATGTTTCTGCTCTTGGTTTCTCTTCTAGTTCTTCTTAGTGCATGCAGCAGCGGAGGTACGCAAAGCGCAGTAAAAAATGAAGCAGGTGGAAACAGCGGGAAAAAGGTTCAACTGCAAATGTGGTTTTGGCAGGGGGCATCATTTGAAAAAATTATACCAGAGTTTAACCGCACCCATCCGAACATCGAGATTATTCCACAGATTTATAAGTGGGAGGACGCCCATAAGAAGGTGTTGACGGCTATGTCGGCAGGTTCGGGGGCTCCGGACATTGCGATGATCGATATTTCTCAGATGGACCAATTCTTGAAGTATCCTGATAAATTTTACGACCTGAACGAGTATGGAGCAAAGGATCTGTCTAAGGATTATCTGGATTGGAAATGGAAGCAAGGCAGCGTTGGCAGCAAGCAGCTTGGATTTCCAACGGACATCGGTCCGATGGTGCTTTACTACCGCCAAGATCTGTTCCAACAAGCCGGACTCCCTTCGGAGCCTAACGATGTTGCGGCCAAGATTAAGAATTGGGACGACTTCCTCGCTGCTGGCAAAACATTGAAGGAGAAAACAGGCGCCAGTATTTTATCCAACCCTTATGAATTATATGGTGCGATTCGCGACCAGGGCAATGAACTGTACTTTGATAAAGACGAGAATTTAACAATGGAATCCAACCCGCAAATCAAAAAAGCGCTGGATTATTATAAAAAAGCCCGTGAAATGGGCATCGCTGGAGCTTATGACCAGAAAAATGCGCTGCAGGAGTACTCTGCCGCTCTGAATTCGGGCAAAATCGCTACGTACATCTCTGCCGCTTGGGGCAAAGGGCACGTCGAAACCCGCGCACCGGATACGAAGGGCAAATGGCGAGCAGCCAAAATTCCAGAAGGTACCGGCAACATGGGCGGTTCGTTCTTACTTATTCCGAAGGAAACGAAGAACGCCAAGGAAGCTTACACAGCTATTAGTTGGATGCTTTCACCCCAGCAGCAGTTAGAAGTATTCAAGATTTCAGGCAATTTCCCTTCGACTCCGTCGGTCTATGGCGATAAAGCGTTCACAGAGGCGGGGTATGAATTCTGGGGCAACCAGAAGCTCGGCATCTTGTTCTCCGAGGTAGCCAAGGATGTGAAAGTGCAGCGTAAAGGACCTTTCTATCAAACCGTGGAAGATATTATTAGCGATGGCATGCAGGCCGTGACGGTCGATAAGAGCAAGGATCCTGACAAAGAATTCGCGGCCCTCATTGAGAAGGCCAAGACCAAATTGAAAAACAAATAGGGATGTGGCTGCGATGAGAGGGTTGAAGACGTATCTGGCGCCCTACCTGATGATATCTCCATTTTATATCTTGTTTATCGTATTCGGCTTGTTTCCGATCCTGTTCTCGCTGTACCTGGCTTTCCACTCGTGGGATGGGCTCGGGCCGATGGAGTTCGTGGGACTTCGCAATTTCCGTAATTTGCTGACCGATGATCCAGATTTCTGGAAATCGGTCGGAAACACCTTCGTCATCTGGTTTTTTTCAACCTTACCGCAGCTGTTTCTGGCACTGGTCGTCGCATTTCTGCTCAATGCCGCTTTCGTGCGGTTCAAGGATTTTTATCGAGCGGTCTATTTTCTGCCGAATATTACGTCGATTGTGGCTGTAGCCATTATCTTCGGGTCGTTTTTCGGCAGCCAGTTTGGGCTGATTAATGGGCTGCTCCAAGTCGTTGGGCTGCCCCGGATTGAATGGATCAACGATCCGTTCTGGGTGAAGGTCGCCGTGTCGCTCATGGTCATTTGGCGGTGGACGGGCTACAATGCCATCATTTACTTGGCCGGGCTGCAAAGTATCCCGCATGACTTGTATGAAGCAGCTACGATTGACGGGGCTAGCCGGAAGCAGCAGTTTTTCAGCATTACGCTGCCTTTGTTAAAGCCGATCATTCTGTTCACTGTGATCCTTTCGACGATCGGCGGCATGCAGCTGTTTACCGAGCCCTTAATTCTCGTCGGCAATACCGGCGGGGCAACCAAAGGCGGGCTGACGCTGGTGCTGTATCTGTATAACCAAGCTTTCGGCAATCAGCTGTTCGGCTATGCTTCCGCTATCGCTTGGATGCTGTTCCTGATCATCGGTATTTTCTCCTTCTTGAATTGGAAATTCGTTTCGAGAGGGGAGGGCATCTGATGAGCACGGAATCTTCCAAAGTAACGGTCACTCGCCGAAGCAGAGATGCCGTCGTCCTAACCAAGACCCCAGCGAAGTCCTCATGGGCTTCAGGAACGTTCCTTATTCACATCGGGATGCTGGTCGGTTCTCTATTGTCGCTATTTCCATTTTACTGGCTGTTCGTGATGTCTACCGCAACGACTTCGGATATGTTCCGGTTTCCCCCGAGGTTTCTGCCGAGCGATCAGCTGCTAGTTAATATCGGAAAGGTTATTGATCATGTCGGGTTTTTCCGATCATTCGGCAACAGCATGATCGTAGCAGGTGTGCACACGCTGCTGGTTCTGTTTTTTTGCTCGATGGCAGGCTTTGCCTTTGCCAAATTCCAATTTCCGGGCAAGCCGTTCCTGTTCTTCTTCCTGCTGATGACCATGATGGTGCCTCAGCAGCTGGGGCTAATCCCCCAGTTCATCATTATACAAAAGCTGGGCTGGATCAATGACCTGAAAGCCTTGATCATCCCGGGTGCGGCAAGTGCGTTTGGCATCTTCTGGATGCGGCAGTATGCGGCCTCCGTGCTGCATGATGAACTTATCAATGCAGGACGCATTGACGGCTGTAACTCTTTCGACCTGTACTATCGAGTAGCGCTTCCGGTGCTTCGCCCGGCGCTAGCAACGCTAGGTATCATTACGTTCTTGAATTCCTGGAATGATTATTTGTGGCCGCTCGTCGTCATCTCGGTACAGAACAAATTCACGATCCAGATGCTGATTGCCTCAATGAATGGCGTGTACAGCACGGACTACTCAATGGTCATGGCCGCAACGCTGATGGCTACGGTACCGCTCATTGTTGTGTTCTCAATCTTCAGTCGGCAGTTTATTGCCGGGCTTATGCAGGGGTCGGTGAAAGATTGACAACTCGCTGTGCTATACTGAAAAAGGGACGAAAACGATTGGAAGGAAATCGAAGTGGAAACATCATTTTGATAAAGTCTGCTTGGGCCTAATCGCTCAAACAGGCTTTTTTTATTGGATAGAACTACTTCCCAATGGCCTATCAATCCTTCAACCTTTGAAATTTTGATGGAAAGTTTTTGCAAACTCATGACTTTAGTCGTGAGTTAGAAAACTTCGGATAGGGCGTAGCTATTGCCACGTTAACTATCCGACATATGTTTCGGTGAATATTGCAACAATCCCTTTAATAATGAAGGCTTCTGTAGGAAATAAAACTGACATATGTTATTCTTTAGTCAGAGGTGATTGTATGTCAGAAATTAAGCATGGTCGTGGATACGTCTATGCCATTCAGTACCACATCGTGTGGTGCGTAAAGTACCGTCACAAGATTCTTGTTGAAGAAATAGACATAAGACTAAAAGAAATTCTTATTCAAATTGCAACCGATAACAATTTCACTATATCTGAAATTAAAAGTGACTTCGATCACGTTCATATCCTAGTGGATTGTTCACCACAGCATTCAGTACCTAGTATGATTAAAGCGTTAAAAGGTGTTTCCGCGAGACATTTGTTTAAAGAGTTTCCTAAGATTAAAAAGCAATTGTGGGGAGGTCATCTGTGGAATCCTTCTTATTTTGTTGCAACAGTAAGTGAACATACCGAAGCACAGATAAGAACTTACATTCAGAATCAGAAAGTGAAGTGAAATGCAATGTTAATGAAAAGAGCTTACAAATACCGCATTTACCCCACGCCAGAACAAGCAACACTCATCAACAAAACGATTGGATGCAGTCGCTTTGTGTTTAATCATTTTCTTGCCCAATGGAACGATGCGTTCAAAGAGACAGGCAAAGGCTTAACCTATAGTGCATGTTCTGCTGAACTCACAAAACTAAAACAAGAAATAGACTGGTTGAAAGAACCAGACAAATTTTCTTTACAAAATGCACTAAGGAATTTGAGTGATGCTTACAATCGCTTTTTCAAAAAACAAAACGATACGCCTAAATTTAAGAGCAAGAAGAATCCTGTACAGTCTTACAAAACAAACTACACGAATGGAAATATTGAAATTGTAGACAATCTGATCAAGTTACCTAAAATCGGGCTAGTGAAATTTTCCAAAAGTCGTGAAATCGAAGGTCGTATATTAAACGCTACGGTTAGACGCAATCCATCAGGTAAATATTTTGTATCTGTACTTGCGGAAGTTGAAATCCATGAGTTGCCCAAAACAGGCAATGAAGTAGGGATAGATGTTGGCTTGAAAGATTTTGCAATTCTATCCAGTGGTGAAGTGTTTGGCAATCCTAAATTCTTTCGCACACTTGAAGAGAAACTGGCAAGGGCACAGCGTAAACTTTCACGTAGGATTAAAGGTAGCTACAATTGGTACAAGCAGTGCATCAAAGTTGCTCAAATACATGAACATATCGCGAATACAAGAAAAGATTACTTAGATAAGATTTCAACGCATATTGTCAAAAACCACGACATCATTGCGGTTGAAGACTTGCAAGTAACAAACATGCTGGGGAACGGTAAATTATTATCTAAAGCGATTAGTGAAGTATCTTGGTCGATGTTTCGCTCCATGCTAGAGTACAAAGCGAAATGGTATGGTCGTATTGTCGTGAGGGTAGGCAAAACTTTCGCATCTTCGCAGTTGTGTTCGTGTTGTGGCTACCAAAATAAAGATGTAAAAGACCTGAACTTGCGTGAATGGAATTGCCCAGTTTGTGGAACGCATCACGACAGAGATTTCAATGCAAGCCTAAACATTCTTGCCGAAGGCAAAAGACTGCTTACTGTGTAGTAACTACACGAACTGTCGGAACGACAGGGGTAGCTTGGTAAACTTCTCTTCGTTAGAAGATACTACCCAAGAATCTCGTGACTTTAGTCATGAGAGGTTCAAATAATAGGCATATATTCTCAAACAGGAGCAACTGTACATGTACCCCATTTCTCAATTACGCAGGTATTTACAATCTTTGAAGAAGAGCACAGTTTCACTTTCAGAATTAGAAACAATATTTCTAGGAGAGCCATGTACCTATGAAGAATTTTCTCGGTCGGTACTGGAGCTTGAATCTGAGGGGATTATACAGATGGTTCAGCGCAACGGGAGAACAGGTAAACAACCATCCCTTGCCTATCAATATAGAGTGCATAAGAATCGTTTAAAGGAAGATACGCATAAGGAAATCCATCGGGCCAGACTACTTCTGCATCCGTTCATTCAACTGGATAACTATTATTCTTTAGAAGCTAGCATTTGGGAGAAAGATAGGCCTTTTATTGAACGAATAGATGCTTATTTGAAAAAGAATATGCTTCCAAGCACTCCCGCACCGGAACCGGAGCGAAGCTTTGAGCTTGTTGCTGATGAGAAATGGATAACGGAGAAGCAAGGGAAAGAGCTGCTGGTCCGAATCGGTTTGTGGGACAAGTTGCTTATTCTCCCTGTGGATGATCCCTTGATGTTTGCTGTGAATCCATATGGCCTGACCAATGCGGTTCATAAGCATCTTATTGTTGAAAATAAAACGACCTATCAAGCGCTGTTGCAAGTTTTGCCGGATGTTCCGTTCGCCACGCTAATTTTTGGTGGCGGTTATCGTGTTACGAAAAGCATTGAGCTGCTGTCGATGCAGCTTCCGCTCAGGGACGCTGCTCACGAGTTCTACTATTTTGGCGATATAGATAAAGAAGGAATTTCCATATGGCATCTGTTCAATGAGCGGGTGCTTGCCCTTTTCGGCAGTCCGGCGAAACCGGCGCTTCCCTTTTATCGAGCATGTCTGAGCAGGGATTTTACATACGGCAAAGAAAACCAACGAGACAATGAGCGAGCTGTGCAAGCATTCATGTCTCATTTTACAGCGGAGGAACAAGTTAAGATAAGTGATTGCTTAAGAGCAGGCGGTTACTTCCCCCAAGAAATATTACCTACACACGAGCTTTGTACGATTTGGAGGCACACAGCATGGATTACATAGAAATTGGTCAGGTTATTTCCGGGTTTAGGGAACGTATGACCAAGCTGGCACTTTTTGATCCGCTCTATGAGCTTCAGAGAAAGCGGCAAACCGATCGGCAAAATAAACCGATAGATTTCATGGAGCTTGGGCTATTGACGCTGCTTTACTTTTTTGAGCAGAAGTTGATGCGAAACAATAAGGCGGGTGTCAAAGACTTAGCCGAGTTTCTTTTGAAAGTGACGGGGATCTTCATCGATTTGGACGATATCGAATTTGAGGATCTGGCCAGGCAGATCACGCAAGTGTTTCGCCCGACGACAGGGAAGAAACGGGATTTTACGTTTATGAATTGGGAATCCGGTCAGAAGGAACATATTTATATATCGATTCTGAAAGCGAATGCCTTCGACTTAAAAACGAATACGCAGTACTACACGCTCGACGAAGATGGGTTGGAGCTTATTTTTGCGACCAAGGAATTTTATACCGAATTTCAATTATCAATTCATCAGTTGGTACTACGCAAGCAATTGGAAAAGGGCGAGTTCGAAGGAGCCCTGCGGCAAATTAATGAAATGCGAATCGATGTGGAAGCTTTGCAGGAACGGATGGTCAAGCTGGAGCATGAGTTGAAAAGAAATATCGTGTCTGAAGAGACGTTCGGACGTTATAAAGGTCTGCTGGAAGATATTTATTTGCGATTGCAGATGGAAAATGAAGAGTTTGAAGAACTGCGGCAATTCGTGAAGGAGACGAAGGATCGCGTTCAGGCACAAACAGTTAGACAAGCAGATCAACGGCCTTATGAGTTAATTTTACGCATATCCAATGAGCTGGAGAAGGTGCATGGCGAGCACTCGGATCTATTTCATCAGAGTATGGTGTTGAAATCACATGCACTTGGCGCAGCGCAAGAATCCTTATATTATACCGGGTTGGATTCCTTTAATTTTGATCAGGATATTGCTTCTCTTATCTTTAGTACGCCATTGCCTTTGGAGACGATGAAAGGTGTGCTGGTCCCGTTCTTACCGGTACAAGAGACGAAGATGTGGTCGCTTTTAAGCGTGTGGGCTGAGCAAAATATGCTGGAAGACGGCAGCGGACAAGAGCGGGATGACAAGTTTCTGGAACTTGGCGGAGACAGCGACGAATACCGGTACCAGACGATGCAGAAAAAGTTGTACAAGATTCTGATGGAGCAGCTGTTGCAAAGGATGGAAGAACAGGGCCAAGTTGAATTGAAACCGTTCATTCAGCTGTTCGAAGAGAGCGAGCATGCAAGACTGCTGGGTGAGAGAACTTTCTACGATTTTTGGATCTATCTGCATCAAAGAAGTCCCCTTCGGGCGGATGATAGGGATAAGCAGCAGAATGAAGAGCCGGGGACGTTGCTGGAAGATATGTATATGCTTCTGGGAAGCCGCTGTCTGGTCATCATTGAGCAAGAAGATATTATTAAGGTAAACGATAGGTTTAGCATTCAGAATATGTTGATTTCGTGGGGAGAACAGGATGACAATTGGACTTGAAAATGGGACAGTAATGAGAGCTTTTCGCATCTATACTTTGCTCGCTCGCGATAACGCGGTTGGCAAAGAATGGCTCCAAGAATACATGGCGGACGATGTAGTGCGAGGGCTAGTGGATCAATTCGCGCGAGAGGTCGATTGCGTAACGGTTATTGCCGGTGAACAGCTGTATATGATTCCGGAGACACGGCTATCGCCTTTTCATATGAACAACGAAGTGATTAAACGTACCTATCTGAGGGCGAATGCCGTGAATGCGGATCTCTATCTGATGTATGTCAGTATCATCGTATTGATTGGAGCCTTTTATGACAGCTACCAAACGATGGAGCCAACGAGAAGTTTTATCGGAATTGAAGAGTGGACGGAGCTTGTGAATGAGCGAATAGCGTTATTGAAGACGCATCCTGAAGCTGAATTAAGAGAGATGGAGCAGGAGTTTTCCTATAATTGGACGGCCTTGATTGAAAAATGGAGTGCCATGGACGATATCAAGGAAACAGCTGCGAGGCAAAGCGGGAATACGATTAGCCGGGTTAGCTTTATGGACTCTGTCCGCAAGTTTCTGGTCGCGCAAGAGTTAGTGATCGATATTGGTAATCAGGAAATTACGTTAACTGAAAAGGCGAAAGTGGTTGTGCAGCGTTATTTTATGGAGCTGGAATATAACCGCGGCATTTTGGAGTTTTTATATCAAAGCAATGCAAATGAGGGGGAGGGAAGCGAACATGCCAGCCATCTCTAAAATACGTTTTACGAATGTGGTCTATGAGGATGGAAATAAGCGCTACAACGACGAATTGTTTCATTTCGATGGGCATAATGGTGCGATTCTTCTGGAAAATGGAGGGGGCAAGACGGTTTTTATCCAATCTGCCATTCAAGCCATACTACCGCATGCGGAACTTGCCGGTCGTAAAATGAAGGATACGTTAAGTCTCGAAAACGGCCCTGCGCATATCGCGATCGAGTGGATTCTGAGTGAACGGCCACGGAGATATGTGGTCACTTGCGTTAGTTTGTTTCTGACAGCAACAGGGATAGATTCTTATCGGTATGTCTATGATTATCCGGAGCTTGATGCCGATGCCATTGATCGGATACCTTTTGTCAAGGAAAGTGCAGGCAGCCTTAGAGCAGCCGATAAAGGCGAAATCCATGATTATTACCACCAGATGACGTCGAAAAGAATGAACGCGAAGCTACCTCCCACGATGAAAGAGTACAAGAAAGTATTGGAAAACGATTATCACATTATCGCATCAGAGTGGGATCGAATTGCGAAGATCAATAGCTCAGAGGGCGGAGTAGAGAGCTTTTTTGATGAATGTAAAACGACGAGCCAGTTGTTCGATCGCTTGTTGATCCCAACGGTAGAAGATGCAATGGCAGGATATGAACAAGGCGAGTTCGCGAATAATTTTGAAATGCACAGGGACAGCTTCAAAAAATATAAAGAGTTAAAAGAGAAAATCGAAGAAAATAAGAAAATCCTCGTTGAATTGGATGGCTATGTGCTTCATTTTGCCAAAATGGATGCTAAACAGATGGCTTATGCAGCTGCCCAGGCTGAAACGAAGGCCTATTGGTTATTAGTGAATGAGCAGAAAAATGAGGAAACCACTAAGCTTTCACAATGGCACCGTCATATGTCAGAATGCGATCAGCAGTTGCAGTTATTGGCTCGGAAGAAAGAATCCCTTCAGATTGCCAAGCAAAAGCAGGAGCAATCCGCTTTGGAAACAAAGCTGAGATTGGTCGAGGAAGACGTTGAGCGGAAAGAGACGCAAGTACGAAGTGCTAAGCAGCACTACTACTCTCTGCGTTTAGCCGACTACAAGCAGCAGTGGACCTCTGCAGAAGAGCGCATGAATTATTTGCAGCGCGAACTTGATCAGTTCGGTAATACCCAAGAAGAAGGGGATCTTCGGGAAGCATGGATCAATAATAGTGGGCAAATTCGCAGTTTTTACAGCAAGATAGAGCAAGAGTGGCAGGTGGAAGAAGAGAAACTCAGGCAGGAATTAGATGCTCATCAGAATAGGACGGCCTTAGAGGAAACGATTTTGAGAGATCTATCGAGCGAACTTGAGGAATTGAACAAGCAGCTCATTGAACATAGATCCATTGTGCAGGCTCGTGAGAAAGATAGGGACGTTCTTAGGATCAATGTTTTGGCAAATCCAGCAGTCGAGAGCATGGAAGGCAGTATGCCGGATTGGATTCAGCGTTATCAGAAGTTGGATGATAGCAACGTGCACCTTGTGCAGAAGAACAAGGAGTTGGCATTCGGTAAAGAGGAAAGCGGGAGAGAACTGGAACGAGTTAGTGAACAGCTCAAGATCGCCTATGTGGAACGCGTCAGCTCTGAGCAAAATCTCGAAGCATTCAAAAAAGAGCATCAATCTATGCTTTCTGAAATCGCTGCTTACAGGTCTTCATGGGGGAGACTCTCATCCGTTTATGAGAAGCAGAGTTCGATTGAAGAACGGCTTAGGGAGGATTTGGAAAAGCTGCACCTGGAAAAGGAAGCTTACTTGTTGAAAGAGCGTCTGGCTTTCCGTTATATCGATGATTATAGCTACCAACATGCCTTTTTTGCTGATGTCTATGTGGCAGGATTGGTGGAAAAATGGCGTAATCAATTCGCGTTATTGGAGACAGGCATTCAATATTTGCAGGGCTTAGACCTAACCGAGCGGGCAATGACACATCCTCTTTGGTCAGTGACTTTGATTACGACAGAAGAAGAGGTTGGGTTATTAACGAGCAAGCTGCGGCAGTATGCGGAGGATATGCAGTTCCCGATTCAAGTCATCTCATCGCAAGAAGCATCGCGTCTAGCCAATATGGATACGCCGATAGCTGTGCAAGAAAAAGCTTGGGTTGAACCGATGCATTGGCGTGAAAATGCGGATGTCGAGGAATTTGTGAGCTGGAAACAAACGATATCTCAAAAAGGTGAAGAGGTTCTGACAGCACGTAGAGTAAAGGAAAGTGAATTGCAGCGTACTTCTGATTTACAAACTTCTTTCAGTCGATTCATTGCTTCATACCCGCTTGAGGTCGTACAAGAAATGGAAAGGCAAGTTGGACTTAAGCGCGAACAAGTGCGTGAATTAGAGAACCAAGAGGATTCAATCAGGAAATCGGTGCGACTGGCTGAGCAAACGATTCAGCAGCACAGTAACATCATGGACGAGCAAAAAGGTGAAATGGTCCAGCTTCAGCAATGGATTGAAAAAGGACGGACATATGTTGAGCTGGGGAAAGAAATCTCCGCATTGAACGGGGCCATCGATCAGCTTGCTGAACAGGCAGAAGATCAGCAAAGCAAGTTGGATAGCAGGCAGCGCTCTATGGAGCAAGTGAAGCTGCAGTTCGAATCCGTGAAAAGCAGAATGAACTATTTGAGAACCGAAAAATCAAGTCTTCAAAATCAAGATCTGTATATGGAAACTGTTGATGTGCAGCCGATTGAAGCGAATCATAGCATAGAGTGGTTGAAAACTGAACGGAAGGATTTAAATCTCAAGTTAAATCGCATATCCCAAGGGCGTCAGCAGCTTGAAGCGGAGTGGAATCATGCAAAGACTAGCAGAACAACGTTGGAGAAGGAGATGAATAAGCTTCGACTCGAACAAGCGGACTTGGATTTGAATGAGGATCTTGCGTTTTCTGTGACCGGTGAAGAACAGATGTCGCAGCTGTTATCGGAGCTCAAGGACTATGAATCTCGGATGTCTCGTGACAAAGAAGAATTTACGCGAGTTGAGAAGCAATTTGATGCACTAGCGACGACTATTAAACTACTCATTGAGCAGTATGGCACTGCGCATTCGGGTGAGCTACCTATAGCCTTCACGGAGTCTCTGACTGTGGTGCAAGAGCAAGTCCAAAGCGAAGATACACGCCTGCAGCAGCAGAAGACTGGATTACAGCAGCAGCATACACAAATTCAGGCCCAATTAGGTAAAATAGAAGACGTTATCCAATACTTAAATCAATATAAAATCATGCATGGTTTTGAAAATCCGCTCATTCAGGCGTCATTTATCACGCAAGAGCTGAAAGCCGAGTTTCCGAATGACAGAATGAAACTGGTCCGAAAATCCGTGACTTTGCTATCCGCCGTTATGAAGGAACTGGAAGCAGAAGAGACATCGGTAAAAAAAGCGAGAGTTCATTTTATCGATTTTTGCAGGAAACAAATCAAAGATATCAAAATGAGAGACATGGCCGAGCAAGGTGTCGAGAAAAAAGACAACTATCAGGAGCTAACGCAATTTCAACAGAAAATGCACAGCCGGATTGAACGTGTCAACCATGTTGCAGAAGAAACGATGCGCACCCATAATCAGCAGCTAGAGCAGTATATTATTCATGTGCACAGCCATATAAAGCTGATTGCTTCTGAACTTCGAGATATCCCTAATAAAACCAGAGTAAAGGTTGAGGACCAGTGGAAGCACATTTACTCGTTCCAAATTCCTGAATGGGATGAGCTGGAGGCCAAGGACCATCTGCGCAAGCATCTGGAATGGATATTGGCCGAACTTGAAAAGGGACACTACCGCGATGACAACGGGCAGGAAGTGAAATCCACCGTTCGTAAGGAGATCGAAAAATGGTTGGATACCAAGCAGCTTCTGCACATTGTTTTGCAAGAAAGACCGATGAAAGTCTCCTGCCGCAAAGTAACCAATGAAAATAACGTAACGAAGGCTTCCTTCTCCTGGGAGCAGTCTAATAATTGGTCCGGCGGGGAAAAATGGAGCAAGAATATGACGCTATTCTTGGGATTACTCAACTACGTCGCTGAAAAACGTCAGCATATTCAAGCAAATATGAAAAGACATCGTACCGTAATCCTGGATAATCCTTTCGGGAAAGCGTCGAGCGATCATGTCTTGAGTCCTGTCTTTTTTATTGCCGAACAGCTCGGTTTCCAAATTATAGCGCTCACCGCGCATGCGGAAGGGAAATTTCTCAAAGACTATTTCCCTGTCGTCTTTAGCTGCAGGCTCAGACAAGCGGCGAATGGGAGCAAACTAGTGATGACGAAAGAGAAGGAAATTAATCAGGCTTATTTCCGTGATTACGCACCGATTTCGTTAGAGCGATTAGGGGATGTTAAGCAGATGGAGTTATTCATATAGGAAATTTACCACTCGATTGATCATCTTCACTGGTGCTGTTTAAGAAAGTCTGCCCTATCTCCCTTGATTATGCATAGGAGATCAGGCAGACTTTTTTGACGCCAGAATACAAATTACGGATATCTTCTAAAACCTAAAAGGACCGTTAGGGTGATCTTCCCAGCCGCTCCTTCTACCAAGTAGCCAAACAATAATTGTTCATCCACCTGTGAACATATTCTCTTCTATTTGTATCCCAAACTCAACATGCACCCGACATCACCAGATTTTAGCGAAATGTAGAAGCTTTATTTGCTGTTGTAAAAATAATTGATCGCTGCGTGGCTAACGACTAGCTCTGGGTGTAAAATAAACGGTTTAATCTGATTAGGTGTGAGCACGGAGAACAACATTTCTATTCTAGTTTTGCTATATTAAAATATTGTCTATAATTAATAATACAATACTAGAATGAGTCTGAAAAAAGAAACTGTTGATTGAAGCTGGTTAATCCGAAAAAAGTATGGCGAGGAGGAACGGTTGTTTATGGCCACAATGAATCATAAGAATAAGCAGTCGAAACCGGAGATGGCAGCTAGTTTAAGAGAAGAGGAAATCCGTTATATCCTTCACGCGGCAGATAGCTTGATCGGTAGTGCAGGAAGGAACATGTTGGCCAAAATTTTAAAGGGCTCACGTGATAAAAAGCTGTTGGAGCTGGAATTGAACACGAATGTGGCTTATGGCTACTATAGTTACTTGACTCTAGAGCAAATTACAGAACGAGTCGATTGGATGATCAAGAATGATTTTCTTGAATTGCAGTACAACCGCGATATGCCCCTACTTATTTTCACAGAAAAAGGATGGCTGATCCAGTGTGATCAGTTGACTGACCTGCTGCTGCATCAGTGGAGACAGTGGATTGAAGCCGGAATTAGTGACATGGATATGACTTATCTGAAAGATCGCAACCGAGGCATGATTTTACTTTTTTTACAGAAAGTTGCGGACACTTCGGATGAACGCTTCATTCCTCTGCTCAAGCAGTGGCAGCTTGTCGATTATCAAAAGGTGAAGAAAGCGATAAGGGAGGTTATTGCTCATCTTCAGAATAAGGGGGAAAGTCGTTTAGCTTTAGAAGGTGCAGCTCCTCAAGTGGGAATTACTTCCGACCTGTTTCATCAACCGCGCGAAGCGGAACGGCTTAAATGCTGGGAATGCGGAAAACGTTTTGAATGGAAGATAGAGGAACAGGATGTATTCCGCATGCGTGGCTGGGATCCGCCAAAACGTTGTTCTTCTTGCCGAGAGGAGCGCCGAAGGCAAATAGAAGGATTCACTTGGAATGATTTTGATTAGACCCATCGTGTTATCGAGTTATATAGCAGGAGGGATAATATGGAAGCGCTTGCTCTTTTGCTTTTTGAGCGTATGGGTATTCTGTTGATCGTAACATTTATCCTCACGCGAATTCCTATCGTTCGTCAGCTTCTGGATAGAAAAATGTCCGTTATGAATACGATTTATTTCATCTGTTTATTTGGCTTGTTCGGCATTCTTGGCACCTATGCAGGTGTGGTGATCGAAGAGGGAGTCATCTCGTCTTCCTTTTGGATCTTTCCACTGCAAGCCGATCAAGCATTAGCCCATTCCGCTCTGGTTGGCGTTGTCATCGGAGGTTTAATGGGAGGTCCTCTTGTGGGGATCGGTGCAGGTTTAATTACTGGAAGCCACTTATATATGATGAGTGGATTTACAGGTTTGGCGAGCGGAATCGCCGCTCCGCTGACCGGATTGTTAGCGGGCGGAGTGGCGAGATTCTTCTTGCAGGAACGGGTGATTTCTCCGGCCAAAGCGATTTTTATCGGCATGTTCGCACCCATCGTGCAGATGGGAATCATCCTTATTGTATCAACGCCACCCGAGAAGGCTATTGAACTTGTGGACTTGATCGGCATTCCGATGGTGCTCACGAACAGCATCTCCATCGCGATATTCACAACCATGCTGCGTGTTGTATTTCGGGAAGAAGAACGTGCTGTTGCATATGAAACTCAGCGCGCCCTGCATATTGCAGAAGCTGCGCTGCCACATCTGAAACAGGGACTAACTTATCAATCGGCAGATGCGATCGCTAGATTACTGCTAAGGGAGCTTAAGACAGCTGCGGTTGCAGTTACCAATACGCAGAACATTCTTGCTCACGCTGGGCTCGGTGATAGGATTCTCATACCTGGTGAACCTATTTGCTCTGAGCTTTCACGGCAAGCCATTGGCACAGGTAAGCTGCAAATCGCTCTGAATCACGAGGATATCCAACCGAATCATAGAACGCTTCGGGCTGCGATCATAGTTCCGATCAAGCAGGCTGGACATGTGGCAGGTTTAATCAAGCTATATTTTAAAAAACCACAGGAAATTCGTTCGGTTGAAATCGTACTTGCAGAAGGATTAGGCAAACTGCTGTCCTATCAGCTTAGTGTGGCCATGCATGAGAGTATGGAAGCATTAATGAAGGAATCCGAACTAAGGATCCTGCAGTCGCAAATCAATCCTCATTTTTTATTCAATACATTGAACTCCATTGTCTCTCTAATTCGAATTGAGCCTGATATGGCAAGGCATATTACTATGCAGCTTAGTACTTACATGAGGCTTAATATCAAGCTTATTGCGTCTCATACCATTTCGATCCAACAGGAAATCATGCACCTTAGGTCGTATTTGGAAATTATCCAGATTCGATTCAAGGATCAGATCACGATGGAAGTTCAGTTGGACTCTGATTTGCTGATAGCTATGATTCCTCCCGTTACACTGCAGCCCTTGGTTGAGAACTGTATCAAACATGGATTGAAAGATAGGAATCACGGGGGGCGAATTCGAATAGCAGTGTTGAACCATAAAGATAATTTACAAATATCAATCGAAGATAACGGAAGCGGCATACCGCCTGAATGGATAGAACAACTAGGCAAAGTGCCGGTAAATAGCAGCGAAGGGAACGGGATTGGTGTTTATAATGTCAATCAGCGGTTGATCGGCTTGTTTGGCGAGGAATCTCGGCTTTTTATCGAAAATAATATCAATGGCGGGTGTAAATTTACATTTAACATTCCTGGGACAAGTATGGAGAGGGGGGAATACGCAGGTGAGATCCATTAAGGTCATGATTGCCGAAGACGAGTGGTTGGCCCGTAAAGAGTTGATCTATCTGTTAGGGATGGAAGAGGATATAGAGCTGATGCCGCACGCCTCCAACGGTAAGGAGTTACTAGAGCTTGTTAATGAATGGGAGCCAGATGCTATATTTTTGGACATTCAAATGCCTGAATTAGATGGCTTGCAAGCGGCTCGTATGCTGAAAACTGCTGCACAAGCGCCATTAATTGTATTCACAACGGCCCACGATGATCATGCGGTTGAGGCGTTCGGGTTGAATGCTGTTGATTATTTACTTAAACCTTATAGTCATGAGCGTCTAAAGGAATCACTGGCCCGGATTCGCAGCAAGCTTTCCAATAGTCCATTAACGACATCACTGCCTAGCAAAATGCAATTTTCCTCCAAAGCAAGGAACTGGAATAAGCTATTAATCATAGACGGGGAGAAGCATGTCCTGCTTGATCCTGAAACTATCCTTTATGCTGAAAGGGAAGAAAAAAGCATCCATATCTATACGTTTTCCAACCAGATTTATATGTCCAAAATGAGCCTGCAGGAATTGGAAAACAAGCTCGGGGAACTCCCTTTTTTTCGTCCTCATCGCAGTTATTTAGTTAATTTAAATGGTATCGATGAATTAGTTCCATGGTTCAATGGCGCTTTTAATTTGATTTTGAAAAATGAAAAAAGAACGCAAATACCCGTTTCACGGGAGATGGCCAAAGAGCTGTTTAGGCTGCTCAAATAAAAATGAAACCGATTAAAGCTCCTTATTTGGCAATTCAGGCGGGGAATATGACGATTCGCGACAGTCTTATTACAAAGGGCAAAAATTCGCATATAATCAAACTGAATGCGCTTACATTTAAGGGGGGACGTGCGAATGTCTAACAACAAGCCAATACAGTATGGGGAAGTGGCACAATCTGAAAAATTCAAGGAATTAATCGGCAGCAAAAAGCGATTTATCATTCCGATGACGATTTTTTTCCTTCTTTTTTATTTTACACTGCCAATCTTGACCTCTTACACAAAAGTACTGAATAATCCAGCAATCGGTCCTATTTCATGGGCATGGGTGTACGCTTTTGCACAGTTTCTGATGACTTGGGCGCTATGTTATCATTTACTCCAGAAAATCCAAGGAATTCGACCGAAAAATTGAAGAAATAAAATCGGAAACTGGGGGTACTTCGTTATGAGTCCAACTGCCGTCATTCTATTTCTTTGCATTATTTTGTTAACGATGATTATTACGTATTATGCAGCTAAGAAAACGGATAGCTCGAATGAGTTTTATACCGGCGGCGGTGGTTTAACGGGGTGGCAGAACGGGCTTGCGATTGCCGGAGACTATATGTCGGCAGCATCCTTCTTGGGAATCGCAGGGACAATTGCCTTGACTGGCTTTGATGGATTTTTCTATAGCTTAGGTTTTCTAGTTGCTTATCTTGTCGTTCTCTATTTAGTAGCGGAACCGCTAAGGAATTTAGGGAAATATACGATGGCAGATATGATCGCGGCGCGATTTGCTAACAAGAATGTTCGTGGGGTAGCCGCACTAAACACGATCACCATTTCCATCTTCTATATGATCGCGCAGCTCGTTGGCGCGGGTGCTTTGATCAAACTTCTATTCGGATTTAATTACTATACCTCTGTATTAATCGTTGGTATCCTAATGACTATTTATGTGGTATTTGGCGGAATGCGTGCCACGAGTTGGGTGCAAATTACCAAAGCGGTTCTTCTGATGGGGGGCACGTTGATCCTGTCACTTATCGTTCTAGCAAAATTTAATTTCAGTATTTCCGAAATGTTTACCCAACTGAAAACAGCGACACCGTTGAAAGAGGCTTTTTTAAACCCGGGTAACAAATATAAGATTCCGGTTGAAACACTTTCGCTTAACCTTGCTTTGGTGCTTGGAACTGCTGGATTGCCGCATATTCTCACTCGTTTCTATACAGTGAAAAATGCGGCTACGGCAAGAAGTTCTGTCGTCTCGGCAACATGGGTTATCGGTATTTTCTATGTCATGACCTTATTCCTAGGCTTTGGAGCTGCAGCATTTGTTGGCGCAAAGGATATCACAGCGATAGATAAAGGCGGGAACATGGCTGCGCCGCTACTCGCCAAAGCATTAGGTGGAGATTTCTTGTTTGCCTTTATTTCAGCGGTTGCTTTTGCCACGATATTAGCGGTTGTTACCGGATTGGTGCTTTCTGCTGCTTCTGCATTCTCCCACGATTTTTACGGACAAATCGTTCGTAAAGGCAAAGCGACGGATAAGGAAGAATTGAAAATAGCCCGTTTCGCTTCGATTGGTGTAGCTGTACTCTCAATTATCTTTGCACTGTTCGCTCAAAAGCTCAATGTAGCTTTCTTGGTATCCATTGCCTTCGCTGTTGCGGCGAGTGCCAATTTGCCAGTCATTCTCTTCACCGTATATTGGAAAAGATTTAATACGACAGGCGCGATTGTCGGTATGTTAAGTGGACTAGTAAGCTGTATCCTGCTTGTTGCCGTGGGTCCGAATATTTGGGGAGAGGCAGGGAAGGCGATTATGGTGGGCAATCCGCTTATTAATTTGGCCAATCCCGGCATTATCTCCATTCCACTTGGATTCCTTGGAGCCTATATTGGAACGATGCTTTCTACACAAAGAGACGATGTGAAATATACGGAAATTAATGTAAAAGCTAATACGGGCATGTAAGCAGCCCATCCTATTGAACCCAAAAAACATGCAGTCAGCCTTTCATGAGGCTTGCTGCATGTTATTGCTTTTTTGTGGGCCTAAATATGCTATTCTTTTAGTAGTAAATAAAGAGCAGCCAAGAAAGGAATCGGATCACTATGAATTTTTTCGCGTTTGTCTTTTTCGTGGCCGTAGTGATTGGAACGCTGGTTATTACGTACCATTCGGCTAAACGTACAACGAACACGAATGACTTTTACGTGGCTGGAAATCGACTCACTGGCTTACAAAACGGGCTGGCCATTTCTGGCGATTATATGAGTGCCGCTTCTTTTCTTGGTATCACGGGGACTATTGCCATATATGGCTTTGATGGTTTTTTCTATTCAATAGGCTTTCTAGCATCCTATGTAATTGTGCTCTATATCATCGCAGAACCGCTGCATAATCTAGGACGTTTTACGATGGCAGATGCAATTGCAGTACGGTTTCAAGAGAAGAATCTTAGAGGTTGGATGGCGATTAACAATATTTTGATCACAATTTTCTATATGATTGCTCAGTTGGTTGGCGCAGGGGGGATCATTCATTTACTGCTTGGGGTGCAATATTCCTCTGCCATCCTTGTAGTGGGCAGCTTGATGACCATCTATGTGGCTTTCGGCGGTATGCTTGCTACATCTTGGGTGCAAATCATCAAGGCTATTTTACTCGTGTGCAGTACTTTTATGATCAGCCTGATGGTACTTGCCAGATTTCATTGGAATATTTTTGATCTATATGTGTATGTTTCGCAAGCAACTCCGTTAAAGGAGAAGTTTGTGCAGCCTGGGAATTTATTTTCGGGACCCTTGGATACGCTTTCCTTTAATCTGGCTTTGGTATTGGGGACGGCAGGGCTGCCGCACATCATCTCTAGATTTTATACGGTCAAAGAGGCGCAGACGGTCAGGTCTTCCGTCATTCATGCCACTTGGTTGATCGGCGCTTTTTATGTGATGACAATCTTTCTTGGTTTTGGTGCAGCAGCCTTCGTTGACCGAACATTATTATTGGGTGAGGACAATATGGCGGCACCCTTACTTGCCAAGGCGCTTGGCGGCGAGTTTTGGATGGCGTTCATTTCAGCAGTTGCTTTTGCCACCATTCTGGCTGTAGTCTCAGGGTTGGTATTGGCGGCAACGTCCGCTTTTTCGCATGATATTTACAGTAGTATATTGAAAAAGGGAAAAGCAACAGAGGCACAGCAAATGCTGGTTGCCAAATGTTCAGCGGTAGTGGTTGGTGTATTGTCTATAGTACTTGCTTTAGGTGCCCAGCGGTTAAACGTGGCATTCCTTGTCTCGTTGGCTTTTGCGGTAGCGGCTTCTGCGAACTTGCCTTTACTTGTGCTTACGCTGTACTGGCGGCGATTCAATTCAACTGGTGCGATAATCGGGTTGTTAACGGGACTTATCACTTCGATCTTGTTCGTGATTCTAAGCCCCAATGTGATGGATCCTTTGTCTGGCTGGATTCGTCGTGAAGCGCTGTTCCCATTGAATAATCCAGGGATTGTTTCTATTCCGCTTGGATTCCTTGGAGGGATTCTGGGGACCTTACTAACCAAGAAGAATGATCCGGATCATTACGATAAGTTGGTTGTTCAGTCCCAATTGGCGCGGGTGGAATTGAGAGAATAGTCTAGGACTCCCCATACCTAGCCAAAGCTTTTTTGGCCGATTCAAGCATTCTCCTTTTCAAATGCTCGCCTTGGGTGACGCGCACCCGCTTACCCAAGAAGCGAAGTTTGCTAAGGACATATTCGGCTTCATTATTTAGAAAGGTTAATCGGATTGTATATTTTTCCTGAGTTTCATCGTAATCGACTTGCTTCTCAAAGCAAGAGAAGGCATATAAAATCCGGGACAATTCTCGATTGTACTCTTTTATAACTTCAATCGTTGCATGAATCTGACGTTTTTGCAGCAGTTTCTCAATGTCTAAACCAATTTGGGCGACTCGCTCAGGAGAAATGGACAACTCTTTGATCGATTCAATCTTTTCAAGTTTCGTACTCATCATCGCCCGATGTCTGATGTGATACCAGAGCAAATACCATTCTTTTTTCACCAAGGAATACTCAAGCTTATAGGGAAATGCCATTTCATTGGTAAAAGTCCGATCATCCTTCACTCTGTATGTAAGTTGGATAGCTGCTTGACTCGTAATGAATCGACGTAATGCGCGAAGCATCGGGTGATAGACTAACCTCTCCTTACTTCGAGCTTTCTCAATAAAGGCATCAGATAAATCGAAGGTGTTCTCATCAACTAGTACAGATTCAAGCTTTTCCAGCGTTACTGGAGTAAAAGCATTGGACGCAGAGGGATGGTTTAGCATGGTTTTCAGCCATGACCTTTCCTGTGAGGTGATCATGAAAGTGCCCGAATTGTCTAGCCTCGTAATCATTTGATAGTTAAATATTTTCTCGAACAGGTTCATAATACACCTCAAGCTCCTTCCACTCCGCAATCATCTCATTCCGAAAATAGATCGGTTCAAGCACTTCGCAGCTAGATCCGAAGCTTCTAATCCAAGGCTTAATTTCCGTAGTTCCATTAACCTTAATTTCGAAAATAAACGAATCTATCTGTTCTTCTGTAATCTCTCCCCACTGCCCTTGAAGAAGGACACGATCTTTAATGAAATTCGGCCCCGTATCGCCTGGGTTAAAAAACCTTACTTTCAAGATAACCGATCGTCCAGTATCAAGGACCCAACTATGCTTTATACTCTCTTCCAATACACTTTTCTTCTCATCAAAAAGGATTGAGTCGACAGTCTCACCTTGCTCAATCTGAGTCATGCCTTCCATACGATATTTCTTGATACCATGCCGGGAATCATAAGCAAGAAGGTACCATCGTCCATATTGGTGATCGTAGACAATTTTGAGCGGTAGTGTTTTCTGAAGTTTCCCTTCCATTTCACGTTCGAACAATGGATTTGTGTTTTTCGATGAATAGGATTGTGAATTTTTGGGCGAAAAGTATAAGAAATCGATCTTGCGGCGATTTTGAATGGCTGATAGAAGGACGGATAGATGCGCTTCATCCAAAATACGTGAGTGGTAATGATATTTATAAAGGAATGGCTCTATGGATGTTGGCTCGGATGAGGTCCGATTCATATGCTTTTTTAGGCCGTCTCGAAGTAAATAGCCTTGAACCGACGGTACCTGCGTATTCGACATCACATCAATGAAATCATAGAGATCAATTAGCTCATCAAGCGTAAGCTCTTGGATTAAATCATTATGTATGCGATAACGATAGGGTCGTGGTCCAGGTACTTTTTTGATGACACCGACTTCTTCTAGATATTTCAAATCGTTTCGAACCGTTTTCTCATCAGGAAGTGAGGAATCGGATTGGATATCTTTACAACATACATCCAGAAGTTCAATAGCGGTAAGTGCCTGCTCATTCAATGCAGTAAGAAGCGTAGATATTCGCTGACTTTCGGATTCTTTCAATGACTTCGCTCGAAATAAGAACAGCAGCATAGGATCCGTTGAATCGAAATAGCTGTACCGCAGCATCTCGGCGAATTCTTTCCTTTGCGTGTCCGGTGCCTGTTGATACATCGACGCTACGATTTCTTTTAACCGTCGTAAGGTTTTATCGAAGGTATGAACCGAGATACCCAGCCTCTCCGCAAATTGCTGACGACTGTAAGCCCCGCTTGTGAGGACAAGCATACGTAGAAATTGAATTTCTTTATCAAAGCTTTCCTTAGCCATTTGTATCCCTCGCTCTTCATTCAACCTTATCTTATTGTAACAGGGGAGAGATATGGAGAAAATGGAAAACTTTTTCACCTGTCGTCATACTTTCACCATGTTCACTCCATCCTAAATAAGCGAAGATAGCTTTAGAAGAAAAACGGAGGTTAACCAAATGGACATGAAAACAAACGTACACGGCGGTAATCATTATGAAATGGAATTAGGGCATGGCAATCTTCATGTGTTTGCTAACCCGGATGTGTTTCAATCTTTTGAAAACAAAGTATTCGAAATGGCAGATAATAACCTGCGGATTCCGCGTAATGTGCATATGAGCTACACCCCTGACGCCCATGTTGGAATTGGAACTTGCATAGGGACGACGGCAGTCTGGAGCATGAAAGACGGGTTCGTTTCTCCTTCAATTGTTGGCGTAGATATCGGTTGTGGCATGCGCGTGCATACGACATCCCTGCACAAAAATGATATTCAAGACAAGGGTATTCGCAGGGCGCTAATCAAAGCGATCGAGAAATATGTTCCAACCAATGAGCGCACAAATACAAATTATTCTGATATTGAAATCATGGATGTTGTCCAAAACGGTTTAAAAGGACTTCCTGAGAAATATGTTCCGAATGAACATTGGCTTACGCATGTAGAAGAATCTACGTTCAAGTTCGACCACGCCTACCTTGAGAATTTGCCAGCAAAAATCCGTAAATATGCCCACGGGCAGCTGGGGACGCTTGGTGGCGGGAACCATTTTATAGAGATTCAGTATCTAGAAGTGGCGGAGGCTCATAAGGATTTGGCAGCAAAATGGGGCTTGTTCGACGGTCAGGTTGTCGTCATGATTCACTCTGGTTCTCGTGCATGGGGAGCTATGTTGGGTCAAGAATTCACGAAGGTTTTCAGAGAAGCAATGAACAGTTGGGGAATAGAAAATCCCGATCGGAATCTCTTATATGCCCCTATTGTAAGTCAAGAAGGGCAAACCTACTTAAATCTAATGTATTCCGCTCTCAACTTTGCAGTAAGTAATCGACATATGATTGCCTTTGGCGTGCGTGAAGCTTTCAGAGAAGTTTTTGGCGAGAATGAAGAATTGCCTGTTCTCTATGACCTTATGCATAACTATGCACTAAAAGAATTTCACCGCAACCAGCCGATGCTCGTCCATCGGAAGGGAGCGACAAGAGCGCTTCCGCCAGGTCATTTCCTGAATACAGCTGCCTATAAAGAAACGGGCCATCCGGCCTTAATCCCTGGTTCTATGGGAACCTCATCGTACATTATGGTTGGGAAAGAGGAAGGGCTGAAAAACTTCTACTCCATCTGTCACGGTGCGGGGAGGGCAAGATCACGGAAGGCAACGAAAGAGCTTGTCACCGTCGATCAATTCGCTCAATCGATGAAAGTTGGGACGGATGATGAGATTTTAGTTAATCATCGTTCCCTGCAAACGATTCTTGATGAATGTCCGCAAGCCTATAAGGATGTGGATCAGATTATTGATAGTGTTGTTGGCGCGTCGCTAGCAGATGTGGTGGCGACTTGTAAGCCGATGGTTGCGATTAAAGGGGTTTAGTAAAATTAATAGTTGGGGTGATAACAATGAAATTAGCAGAAGCTTTAATGAATAGAGCCGATTGCCAAAAGCGTGTGGAGCAATTGAAAGCTAGATTAACACGTAGCGCTAAAGTTCAAGAAGGTGAGCAACCGCCTGAGAATCCTACTGATCTATTTCAAGAATTGAACGACACTTTAAATGAATTTGAATCCTTGGTGACAGCCATCAATCGGACGAATTCTCAAGTCTCGCTCAGCTCAGGGTTTACAATTGCCGAAGGATTGGCACAAAGAGATACACTATCCATGCGCAGATCTATCATTCAAGATGTCATAAATGCAGCAGCTATTAGACAGGACAGATTCAGCAAATCGGAAGTGAAGTTTTATTCAACTGTATCTATTGTGGATTTGCAAAAGCAGGTTGATCTGTACTCAAAAGCTTTTCGCGAACTAGACACGACCATTCAAGAAGCAAATTGGAAAACAGAGTTGTTGTAAGTTATTTCATTATGAAGTTGGTAGCCTTTTGTCTGAAGGTGAGTACAACCCGCCAACTGGGTAAGTTGGAACTGATGGTTGGATGTGAGGGGCCATGTCCTGTAGGTTCGAATCCTGCTTAAACAACTAATGCCCATTACAGTTACAATTGTACATGTTATGTTTATTGTTACGACCAAGTGCTGATTCAGACGAAGTGGTGAGGGTGGGAACGGGGACTTTCATAGTGAAGTAATTATTTGATTAGAGTCACGTCATACTCTTCAACAAAGTGCATGCCTTTATCTTTTGTATAGAGAGCAAATTCATGATGTTTGGCTGTTGCTATGATTAATGCATCTGGAGTCTTTAAAGCTCTTCCTTGCTTTTGCTTCTGTTCTCGACGAATTGCTCCTTTTACCAATCATTTCTTGCCTCCTCTACGTCCTTTGCCCATTCTTTAGCTCTTTCATTGCTGATTCCTTTTCCTAATGCTAGTAAATCCTGTATGTTCATGCTGCGTGGGTCTTCAGTAATATCTCCGCTCTCCAAGTCAATATTTATTTTTTTATAATTAACATCCATTTTAGAGAGAGCCTCCTTAATTAGATTTAGTGTGTGACTATCCAGTTTTTTTGCCATAAAAAGGTGCCACCTTCCTGATTTACTTTAATAACAGCATAACAGCATTTAGCTGACTGAACAAATAGCGTAGGTATATAACTGGATAAGTAATGATAAATTTTATTAATTGGCACGATCATTATAATTAATCTTTCCGCCGCAACGGATTGACAGTTCTTAGGTTTGACTCGTATGATGTTTGTAAATGAATGGAAAGGAGGCCGACGATATGATTCGCAATCAAATTTCTATGAATAACCTGACAATTGAAAAGCACATCATACCATCGGTCTCAACCGGACTTGTGACGAATACGTAGGTACTCTTTGAGTAGGCCTAGTTAAAATTTGACATGATAAAGCCGTAGACGATGTTGGTCTATGGCTTTTTTGCGTCCACATAATTAAGAAGAAAGGGTGAGTCCCATGACATTTGATATAAGAAAAATAGATAGTGAGCTTAAACGAATTGAACAAGAGGAAGGCGTGCGGATCCTCTATGCCTGTGAATCGGGTAGTAGAGCGTGGGGATTTCCATCGAAAGACAGTGATTATGATGTGAGGTTTATCTACGTAAGACCTGTGGATTGGTACTTATCCCTACTTGAGAAACGAGATGTCATTGAGCGTCCGATTAGCGATCAGCTGGACATCAACGGTTGGGATTTGAAGAAAGCGCTGAACTTGTTTCGCAAGTCGAACCCGCCTTTGCTCGAATGGCTGCAATCGCCGATTCAATATATGGAGCAATACGGGGTAACGGAGCAAATCCGCCAGCTTTCACCGTTAACCTTTTCACCGCGGTCCAGTATGTATCACTATTTGCATATGGCCAAAGGGAACTTTCGGGAATATTTGCAGGGTGAGTATGTGAAAATCAAAAAGTATTTTTATGTGTTACGCCCGATACTGGCTTGCCAGTGGATTGAAGAGCGCGGCTGCAT
This sequence comes from Paenibacillus phytorum, assembly GCF_013141715.1. Taxonomy (GTDB): domain Bacteria; phylum Bacillota; class Bacilli; order Paenibacillales; family NBRC-103111; genus Paenibacillus_E; species Paenibacillus_E phytorum. The sequence continues at coordinate 148,372 of NZ_WHOA01000072.1, read as the reverse complement.
GCCGCCGATGGATTTTGAAGATCTGGTAGAGCAAATGCTCCCAGAATCGAAATTAAAACAAGAAGTATATACGTTGTTGACGCGTAAGAAGGCTGGTGTCGAATTCGATTTAGAGCCTAAAATTACGGTAATCAACGATTATTTAGATCGACAAATCGCTTATTTTGAAGAAACTGCCAAACATATCGCTGTCTCTGGTGAAAAGCAAGAAGCAGCATTAGATGCTTTATTCCGAGATGCGCTGAGGGAGGTTTGGGGTTCATAGAGAGGAACAAAACGAATGAAAGAAAATTATATTCAGCAGGTCCAGCTCCCATCGGGAGTCGTCCATGTATACGCAGGACCTGAGTTGTTTAAAGCATTAGATTATCAAGTATTTCAGATGGCCAACAACAATTTGCAGATTCCAAATCAAGTGTATATGAGCTATACGCCTGACGTACACGTTGGTGTTGGTACTTGCATAGGCACGACAGCGGTATGGAATACGCATGACGGATATGTATCACCGTCTATTGTCGGCAGCGATATTGGCTGTGGCATGAGGGTGCATATGACGAATTTGCACAAGGATGAGCTGAAGGATGTGAAGCTGCGCCGCAAGCTGGTGAAGACGATCGAGAAGTACTTACCCGTGGAAGATCACGCGCGTGGGTATTTCTCGGACATTCGATTGGAGAACATCGTGACAAAAGGTCTGCATGGGCTTCCAAAGAAATATATTCCTGACGGCTATACGCCTCGAAAGGCGACTTCACTTACACATGTAGAGAGTAATAAATTTACTTTGGATGAAAATGCATTGAATCGATTTCCGAGCCATGTTTGGCATCGGTCACACCGCCAGCTTGGGACGCTCGGGAATGGGAACCATTTTGCGGAGATTCAGTCGATAGAGATTGCGGAAGAGAACCGTGAGGTGGCTGAAGCATGGGGACTATTTGATGGTCAAGTGGTCGTTATGATTCACTCGGGCTCGCGTGCATGGGGTGGCTCTGTGAGCCAATATTGCAGTAGTGACATGTTGAAGGTGATGCGGATGAATGGATTAGGAACGGCTGATCCTAAGCTGTTATTTGCACCCTTAGATCATCCAGCAGCCCAGACTTATGTAAATCTCATGTATTCAGCGCTCAATTATGCTGTTGTAAATCGTCATCTCATTGCCTATGCCATTCGTGAGGCTGGTAAAGATGTGTTTGGGTCGAAGTTTGAAATGACCACCTTGTACGATCTTATGCATAACTATGCTTGGGAGGAAAAACATGAGGGTGAGTCCTATTTTGTCCATCGAAAAGGGGCGACGAGGTCGCTTCCAGCAGGACATCCTGATAATCCGCAGCCTTACCTAAATACAGGTCACCCTGCGCTGATTCCGGGTTCGATGGGGACGGCTTCCTATATCATGGTAGGAGCTCCGGGCGGCAAGGCAAATTTTCACTCCATCTGTCATGGAGCAGGGCGAATTCGCTCGCGCAGTGCGACGAAAAGATTGATAACGCTGAATGAATTTGCTTCTTCCATGCGAGTAGGTACGGATGAGGAAATTGTTGTCAATCAAAGGTCATTAGAGTCGATTTTAGATGAATCGCCTCAAGCTTATAAAGATGTAGATCAAATTATTGAGAGTGTCGTCGGAGCGGGATTGGCTGAAGTTGTAGCCAAGTGTAAGCCTATGGCGGCAGTAAAAGGTGCCAAATGAAACAATTACAAAGCGTAAAAATGAATAAAGAATCATCGGCAGTATCGGCTCCTTTTAGGGCGGACGGCAGCTCGCTTAAAGCGTATGGGGACTATGCCTATGTATTAGAACGCGTTCAATATGTGCTGGGAGATAAATATGGTCAGCACTTCGAACCCTATTTGAGTGATGATGGAAAAGAAGAGTATTGGGAGCTGCTTGAACAGGATGTGAAGACAGGGGCTAGTGATGTGCAGTTCGTCACAAAGATCTTTGAACATATGGAGTCCCGTGCATTCGGAATAGATGCGGAAAGTGATGCATCGGCATATCGCACGTTTCCTACACTGCGCAATAACGTTTTTGTCTACCCGTCCTGGGGAATCGCGTTAGCTAGAGTACCTATCTTTCGCATGAATGGCGTCGGAGAAGAGGATTTTGTTTTTGCTGTTGATGATGCGAGTCTGTTGCGTTTTCTGGAACACGCTAGGCAGCGTCGAAGAGACTTGGATCGGCGACAAGTGACCGTTTTCACGGATGGACCACATGGCATGGAAAAGGAACTGGCTCCTATTACACGCATGGTCGACCGTACGGAGGTCATTATGAAGGATGAAGTGAAGACAGATATTTATCGCTCAATTGATCAGTTTTTTGCTGAGGATCGTGCCTTTTTCAAAGAGTATGAGCTTCCTTACAAAAGAGGCATCCTGCTCTACGGGAAGCCTGGCAATGGAAAAACAACACTCGTCAAGTCGATTGCCGGCAGCGTAAAAGCTCCTGTTGCGTATTGGCAAATAACGGAGAACACCGGTAGCGAATCTATTCAAGAGGTATTTCAAGCTGCGGCTAAAATGGCGCCAATGATTCTTGTAATTGAAGATATCGACGCTATGCCTCAGCGGGCAAGGTCGTACTTTTTAAACATTTTGGATGGTGCGACTTCCAAAGAAGGCATTTTTCTCATTGGGACAACGAATTATCCGGAGCAAATTGATCCGGCACTTATGAACCGGGCAGGGAGATTCGACCGTGCTTATGAAATCAAGCTTCCAGATCTAGAGCTGAGACAGATCTATTTGGAGCAAAAAGGGATAGGGAAACTTCTGAGCGAAGAGTTGATTCGCGTAACGGCGAAGCAAACGGAAGGGTTTACTTTTGCCCAGTTAAATGAATTGTATGTATCGGCTGCGCTTCAGTGGCATTATGAGCAAAACGTGAATATGGAGAAGCTAGTGAAATCGATGAAGTCTGATCTGCACAAAGGGCAGACGATGTCATGGATGAAAGAGGATGCGGATGTGAGGGTTGGGTTTTTGGTTAGTTGAGAAGTGCGATTATAAATATGGATTAGATTTGAGGATGTGATTGATATGTTGCAAGATAATGTACAAACAAAATTAAGTAAGTTTATAAGCAAAATACTCCGGCATTCGCCTGAAGATTTCGGACTGAGCCTGAATCCTGTTGATGGTTCTTGTGCGATTGCTGATTTACTAGAAATTCTTCGTGTACAGACGAAGTGGTCAGAGCTTAAAGTAAGCGATATTGAAGAAGTTGTAGCGCGTTGTGAAAAGCAGCGATTTGAAATTAACGGCGATCGGATTCGGGCCCGATACGGACATAGCCATGATAAAGTCAGCTATCCAATGGCTGTGCCTCCTCTTGTGCTCTACCATGGCACGAATGTGCAGGCTGCCCCTTTGATTTTAAAACAGGGGTTACGTCCGATGAAGCGTCAATATGTCCATTTGTCCGAAGGACTACATTTTGCAACGCTCGCTGGTAAACGAAGAGGGGGATTAGTTATTTTAGCCATTGATACAGTTAAAGCTTCCCAAGCTGGGGTAGTCTTCTATTACGCGGGTAATGAAGTGTGGCTTGCAGACGCGGTTCCTGCCGAGTTCTGCAGCGTTTATAGGGACAGTAAGGAGGCAGATAATGAGTGATCAACTCATCGATATTGGTGTTAATTTGATGCATCGTTCTTTTGATCAGGACCGCGATGAGGTGGTTGCAAGAGCGCTGGAAGCGGGAGTGTCCCCACTTCTTTTGACCGGCACAAACGTGAGAAACAGCGAGGGAGCAGCGCGTTTCGCCGATAAATTTCCGGGGAAATTATTTTCAACGGCTGGGATTCATCCGCACGATACGCGCAATTGTACGGTGCAAACCATTGATAAGTTGCGTCTTTTGGCGAAGCTGCCTCAAGTCGTTGCCATTGGTGAATGCGGACTGGATTATAACCGTGATTTTTCACCTCGTGACGTGCAGCGGAAATGGTTTGAGGAACAGATTCAGCTTGCTTGCGAACTGCAAATGCCTCTTTTCTTACATGAGCGAGAGGCTCATTACGATTTCGTTCGTTTATTGAAGTCTTATATCGGTTCAATGAAGAAGAAGGCTGTTGTTCATTGTTTTACTGGGTCACTTCAAGAGCTTCAGGTCTATCTGCAGTTGGGATTTTATATCGGAATCACTGGCTGGATCTGCGATGAACGAAGGGGGAAGCATCTGCGTGAGCTAGTAAAGCGTGTACCGCTAGATCGTCTGATGCTAGAAACCGATGCTCCATTTCTTACACCGCGGGATTTAACCGTAAAGCCACAGGATGGTCGGAATGAACCGGTTTTTCTACCACACATCGCAGCGACGGTTGCTGCATGCCTTGGTAAATCGGTTGAGGAAATTGCCGAATCAACGACGCGGACAGCAAAGAATTTTTTGGATTGAATGAATTCAATATGTGAGGATTTCTCCTTTGGCTTCAACCTCCTAGTCGTGTAGGTGGTACGAGTAGTCACAGGGGATATCCTCTTTTTTGTTTTTCTTGTTCTTCGTTCTATTTGAGGAGGAAAAACCATACCCATGAAAAAGGAAAATTTAGGAATGGTGTGGAAATTGTTTGTATAACCAAGTTATGAGGGGTACAAGATGAATTATTTAACGGAATCGTATGTAGATAGTTTGGCGCTTAACAGCAGTGCGATCAAGAATGGCAAGGATTTGGTGAAGAAAAATAGTTTTCCGCTGCTCTGTCAGTCGGAGGACGGGACGATCATTTTTGGGGAATGTAAAGGTAGCGGGAAGGACCCATATCGGTGTTCGGTCGATGTGGCGAAAGAGGGGAATCCCGTATTCCGCTGTTCATGTCCGAGCCGTCAGTTTCCTTGCAAACACAATCTCGGTTTGATGTATGCCTATACGTCAGGCAAAACGTTCACCATTGCACCCGTGCCACAAGATATTGTGGATAAAAGGGAAAAGGCTGAGAAACGGGAGGAAAAGAAGAAAGAACCTGTCGACCCGGATGCTCCAGTTGTTAAGCGCAAGACGAACAAGTCAGCATTAATGAAGAAAATAGCTGCACAGCTGGAAGGGATCAGCATTGCTGAAAAGCTTATCCTGCAGCTTGTACAGTCAGGGCTAGGAAGCCTGGACAAAAAGGCGCTGCAAACCGCTGAAGAGCAGGCAAAACAGCTTGGTAACTATTATATCCCAGGGGTCCAAACGGCACTTCGTGATTTGACGCTTCAGTTACGAGCACAGGAAGATCGGGAGACCGTGTATACAAACGTGATTGAGCAGCTTACCACTCTGCAAGCATTGATCAAGAAAAGCAGGGAGTACCTCAACAGCAGATTGGAAAATCCAGATCATCCTATGGATACGGAATCAACGTTGGAAGAATGGATTGGGCATGCCTGGCAAATCGCAGAACTGAGGGAGTATGGTCGCGTTCGCAGCGAGTCCTCGGAATTGCTGCAGTTGTCGTTCCGATCCTATACGGATCAGGCGCGGGGCGAGTTCATAGATGAAGGATACTGGTCGGACCTACAAAGCGGACAGCTCCATTTCACAAGAACGTATCGGCCATTCCGTGCAGCGAAATACATACGTGAAGAAGATTCAGTATTTCAAGTCGTCGAAGCGAAAGAGCTTGCGCAATACCCCGGGGAGCTTAACAAGAGAGTGCGTTGGGAGGAAGCGACATTCCGCGAAGCTGTCTCACAGGATTTTCAGAAGATCGGAGCTTCAGCTCACAAGTCATTCCCAGAAGTCATTAAACAAGTGAAGAATCAGATTAAAAATCCACTTTCGGACAAGCGCCCTGTGGTACTGCTGCAATTTGATGAGATCAAGAAGACGGAAACTTCCTTTGTGCTATTAGATGAACAAGGTAAGGAGCTTCCACTTGCAGACATTCCATATCTCAGCGAGCCTACGACTCATTTGCTGTCTATGCTAAATAAGACGTTCTTACAGAATCAGGCGATTATGGTTATGTTCGAACACAATTGGCAGCATAACAGGCTTGAGGCTCAGCCTTTAAGCATCGTAACGACAAATGAAGTCGTTCGCTTGCTTTATTGAGGTTTAAAAAAGATTGAACTAAGTACGGGAGAAAGTTTAACAGGAAAAACTCCTGCAAATTACTTCGATTTTCGTTAATTTATGAATTTAACTGGAAATTCTACTACTAATATATTCGAATCTTGGCCAATCCTTAAATAATCGCTGATTTAGCAGGAGTTTTTCCCGCTAGTATGACTCAAGCGCTATCCAGGCGCAAATTAGATCGAGAATTTCCAGATAATCCAATCCAACTATCTAAGATCTCGATATGATTTTGCAGCAAGGTGTTCAAGAGATATTTGAGTAGTGCTTTATGATGAAAAGAATTAGGAGACGAACTCATGAGTATAGATCTATTGTTTGAGCTGCAGCATGAGGTGCGGCGTTTGTTTATAGCGGGGAGCGGGATGGCGGCGGGCGATTTACGTTTGCAGAAAATGCTTCCCCAACTACAGAAGCTGGGCGAGTCAGCGCCGATTTTTAACCGAATGGCTCAGGCGGTTAGCCAAGTTCTGGACACGGATACGAGTGGTTCAGCGAGCAGACTTCTAGAGTTAGGCATGCTGTTAAATTCCGTGCTGTACACGCAAGGGAAAACGGAGACGAAATTGGAACTCGTACCGATGGAAGGAACAGGAGTGAATCTTTCGACGTCAATTCCTTACCGCAAGCTGCATCCACTCATTGAGGCATTGACGCAAAAAGGTCAGGGCCGAATGGAGCAGATTCGTCAAGGGTACGACGATGGGTTGTTTCATGATTTCCGCGTCATACCTGCGGCTGTTTCTGGGTTAGACGACAGTTATGTAGAAATACCTGATTTTCTCCATCGAAAGGTGCTGCCCACACTCGGAATGGAAGCACTCCCCGCGCTTCAGCAGCAATTCCGGTTGGATGGCGGGAAAGGTGACGCCCGCAGATTGGAACTTATCCATGAGTTGCTTCCCATATCGGATTTAGACCTCCTTCTTCAAGCTGCCAAACAGGGCTCAACGGAAGTCCGCTCCACGGCGATTGAGCTTCTGGGGGATTACCCTGATCAAGAGGATTTTATTTTGGAGCAAGCTGATGATAAGAAAAAAGAGCTACGCAGAGCCGCCTTATTCGCCTTATCTCGTCTTGGGACGGAGCAAGCGATCGCTCGCCTTTACAAGGCACTGGGTTCGAAGGATCAAGATCTTGCCATAGAGCCAATTCAATTATGCAAGGCCAACGATTTGACTCTCAGCGTCATCGGGCATGCGGAAAGTGTGTTGGAGCGAATCGTTCAACGTACAAAGGTGGAAGATTCCGCACAACAGTTGTTGGCGGACATCCGCAGCTTACAAGGCAAAAGAGTACCGGAAGTCGTAGATTTCCTAGAAAAATTGCTGTCTACGACTAGTTTTATTGTTCCGGAAACGGAAGCCGTACAGGAGGCTGCAGCTGATCTTCTATTGCAATTAGATCTGCCTGAGGCAGACAGTTTTGCTGTAACTTTACATGAGGTGTACAATCGCAAATTTATTGCTTACAGCTTTAGAGCGGCCATCAAGATTCTTCCTCCAGAAGACGTCTACGAACGCTTTTGCCATGATCTTAAGGATAAAAAGCAGCCGGCAGCTAAGGATTTATTGCGAGAATTGTATGAAGTGACACCGACGCTGCTATATCAAGCAGATGAACCAAATGAGGCTGCTTCAGCTAATTTTGTAACATGGGATCCACGATGGGTGCATCTGTTTGTGAAATTGGATGAAGAAGAGCTCGTGTGCAGATTTGCTCAAGACCTGGATCCGAAAGTCACGGCTTATCTAGTCAAAAAATGCGAAGAGCTGCCTAATTTTAACCGAAGTAAAACAGCCAACATCTTGCTGGTCCTCTTCAGTCAAAACTATCCGGATGCGCCTAAGCTACTCATGGATATATTGGAAAAAGGCGGAGCTAAGCAGTTTTACTACTTGGATCGTGTCCAATTGACATTGCTTTCTTTACTGCCAAAGCCTTATGCAGAAAGATTGCAGCAATTCGCAGAAGGGCTATCTTATCAAGGCATGAAAAATCAACTGTTAGAAATCGCGGAAACGATAACTGCTAAGCCGGAACAAACCGAACGCTCAGATAACGAAGAGAAGGGACAGGGATTATGGGGATGGATCAAAAGCAAGATGTCGTAAGGTTACCCTCTGAACGTTTATACATCGAAGAATTGGAAGCTTTGAAGAAATTGGATCAGGATGCGAAGCCAGCCGGGTGGCAGCTTTCTCCGAAGGCGGTACTGACGTTCCTAATTGGTGGAAATGTAAAAGGGGTCGCGATTACGCCGAAATACATCGGCAACAAGCGGTTAGTAGAAATGGCAATAGCTACGCTGTTGACAGACCGAGCTCTCATGCTGATCGGGGAACCAGGAACGGCTAAATCCTGGCTTTCGGAAAATCTGACGGCAGCAATCCATGGGGATTCTGGCAAGGTCATTCAAGGAACGGCGGGTACGAGCGAGGAGCATATCCGTTATTCTTGGAACTATGCCATGCTGCTGGCGCAAGGACCTTCCGATCAAGCGATTATCAAAAGCCCGATTTTCCGCGCGATGGAAACCGGAGGGATTGCCCGATTCGAAGAGATCTCGCGCTGCGCGTCAGAGGTACAGGATGCTCTGATCTCGATCCTATCGGAGAAGACGATCTCGATTCCGGAGCTGGGCAGAGAAGTGTTCGCTGCAAGGGGATTCTCTATCATCGCAACGGCCAATACGCGCGACCGTGGGGTGAACGAGATGTCAGCCGCCCTGAAGCGGCGATTTAACATCATCGTGCTTCCATCCCCTTCGGATATTGAAACGGAAGTGGAGATTGTTCGCAAACGTGTCAGAGAGATTTCGACGAGCTATGAATTGAGAGCATCGCTCCCAGAGGAGGAGGCGGTGCGCAAGGTTGTGACGATTTTCCGCGAGCTGCGCAGCGGGATGACACTCGACGGCAAAGAGAAGGTGAAAGGGCCGAGTGGCGTGATTTCGACAGCTGAAGCGATCTCGCTGTTAACGGGCAGCATGGCGCTTGCGGGAAGCTTTGGCAGCGGTCAGATCAGTGAAGAAGACATTGCCGCTGGGCTGCAGGGAGCTATTGTGAAAGACGAAGAGAAAGACCGCCTCGTATGGAAGGAATATTTAGAAAATGTGATGAAAAAGCGGGGATCGACATGGAGAAATCTGTACTTCGCGTGCTCGGAGATGAACAACTAGATCACAGTCAGGGGTTTCATGTTTTCGGTATACGGCATTTATCTCCTGCTGGTGCTTTCCATCTGCTTGCTTTCTTAGATGAAGTGAAGCCTACGGCTGTACTCGTTGAAGGACCTAGCGACGCAAGCGGGTTTATTGCTGAACTGACCTCGCATGGCGTTGTTCCGCCGATTGCCATTTTGGCGTATACGGATCAACTGCCTGTGAGAACGCTTCTATACCCGTATGCAGATTATTCGCCGGAATATCAGGCATTTCAATGGGCTAGCCGCAATGGTGCACATGCTGAATTTATCGATTTGCCGTCCGAACATGCCTTAGCTCTATACGAGCAAAGGAAACGGAGGTCATCCTCTGCTGAGGGAGAGAGTAATCAGACTGAGGACGACGCTTTTCGGGCGTATGTCCACGAACAGAGGACACTGTATCAGCAGCTTGCCGATCTTTCAGAAGAACCGGACTACGAGGCTTACTGGGAGCGGCATTTTGAACATAATTTGCAAAAAGACGCCTACCGTCATGGCATTTTTCAATTCTCGGCTCAAATGCGGGAGCTGACCGCTCAGCAGGAGTGGCAATATGCCCCACAAGATGCGGCCTACAATGAAATCAGGGAAGCTTACATGCGACGCAAAATTCAGGGTGCTTTAGAAGCTGGGCACGCTCCTGAGAAAATAGTAGTTGTAACCGGCGCGCATCACGCCTCCGCATTAGATTTTCGCTTTCCTGTGATGACGGATGAAGAGATGAAGGGGCTGCCCAAGACGACAACCAAGCTTACGCTGATGCCTTATTCTTACTACAAGCTGTCTTCACACTCGGGCTATGGGGCAGGGAATCAAGCACCCGCTTATTTCGAATTGTTTTGGCAGTGCCTCCAAAAAGGTGACTTGAGCAGGCTTCCTTCCTTGTATTTTTCTCAGGTAGCTGCTTATCTCAGGGAACATGGTACTTATAGATCCACAGCTTCGCTCATCGAAGGTGTGCGGCTGGCAGAGGCTCTTGCTGCTTTGCACGACGGTAATCATCCTACGTGGAAAGACCTTCGGGACGCAGCAACGGTATGTCTCGGTCATGGGGAGCTCTCGACAATTGCGGAAGCTTTGGCAAGAACGGACGTGGGCACGGCCATTGGCAGATTGCCAGAAGGAGTCAGCCAGACGCCAATTCAAGATGATTTGAACAGAGAACTCAAGCGACTGAAGCTGGAGAAATTCAAATCTACGGTTGCTGCAACCTTAGAGTTGGATTTACGCGAAAACCGCAGGGTGAAGTCGGAGGAAGCTGCGTTTCTGGATTTGAAGCGGTCTGTTCTCCTGCACCGGCTGGAATTGCTGGGCATTAACTTTGCCAAGAAGCAAAGAGTGAATCAAGACTCCGCATCGTGGGCGGAGAATTGGATACTGCAGTGGACGCCAGAAGCTGAGATCCAAGCCGTGGAGTCGACCTTGAAGGGGGAGACGATTGAGCTGGCCGCGGCTTTCGTGCTGAAGGAGCGGCTCGATGTTTGCAGCGATATCGCGGAAGCTTCGCGCATCATTCGGGTCGCCTGCGACTGCACGTTGACGGAGTTGATGGAGCAGGCCAAATCCACGCTGCAAGGGCTTGCGGTGGATGCAGGGAACTTCGAGCAGGTCGCAGGGGCGGCCTATGAGCTGTCGGTGTTGATCCGTTATGGATCGATTCGCCGAATCGAAACGGATACCCTTGTTCCGCTGCTTCAGCAGTTATTCCTGCGGGGAACGCTGCTTCTCGTAGATAGCGCGGGCTGCAACGATGACGCTGCTCAGGGCATGGTTCGAGCGATTCAGTCGCTGCACACAATTGCCCAAGACCATTTTGAGGCTGTAGACGACAGTCTGTGGTTGAATAAACTGCAAGAGCTGGCTTCACTCGATGACCGAAATGCAAAGCTGTCGGGCTTCGCATTCGCTATTTTGCTTGAGCGTAACGAAATTCCGGATGAGCGCGTTGCTCAGGAAGTTTCACGCCGCCTGTCACCAGGGATTCCCGTTGACCTGGGAGCGGGATGGTTCGAAGGCATGTCGATGCGTAACCGATACGCGCTGCTGTCTAGGGTTTCGTTGTGGCAGCAGCTCGATGCCTATATCGGATCGCTGGAAAAAGAGGCATTCCAACGTTCACTTGTGTTTCTGCGCCGAGCTTTCGGTTCATTCGAACCGAGGGAGAAGGCAACGGTAGCCGAGATGATGGGCGATATTTGGGGTGTTGGTGCAGATAAAGCCGGAACTGCTTTGCAGCAGCCGTTAAGCGAGGAAGAGAAGGAGAAGCTGGATGAGCTCAACGATTTTGATTTTGGGGATTTGTAGCCTATGACCATGATAGATCAAGAACAATTGAAGCGATGGCGGTTGATCCTAGGTGCTGCTTCCGAAGAGAAGCTGCAGTCTTTTGGCGCTGGAGATGGAATGCTCGACGAGGAGTCGAGACTCATGGATGAGGCGCTTGCCGCGATCTATGATGAGACATCCGGCATTAGTGCTGATGACGGATCGAACGTGGGCGGTCCCCGCAAAGCGGGGCTGGGGCCTTCGTCCCCGAAGCTTGCCAAGTGGCTGGGCGATATCCGCACCTTTTTCCCGCCGGACGTGGTCTCCGTCATTCAATCCGATGCCATTGAGCGCAAAGGATTGAAGCAGCTGCTCTTCGAGCCGGAGCTGCTTTCCCAAGTGAAGCCGGACATCCAAATGGTAGCCACATTAATGGCGCTCAAAGGGAAAATACCGGAGAAAACGAAAGAAACAGCAAGGCAATTAGTGAAGGCCGTTGTAGATGAAATCGTGAAGCGGCTTTCGCAGGATCTGCGCCGAGCAGTTACTGGTGCCTTGAATCGCAGGCAGCATTCGCCGCTGCCGTCGTCCACGGGACTGGACTGGAACACAACCATCCGCAAAAATCTTAAGCACTACGACGTGGAGCGCGGTCTCCTGCTGCCCGAAAAAGTCTACTTCTTTGACCGAGCACGTCGGAGCAAAGAGTGGACGGTCATCCTGGATATTGATCAAAGCGGTTCGATGGCGGGCTCTGTCATTTACGCATCCATTATTGGTTCTATTTTCGCCAGTATGCCGGCTCTGGACACGCGAGTGGTTGCTTTTGACACCGAAGTCGTTGATTTAAGTGAGCAGTGTGCAGAAGATCCCGTAGATATGCTGTTTGGGATTCAACTTGGCGGGGGAACGGATATTAACAAATCCATCGCTTATTGCGAGCCTTTTATCACGGAGCCGAAGAAAACGTTGTTTATCTTGGTCTCAGACTTATATGAAGGCGGCAATCGGACAGAGATGATTCAAAGGCTTGTCGACATGCATCAAGCTGGAGTGAAGACGATCTGCTTACTCGCTTTATCTGACCAGGGCGTGCCTTCTTATGACGATGCTGTCGCTAAAAAACTGGCTCAATACGGTATCCCTTGTTTCGGATGTTCTCCCGAGAAGCTCCCCGAATTCATTGAAGGTGCATTAAAAGGGCATGATCTTGCGTTGCTTGCGGAGAAGGTGAGGCATGGTAAGGGGATATAGCTTATAATGCTAGCAGCCGAACAGTCCTAAGCGTAAATTCAATGAGTAGTATTTTTGGAGGAAAGGGAGTGCGCTCTTGAAAGGTAGGATTCACGGATTGTTGTGTTTTGTTTGTTTACTGGGTCTGTTTATCAGCTTTATGACGCCTAGGGCGTATGCTTGTTCCCGCGGGCCGACAACGTTTGAGGAAGATTTTCTGGAAGCGAGTGCGATCTTTACGGCTAAAGTCACGAGCGTGGATGCCGTGTATCCTTCGCAGAAAGCGGCAATGGTGGAACCAGATAAAGTGTTCAAGGGGCAGTCTCCGACCTTTGTTTTGACCAATGATGATTCGGACCAATGCGGTGCTGGTATCGAAGTTGGAGAAACCTATTTATTTTACTCCCAGAGATGGGATTTACCTTACGTTAGTGTATTTGATACGCATCTTCTTAGTACAGAAAGAGCAGAAAAGCTGACGCATTGGCTCTCAGATAGGACTGAGAAACAACAACCTAAGCCTCCCCGCACGGAGACTATTCTTGCCCACAGGCAGGGAGAGATCCGGATATTTTTTGAACATCATGATAGAGGGTACTCGAAAAAGTCGTTCATAACGAACAACTCCATTTATGTTCCTCTTTCCATTTTCAACGATACACTTTGGCATTCGGCGAACTGGAATGAGGATAAGAATGAAATTGTCATCGATACAACGAACCGTTTAGAATTCGAAGAGCCAGATCCCAATGCCCTCCTTGCTCCCCATAGAGGGGCACCTAAAGAAATTAGCGCAGCGTATAATGATATTAAAATCAAAGTGAAAAGTGAAACCCTAAAGGAACATCCGGAAGCATTTGTAGCGGGTGAAGAAATCTTTGTCCCTTTACGCGCGATCGCAGAAAAGCTTGGTTATGAAGTCGAATGGGTAGACACTTCTTCTGCTGTTATCCTCCACCTCCCCCTTGAACAGCAGAGTGGGCCCAAAACTTTGGCCATGAGATATATCAATAATACCGGGTTGGAAGTCGAAGTTAAGCCGGAAGCGGTTCCTTTTGCAGAAATGTTAAAAGATGAGCTTGGATATCGAAAATACGGATTACAATTTTATTTGAAAATGGATAAACAGGACATTCGGCTGTTAGTGTCTTATGAACTCCTTCGCAAAATCGAAAGTGACGCTTCATTTCGTGAAAAGGTCGGGGCAAAATTAGGAAAGCCGATGAGCGAGATACCTCGCAACAGGATGCTGACAGTAAAAGACTTTGAGTGAGAACAGCAGCACTTTCTCAAATTTCTATCATTTTCTATTAATTAATTCGATCCTATTCGTAGTATAATGTTCCTAATGACATATGGAGGAACTAAAATGACGTTAATTAAGCAATTGCAAGCACCAGAAGAGTTTGTAGGCTACTACCTCATTAAAGAATTAGAAGTTAAACAAACGAATACCACGCCTGCCAAAGATTTCATGGACATTGTGTTATGCGATGCTAGTGGGCAGATCTCTGCAAAACTATGGGATGTTAGCGCGACCGATAAAGAAACATTTTTCCCGATGACGTTGGTCAAAGTTCAAGGCTTAGTTCAAACCTATCGTGATAAACTACAGGTGAAAATCGGTAGATTACGCAAGGCGCTGCCAGAGGATGGCGTACATATTACGGATTTCATTCGTTCAGCACCGATTAGTCCAATCGATCTTATTCATACGATAAATCAAGTTTTGGAAAGTATTACGAATCCGGCCATCAAGTCGATTGTTTCATTCTGTGTGACCAAAGTTGAAGAGAAGCTAAACCATTACCCTGCTGCCAAAACGCATCATCATGCCTATTTCGCCGGCCTTGCTTATCATATTGTACGGATGCTGGAGATTGGTGAATTTATTTGTAAACAGCGGCCATTTCTCAATCCCGATTTAATTAAAGCGGGCATCATTTTGCATGATATTGCCAAACCCGAAGAAATGATCGCGCAGCTAGGGATCGTTTCTGATTATAGTGTGCAAGGAAAGCTGCTCGGACACATCTCGATGGCGTCGAACTGGATTACGGAAGCTGCCTTGCATCATGAGATTGATCTCCAATCCGATGTTGTCATTGGTCTGCAGCATATTGTGCTGTCCCACCACAACTTGCCAGAATGGGGGAGTCCTGTACTGCCTCAAATTCCAGAAGCTGTTGCTTTACATTACATTGATTCGATGGATGCGAAGCTCCAGATGGTTGAGGATACTCTGATGACAACACCGGAGACAGAAGCATGGACGCCAATGATCCGCGGACTAGAAAATAAGGCGATGTATCGTTTGAACTTATAATTTATATTAAATAACGAAAACTGCGTGAGCACGGATGCTCGCGCAGTTTTTTTTTGTAATTATATTTATTTATTTGTTTGGAGGTTAGGGGTACGTTGAAGTTTATTCCCTATTTAGCATGGTAAACTATGGATTTTGCTGGGCTGAGTGAATTGTGAATGCATAATGGTTAAGTAATTTACTATATTTTCCTGGTGTTTTGTTTTCTTGGTTTTTGGGAGAAATGAGGAATAAGAAAGGCAAGTTGTACAACGTGCAACAATTTCCTTGATTTCTCCTGGGTAAGCTAAGGGATGTTGTATGTTGTACAACAATTTAGCCCTTTTATAGGTTAAAGAGCTACCTTTGGCTAGAATTGTTGTATTTTTTACAACAATCGTGTGCAAAACGCGGATTATCTCACCTAAAGTTGTACAATGTACAACTTTAGGTGTAAGCTAGCGAATCTTAAGCATCACTCTCTTGGATATAGATTGTTTTGCATAAGTCGTTTTTTTTCTTTTCTCACAGTTCCGTTTCTCCATTGAGTACCGTCGTTGGTTGAAAGAATTAGGCGTGGTTGTTGGTACGGTATAAGTGAATGTTCGCCTTTCGTGCAATATTAGTGTGTTGTTCTAAAATAATTCTTGTAAAAGTAATAAAAAGACGTACTTTTATTGTGTGATAATACAAAACGTTAGTCTATTCGTTGACTTGAACAGGCCATCAACTCTATATTTGACTAAAGATTGATAAGTTCTTTTGTAGAGAAAACCAAATATGGAGGGGAAGTTTAATATGAAACCATTTAATCTTACTAATCCGCTTGCAGCGAAACGCCCAGTTGTTTTGTCCATTAGCTTAGTTATGATCTCAAGTATGCTCGCCGCATGCGGTAATGCGGGCTCATCGGTTTCAACGTCAGCGCCATCTACAGCACCATCGGCTGCAACGACGGCTTCCACTGCTCCAGCAGCTTCACCGGCTGCAACGACAGCAACCAAAGCAGTCGTACCTGCAACTGTTGTTTTAAACTGGTTCGCCGAACCAGAACATGGCGGGAACTTTGCGGCCTTGGCCAAAGGATTCTACAAAGACGCTGGATTTGATATGACGCTCATGCCGGGTGGTCCGCAGGTTTCTTCTACACAAATCGTCGCTTCAGGCAAAGCGCAATTCGGTATGGCCAATGGTGATGATATCCTAGTAGCCAGACAAGAGGGTATACCGATTGTAGCTATCGCAACCTCCATGCAAAAGAGTCCACAAGCTGTGTTTTATCATAAAGAAGATGCTGCGATTAAAGATTTTGGTGATTTAAACGGTCATAAGGTATATGTGGCTTCAACGGCCAGCTTCTGGCAATTTATTAAGAAGAAATACAAATTAGACAGTGCCCAAGAAATGAAATACACAGGTCAATTAGTTAACTTTGTCAGCGATCCAAAAGCTCTTACGCAAGGGTATGTAACTTCTGAACCGTTCACTCTTTCTCAGCAAAAGGTAGAGCACGGCACGCTCTTGGTTGCCGATTCCGGTTATAACATTTATGCTGGCGTATACTTCACTACGGAGAAAATGATTGCTGAACATCCAGACCAAGTGAAAGCTTTCGTAGAAGCTACGGTTAAAGGCTGGGATTATTACAAGGATCATTCCGAGGAGATCAATCCTTCCATTCAAGTGAAGAATCCAGATATGGGCTTAGATATGATGAAATATAGCGCTGCTAAAGAGATGGATTTTGTATTCGGCGGAGATGCAGCAACCAAGGGAACAGGAGTAATGACCAAAGAGCGCTGGACAGAAGTTCAGAAGCAGCTTGTTGATGTGGGTGTTCTGAAAACAGCAGAGAACATCGACAAAGTGTTCACAACGCAATTTTTACCTAAAAAGTAAGAGATAAAGCATAGAAAATAATCAGGGGGTGGCGGCATTGGCTTCTAATATGAATATGGATTTAGTGAACGTTCGATTGCCAATGGAGGATGAGGGGCATTTGTTTCGTCTCTCGATTCGTGAAGGCGTTTGGACTCAGATTCAGAAGCAAGAAGCTAATGCTGCTCATTCTGGTGCCGTGTCGCTGGAACAATGGAAACTGCAGATTGGCACAGGCGAATCGAGCGTCTCGTTCATTGATCTTGAAGGAAAAATACTACTGCCTGGCTTCGTAGATGCTCATATGCATTTAGACAAATCTTTCTCGCTAACTTCGGTTGAGAACTGGAGCGGGACATTAGAAGAGGCCGTACGCAATTACTCAAGTGCATCACCGTCTTTTACCAAAAATGAGATTAAATCAAGAATCATGCGTTCTGCTCTGCAAGCTTTGTCATTTGGCACAATGCACATTCGTACACATCTTGATTTTAATTTGAGAGCCTCACGAGAGGTAGCTCTACGCACAATTCAGGCAGCTTTGGAAGCTAAAGAGGCCTTAGCGCCTTATATCAGCTTGCAGTTGTTTCCGATGTGTCCCTACAATTTCATGTCACTAGATGTTGATGCCGTAGAGGAAGCATTAAAGATGGGCGTCGATGGGATTGGTGGAGCACCGCATTTGTCCTCAACCCCTAAGGAAGATATCGATTACATATTCAAATTAGCAGAGAAATATGATGTGCCGATAGATCTTCATTGTGACGAAACAGATAATCCAGCTATGCGCACAATCGATCATATCGCTTTACGAACAAAATCAGAGGGCTATTCAGGAAGAGTTACTGTCGATCATTTATGTGCGTTAGCTTCGATGACGGATCAGGATGCTCACGGCATCATTGAGCGCATGGCTGACGCGAGGCTCAAAGCAGTCTCATTACCTGCAGTTAATTTGTATTTGCAAGGAAGGCATGACGGATTCCCCGTTAGACGTGGTGTAACTCGTTTGAAGGAAATCTGGGAAGCAGGCATTCCTATTGCCGTGGCTTCTGATAATATTCACGATCCCTTTCACCCTTTTGGCAGAGGCGATTTATTGCAAATTGCTCTTATTGGCTCTTATGCCGCTCATATGGGGCGACCAGATGATCTTCGCACACTGCTGCGCATGATCACAGATGTGCCCGCCAAGGTACTCGGCTTAGCTTCCTATGAGGTAAAGGCTGGTCATCATGCGAATTTTATTATCATAGACGGAAGTACGCCGGAAGAGCTCTTTACCATGCTGCCTGAACGCCGTTGGGTTTATAGTCAAGGAAGCTTTGTGCGAATGGCTGCAAATAAAGCAGAGTGGCAGGATAAGACCTTAGCTCATTATTGGCAAGAGGCAAGTGAGAATGTATCCTTCCATAAACATGAATTTGCGAAAGGGTGAGCGTCTTAATGGCTAACCTATTGGTCATCTATTACAGCGCATTCGGTCACGTATTTCAAATGGCTCAGGCTGTTGCAGATGGAGCTAGCCAATCCGGAGCGCATCAGGTTAGGATCGTTCGCATTTCAGAAATGATTGCTGCTCAAAATCGTGTTATTCAGCAAGATAAAGAAAGCCCGAGAGCGGGAAATGAGAACTTAGCAAGTGCAGCGACGCTTTCCAAGCAATTCCGCTTAACAGATCGTTACAGTAAATATGAAGCTACGCAAGCTTTGCAGCAGGATATTCCTATCGCAACGAATGATGATTTGCGTTGGGCAGATGGAATTCTATGGGGATTTCCGACGTATTATGGCACGATGCCTGCCCAAGTTAAGCTATTTCTTGAAATGGCTGGAGAGCTTTGTATCGAAGGTGCTTTGGAAGGAAAACCGACTGGTATTTTTAACAGTACTGCTTCCATTCATACCGGACATGAAGCCGCTATTTTAACTGCAATGGTTCCCTTATTTCATTTTGGCATGATATTCGTGGGACTGCCTTATTCGGAGAATCCCGAATATTTAACTGCAGATGCGATTGGCTGCTCGCCTTATGGGGCATCGACATTGGCTGGGCCGGATAGTTCGCTATCTCCGGATCCAAGAGAGCTTCTGATGGCAGCTCGATTAGGAGAGAGGGTTGCTGATGTAGCCGCTGCTTTACAGCTATTCCAAGCAAGATAAGCTTAATTTTGAACGACGCTAATTTGAAAGCTTAAGATCCGCTCTTCACTTTGAGTCTGGATCTTTTTTTATAAGAGCTTATGCGTACTATAATGTCCACTCACTTGGAGGTGCTGAACTTGTCATTCAATCGTTATCAAGGTAAGGCGTGGGATCGCTGCTTTTTTCCCCGCTTAAGTAAGCTCGAGGTTGCTCAGGTTCCCAAAGATGATGCGCTCATCGTTCTGCCAGTTGGCGCGATTGAGCAGCATGGTCCGCATATGCCAGTGTTTACCGATACGTTAATCTCCGAAGTGCTCTTGACCGAGGCTTTCGAACAGCTTCCCGATGATGCGAATATATGGCTGCTGCCGGCCATTCCGTATGGCAAAAGTACAGAGCACCTTGGCCATCCAGGGACCATAACGTTATCCGCAACTACCTTAATGGCTGTTGTGATGGATATAGCGAAAAGCCTGAGTAAAAGCGGATTTCAGAAATTAGTACTAGTGAACACACACGGGGGCAACACGGATTTATTAAATATGATGGGCCGGGAAATCCGTATTGAAACGGGGCTGGCTGTATTTCGATTAGATCCGGGCGGACTCGGTGCCGCTGATGAATGGATAACGCCGCTGGAGAAGCAGGCTGGTATTCATGCGGGTGACATGGAAACTTCCTTAGTGATGTCTGCTATGCCCCATTGGGTTCATATGGAGCTGGCTCCTACGGAATATCCGAATTACCCGGATTCGCGTTATTTGGGCCTTCGCAATCGTGCTTTTGCTTGGGTGATGGATGATTTATCTCATTCAGGCATTTCAGGTGATGCCACGCAAGCAACGATAAAGAAAGGGCATGCGATGACCGAAAGGTATGGCGCTTATATCGCCGAGGCGCTGCTCACCTTTCAAGCTTTTGAAATGAAGTCATTGAAAAAGGAACAATAACGGAGGAAAGTTCCAAAAATCAAATACAGGAGATGAAGTAAATGGCTATGAATTCTTCTCTGATCTATACATCCAATTCACATGAATCTGGCCTTAAATTCGTAAGTATGGAAAATCTGTCTAAGACTTATCCTAATGGAACGATTGCCTTGCAGGATGTGAATCTAACCATACAAGAAGGGGAGTTCCTTTGTTTTGTCGGTCCGTCTGGTTGTGGGAAATCAACGATTTTCAAGATGATCACAGGTCTTGCCAAGCCGAGTAAAGGGACATTAGATGTTTTCGGAACGACGCCCAAAGAAGCGCGCAAACAAAGTGATATCGCCTTTGTTTTCCAAGATCATACGCTGCTGCCTTGGTCTACGGTAGAAGCTAACGTAAGATTGCCGCTTGAATTGCGCGGTGTAGATAAGAAGACACAGAAAGAAGAGGCTCAGCGCGTGTTGGAGCTGGTCGGCTTGAAGGACTATATGAAGGTGCTGCCTAGACAGCTCTCTGGAGGAATGAAGATGCGTGTCTCCATCGCGCGTGCCCTCATTTCGAGACCTAAGCTGCTTCTCATGGATGAGCCCTTCGGCGCCTTAGATGAAATTACGCGTCAAACCTTGCAGATGGAGCTGCTCAATATTTGGCAGCAGGATAAATCCATGACCGTGCTATTCGTCACGCATAACGTATTCGAATCGGTCTTCCTATCCACAAGTGTTGTTGTGATGACACCCCGTCCAGGTAAAATATCGGCGAGGCTTGATATCCCTGTCCCTTTTCCACGAGATGAAAGCTTCCGTACAACGACTCAGTTCAGTGATTTAGTTCGTGAAGTATCTGCAGCTTTGGATCATTGATATGAAAGGGTGAATAGTTCATGGCCATGAATATTAGCTGGGAGAAAGAGATACAGGAGCAGCTAGCTAAAGAAATCGTGTTTGTCGATGGCGAAACGAGAGAAAAGCTCTCTAAAGATTATTACTGGTACTCTCCTGTACTAAATCGGCAGTTGCAGAATATGAAGGCGGCCGATGTCGTTGCCATACCGCACAATGAGGCCGAGGTGGCAGAAGTATTAGCCTTTGGTTACCGCCATAACATTCCTGTTACGGTTCGTGGAGCTGGTACAGGTAACTATGGTCAGGCGGTCCCTCTGCAGGGCGGTATTGTCTTAGATTTAAGCCGAATGGATGAAATTCTTGAAATCGGACCTGGATATGCTCGTTTACAATGTGGAGTTCGTCTAGGTGTCATTGATAAAAAGGCTCGCGAAGTTGGGCAAGAAATTCGCATTTACCCCAGTACTTATGTCAAAGCGACGGTGGGCGGCTTTGTAAGTGGTGGTTCCGGCGGAATCGGCTCGATTACCCACGGAAACCTATGGGATGGCAATGTGCTGGAAGCCGTCATTTACACCATGGAAGAATCTCCGCAGCGCTTGGTTATCCAAGGCCGTGACTTATTTGATTATATTCATAATTATGGGACGACCGGTATTTTGACTGAGGTGACCATCCCGCTTTCTCCTCGCACCGAGTGGGCTCAGGCTATTGCTAATTTCGACACCTTCGAGCAGTCGATGCGATTCGGTGAGGCTCTTGCCAGAGAGGAAGCTATTCTGAAACGACTCATTGCTCCGATGGAATGGCCAATTCCCTCGTATTTCGTTCCGTTTGCCAAAGTGATTAAGTCGGGTATGGCCGCTGTCATGCTTGAATTCGCTGAGGATTCACTGCCCTTACCCAAAGTCATGGCGGGCACATCGGCCATCTGATTGAGGCTAAGAATTACCGGAAAACGATCGGGGTATCGGATTTTACATGGAATCATACGACGTTATGGGCAATGAAAACGGACTCTTCCATGACGTATCTGCAAGCTGGCTTTAAGCTGGATTGCTATATGGAACAGATCCAGAAGATTAAAGACAAATATGGGGATGAAGTTTACTTGCATTTTGAATGGGTACGAAGCGGTGGGGAAATCTCCCCAAATTCGCTTCCGGTTGTTCGCTTTGAAAGCGAAGAACGCTTATACGAGATCATTCACTATTGTGAATCCATCGGCGTGAAAATATTTGATCCTCATACTTGGGTGTTAGATCATGGCGGACGTGGTGAAGTTGGCAGCATGGAGCGCAAAAAACGTGAGAATGACCCAAGAGGGCTGCTCAATCCAGGGAAAATCATTTATGAGATGTAAATGAAGGGGGACGTACAATGGCTGTAGATTCTAAATACCTGCAAATACTACCGGATGAAATATTCCCTGCCCGCGAACGGGCAGCCTGGGCTAATCGATTGGAAGATGGGGCTTCGCCAGGGCGTCGACTCCTGATGCTGCTTAAGAATCTTTTGCCATCCTTAGTTGCCTTTGTTGTTTTCATCGGAGGCTGGGAACTCATTGCTTATTTAGTGAAAGCTCCTGTTTACCTCGTACCAAAGCCTTCCGATATCGTAGCAGCAGCCGTTGAAAACAGGCATGGACTATGGGTATCTGTAAGGACAACGACGCTGGAAGCTGTGCTTGGATTTTTTCTCAGTATTATATTAGGAGTTACTGGTGCTATTCTATTGGCAAGCTCCAAATGGATTGAGAAGAGTGTGTATCCATATGCAATTATTTTACAAACGATTCCGATTGTCGCCATTGCCCCTCTCATTGTGATCTGGTTCGATGCGGGTGTGAATGCGATTGTCATTATTACATTCTTAATCGGATTCTTCCCGATGCTTTCGAATACGTTAATTGGTCTAAATTCCACAGATCAAAATATGAGTAACCTGTTTTATTTATACAATGCGAATGCGATTCAAACGATGTGGAGGCTGCGCATACCTGCTGCCCTTCCTTATATCGTAGCCGGTCTGAAAATTTCTTGTACCTTATCCGTAGTAGGGGCTATTGTCGGTGAATACATTGCTGGCATTGGCGGAGGACAAGGCGGACTTGGTTATGCGATAACGTATGCAGCTGCTCGTTTAAAAACACCTTATTTATTCGCTTGTGGACTTTCAGCATCAGCACTGGGCATTATTTTCTTCCTATTAGTCAACGCTTTCGCCAAATGGCTGCTTAGTTCGTGGCATGAATCCGAGATGAAAAAGGATAACTAAAATGGCACCAAGGTAAAGAGGTGAGTCGGTTGCTGGATATTGTATTTCGTAGTGTGCGTATGCTTGAACATTCGGAGAGCCGAGGTCTTGTAGATATTGGTGTAAAAAACGGCAAAATCGCCATGCTTGGAAGTATTGCTGAACAAGGGGAACGCGAAATCGATGGGATTGGTCACCTGCTGCTCCCTCCGTTTGTGGAGTCCCATATTCATTTGGACACCGTCCTAACAGCGGGGGAGCCCGCTTGGAATGAGAGCGGTACTCTGTACGAAGGCATCGGATTATGGCAAAAGCGGAAACAAGCGCTCTCCTTCGAAGACGTCACCGAGCGAGCAGAGAAGGTGCTTCGGATGCAGATGGCTGCCGGTATCCTGCATGTGCGTACCCAAGCAGATATCTCCGACCCGAATCTGACTGCTCTACGTGCACTTCTTGCCTTGCGCGAGCGCGTAAAACCTTATATGAACCTGCAAGTTATCGCGTTTCCCCAAGATGGAATTCGCGCCTGTCCCGATAATGAACGCCGTCTGGAGCAGGCATTGGAGCTTGGCGCAGACGGCATTGGAGCGATTCCGCATTTAGAGCCTACGCGTGAGGAAGGACTATTATCGCTTGAAATTTGCTTCAATCTAGCAGAGAAGTATGGTTGTTTCGTCCATGTTTTTTGCGATGAAATGGACGTTGCACACTCCACGTTCTTAGAAAGCGTGGCCAATCTTGCGATTCGTTCTGGACTGCGCGAGCGAGTAACAGCAGCACATGCGAACGCTGCAGCCTATTATGGGGAAGCTTATTACCAGAAGGTGCAGGGAATGCTGGCGCGCTCGGGTGTGAATGTTGTTTGCTGTCCGCTCATTAATAGTGCTATGCAGGGGAGATACGACGGCTATCCCAAAGGTCGAGGCATTACCCGGATCAAGGAATTATGGACGGCCGGCGTTAATGTTAGCATCGCGCATGACGATATTCAGACGCCTTTCTATCCGCTGGGTACAGGGAATATGCTGCAAGCAGCTCACATCGCTGCTCATTTAGCACATATGACGGGGCGCGAGGAAGTGGCGGAGCTTGTGCGTATGATCACGACACGTGCAGCGAACACCCTGCAGCTCAAGGAATACGAGATCGAGATTGGCCATCCTGCCAGCTTTATCTTGCTGCCTGGAGATGATGCTATGGATCTTGTTCGTGAACAGCCAAGTTGTCGGTACGTTGTGAGCCAAGGCCGCATTGTTGCTGAAACTGTGCCTGCAAGGAGTCAGTTGTTCACTACACTATGATTTATACAAGAAGCAGCACCCCCTGTTGTTATTTCGCAGGGGGTTGTTTAAGTTTTGTTTTTCATATGTTAACCGGTAAATAAGAAGGAAAGCATTAAAACCTGTCGAATTTATTATATTGTTAATTACTTACAGTTTTCTTCGGGGGAGGAAAATGAATGAAACGGATATCTCGAGTATTCTGGAAAACGATGTTGGTTATGATTATTTGTTGTGGCTTCATGTCTTCCCATACTTATGCCGATGAGCAAACAGATTTGAAACCGATTCCAGCGTGGAGTATATTGTGGAGTAATTCAGCTGAAGGAATTGATAATGTTGTGATTCCCTCACCTACAAATAAATGGATAACAGTCAGGAATGGCGACATGCCTCCCGAGAAACCGAAAGATATTTCTTCGGCATGGGTTCGATTTCAGCTTCCGACTCATGTACCCAAAGACTATGGCATTTACATTGAACAAATATATGCCCAGCAACTCTGGGTATATATTGGTGATCGATTAGTTCGAGAAATAAACTTTGATTTTCCAACTGATGAACAGAGAAGCTTATTTCCTGTAGGTAGTGAAGATGGGGGGGAGTTCGTATATTTAAAGCTGGGGACATCGATGGATCGCTTGGGTTTACATTCAGAAATTAAACTGGATCATTATTCAGCTTTGACTCGATCATTTATATTTCGGGATTTGCAGAACATCATTCTAGGCTGTGCATTTCTTTTTATTGCAGCGATTATGCTGATATGTTCTTTCTTTTTGAAGCAAATTCAACTTGCAAGCTGGATTTCACTTAGTTTACTTATTTTAGCTCTAGGAACTATTTTTATTACGTATTCGCCTTTCATGTACGCAAATTTCACGAGTTATGGCGACCTATTTCTTGATTTATTTGATTTTTCACTTGCTGTTTTTTTACCAACACTCACCTATTTCTTTGAAAAAATATTTGATAATGGGAATTTTAAGTGGATTAGAGCGTTTAGGAAATTCCAGATTATTTATTCCGCTATTTCAATTGCCTTTATGTTTATTAATCAACTCAATGATTATCGATTTGTCAAAGCGTATTTCTTTGCGTCTGTTACCGTTTTGGGGTCTATTATGATTATTCAATTCATTTTAATTATTGGCTTATCCATTGTATTCGTGAAAAGAGGGAACAAGGAAGCTGTTATTTTTTCAACCGGTTTTGCCATATTGGCTCTAATGAGTGTCCTAGATTTAATGTGCTACTATGCCAGTTCTCAAAAATATCAATTTTTCTTGTGGAAATGGGGCGTAGTAGGATTTATAATTGCTCTCATTGTTATATTAGGTAGACGCTTTGCAATCAATCAGGAGCATATGATCAACTATTCTAAGGAATTAGAGTTTTACAACCATCAGCTTCAGCTCTCGGATAAGATGGAGATGATAAGCTCGTTGGCGGCATCTGTCGCGCATGAGGTGCGAAACCCTTTGCAAGTAACGAGAGGATTCTTACAGCTTGTCGCAGCTAGAACAGATGATAAGAACAAAGAATACATGGGAATAGCGATAGAAGAATTAGATCGGGCTTCGCTAATCATTACGGACTTCCTGACATTTGCAAAGCCACAGCTGGATGAACTCGTTGATTTAAATGTTTCGAAGGAAATTAGTCAAATTGAAGGTATTATTGTACCATTAGCCACATTACATGGTGGGCGGATTACGGTTAGTGTTCCTAATGATTTGTTTATACAAGGGAATTCATCAAAGTTGAAGCAAGTGCTTATAAATATTATCAAAAATAGTATCGAAGCCTTTCAGGTTGATGGCCAGATTCATATATGGGCATATGAGAAAGATGGAGAAGTATATATTCATTTCAAAGACAATGGAGAAGGAATAGAACCTGCGCAGTTAACCAAATTAGGAGAGCCTTACTATTCCACGAAAACGAAGGGGACCGGATTAGGACTCATGGTTACTTTTCGAATTATTGAAATTATGAAGGGACACATTGAATTTAAAAGTCAAAAATACGTTGGTACCGAGGTAGTCCTTAGGTTTCCATCAATAGCTGTAAAATAAAGAAGAGGTGCTACGCGTAAATGCGTGGCACCTCTTTTATATTTTGTTCTTACCAGATACTTTCAACAGCATGCGTAGTAACTAATACTTTCGCGGGATTCGTAGGGATGACGAGAACAAACTCAGTTGAGGTCTCTTCAACCGCTTTAACTTTGATGTCATCAGGAAGAGTGATGTTAAATGCTTGTTTTAGCGCGGCTTTGGGATTAGCAATAAGTTGGTTCTTGAATGCTTCATCTTCCCAAGCTTTTTGAATAATTTTCTCTTTTAAAATTCCATTGGTCGACATTACTAATCACTCCTTGTCAATTGGGTAATTTTTCCTACAAAAAAATTATAGCATGAAAATTCAGAATAATCTATCAAAATTAACTAGTTTTCGACAAAAAATAATAGAATCCACCTAATGTTAACATTTTTCTATTTTCTTTGATTTCAAGGGCTACTTTTTGAATGTTTTGCACAAGCGAATCATGGAAATTGATCATTTGCGTCATAGATATTTGTAAACCTAGTAATTGCTCATGATGAGTAATGGCGATTTGTCCATAGAAATCCAGAAAGTCATGTACATACAACTGCTGCTTCACCATTTCAGGCGATACCGTACTATCCGTTGAAAGCTGCATATGCTTACGCAGTGATGCTAATAAGCAGTTGTAAGAACCTTCTTCCAGATCTTCTTCCCAGTCAGCCCAATCATCCAGCATTTGTAAAGTGATAAGCGTTTGTTCAACAGCCTCCGTGACGACAGGGATAAGGTGAGCTTGGTTTGCTAATAGAAGAGCGCCTGTGCTAGCATTTTTGACTGGACTTGCTTTCTTAGCGACTTTGCCAATGTCATGATGGAAGTAATCGGATTGCTGCTCATTGGAAACAGCTTCAGACCATTCCGTGACATAAGTCTCATAGTAACTCCAGAAAGGCGACCCAGCAGGGAACATTTCTCTATAGATGGATAGGAACTGCATATGAAATAAATTGGCTAGAGGCAGCTTGTCCTTATGCTCACCTTTGGCTGAATCCATGATATCGTCTTGTATAAAATAGTAGAGCATAACGAATACATTCGCTAATGAGAGTTTATTCATCGACTCTGGTGGCAGTTCACTGATGTCCTTCATCCAATACGGCAGAAGATAACAGATATAATTTTTAGTGCTTTCTTCTTTTCTCCCGTCAAATGTAGCTAGATAGGCTAGTCCGAGGTGATCTAACGGTGCTGGAAATGCGCTAATAATGCTTTCTGCCTCTGCAAATACGTCAGCAAGATCTTTCTCATGAGCAAGAAACCAGTTCATAGGTCATTATCCCCTTTATTGGTATATTCTTGAAACTAGCCTAGCACGAATTCATAGCGTATACAATTAGTATTTTTCCCCGATTTAACAACGCAATTATTCGCTCTTGTTCACTGAAGTTCATATTGTTCACTTCATCTTTCACAGCATAGTTCACATACCTTCGGCAGGCTTCACTATCCAATATCTGCTGCCCGATTTATGATCATCTCAAGACATATTGCTTGAGGGGGATCGATCCATACATGGTTAAACGACGAGGTTTTCTCTATGAATTAATGACGAACAAAATCATGTTTCTTATGCTGCTGCCGACACTGATCTTCTTCTTCATTAACTCGTACATTCCGATGGTTGGTATCTATTATGCGTTTACGAGGTTCGATTTCAATGCGGGTTTGTTCGGGAGTCCATTCGTGGGCTTGGACAATTTCTCTTTTCTTTGGAAATCCGGCATTTTAATGAAATTGACGCTCAATACGCTGGGGTATAATTTGGCTTTCATTCTATTCGGTAATGTATTCGCAATTATATGTGCCGTCTTGCTTAGCGAAATCCGCAGCGCATGGTTTAAGAAAATTGCTCAGTCCGTTATGTTCTTGCCTTACTTCATTTCTTTCGTAATTTTAAGTGTCATTGTCTACAACTTATTTAATTATGAGAGCGGTTTTCTAAACACAACATTGAAAGAGCTGAGCTCGAATCCAGTCGATGTGTACAATACGCCATGGGCTTGGGTTTTCCTCATCATCCTGTTCTATCTATGGAAAAATCTCGGCTACAGCATGGTCATCTATTTGGCTGCGATTACGGGGATCAGCGAGGAGTATTATGAAGCAGCGAAAATCGATGGAGCTAATATCTTTCAGCGTGTATGGCACATTACCATTCCAATGCTGAAGCCTACGTTTGTTGTACTCCTATTGTTTTCTTTGGGAAGCATCATGAAGGGACAATTCGATCTCTTTTATCAGTTAATTGGGAATAACGGGATCTTGTTTAATGCGACAGACATTATCGATACGTATGTATATCGCTCATTGAAGGTCACCTTTGATGTAGGAATGGCAACGGCAGCTGGTCTCTATCAATCGTTGTTTGGGTTTATCTTAATCATCTCCGTCAACTACATCATTCGGAAAATTAACGACGATTACGCCTTATTTTAGGAAAAGGGGTGCTGGGCACTTGAGAGTCAAGGATGAGAAATACACGCATTTGTTTCAAACCATTGCTTATGTCGTCATTATCTTCTCTTTCGTCATTTGTTTATTTCCCTTTCTGATGATTATTTCGGCATCACTTACACAGAATGAGTCGATTATCCGCAGTGGTTACCACCTCATTCCTAAAGTTTTCTCCATAGAAGGTTACAAAACGGTGTTTCGGTTTCCTGAGCAGGTGCTCAAAGCATACGGTGTGACCATCTTAGTTACTTTATTGGGAACTTTTATCGGTTTATTCCTGATGACAATGGCAGGCTACGTCCTGCAACGCAAGGATTTTAAGTATCGCAATCATTTTTCCTTCTATATTTACTTCACGACGCTGTTCGGTGGCGGCTTGGTGCCTTGGTATATTTTGCTGGCTAACTACTTGAAGCTGACGGATACCTACGCAGTTCTTATATTACCGGGACTTATGAGTCCATTCCTCATCATCTTGATGCGAAGCTTCATTAAATCAGCAATTCCTGAGGAATTGATTGAATCTGCCAAAATAGACGGTGCGAACGATTTCAAGATTTACTACAGCGTTGTGCTTCAATTATCAATGCCTGGCATCGCAACAGTCGGCTTATTTTTGGCGCTTCATTATTGGAACGGTTGGCTGCTCTCCTCCCTCTTCATCAACGATCCGAACAAGTATGAGTTGCAATACTACTTGTATAACGTTATCAATACGATGCGTTTTGTGTCCCAAATGGGTGCTGGCACTGGTGTCGTGATGACGGGTGAAATGCCGACGGAATCGACGAAGATGGCAATGGCCATTGTCGTAACAGGACCTATCCTTTTCCTGTACCCGTTCGTTCAGCGTTATTTTGTGAAGGGATTGACAATCGGTGCTGTCAAAGGTTAGAACCGTAGAAGGAGCAAACTAGCAAACCTTCTCGGCTGACATAGATTACAAACATTATAAAGGGAGGATTCACATGAAAATGATAGCAACCAATCGATTCTCTGCTATACTCTCGGGGGCATTAGTTATCACTGCTCTTACAGGCTGCAGCACTACAGAGCCTAAGAAAGAAACCGCTGCACCAGCAGCGAGCGCGGCTGCGCCAGCGGCATCAGCGAAGGCTGAAGCGCCTAAGAGAGACAAGGTAGAGCTTCAGTTCTATATGCTCGGTAATGCTCCCAAAGATCTTCAAATTATTCAGGACGAAGTGAACAAGCTTGCTTTGAAAGACTTGAACACAACCGTTAAATTTAACTACACAACATGGACGGACTGGGATCAAAAGTATAAGCTTCTGCTTTCCTCTGGTCAGCAAGTTGATTTAATCTTCACAGCAGACTGGACGCAATATCAATCCTATGCCAAAAAAGGTGCCTTCCTGCCGCTCGATGATATTCTTCCCAAAGCAGCACCCACCTTGAACAAATATGTGCCAAAGGACATGTGGGAGGCTGTGAAAATCGACGGTAAAATTTACACGGTACCGGCGACTTTTAAGGAATACGTAACTAATGGTTTCGTTTGGCGCGAAGATTTGAGAGCGAAGTACAATTTGCCGAAGCCAACTTCGATTGAAACCTTCGAGGCTTACATGGATGGCATCAAGAAAAATGAACCTAACATTTTGCCTTTCGCTAGTGGCGGAGATGGCAATCTGATTATTAATGGCCTAAGAGACGTCGTTCATAACAGCGCAGGTGCTCCACTTTACGGTGTTGGAATCAACTATAATAAACCTGGAGAGCCTTACTCCTACTGGGGGTCAGATGAACACTTAGGCGACATTAAAATCGCCAAACGTTGGATGGATAAAGGCTTCATCCCGAAAAACGTACTGAACGTCAAAGACTCCACGTGGGATCAGCTTGTAAGCGGGAAAGCAGCAAGTGAATTCGGAGATAATCCAGCTCGGTTCAATGATTCCTTGAACAAAATGAAATCAACACATCCGGACTGGAATCTGGATTACTATCCATTCCCGATCGCCAAAGGGTATGCACAGCCTGTACATCCAATTCATAACGGCTTTGCTATTCCGAAGAGCAGTAAGAACGCAGAGCGGGCTCTAGAATTCTATGAGAAAATGGTCACGGACAAAACATATAATTGGCTCACTTCGTATGGCATTGAAGGAAAGAACTTCCAAGTTGAAAATGGCTATTACAAAATGATTGGTGATAATAACTCCAATGGCTTCCCGCGCGAGGCTATGAACAGCTGGGCATGGCGTAACCCGGAGCTGATGTTGTTCGAGAAAAGCTTTGATGGTGTTAAAGCCATCTACAAAGAACTCGATAAAATTCAAAAACCGGATATCTTCACTGGCTTTGCCGAAGACTTCAGCTCCTACCAAGCGGAGAAAGCAGCGTTGGAGCAAGTTGAGAAGCAGTACCTATGGCCGCTGCAGCTCGGTCTTGTCGCCGATGTAGAAGCGGGTATGAAGACATTTATGGAGAAAGCCAAACAGGCAGGTCTAGAAAAAGTTCAGGCAGAGTACAAGAAGCAATGGCTTCAATATGTAAGTGATAAAGGAATTAAATAAAACACAAATAAAGGATCGCCTTGCAGCATGATATGTGCAGGGCGATCCTTTTTACGCTTGTTTATCTGATTCCAATAAACCAGTTTTCCGGTAATCGGTAGGCGTTACACCAAAGTTTTTCTTAAACATGCGATAGAAGTACGAACTATTGGTATAGCCAATGCGTTCAGCAATATCAGAGATTGGAAGGTCAGACTGTTTGAGCAAATCCTTGGCTCGATCCATGCGCATGGCATTGATGACATCGACAACGGTCTTCATTGTATTCTGCTTGTAGACGCGGCTTATGTAGATCGGCGACATATCGATCTCATCCGCGATCCAGTTTAAGCATAAGTTTGAATTCCCGCAATGCAGCTCAATCATGTCATTGATTTTACGGATAAGATCATCTTGTTTCATGCTTCTCTTATCATCGAGTTTCTTCTTAATTTCATCGAACGATTCGAAAAAAACAGCTTCAATCTCTTGGGTCGTTTCCAGCTTCGCCAGTGCATGTCTGGATAATTGCGATCCGCTGGCGATATCGAGGGCATTGTTTTTGAGAATCGTATGCATGACACCGCTAAGAGTGATGGTTAATCGTGAAAGGGTTGATTGGAATACACTAATCGGATAAGGCTTTGTTTCCTCAATGATGACGGTGTACAACTTCTTAGCTTCTTCAACCTTGCCAGCCATTAAAGCATCTATCAGTTTCTTCTCCTTCTCAACGGTGAACATGTAGTCAGCCGTTTCTGGATACTGGTGCTCCTGCGAAGCAATGAGACAGCCTGATCCAAGAAACAGACGGTGTTCGGAAGCTTCTACAACCTTGCGATACATGGGCACTAGGCTTTGAGGCTGAGAGCTTAGCGGACTATATGTGATGGATAAGCTGATTTTTAGCAGCTCGTTGACCGCCTTTTGAATCTGCTTTAATAGGGTTTGCAGCATGCTCTGATCCCCGTCGCTGGGAATATTTCGAGCATTAATGAAAAGCACAGTGCCGTCATCACCGATATCCACAGTTTCCACTTGGAAGGCTTGAGAAGCGATTTCCGAACTGATATTCATAATGGCATATTTGTATACATGAAGATCGTCTTGATGGGCTTGCAGAAAGGGTTGGAAGTGATCGATACGAAGCAAGACAAGTCGATAATCACTTTGGAAGTCAAAGGAAATGCCAAGTTCGCTGCGCTTATCCCTCATTATTTTAGATGTAATAGGCTCATGTCCTTGGAGCAGTTTACGCAGTAAATCTTGTTTTAAAGTAAACAAAGAATTTCGTTTTTCTGATTCCAGTGATTTCATTTTATTGACAATACGATTAATAGGGGCGTAGAGCTTACGAGATAACAACCATGACACCAGCAATCCTACAACAAGAATCGATATGCCAATATAAATGGTGGTTGTACGAATCTTGTTTAATTTCTTCGTAATATTCTCATATGGCGTAATACGAATATAACGCCATTCCAGCGTGTCAGGCGCTGTAAAGGAAATTAAGGATTTCTTGCCCTGGGCCATGCCAACGAAATATCCGGAGCCCTTATTGCTCATAATTTGCTTCGTTATCGCGGAATCAGACGCCAGGGCTAGAGAATTAATGGGTTGATCACCTGTAAGCATTCTGCCTGTATTATCGAGAATAAACGAACTGCTTGGTTCGTTCCCACTTGGTTTGCCGATATCTTTATTAATCCAGTCTGTCGTAATGTTCACGATAATGGCTGAATTCAAAGCATTGTTGTTGCCGATGGCATCGTAGCATAGATAGGTGTAGACGTTGCTTTTCTGTGAACTGTCTGCATTTTTTAAATAAGTACGCGGAATGGGCACGAAGGGTTTGAATTCCTGGAAGTGATCTAGGACATTCAAGATGTCTTTATCAACGAGCTCCGCCTTGGACATTAAGCCGTTCTGACCTTTGTTTGACGCAATATAGACATTTGGCGCTTTTGGATTGTAAACGTAAATCGATTCGATATAAGGCATGGAATTCAAATAATTGTTCATTTCTCTCATTGCAGCTGTGGTGTCATAAATATCCGGATTTTCATAAAACATTAATTTACTAATATTACCGTTCCGGTACATTTGAAATGTAAGCGATTGCGCACTTTCCGTCATGGAGATGACTTCTCTGCTCGTTTGGGTTAAATTCTCTAAGTCCGATTGATACACTTGGTTCAGATTGATATTTCTGTAATTAACGAAGAATATGGTGGAGGATACAAGCAGAGTCAGAACTGTAACGAAAATAGTACTAAGCAAAAGCTTAATATACAGTTTGCGATTATCTCCCGAAATCTTTAAATTCACAGCGTGCCCCCCTTACGGACTAACCGATACAGTGATGCCAAGTATATCTACCTTATCATCCGAATTGAAATAGACACAAGATGTAATCATACAACATTTATGAACATATTTAACTATTCACATTGACAGAGGGATTAATTTTATATACATTTGAAACAAATCGATTGTTCACAATATGACTGAACAGAAAGGAAACCAAGCCAATGAGCAGCAGTGAATTTTTAAAGCTAGAAAATCAACTGTGCTTTAGTCTATATGCAAGTTCGAGAGCCATTACTCGCATGTATCGCCCTTTTCTTGAAGGTTTGGGGATTACCTATCCGCAATACTTGGTGCTGTTGGTTCTCTGGGATCAAAAGGAAAGCACAGTCAAAGAGCTTAGCGAGAAGCTCGATCTAGATTCGGGTACTTTGACACCTATGCTTAAGCGGATGGAAGCTCAGCAATTGGTTCAAAGGAAACGATCTTCGGAAGATGAACGTGTCGTGAATATTCAAATCACAGAAGCGGGTCTTGCCCTTTACGAGAAGGCGCTTTGTATTCCACAGTCGCTGCTTGCGTCAAGCGGGCTATCTCCTGAAGAAATTTACACTTTCAATGAACAGTTAAAACGTATTATCAGCAGCGTAAATGCGTTCGATTAAGGAACGACTATAGGTTATTGAAGTGAGGATCTGGAATGAGTTATTTCATATACATTTTAGTGAATAACATTGTACCTATTAGTATTATGATTGCGATCGGCGCGGCGATGTATCGTGCTTTCCACATTGATATTAAGACATTATCGAAGCTTAATTTCTACGTGTTTTCACCCGCGCTCGTTTTTGTTAAGCTGTATGAGTCCGAAATGAACTTGCATATTTTAATGCAGGTTCTCTTGTTTTTTGTCCTTTTCTTTAGTCTCCTTTTTGCCATCATTGAGGTTATTATTCGGTTGAAAAAGATGCAGCGCGGTATGCGTATTGCCATGCGCAATAGTGTTATTTTCTATAACAGTGCTAACTACGCACTGCCGCTGAATCAAACTGTTTTTGGTGGGAATGCCTATACCTTATCCATCCAAATCGTGATCATGATTATGCAAACGCTAATTCCCAATACATATGGCATCTATACCTTAAATGCACATAAATCAACCTGGAAAGCAACGATGAAAACCATTCTTTCCTTACCGGTCATTTATGCAATTCCGATTGCTCTGCTGCTGCGATATTTCCATTTACCTGTTCCAGGATCGATTCATATACCGCTGCAGTATATTTCAAACGCTTTTATGGCGACAGCCTTACTGACCCTAGGTGTGCAGCTTGGCGGTATGAAATGGGAATTTCATTTTTCTAATGTGCTCGTTTCTAATATACTTAGACTTGCTGCAGGACCGCTGATCGGATTTTTCGTTGTTTGGCTGCTTGGGATTGAAGGAATTACGGCCAAAGCATTGATTCTCTCGTGTGCTGTGCCCACCTCTCTAAGCAGTGTGTTGCTGGCCATTGAATATGAGAATGAACCGGAGTTTTCTTCACAGGCTGTCTTTACTTCAACTTTATTTAGTATGTTTACAATTCCAGTTGTTATCTTTTGTTTGGATTTTATATGAACATGGATGGGAATCATGAAGTTAGCAGGAATTTCGACATTTTTCGGCGAATGGGTAACCATACTACTCTATAAAGGGGGACTTCCTTAATGCGTTACCAATTTTGTCAGTATGTTACGATTGTGGATATGAATGAAGAGATTTTGTCAGAGGTATTATTTGACCATGGTGATTTTGATTCGAATGCATTAACGATTGGTTCATCTGTTGTGATTTATCAGCTTGGTCTGAAACAATTTGATGTTGTTTATGACAAAAGAGAAGGCAAAACTGCCCGTAATAAGGTTGTAGACATTGAACTCGATCTTATCAAAAAGCCTTCGGTAACACGTGTGTTTTTGGAACCCGTGCGGTTAATTGTCGGTCAGCATGATATTGGCGAAGTGGAATAAATAAATTAATGTGTTACGGAAAGGAAAGAAGACGAAAATGATGAAACTTTTTTTGCTGATAGGCAGTTTGAATGCGTTTCTTTCGGTCGCTCTAGGCGCTTTTGGGGCTCATTACTTGAAACAAAGGATTCCGGATAAGATAGATGTGTTTCAGACCGGCGTACAATATCACATGATACATGCGATAGCCCTCATCCTTATTGCTCTTTTGTCAGATAAACTGGCAAATAGCTCTATGGTGAATGCATCGGGGTGGGCCATTTTTATCGGTATTATCCTGTTCTCAGGTAGTTTATATGCCCTGAGTTTGACTGGGCTCAAGTTTTTTGGACCCATTACCCCGCTAGGCGGGCTGAGTTTCTTGGTTGGATGGATACTTCTGGCCGTGGCCGCTTACAAATAAAAAAATGGAAAGAGTCAGGAAATCTGACTCTTTTTTCATTGTTTTGTGTCTTCTTAGCAGGAAAAAGCTCGGATCATGTAGAAAGTAATCCATGACGAATTCGATCATTCTTCCTTAATTGAGAGGATGTGGCGCATGGCTGATATCATGGGGAACCAATCAGAAACGGGTAAGCCAATTGCTTCGGAACTAAAGCTACTCACAAGCCATGAGCTATATCATCAATTGTTTGGTTGCGCAATCATTGCAATGGCAATCGTTAGTCTCGACGGCAGGTTACTCAAGGTGAATGCATCGTTATGCCGCCTTTTTGGCTACACAGAAGAAGAACTGATTGGTCAGCATATTCAGGAATTTTCGCATCTTGACGATGTGGAGACCTATGCAGAACTATGTGATCAGACCTTTCGTGGCGAGCGGGAATCTTCTCCAAAAGAGAATCGCTATGTCCATAAGGATGGCTCCATGATTTGGGGAATGGTTCAAGTTTCCTTCATTCGTGATACGGATGCCCATCCCAATTTTGCAGTGGTTCAGATTCAAGATGTATCAGAAAGAAAGCGTTTGGAGTACAAGCTTGAGGAAAGCAGACGTAGCTATCAATCCCAGCTGAATCATAACCATAATCAACTCATTCTAAATGCCGTTTCAGAGGGTATGTTTGGCATCGATGAGCATTTTGGCACTACGTTTTGGAATAAAGCGGCGGAGTGCTTAACGGGTTACACCTATGAAGAAATGGTAGGGAAGAATCCTTATCTTGTTTTGACACGTGCTTGTGGAACCAATGAAGATTTGCAAATCAAGAAGGAAACTGTCTTAAATCGAACGATGCTTGAAGGGGTTTGTGATTGTTCAAACGAGATCTTTTACAAAAAAAATGGAGACTCGTTTCCGGTCGAATACATGACTTCGCCGATCTTGGATCAAGATCAAATCATTGGCGTTGTCCTATCATTCATTGATATTACTGAGCGGCGGCGCACGGAAGAGCTGCTCCGCAGATCAGACAAGATGTCCCTTATCGGGCAGCTTGCTGCTGGGGTTGCTCACGAAATTCGTAATCCATTGACTACGCTCAAAGGATTTATGCAATTTCTGCACCAAGGTGCTGCAAATAAGAAAGAATACTACGATATTATGATGTCCGAACTAGAACGGATTGAACTGATTACGACAGAAATGCTCGTTCTGGCTAAGCCGCATTTCATACACTACCAGCCCAAAAGTATCGAGAATATTATCAAAAGTGTCATTACCCTGATTGAAACACAGGCCATTATTAATAATATTCAATTCGTTGTCGCTATGGAGAAACATCTGCCGCTTGTCCTTTGTGAGGAGAACCAGCTGAAGCAATCCTTCATTAATTTGCTCAAAAATGCGATGGAAGCAATGCCAGACGGGGGACAAATTAATATTCAATTATTTTCAGTTGGAGACAAAGCCGTGCGTGTATTGTTTCATGATAGAGGGCATGGAATACCGCAAGATGCGCTGGCTAGACTGGGAGAGCCTTTCTTTACAACGAAGGAAAAAGGGACAGGGCTTGGCATCATGATTACGAATAAAATCATTGAAGATCATCATGGCCAGTTTGTGGTTGAGAGTAAAGTGGGAGAAGGAACGGTTGTCAGTGTGACGCTTCCTAGTACCTAGAGTGAGCAGTAAGAGGAGGCTTATTTGTGAAAAACCGGCTCTATATTGGCGGATATCTGTTAGTCGCCATATTCGTAAGCTTTTACGTAAAGCCGTATGCTGTATGGATTTGTTTGCTTGCCTCACTAGTGCTGCTTATCGTGCTGCTTAGAAAAGGTGGAAGTACAGGGTCCTTAAAAAAGGAAATGCCGCGGGATCACACGTATTTAAATGTGCTTGATTCCTTATTCGAGCACAATCCGAATGCGATTGGTATTTTTGATCAAGAGGGCAAATTTATTCGGATTAATTTTGCGGCAGAAACCATCCTCGGTTACTCCGTAGCAGAGCTGCTCAATCAACCTTTTACCAGCTTTGTTACACAAGAGCAGCTGGAGCGGACAGGGAGCCAGCTTGAACAAGTGAGAAGCGGGACTCCCGTCACCTTTGAAACAGCCGTAATACATAAAAGCGGCTACCGGGTGGATTTGAACGTTACTGCTGTACCTGTTGATTTACAGCCTAATTCCAAAGGCAATATTCTCATTTGCCAGGATATCACAGAGCGTAAGCGCGGCGATGAGCAAGTTCGCTATATGGCCTATTATGATGATATGACAGGGCTGCCGAACAGGCGCATGTTCAGAGATAACTTGAATGAGCGGCTTAGTATTTCCAAATCCATTGGACAAAAGGTAGCCGTCTTCTATTTGGACATCGATCGCTTCAAGCTGGTCAATGACAGCTTCGGTTATGATTACGGAAACATGCTGCTGCTGCAGCTCGCGGAGCGTTTCACGAGAGTTGTAACGGATAATGATTATTTGGCTCGCACGGAAGGCGATGAATTTGCCTTTTTCTATACGAATGTAGCCGACTCTAATGACGTAATTGCGGTTATCGCAGAGATTAATCGTGTCCTCGAAAAGCCGTTTCTTTTAGAGCAATATGAACTACATATTACAGCTAGTATCGGCGTAGCGATCTCCTCGGATGATGCCGATGATGCGGAAATACTTATGAAATATGCTGACATTGCATTAGCTAGAGCCAAAGAGAAGGGGCGCAACGACTTTCAGATCTTCAATACGGACATGAAGTCAGTTTCAATAAACCGACTCAAGCTGGAGAGTGAGCTTCGCAGAGCGATTGTCGGAGATGAGTTCGTTTTATACTATCAGCCACAGGTTGACATTGAGACGGGAAAAATTGTCGGTGTCGAAGCCTTAATTCGTTGGGACCATCCAGAGAAAGGCCTCATCTCCCCGAACTATTTCATCCCCTTTGCTGAAGAGTCCGGATTGATCGTGCCGATCGGCGAATGGGTACTGCGCGCTGCATGTAAGCAAAATAAAGCATGGCAGAACCAAGGGTATTCGATGATGCCGATATCCGTGAATCTGTCTATGCGGCAGTTTTTTCAGCACAATCTCAAAGGCAAGATCAGACATGTTTTAGAACAAACAGGACTTGATCCGCAGTACTTGGAACTTGAAATCACCGAAAGCATGACGATGGATGTTGATCACGCCATTCAGTCCTTACTTGAGCTTAAGGAGCTAGGTGTGAATGTAAGCATTGATGATTTTGGGACAGGCTACAGTTCGCTGTACTACTTAAAGAAATTTCCGATTGATAAGCTGAAGATCGATCGTTCCTTTGTTCGAGACATCATGGTGGATCCGAATGACGCGGCTATCGTGGCCACGATTATTGCGATGACGCACCATCTGAATTTGAAGGTCATTGCTGAAGGTGTAGAAACCGAAGACCAACTGCATTTCCTGCATCAGAATCGCTGTAATGAGGTGCAGGGCTTTTGGTTTAGTCCACCCGTAAGTGCGGATGAACTAGAGAAAATGCTAAGAACGGGTATCCCGAATGCTTCAGCTGCTGCTGTCCATGCCAAATAAAAGTAAGAGGGTATCCTTACTTGGGGATACCCTCTTACTTTTATTTAAAACGCGACATAATCATCTATTTCATTCAATTTGAATAAGTAAACCTTCTTCTCATCTACATGATACACCGATACATTTTGAGTACTGCTATCAAAATTCAAAATGCGACACGGAAGATTAAGCTTGATTCCTTGACCTTTGATAACCGTTAAACGGATTAATGTATTTTTCACTTTGAAACTTTCCAATTGCTCAATAATTTTATCTGAAGCTCCACTGTTGGTGGTGGCTTTCGCCGTAGCTGTTACAGTTGATGGTGGGACAGCAGCTGTTTTTTTGTTTGGTTGTAACGGTGGGGTGCTCTCTTTGTTCGTGTTAAGTTCAATCAGCTTGCCAAGTTGAATACCATTAATAATTTGGTAATCCTTGACTGTATCCACATTCAGAAGATGAAGGAGCTTTTCCATGGCAAGGCCATTTGTGGCATCTTCAATCAGAATTTCTACGGTAAATAAATGCCCATTCGGACTTGTGTCTGCTTTTCCCTGACTCATATAGCCTCCTTGCTGCCCAAATACTGCTCTTGCACATACTATATCATGATATCATACCCAAATATAGCTTGCTTTTTACACGAATCTGGAAATTTACCTGAAGTTTTTCAAACCTTTCTCACACCGTACTAGCCGACCGCGCATATACTACCGTAAGACTGCGAAGAGGAGCTGTGCAGAGCATGATGCGCGTAGAACCCATTCTCCTTGAAGGACATACAGCAATCGCTATAGAAGTTAAACTGCCGAAAACAACGCTGCTGGTTGTGACTACGGACAAAGGTTACATCATGTGTGGCGCTCTCGATGTTGCGCTGCTCAATGAACGCTTGAGAGACAGGAATATTGTAGCTGCACGGGCAACGGGGGTTCGCACGATTGAGGAACTTCTAGAAGCGCCGCTTGAATCGGTGACACACACAGCAGAAGATTTGGGCATTGTAGCTGGGATGACGGGACGGGAAGCCATTTTGAAGATGATGTAAAGGTGTTTTGAATGACAAAATTAGAACGCTTGGGATCTTAAGATCTCGGCGTTTTTATTTGTTTGAGCACGATGACCAACCAGCCTTCTGTCCATTGTGCACATATCTAAAAATGAGAGAAAATAGCCATTTTCAATATATTTCTAGCGAATTTTCTCAATGAAGGCGTTGTTATTTTATTGACCAAGTGTTAAAATATGATTCGTCCATTACATAGAACGGGGGAATAATTTTTGAAAAAATTAATATTTTTTTTACTAGCTGTAGTTTTAGTTGTTGCTCTAACAGGTTGTGGTTCTAAGGGAACTGGTGGCACGAAGTACAAATTTGCTACTAATGCTGCCTATGCACCAATGGAATATATGGATAAAGATAAGTTGATTGGCTTTGATATCGATTTTTTTGCTGAAGTAATGAAAGAAGCTGGCCTTGACTACGAGATAACGAATACAGGTTGGGATACGATGCTGACAAGTGTAAAGCAAGGTAAAGAGTTTCAAGGTGGAGTTTCGGGCGTTTCGATCACAGATGACCGTAAACAAACTTACGATTACTCGATCCCTTACTTTGAATCGATGAACATGATTCTTGTTAAAGAAGGCAGCCCGATCAAAAGCGCGGATGACTTGAAAGACAAGAAAGTAGCTGTTCAAATTTCTACAACGGCGGATACGTTGATGAGCAAAATTTTGGGTGAGAAGAATCCATCTTTGAAACGTCTGGATAATAACACTTTAGCTCTAATGGAGCTTGAAAATAACGGTGTAGATGCAGTTGTCGCTGACATTGCGATTGTACGTGAATATGTGAAAAATAATCCGAACAAGAAATTCGTCACGATTTCTGATCCGAAAAACTTTGAGTCCGAGTACTACGGTATTCTGCTTCCTAAAGGCAGCGAGCTTAAAGCGAAGCTAGACCCGGCAATCAAGAAAATTATTGAGAACGGTGCATATGCAAAAGTGTACAAAAAATGGTTCGGTCAAGAGCCAGATACAAAGAAATTACTTGAACAAAAATAATAGGCCAACAGCATGCGTGACTTCAACCTTGCGCATGCTTTTGTTCTGTAAAGGCAGAATAAGTTAAGAAAGGAAGTGTGGAATGGATTTTCGTTTTGACATCATTATTGAATATATACCTTTATTACTTAAGGGTACGCTATGGACCGTTGGCATATCCATGTTATCCATCCTCTTTGGTTCGGTTTTAGGGTTGGCTGTTGGGTTGGGTAAAATGTCTCGCCGTGGCTACCTAAGATGGCCAACTAGTATTTATGTAAACTTCTTCCGCGGCACACCGCTGCTCGTTCAAATATTACTCGTCCACTTTGGAGTCGTTCCATTATTCATAGGTACAACGAATGCGATCATTGCTTCAATTGTTGCCTTATCTTTGAATTCAGCAGGTTACATGGCCGAGATTTTCAGAGCCGGCATTCAATCCATTGATAAAGGACAAACAGAAGCCGCGCATTCGCTTGGATTGACCCATTTCCAAACCATGAAATCGGTTATTTTGCCACAGGCGATTAAACGTATGATTCCTCCATTTGGGAATGAGTTTATCGTGCTGATTAAGGACTCCTCCCTGTTCGCTGTCATTGCTGCGCCAGAATTAATGTATTGGTCCAATGCGATGCGCAGCCAGTATTTTAAGGTATGGGAACCTTATTTAACAGCAGCTCTTATTTATTTCATTCTCACTTACTCTCTAAGCAAGCTGCTTGCTTATCTGGAAAGGAAAGTGTAGAGCTATGACCGCTATGATTGAGGTAAGAAATCTTAAAAAATCGTTCGGGGATAATGTCGTCCTGCGAGATATTAGTGCTGATATTCAGAACCAAGAGGTTCTTGTTGTGATAGGACCATCCGGATCAGGGAAATCGACATTCCTACGTTGTCTGAACCTGTTAGAACAGCCGGATAGCGGCAGTATCTTGATTGAAGGCAAATCGATTATGGATCCGATGAATAAGATCAATGAGATCCGTATGGAACTCGGGATGGTCTTTCAGCGGTTTCATTTGTTCCCGCATATGAAAGTCATTGATAATATCATGTTAGCACCTGTTCAAGTGAGAAAATGGCCAGAGGATAAAGCGCGTAAGAAAGCGTTTGAGCTTCTAGATAAAGTTGGGCTTGCAGATAAGGCCAATGCCCTTCCAGACTCGCTTTCGGGCGGTCAGGCACAGCGTGTAGCTATTGCAAGAGCACTGGCTATGGAGCCAAAGATCATGTTATTCGATGAGCCAACATCGGCTCTTGATCCTGAAATGGTCGGGGAAGTGCTTGCTGTAATGAAGCAATTGGCCAAAGAAGGGATGACAATGGTTGTCGTCACGCATGAAATGGGCTTCGCTCGCGAAGTCGGTGACCGCGTTATGTTTATGGAACAAGGCGTTATTGTCGAAGAAGGAAAGCCAGAGCA
Organism: Paenibacillus phytorum; assembly: GCF_013141715.1. Classification (GTDB taxonomy): domain Bacteria; phylum Bacillota; class Bacilli; order Paenibacillales; family NBRC-103111; genus Paenibacillus_E; species Paenibacillus_E phytorum. The sequence continues at coordinate 105,131 of NZ_WHOA01000072.1, read as the reverse complement.
AATCTTTGAAAATGCCAAGCAGGAACGGACGAAATCCTTTTTGTCTAAAGTGCTCTAGCGCTTTTTAAAAGAATAGAAGTAAGCAGGGAGGATCGCATGCCGATCCTCTTTTTTATTTGTATCTTTTTGGCAAAAGATAGATTTATAATGAAGGTAACTATCTTATATTGAAAATTAAGGTGATTTATTCCATAGCTTTACTCATTTGTTTAAGCGCTTCCAAAGAGGTGATTCTCTATATTTACGCTTGTCATTTTGATTCCATTTCTAAAGAGGTGCTACATTGAAAACGTATGAAGATCAAGTGCCTATGGTGCAAGCAATTGGCGTTACGCGTGTTTTTGGGAAAGGAACGGGAGCCGTTCACGCATTGCGGGGAGCTCATTTAAGTATTCCCAGAGGCAGATTAGTGGCCTTGCGCGGGAGATCCGGATCCGGTAAAACAACGCTGCTCAATATATTAGGGGCACTCGACCATCCTTCGGAGGGAACCGTTTATTTAGAAGGCTTGGAGATTAGCCGACTATCCGAGTCCAAGCGCAATGAAGTCAGACGGAAGCAGATCGGTCTTATTTTTCAATCTTTTGCCCTAGTGCCTTATATGTCAGCCTACGAGAATGTAGAGTTTGGATTGCGCATTTCGGGTATTCACCCCAATCAATATAAGAGTTTGGCAGAAGAAGCGCTAGATTTCGTTGGATTGAAGCCGAGAATGAAGCATCGTCCTTACGAACTTTCCGGCGGAGAACAGCAGAGGGTTGCCATTGCCAGGGCCATTGCGCACAAGCCTAAGTTGATATTGGCAGATGAGCCTACAGCTGAGTTAGATAGCAGAATGGGCCTTCAGGTGCTTAAACTGTTCAAAGATTTGGTGCAAGAAGGAATGACAATTATTTTGACCACGCATGATCTCGCTATTATGGAAATTGTAGATGAAGTGTATGCATTGGAGGATGGAACCATTGTCGATGAAGGTTAATAAATTCGCTTCTCAGCTCGTTCTACTAACAAGTGCTGTGTTTTTACTAGCGGGATGCTCTCTGTTGCCCAAAGAAGAGGAAGCGCTTAAACCACCTTTAATCAAACCTGTGAAAGAAAATTTCGACCTTTACGAAGTGAAGAAAGGCAGTATAACGAGGAAGGTTAGTGTTGTTGGGACCTTTAAGTCTAGTAAAACGACCAACTATTATTTTAAAGAGTCAGGTCATCGGTTAGCTGGATTGCGCGTTAAACTAGGCGATACCGTTAAGCCGGGAGATGTGCTTGCTGAACTGGAAAAAGGCGACTTAGAAACTCGGATTGCCCTTCAAAAACTGAATCTGGAGAAAGCCCAGATTGCTAGTGTGCAAACGAGGCAGGTTGACCCCGATCAAGTGCTAGCGAATCGTTTGAAGGCCATAGATGTCGAAGCCGCGCAGCTTCAATTGGCATCTCTTCAATCTGAGTTAGACAAGACGAGGCTCACGGCTGATTCCGCAGGAGTGGTAACGTACTTAACCGATGCACAGCAGGGAAATGTCGTGGATGCCTTCAGTACGCTTGTCGTCATCGCTGATCCTAGTAAGCTGCAGCTATCTTACGAAACTTCAGATACCAGCACTCTTTCCGGTATTGAAGTTGGCATGGATGTTGAAGTGAAGATTGGTTCCTCTGGAAATAAGATACAAGGCAAAGTGCTGCGAACGCCATCAAGCTCACCTCCATCAGACAACAAAGCGCAAGCTGAAAGAAATGCTAAAACGATTATCGTTGGGGTTCCCGATGGAACGGAAGGAGCAGCGATCGGTGTACCCGGAGACTTAACGATCATCGTTGAGAAACGAGAAAATGTCATTGTCCTACCAAGAACAGGTCTTCGGAGTTACCTAGGTAGGGATTACGTTCAGGTGTTGATTGGGGAAAGTCGGAAGGAAGTCGATGTAGAGAAAGGGCTTGTAACACCGACAGAAGTGGAAATACGAACCGGACTAAAGGAAGGTCAGAATGTTATTTTAAATAATTAGCATCTGTAGGAGGATAGCAATGGCTTTATTTCTGATGATTCTCCGTAAAATGGTCAAAAACCGCTGGTTAGAGCTTAGTTTACTTGTGGGGCTAATTATTTCGGTTGCACTTGCCAGCTCAATGCCCATTTATACACATGCCATTTTACAGCGCATGCTGATCAAAGATTTGGAAGTTCTACAAACCAATACGCAGCAATATCCCGGGCATGCCTATAATTCTGCCTACTTAATGGGAGAAAGCGGAGATCAACTTTTAGCGGAAACAGATGCATTTATGGCTGAACAAAGCCAGCAGTTCGGCTTGCCGATTCTCCTATCCACGATAACGCGCAGCACAGTAAATTTCGAGCTTACACCTAGCGATCCAAGTAAAGTAGACCCTAAAGTGAACCGTTCAGCTGAACTAACAGCGATGTCGGATTTGGAAAAGCATATTCGCATAGTTGACGGTGTCATGCCTTCTAAGGAACCTGTGGATGGTGTATACGAAGCATGGGTATTCCCTGAGCTGCTGACTCAATTGAAAATCGTACTTGGCAATGAATTAACCATAGTTGACAAAGATTTGAAACAAAATATTCGAATAAAGCCGGTTGCAGTTATCGATCGTTCCGATTATGCCGATCTTTATTGGACGAGTAATATGAGCGACTTACGTACAAAATTTTTCATTCCCTTTACCTTATTTGAAAAAGATTTCACGAAAAACAAAAGCTTTCCCAACACATTTTCTTATTGGGATTACCTACTAGATTATCATCAATTAAAGTTGGAAGGGCTTGAAGCCTACACCAGCACGCATGAAAGGATAACCAGCTATTTAAGCAGTCATTTCAACACGTACACAGTCAAAAATCCAGCGATTACCACATTGAAATTGTATGGTGAGAAAGAGAAAAAACTCAGAATTATGCTGTGGTCGCTTAATGTGCCCATTAGTATTTTACTAGCCTTCTATTTATTCATGGTTGCCAATTTGATTACAGAACGACAGAAAACAGAGATTGCCGTGCTGCGCAGCAGAGGAGCAAGCCGGATTCAGATTCTGCTAGGTTATGTGCTAGAAGGTATTTTATTAGGGGGAGTTGCCCTTCTGGTTGGTCCTCTCATTGGCTTACAATTAACAAAAATACTGGGTGCATCGAATGGATTCCTAACGTTTGTTCAGCGCACATCGATGGAAGTCAAGCTAAATAAAGAGGCCTATCAATACGCTTTAATTGCCGTAACCGCATCGGTTTGTATGACTCTTATTCCCGCTGTACTCGCCACTCGCGCTACAATTGTTAGCCATAAACAAACCATGGCGAGGAAGAACAAGCTCTCTTTTGTACATAAAATGTTTCTCGATGTTGTCTTATTGGCCGTTTCTATCTATTTATTACAAAGCTTTAACCGACGAATGAATGATCTTGTAGCCTTAGGGCTGGACTCTATGGACATGAAAGTAGATCCACTCCTTTTCGTAGTACCGGCTTTATTCATCTTTGCCATGGGCCTGTTCCTACTTCGGATATACCCATGGGTTATTCAATTACTCTATCTCATCGGCCGAAAATGGTGGCGTCCCTATTTATATTCAACGCTGCTCCAAGTTGGCAGATCAACCACACAATATCAATTCATTATGCTGTTTATCATCATGACGCTTGCAACAGGGTTGTTTAGTGCCAGCGCAGCAAGGACGATGAACAAAAATATAGAAGAGAAGATCCGTTATAAGAATGGGGCCGATATTGTTCTGCAAACCAAATGGGACAATGATGCTCCGCCCCCTGAGTCAGGTCCGTCTGGCATTCAGTCAGAAGCGAGTTCCGCTAGTCAACCCGTTGTTAAGAAGCGTGTCCAATTTACGGAGCCTCCGTTCTTGCCCTTCACACAGTTGGCAGGTGTGGAATCAGCGGCTCGCGTATTTAATAAGAAAGATGCCTATTTCGCGCTTGGCAAAGAAACGAGAAAAATAGCGTTCATGGGCATTGATACCGATGAATTTGGTCAAACGGCTTGGCTCCGCGACCATTTGCTTGATCATCACTTTTATGAGTATTTAAACCTGCTGGCTGCCGATTCCAAAGCCGTGCTGATTTCCAAGTCTATTGCCGAGGAAACTGGAGCCAAAGTGGGCGATGTGGTGCATTTAGGATGGAGTGATGTAGAGGGAGCCACTTGTGTTGTGTATGGGATTATTGATTACTGGCCGAGTTGGAATCCGAATCCGATCCTAACCGCTGGAGCCAAAACAGGAAGCAGTTCAGACACGACGAAGCAAAGTAAAGTGGATGCGCCGAAGTTAGTTATTGGGCATCTGTCCTACATTCAAAATAATATGGCTGTAGAGCCGTATGATGTTTGGCTGAAGCTAAAACCGGATGTGACCAGTCAAGCTTTGTATGAGGAGCTAGAGCTTAAACATATCCCCCTCACAAGTTTAATGGATACGAAGCAAATGTTGGTTCTCTCTAAGAATGATCCATTCCAACTGGCTGTGAATGGCGTTATGACGCTTGGCTTCCTGATTGCTATTGGCATAAGCTTTATTGGGTTTCTCCTGTACTGGGTGCTTTCGTTGTCCGGGCGGATCTTGCAATTCGGTGTGCTTCGAGCGATGGGAATATCTTTTGCGCAGCTGATCGGAATGCTAATAGCTGAACAATTACTAACTTCTGGCGCAGCTGTTCTAATAGGCATGATTACGGGGAATATGGCCAGCCGATTGTTTGTTCCGTTATTCCAATTAACTTTCGATTCATCAAGTCAAGTACCGCCTTTTCAAGTGAGCTTTGATCCGAACGACCAGCTGCATTTGTACGTCATTGTCACTGTGATGATAGGCACGGGTCTACTATTACTCGGTACGATGCTGTCCAGAATTAAAATTCATCAAGCCGTTAAGCTTGGGGAGGATTAAGGATGATTCACTGTGAAAATCTAGTTAAAATTTATAAAGCGGCTGACATTGAAGTCGTCGCCCTACAAGGGCTTGATCTCCATATTGAGGAGGGAGAGCTGATGGCGATTATCGGCAACAGTGGCAGTGGCAAATCGACGTTGTTGAATATGCTGGGAGGGTTAGATCGACCTTCGGCGGGTAATCTGCACGTAGATGGGAAGGATTTGTTGAAATTTAAGGAATCGGATCTAGTGAAGTATAAAAGGGAAACCGTTGGCTTCGTCTGGCAAAATAATGCGCGCAATCTGATTCCCTATTTGACAGCATTGGAAAATGTAGAGCTGCCTATCCTGCTGCAGGGACGACGCAAGCGCCATCGAGCGTTAGATTTACTGGAAGCTGTAGGTTTGAGCCACCGAAGAAATAATAAGCTAAATGAGCTTTCTGGTGGCGAACAGCAGCGTGTGGCAATTGCCATTGCGCTCGCTAATCAGCCCAGGCTTTTGCTCGCTGATGAGCCGACAGGTTCTGTCGATACGAAGATGGCGAATCAAATTCTCGATCTGTTCCGTGAACTGAACCGCAGCTTCGGTTTAACAGTTGTTATCGTCACACACGATCCGCTTCTAGCTAAGAAAGTAGACCGTGTCGTTGCCATTCGTGACGGCAAAACCTCTTCAGAGATACTTCGACGCAAATCGTATCAAGAGGAATTGCTGGAGCTTGAGCTAGGTATCATTGCTGCTGATGGTGACTCTCATGTCGAATACGCGGTCGTTGACAAGGCGGGTAGACTGCAAATTCCTGCTAATTTCCTCGAATCGATTGGTGCTTCCAATACGAATAAAGTTCGCGTTGCGATGGAGGATGGACGAATTGTTCTTCTTCCACCAGATCAATCTTGAGAAAGGCCAGCTCTTGAATTTACATTTTGGTATAGAAAAAAATCCCAATATGTTATATTGACTTTACCTAGATATTTCCACTAGAATGATTGTATACTATTCCAGTAGGAATTATCAAGTTTAAAGTAAGTGACTGTTATTATTTAATTTATTTTTATCCTAGGAGGCATGTGCAATGTCAGATTCAGAACGCCAGTACTTACCGGAAACGTTAGCAATTCATGCAGGTCAACAAGTTGATCCGGCGACCAATTCAAGGGCTGTACCGATTTATCAAACGACGTCCTATGTGTTTAACGATACGGACCATGCTGCAAATTTATTTGCGCTCAAAGAATTTGGCAATATTTATACCCGTATAATGAACCCTACGACCGATGTATTTGAGAAACGGATTGCCGCGTTGGAAGGTGCCCCAGCTGCTCTTGCTGTAGCATCCGGTCAGGCAGCCATTACCTTCTCCATTCTAAACATTGCTGAGGTAGGGGATGAAATCGTTTCAGCTTCTTCCTTGTATGGCGGTACATATAATTTATTTTCAAATACATTGGCTAAACTAGGCATTAAAGTGAAATTCGTTGATCCGAGCAATCCGGAAAACTTCCGAGGTGCGATTACGGACAAGACCAAAGCCATTTACGCGGAATCGATCGGTAATCCTAAGGGGGATATTCTCGATATTGAGGCTGTAGCGGCTATAGCACGCGAAAATGGAATTCCTTTGATTATTGATAATACATTTCCGAGTCCTTACCTGCTTAGACCGATTGAGCATGGGGCCGATATTGTTGTTCACTCTGCAACCAAATTCATTGGTGGACACGGAACAACGATTGGCGGTGTTATTGTAGATAGTGGTAAATTTGATTGGGCTGCAAGCGGTAAATTTCCTGGTTTGACGAAGCCTGATCCAAGTTATAACGGCGTCGTCTATACGGAGGCTGTCGGTCCTATTGCCTACATCATCAAAGCGCGAGTTCAACTGCTTCGAGATTTAGGGGCTTCGTTATCTCCTAACAGTTCGTTCCTTTTATTGCAAGGACTTGAGACACTGCATCTGCGTATGGAACGCCACAGTTCCAATGCCCTTAAGGTTGCTCAATTTTTAGAGTCACATGAATCCGTAGAATGGGTTAGTTATGCAGGCCTGGAAAGCCATCCTTCCTATAAACTTGTTCAGAAGTATTTGCCGAAGGGTCAAGGCGCTATTTTGAGCTTTGGTATCAAAGGCGGTATTGAATCAGGCAAAAAGCTGATACATTCCGTTAAACTATTCTCTCATTTGGCAAATGTAGGAGATTCGAAGTCATTGATTATTCATCCAGCAAGCACGACGCATGCACAATTGAATGAGCAGGAACAAGTATCTGCCGGTGTGTCACCAGGACTTATTCGATTGTCCGTTGGTACGGAAGCGATCGAGGATATTATCTATGATTTGGAACAAGCGATTGCATCAAGTCAAGGCTAGAAGAGCAAAGGAATTATTTTACGAATTCTAAACTTGTAACCATACACGAATACGCATAAAATAAGAAGGCTGTGATCTAGGCTCAAAACCTAAAATTGCAGCCTTTTTAATTTGCAATGCAACTTTTGCATGAGATCAGAAGTCTATTTCATGTGTAAGTTTTTCATATTTGAGGAGGCAACTAGAAGATCATGAACAACAAGTCGAAATATTCGCTCGCCATACTCTTGGCGTTATCCATAGCAACAGGATGCAGCAAGGGGGAAGTAGCTCCTTCAGGTAGTCCCACTGCAACGGCTACTCCGCCGGTTAGTTTGGGGAGTCCTACACCTTCTTCGAGCCCTTCACCATCGCCTGTCATAACCCCGAAACCCTCAATTGTTCCTACGGCTTCCCCATCAACCTCTGCCGTTCCGCCAAAGAGCGGAGCTATCCAAGTTGTTGCGAAACCGGAGAGTATAACTGTTCTAGTAAATAAGCAAAATTCATTGCCCTCTAGCTATGAACCGACTGATTTGGTATATCCTGACATTCCATTTATTTTTGCTGAGAAAAATGAAAAACGTAAAATGCGTAAAACCGCTGCCAGTGCGATCGAAAAACTCTTTGCTGGAGCTGAGAAGGACGGTATCCGCCTATCTGGCGTTTCGGCATATCGCTCTTATGCGACGCAGAAAGCTCTATTCCAGCGTTATGTGCTTAAAGACGGCGAAGAGAAAGCCAAATTGTACAGTGCTGTTCCTGGGACGAGTGAGCATGAAACTGGGCTAGCCATAGATGTAACGGGCAGTGACGGGAAGTGTGCGGCGGAAGATTGCTTTGCTGGAACCAAGGAAGCGAAATGGCTCGAAACACATGTGGCGGAGTACGGGTTTATTATTCGTTATCCCAAAGGTAAAACAACGATTACCGGTTATCAATACGAACCATGGCATATTCGTTATGTGGGCATAGAGGTTGCGAAAGAAATGGTAGACAAAAGCTTGACAATGGAAGAGTATTACAAAGCGGTACCCGTAACCAAGTAATGAAAGATGTCGTTATTTTGCACCTTATTCTGTCGTTAATTCGAAATTTATCAAGACGTTATGGCATGTTACAATGAAACCAAGTCACTTATTTGGAGGTTAACATGATTAAAGTAGCGATGTTAAGTTTTTGGCACGTGCATGCGAATGACTATGCAAAACAAGTAGAGGGGCATCCAGATACTCAGATTGTTGCGGTTTGGGATGAGCTTCCAGAACGTGGGCAAGCGGAAGCCGCGAAACGCGGAGTGAGCTTTTACGCAGATCTAGCGGAGTTATTAGCAAATAAGGAAATTGATGCTGTTGTTGTGGATACACCGACCAACCTACACCGAGACGTAATGATCGCTGCTGCGAAGGCAGGTAAACATATTTTTACAGAAAAAGTTATTGCACCAACCTTACATGAAGTGAATGAGATTCTGAATGCGGTTAATGAAGCGGGTGTGACATTGACAGTTTCATTGCCGCGTTTGAATCCAACGTATACGTTAGCGATTCAAGAAATTGTCCAGAAAGAATTATTGGGCCAGATTACACTCGTTCGTACACGCTTATCGCATAATGGCGGCATTTCCACGAATGAAAATCCGAACGGTTGGTTGCCAGAGCATTTCTACAATGCAGAGCAATGTGGCGGAGGCGCCCTAATTGATCTCGGTTGTCATCCTATGTATTTAACTCGTTTATTGTTGGGGCTGCCTGAAGCTGTAAGCGCTTCTTACGGCTATGTAACAGGTAGAGAAGTAGAAGATAATGCCGTAGCAACCCTCCAGTATGCAAATGGTGCACTAGGCATCGTGGAAGCTGGTTTTGTGAACGCAGCTTCACCGTTTGTGATTGAAGTTCACGGTACGGATGGCAGTGTGCTTTATTCCGATCATGATGGAAGAGTCTTGCTTCGTACGAACAAGCTTGCAGATGCAAGCAAGCAATGGGTAGCGTATGAGAACGGTCCAGAAGCGAAGCCATCTGCGTTCGATCAATGGGTAGCTCATATTCAAAATGGGACAAAAGCGGTTGAAAATATTGGGCTCGCTGTGGATTTAACGAAGCTGATGGAGGCTTCTAATCGTTCCGTTGCAGCCAAACAACAAGTGAGACTTGATTCACTAAACCAGTAATTTAAGCAGGTAAGAAAGGAGGGTCTACGGATGAGCCAGCCATTTTACTTCGAACCCATGGTCGAGAATCCAATGGCATTGGATCGCTTGGAGTTAAGCTTCAGATGGGGTTCTTATGGACTTCGAGTACTGCGCTGTCATCTGACTTCCTTTCCTGCAGGAACGATCATAGATTTTCATCAACATTCCGAGTATGAAATTCATTATATCCCCTATGGCAAAGGCAGGGTCATTCTGGACGGTGTTACGCATCCCTTGCAAGAAGGCATGCTTTATGTAACGGCACCAGGCGTCAGTCATCGCCAAGAAGCTGATGAGCGGGAAGCGATGGGCGAACTCTGTCTGCATGTGGATATCGTAAAGCTGGATCAAGATGAAGATGAGCGAGGCTCTAAGCCCGTCTCTGAAGCATGGGGAGAAGCTTGGGAGATTGCTGAGGCAGATGCCTGCTTAAGGCAGCTGAGCGAGCTTCCACATGTCCCTGCTTTGGATCGACAGGAAGCCATGAAGTGCTTTCTCATAGCTTATGAAGCTTGGAGAAGCAATCAGCTAGGGCAGTACACGATCATTAAGCAATCCATTGTGCAAATGTTGTTAAGGACAGTGGGGGCCTATAAGGCGGACCAACAAGGGGTGAACCTGCCTGCGCGTGATATGAAGAGCTATCGTTATCAGCTTGCTATTCAATTTATTGAGGATAACTTCCGTCGTCCACTAACACTTGAAGGAGTAGCTGAACGCTTACAGATCAGTTCAAGGCAGCTTCAGCGCATCTTCAAGGAGCAGGCGAACATCTCGTTCAGCGAATACTTGGAACAGGTACGTTTGAAACATGTATGCAGCGAGTTGCTTCAAACCTCGTTAACCCTTGACAAAATTGCGGAAAGCAACGGCTTTGCATCTAGTAATTATTTGCACTATGTCTTTAAGAAAGCACATGGTGTCACCCCGAATCAATACCGTGATCAACTATTGAATCATGGATAAAAGAAAAAGGCTGTTCCCTCGTAGAGTGAGATCTACGCTGGGAACAGCCTTATTTTTTATTCGAACAGCTTCCGCAAGTTTTCCGTATATGGAGCTTGGATAATGCCTTTTTCGGTAATAATGGCAGTCACATATTCGTTAGGTGTCACGTCAAAGGCTGGATTAAACACTTTTACCCCTACCGGAGCTGTACGTTTACCAAAGCCTTGTGTAATCTCATCCTCATGACGCTCTTCAATAGGGATGTCTCCGCCCGTAGGTGTATTCAGATCGATCGTGGAGAGTGGGCTCGCCACGTAGAACGGGATGCCGTGCGCTTTCGCCAGTACGGCTACGCTGTAGGTACCGATTTTGTTGGCGACGTCACCGTTAGCCGCTACACGGTCTGTTCCTACGATGACCGCCTGGATCCAGCCCTTCGACATGACCGCGCCGGCCATGTTGTCACAGATCAGCGTCACGTCAACGCCTGCTTGCTGCAGTTCAAAGGCGGTCAGCCGTGCGCCTTGCAGCACCGGGCGGGTCTCATCCGCGAACACTTTGATGTTCATGCCTTTTTCTTTGGCCAAGTAGAACGGCGCTAACGCCGTGCCGTACTTGGCTGTCGCTAAGCCCCCGGCGTTGCAGTGCGTCAACACGCCGAACCCATCCTCGAACAGCGTTAGCGCATGTTCGCCGATAAGGCGGTTCGTCTCCTCGTCCTCGGCTTGAATCTTCTGCGCTTCGTCCAGGAGAGCTTCCTTGAAGGCAGCCGGGCTTCCACCCGCTGCTGCCAAAGCAACAGCCTGCGCTCGCATACGATCGAGCGCCCAGAACAAGTTCACAGCTGTCGGACGCGATGTCGCCAGGTAATCCGCTTGCTTCTGGACTTCCGCCAGAAGCTCGTCTAACTGAGCATCCACTTCACGGATGCCGAGGTATACCCCATACGCGGCGGCGATTCCTATCGCTGGTGCGCCGCGAACCTTCAAATGCCGGATCGCTTCCCACACCTCGATCGGTGTCTCCAGCGGCAAATACACAATCTCTTCCGGCAGCAGCCGTTGATCGAGCAGATCAAGCTGTTGGCCATTCCAACGTAAGGATTGCAAGGCACCTTGGTTCTCAAGGTTTTGTACTTCTAAATCTTTATTGTTCGTGTTCGTCATAGGACAAATCCTCTTTCTGCAGTAGATTCTTGGGTGGCGATGGCAATAAGCTCATCGATAGATTTCACTTGACGATTGGTACGAATGAATGAAGTGCCAATTGCTAACGCCAAGCGCTGAGCACGTTCTCTTGCAGCTGCATCTTCGATTTTATCAATATCAGCCACATGTGCAAGTCCAACAATACGGCGCACCATTTTAGCTCCGGCGAATCCAACTGTGTCTTGAAGCAGATTGGCTAGGAAGTAGTCTTGATAGCCAGGTGCTTGGAATACACGATCTACACCATTTTCATTCCATAACGTGCGGAAATTCGTTTCGAAATGGGTCCATACGTCCTTAACGGTTTGTAGTAAATACGCGCGATAGGAAGCACGGCTCTCAGTATCTATACTCCAGCCCTCTTGAGCAGCGTAATTGAGGAGCAGGTTCGCGAGTACAGCGCCAATATCGAAGCCCATCGGCCCATAGTAAGCGAACTCAGGATCAATAACCTTCGTGGAATCTGGTTTGATAAAGATACTTCCTGTGTGCAGATCGCCATGAAGGAGCGCTTGTGCACTCGTAAGGAATTTGTTGCGCAGGATAGCTACCTCAAAGTGAAGTTCGCTATCCGCCCAAAGCTGTTCTGCCGCATCGCGGATGTTCGCTTCAATATTGTTCGTTTCTGCATCGCGATACGGATCATCGAAGATTAAGTCTTCTGTAATTTTGCAAAGCTCGGGGTTGATGAATCGACCCTGTTGGATTTTCTTTTCTTGCTGGTTTTTGCCTAGATCCGATGTGAAAAATAACGTATTTGCTAGAAAGCGGCCGATATGCTCAGCAAAGAGTGGGTATTGGTTACGTTCAATCAACCCTCTGCGCATAATGACATGGTCACTCAGATCTTCCATCACGGTAAGCGCTAAATCAGCATCATAGGCATAAACGTGAGGTACAAGGTCTGGATTCAAGCTTTCTTCAATCAAGAGCGCTTCACTTTCAATTCGTGCACGGTCCAGTGTTAAAGGCCAGGATTCGCCGACAACTTTGGCATAAGGAAGGGCTTGTTTTAAAATAATACTTTTTCCTGTAGCTGTTTCCGATATGTGAAAAACGAGATTTAAGTTGCCGTCGCCGATTTCATGGCTAGTTAAGTCTGAGCCTGCTTGAAACAAATTTGGAATTTGACGTGCGTATTCAATAGCTTGGGCTTCACTTAAAGGATGATAAGTGGACATGTAGTAACCTCCTATGATTCATTGGATTTAATTCCAACTAACTTACTATGTTTTAATCGTCTGTTCCTAGTATAAGACAAAATGTAGCTGCTTGAAATACTAACTTTGGAAATGTTGCACAAATTACATAAAATAAGTGATTCTAACGTAAATTAACGTGTACATGAACAGAGTATAACCGATCAATAAAAAAATCAGGAGGCTTACTATGGTGACAACGTCCTTAACCCAATCTATCCAAGTTGTTCTGAATAAGCAAATTGCAAACTGGGGTTTACTTTATGTCAAGCTGCATAACTTTCATTGGTATGTGAAAGGCAATCAGTTTTTCACGCTGCATGTTAAATTTGAAGAGCTATATAATGAAGCGGCCCTTCACGTGGACGAGCTGGCTGAAAGGTTGCTTTCTATCGGTGGTCAGCCAGCGGCTACAATGAAAGCTTTTATGGAATTATCGTCCCTAAAAGAGGCTTCAGGTTCAGAAACCGCCACAAAAATGGTCGAAGCTGTTATAGAAGATTTCACGATCCTTACGCAAGAATTAAAAGCGGGTATGCAGGCTTGTGAAGAAGTTCAAGATGATACGACGTCCGACATGCTTTTAGCCATTCAGACTTCCTTGGAAAAGCATCGCTGGATGCTTCAGTCATTCCTAGGATAGTCGATATTTACAAAATCTTTAATCTGAACAAACATGTGGATGATGAAACTTGGCTATACTTGGAGCAAAACAGTTCTGGAGGATGTCATTGTGATGAAAATCCTGAATCTGCTGCTTGTTGTGGCTGCTTGCTTCTTCTTGCTCCTGATCGCCTTCGATGCTGATGCTCCTAGCGCGACTGCTGATCCTAATCCCATGAAACAAAATCAAGACCAGTTTACCCGTATGCAGCCAACGTATTACGCTGAAACTTCGAAATAAAAGAAAGTAAAGGGATGGCCCCATACGGCTATCCCTTTTTTATAGTGCGCTAGTATGAGTACTAACTTGTGTTTATGTCCCAAGTTGCGGTACATTGTTTTGCTTTCTTATATTCCTTATAATAAATAAGATTAATGAGGAGAACGAGGTGTTTGCGTCATGGGGAAACCAAAGGCCCTGAAGGAATGGGCATCGGCTGTTAAAGCATTGGAAGATGGAACGCAAATTTTTATTATGCGCAAGGGAGGAATTGTTGAGGAAACAAAAGATTTTCAAGTGGAATCCGCTGATTTCTTTCTCTATCCGACGTATGAACATCAGAGAAAAGAATTATTGAAGGAAGATTATCGCGGGGTTATCGATGAATCCCTCATAGGCTGGAGTGCAGAGGATACACACGTAACGATTAGCAGCTTTGCTCGAATGGTTGAAGATATTGAAGTCAGTGATCAAGAACAGTTGAATAAATTGTATCCTTATCACATTTGGACCGAAAATTTCACGGAAGAAAGATTAAAGTGGAAACGCCAAAATCCGCTTCATATCATGCTGTTAAGGGTATATACATTGGTGCAGCCCTTGCAAATTCCGATTGAACAAGCCTATATAGGCTGCAAATCATGGATTGAGCTTGGGACTGCTATACCGGAAGAGTCTTCCTTGGTTCCAGTGTTGAGTGATGAGGCGTTTGCTGCGAGGGTTGCTGAAATTAAGCATACTTTGGCGTAAATTAAAAGGAAGCATTTTCAGAAAATGACCATCTTTTTCATACAAATGCCCTTTCTTGATTTAGCATAGTAAGTTATAATAGAATTATTCTAATGAGAATCAATGATAATCATTTGAAATGGTTGTCGTTTATCTTGTACATTCAAACACATTATGGAGGCTTAAGAAATGGCGAATTCATCAACATTTACAATAGACGGTCTAAAAGCGAACGTCGAAGGAAAGGAAATTTTGAAGGGTCTTAGCCTGGAAATCAAAGGCGGCGAAATTCATGCCATCATGGGACCAAATGGTACAGGTAAAAGTACATTGGCTTCTGCTCTGATGGGTCACCCGAAATATGAAGTAACTGAGGGTTCTGTAACATTAGACGGTGAAGATGTTCTCGAAATGGCTGTTGACGAGAGAGCACGCGCTGGTTTGTTCTTAGCTATGCAATATCCAAGCGAAATCACTGGCGTAACGAACGCTGACTTCTTGCGCAGTGCAATGAATGTTCGCCGCGGTGAGGGCAATGAAATCTCGTTGATCAAGTTCATTCGCCAAATGGAAGCGAAGATGAAGCAGCTAGAAATGAACCCAGAGTTCATGCACCGTTACCTGAACGAAGGCTTCTCCGGTGGTGAGAAGAAACGTAACGAAATTCTTCAAATGCTTTTGCTTGAGCCTAAATTCGTTATTTTGGACGAAATTGACTCCGGTCTAGACATCGATGCATTGCGTATCGTAGCTGAAGGTGTTAATGCTATGCGCAGCGAAGATCGCGGCTTCTTGATCATTACGCATTACCAACGTTTGCTGAACTACGTTAAACCTGATTTTGTACATGTTATGATGCAAGGTCGTATCGTGAAATCCGGTGGTCCTGAGCTTGCAGAGCGTCTGGAAGCAGAAGGTTACGATTGGATCAAAGAAGAACTCGGTATCGTGGATGAAACGGTTGGTCAAGATACGGAAGAATTCAAAGTTCCAATGAACACGCCTGGACCGAAGTACTAAAGGAGGAGAGACTTTGGTCTACGACCCAAGGTCCATATATTAGGAGGAATACCATGAGTAGTCAAACAACACTTTCCATAGATACTAATGCTGTCATCGAGCTCTCCCGCAGCAAACAAGAGCCGGAGTGGGTGACTGCCCTTCGTACAGAAGGGTTAGCGTTAGCGAATTCTTTGGAATTACCTGCACTAGAAAAGACGAGAATTGACCGTTGGAGCATCTCTTCCTATGGTTCATATAAAACGCAAGCTCCTTTGGCATCCCTCGATGCTTTACCCGAAGTTGCCAAAGGATTAGCTAATTCCGAAAACTTGATCGTACAACGCAACTCCGGTATCGTGTTCAATCAAGTATCGGCGGAATTGAAACAGCAAGGCGTTATTTTCACCGATTTGGAAACAGCCATTCGCGATCATGCGGATTTGGTGAAGCCATACTTCATGAAAGCTGTAGAAGCCAATGAAAATCAATTAACAGCTTTGCATGCTGCACTATGGAACGGCGGTATTTTCATCTATGTACCGAAAGACGTTCGAGTGAACCTTCCGCTGCAAGCGTTATTTGTAACCGATGATGCTGAAGCGACTTTTGCACCGCATGTCTTGATTGTTGCAGAGCAGTTCAGCTCTGTTACTTATGTAGATAATTTTGTATCCTCCGTATCAGGTGTTCCAATGGTACAAAACGGGATCGTTGAAGTATTCGTGAAGCCAGGTGCGCGCGTTAACTATGCATCCGTTCATAACTTGGAAGAATCCGTTACGGACTTGACATACCGCCGTGCGATCATCGATAACGATGCGAGCATTCAGTGGGTAGTTGGTGAAATGAATTACGGGAACACGTTGTCTGATACGACGTCGATCCTTAAAGGCAAAGGTTCCGATTCCGATGCTAAAGTGATTTGTGTAGGAACTCAAGAGCAAAAGTTGAACCTGACAACTCGCGCTGTTCACTGGGGCAAAGCTTCGACAAGCGACATGATTACACGTGCCGTAATGAGAGATGGCTCAACAGCGATCATCAACGGAATTACGAAGATCGAAAAAGGCGCAACAGGCTGTAACGGTCAACAAACAGAGAAAGTACTTATGCTCAGCCCCAAAGCGCGCGGCGACGCGAATCCGATTCTTCTTATTGATGAAGATGATGTTAAAGCTGGTCATGCGGCGAGTGTTGGCCAAGTCAATGCTGAGCAAGTTCACTATCTGATGTCTCGTGGGATTACGAAGGAAGAAGCTCAGCGCTTAATTATTTACGGATTCTTGGCGCCAGTCGTTTCCGAAATTCCAATTAAGAGCGTTGAAGAACAGCTGCAAAGCTTAGTGGAGAGGAAGCTG
Source organism: Paenibacillus phytorum (assembly GCF_013141715.1). Lineage (GTDB taxonomy): Bacteria > Bacillota > Bacilli > Paenibacillales > NBRC-103111 > Paenibacillus_E > Paenibacillus_E phytorum. Next base: position 88,359 of record NZ_WHOA01000072.1, on the reverse strand, counting down.
GGACAATGATTACCTCGGAGATACGTGAACTTTTTCCCATTCTGAAGCAAGAAGTGAACGGTCATCCGCTGGTGTACTTGGACAGTGCTGCAACTTCCCAGAAGCCTATTCAGGTGATTGAAGCACTGAAGCATTACTATGAGTGGGACAATGCGAACGTTCACCGCGGGGTTCATACCCTAGGTTCCCGTGCAACGGATGCATACGAAGGAGCTAGAGCCAAAGTGGCTAAGTTCATTGGTGCATCCAGTGAGCAGGAAATCATTTTCACTAGAGGTACGACAACGGCAATCAACATTGTAGCAAGCAGTTATGCGAGATCTGTACTACGTGAGGGCGATGAAATCGTCCTTACACCGATGGAGCATCACAGCAACCTGATTCCATGGCAGCAAGCTGCCAAGGCAACAGGTGCTACTTTAAAATATATTCCTTTACAACCAGATGGTTCGATTTCGCTTACAGATGTTGAAAACACGATAACCGATCGTACGAAGATCGTATCGGTTGTGTATGTTTCCAACGTTCTGGGTGTCGTTAATCCGATCAAAGAAATAGCCCAAATCGCCCATAAACATGGAGCGAAGATGATGGTCGATGGCGCACAAAGCACACCGCACATGAAGGTGGATGTTCAAGATTTGGATTGCGACTTCTACGCGCTTTCCGGTCACAAGATGTGTGGCCCTACCGGAATCGGGGCATTGTATGGAAAGAAGGCCTTGCTTGAGAATATGGAGCCCGTTGAATTTGGCGGCGAGATGATTGATCATGTGGATCTCTATGAGTCAACATGGAAAGAACTGCCTTGGAAGTTTGAAGGTGGAACACCAATTATCGCAGGAGCTGTTGGCCTCGGCGCGGCAATCGATTTTCTTCAAGAAGTCGGTATGGACAATATTTATAAACACGATATTCAGCTCACGAATTATGCGATGGAGCGTATGACTCAGATCGAAGATCTGGTTGTTTATGGCCCTACTGCGAACCGTGCAGGACTCGTAACGTTTAATCTAGGCGATGTGCATCCTCATGATGTGGCAACCGTTCTGGATGCGGAAGGAGTTGCTGTGCGTGCCGGTCACCATTGCTGTCAGCCTTTAATGAGATGGCTTGAGGTGAGTTCAACGGCTCGTGCAAGCTTCTATCTATACAATACAGAAGCGGATATTGACCGACTTGTGTTGGCCTTACAAAAAACAAAGGAGTACTTCGGCCATGCAATTGGATGATTTATACCGTAGAGTGATTATGGATCACTATAAAACACCGCGCAACCGTGGGAAGTTTGAGTCTGGCGAAGCAGTTACCATTGATCTTAATAACCCGACCTGTGGAGATAAGATTTCCCTGCAGATGCAGGTAGAAGATGGTATCGTGAAGATGGCTAAATTCACAGGTGAAGGCTGTTCGATTAGCTTATCCTCTGCATCCATGATGACGGATGCAGTCAAAGGTAAAACAATCGAAGAGGCACTGAAGATGGCCGATGGTTTTTCTGGCTTGATGAAGGGCGAACCTGTTGAATTTGAATATGAAGATATTGAGGCGTTATCTGGGGTAAATAAATTCCCAGCACGTATTAAATGTGCAACCCTGGCATGGAACGCACTTCGCAAAGGGATTGAACATTCTCAAAAAACCGATAACTAACGCAAAAGCGATGCATAGATTAGAAAGCTGTTTTTGCTGCACAAAAATTCTAAGGAGGAAACTACCATGGCTAAACAAATGCCAGATCTCGAGGATTATAAATATGGTTTTAGAGATGAGCACAAATCGATTTTTCAATCGGGTAAAGGCTTAACTCGTGAAATCGTTGAAGAAATCTCCAGAATTAAAGGCGAACCTGAGTGGATGCTAGAGTTTCGTTTGAAATCACTGGAGCAATTTTTCAAAATGCCAATGCCACGTTGGGGCGGAAACATGGATGATCTGGATTTCGATGATATCCAGTACTATGTACGACCGTCCGAGAAGCAAGGCAAAACGTGGGAAGAAGTTCCTACAGAAATTAAAGAAACATTCGACAAACTCGGTATTCCTGAAGCGGAACAAAAATTCTTAGCTGGCGTATCGGCTCAGTATGAATCTGAAGTTGTTTACCACAGCATGCAAAAGGAACTAGAAGACCAAGGCGTTATCTTTACAGATACGGATACGGCTCTTCGTGAATACCCAGAGCTGTTCAGACAATATTTCGGAACTATTATTCCGCCGACCGATAATAAATTCGCTGCGTTGAATAGTGCGGTATGGTCCGGTGGTTCTTTCATCTATGTGCCTAAAGGCGTAAAATGTGAAGTTCCTTTACAAGCGTACTTCCGTATTAACTCCGAGAACATGGGGCAATTCGAGCGTACATTGATCATTACCGATGAGGAAAGCTTCGTGCACTACGTAGAGGGCTGTACAGCTCCTATTTACAGCACAAACTCCCTTCATAGCGCGGTAGTTGAAATCGTATGTCTCAAAAACTCCCGTGCACGTTACACAACGATTCAAAACTGGGCACCGAACATCTACAACCTCGTTACTAAACGTGCGGTTGCAGAAGAAGGCGCTACAATGGAATGGGTCGATGGTAACATTGGTTCCAAGCTGACTATGAAGTACCCAGCTGTTGTGCTGAAAGGCCGCGGCGCTAAAGGGATGGTTCTTTCTATCGCTGTAGCTGGAAAAGGGCAGCACCAAGATGCTGGCGCGAAAATGACGCATCTGGCGCCTGACACAACTTCAACGATCGTATCCAAATCGATCTCCAAGCACGGTGGTAAAGTAACATACCGTGGTCTGGCTTCCTTCGGACGCAACTCCCAAGGTTCCAAAGCGAACATCAAATGTGATACCTTGATTCTCGATAACGAGTCAACGTCAGATACGATTCCTTATAACGAAATCATGAACGACAACATTACGCTTGAGCATGAAGCAACAGTATCCAAGGTATCTGAGGACCAATTGTTCTACCTCATGAGCCGCGGTCTTACTGAGGCTGAAGCGACGCAAATGATCGTTATGGGCTTCATCGAGCCGTTCACGAAAGAACTTCCAATGGAATATGCCGTAGAAATGAATCGTCTCATTAAATTTGAGATGGAAGGTTCCATCGGTTAATCGATATGTACAACGAAAAGCGTGCCCGAGTTTCTCGGGCACGCTTTTTTTAGTAAATTTTTGATCTAGCAAAGAAGTCTCTCTAATTAAGCGTTAATACGTTTACGATTCTGTGTTGCTAGAGTCAGAATGGCAACATAGAAAGGTTGGAGGTTGAATTTTTTACCGAACTCAAATTTATAGGAAATCGTGACAGCATTGTTGGCTTTGTAATAAGGAGATGTAATGTAATGGATCGTTAATTCACTATCATCGAAGCCTGTGCCGCCTGTTTCCATCGTGACATCATAGATAGAGTCAAGATCAATGGAAGCGATCCTTGTTTTTTTGCCAGTAACACCTTGATGATCAATAAGAATAATTCTTTCATCTGTTACGATAAATGAATCTCTGACTAACTTAAAGCCTGTTGTCACCTTTTCGCTGGGCATGAGATAGATGCCATACTGTTTTGTGAGCTCATCTACGGAAACCTCTGAAAAATTGCCTAAAAGTCCATTCAAAAAACCTGCCATTTCGATCACTCCTTTTCAATATATTCCAATATTCGACAAATAGAATGGGATTACCTTCTTCCAAGATGATCCAAGCCGTTCATTTGGCCTTTTATGCATATTTGTAAGCCACTTGTTTCACTCTATAGAGGATAATTATGTGTCCCTAAAGGAGAATAGAAGCGATGTGGAAAAAGCTGAAAGTAGCAGCAATTGGTAGCATAGTAGTCATGATGGCAACTACAACCGCTTGTGGGAGGGGTAATGTCAGCCCCAATAATGCAGCACCAACGCAGAATCCTACCGCACAGTCAGGTACAGGCAATATGCAGTCTCAAAGTTTGTCACAAGCAGGACAAGGAACGAAATTAGGTAATGATGACGCTGTTGTACCCATTAAAGTGATTAACAATGTAAATTATGTAGCTGCACGTGAACTTATCCAAACCCTAAAGTTCCAGTCAAGCTGGGAAGCAGGAAATCAGAAGCTGTTAATTGGCGATAATGACGCAAACTTCGAAGTGACGATGAATTCGACGAAAGCCATGAAGGATGGTGCAGAAATCCGAGTTAGCCAACCCTTTATCAAGGAAGGTGATTCGGCTTACTTGCCAGTCTCCGCTTTGCCAGATTTGTTTCAAGAAGATATGTCATATGAAGTACAGAATGGCCAATTGTTGATTCATGCAGCTCCGGTTGCTCCAATTGAGCGTGAAGATGACAATGACCCCCGCGGTAACACAGCGGAGCTTGAATTCGGCGATGATCCAACGGATCCTTTCAAAGGTGAAGGTACGGGAGCTAACCCGGCATCTATGCCACAAGATGAGGGTGACCTTGAGGTGTGGGCATCCACTAATCAGGAAGAAGTAATTCCAGTTCTTAAGAACATTGATATTAATGCAATGATTAACAAAGGCAAGCAATATTTAGGTGTGAAATATCTATTCGGTTCAGGACCTTATCCGCAGACAGGAAAATTTGATTGCTCGACGTTTACCCAATATGTCTATGGAAAATATGGAATAAAGCTACCGAGGCTTGCTCGTCAACAAGCGACGCAAGGACAATTGGTTAGCCGAAAATCCTTGCGCAAAGGTGATTTGTTGTTTTTCTATGTACCAGGTCGATTCAAAACCAATAAAACAGTTGGACACGTAGGTATTTATATAGGCAACATGCAAATGCTAAATGCTTCACCTAAACCAAAGGATGGTGTTCAAATCATTAATATCAATAAACCGTATTGGAAATCAACATTTCTACGAGCAAAGCGTATCGCATATTAATCCAATAAAGTCTATCCTTAGGGATAGGCTTTATTTATTTTCACTAAATTGAAACAAATGGTCTGTTCGCGCGTTTTATCTAGTATAAAGATTTGGATGGAGGAAGATGAATCGATGAATATTGCACTCTTCGAAAAATTAGTGGACGGACAACTGCAAAAAATTAGTGAACGTCCATGGGATGAAAAGCTCATACAGGCCTTAAATGTAGCTAACTTTGTTCTTATTGGCGGTAAGGAATATGAAATGATTGAAGGAAGATTGAACTTAGATCTTAATGTTTTTGAGCTTCTGCTAGTTACGGTAAGCTCTGGAGGGGGAGGGAACAGGCAGTGAAACGACCGCTCAAAGTGCTTTCAACCTCTATAGGCATCATGCTAGTTAGTCAAATGCTGCTGCTATCTGCGCATGCTGTAGAGTCTCCTAATCCGAGTGCTGCTGGTGCTGGATCATCTAAGCTGGTTGAATGGTCTTCAGAAGACGTCAAAGCTTATTACGACCCTTCAGTTGACTGGAGCTTGCCTGTGCCCGTGCTATCGGATAATAAAACGACATCGCCTTCTCCGTCTCCAACACCTGCAGCAGGGGGGAGCTCAACGGGCATTGGAGGAAGTACGACACCCATCATTGTGAACCAGGTAACCGGTGGTGGTGGTTTTGGGTGGGATGATCTATTACTGTACCATTTGATTTTTAATACGGTAAGTCCTTACTCATCGAGTAGTTGGGGAAGCAATCACCGTTCCTATCATTATCGTTCCAATACACCATATGTGACGAAAACCTATCAACCTAGTTCGTTTTCGAACCGATCCACTACGAAGACACCAACAACCTCGAGTGGAACCGGCTCGTTTACAACAAATAAGTCATCGTCAAACAGTACGAGCGGCGGAACAACATCAAGCTCCAAATCGACCTCAACCTCTTCCGGTAGTATTGGCGGTAAATCAAGTGGTTTCAGCTCTTCGTCAAGCTCCAGTTCAGGAGGTTAATTTCTGTGATATATGAAGTCATAGGGACGCCTTCTGCCGACAGAGATCATAGGGTGCTGCAGCTGGCGAGCCTTGGATTTACATGGGCAGATATGGAAGAGGAAGCGTATTGGATTGACCAACTTGTGGTCATGGAGCGGCATGCATATGAAGAACTTATCCAGGCGGCTGGCGCTTTGTGGCGCGTGTTTGATAAGACGGTTCGTTATGTGAAAGGGAAAAGGGAGTTATATGAGCTCTTGTCTATTCCTGAAGTGCTGTGGGATGGGTTAGACCGGCTCGAACCGGGTGCCGCGGGCTTGATTAGTCGATATGCCAGATTTGATTTTACCGTGGATCAGCAAGGAGAAATTAAGCTTTTAGAGCTGAATGCAGATACACCTACAGGCTATGTAGAAGCAGCAATCGCTACACCCTGGTTATGTGATCAAATGGGAATAGAATCACCGAACCGTGCGATGAAAGAACTAATACGCTCAGCGTGGGAGATCGAAGCGCCTGACTTTGCTGCCTGCATCGCATATGGAAAGCATATTGAAGATACAGGAACCATAGATGCTCTTGTAGCGCATAGCGGGAGAAGGGTGACCTGTGTCGATTGTTTAGATTTATGGATTGACGAAGGCGCCGTTAAGGTCGGAGAGAACCAAATTATCAGCAAAATGTTTGCGCTATATCCGAAGGAATGGATGGGCATTGATGATGGAGGAGAGGCCTTCTCTTATGCGATTGAAGAACAATTCATACAACTTTTCAATCCATTACATGCGGTCATCTTGCAGTCAAAAGGCTTGCAAGCCATCATATGGGGCTTGCATAAGAAAGGAGCAAAATTGTTCACCTCAGATGAGCATGAGGCAATAAGGACCTATATGCTGCCTACTTATATGACGCCGGATCTTACAGGTGATTACGTGTCCAAATCCATGTTCGGTAGAGAAGGCGGCTCGGTTGAGTTGTATAACTCGCAGGGTGAATTAGAGGTCAAAGATGAAGTTGGCTTTGACACGAGTGTGTTTTTCAAGCGTGTTTATCAGCAGCGAGCTGATTTGCCCGAGCTATCTTTTGCTCATGGAAATAAACATTTATTAACAGGTCTCTTTGTCCTTAATGGAACACCGTGCGGGCTATTAGGGAGAGCAGGTGGGATAATTACAGGGAATGCGAGTCAATTTGTAGCGATAGGAGTGAAAACACCTTGAAACAAGGACGATTTTGGCTATTGGCCGCGGGCCTCGTTGTATGCATCCTAATCATTTGGGGCATTAGCAGTGCTTTTCATAAGAAGCCAGCTGTCCTGAGTAAGGCGACGATGGGAAGTCCAGCAAGCACAAGCGATAGGAGTGGTGAAGTACCGTGGGATTATCAAGTACAGCAGGCGAAAGTAGGGGATTTATTGGATGGGGATATGGTCCTGCTGCCGAATAATGAACGGATTTCGAACGATCAGAATTTTGCTACAGGGGACCAAGTGTGGGTACTGAGCTATATGCAAGCAACAATGAAAACGGATGATCAAGGGAAGAACGATGTGACACTTTCGCAATGGAAGCCAATTAAGACATTTAAAACGAAAGAAGAAGCTGAAAAAGATGTAGGGGAGTTAAAAATAGAAATTAAGACGGATGTGAAATTAGTAGGGGTTTACAAAACGGAGCAGGATGGCAAATTTCGCTATTTCGCGGTAGCTGATCTACCAACTGGACAGAAAGTGAAGCAGCCCATCCCAGAGGAACGCTATGTAAGCTTTAAAAACAAGAAGGAAGTACAGGTTATTCTAGAGGAAGTACATGATTACAGCAATTTTGATCAATCCATGGCGAAATTTCGGGGGTGGGCAGAATGATAGTTTTGGATCTAGTAATTAGTTTATTTGTGATTGTCCTGCTGCAATTCGCAGGTATGTATGTGTTTAGTTTAATGACGCCCTACCGCGATATGGAGGAAATAAACAACGGCAATGTAGCCGTAGGCATTACCATGGGTGGTAAATTTGTAGCTACGGCGATAGTATTAGGCATTGCAGCTTATACGAATTCTTCGATTTGGCATATGAGCTTATGGTTCGCGGTAGGGTATGTATGTTTGGTTGCTACGTATTGGATCTTTGATTGGCTTACACCTGGAGTGAAGCTATCTGATCAACTAAAGCAAGGGAATGTAGCTGTTGGCACGCTGCTAGCTGCCGTTTATATTGGAATCGCAATTGCAGTCAGCAGTCTTATTATTTAATTAAATCGCGATTTTCGTTATTTCAACGTCGCAAAGCTGTGATAAATCCAAAAATTGATTATCAATGTTAATGAGCGGTCGGAAGAAATCAGATGGATTTGTCATGACGATCGTACCGACGCGTCCGTCACTGAGTGACACTTTCTTACCGATAAAATTAGGAATCATGTTGCGGATAAATACTTGCGTGATTTTCGGATCAAGCTGGCCAAAACTCATGCGGTGTAGTTCCTTCAGAACGATCAGTAGATCACGTTTTTCCTGGTAAACCCGGTTGCAGATCATAGCACTATAGACGTCTGCAACCGAAATGATTCGTGAGTACGAATGGATTTCTGTACTCTTTTTGCGTAAAGGATAGCCTGTACCATCCATTCGTTCATGGTGCTCTAGAGCAACGAGAGCAAGGGTATTGTCATTTAAGGATTTTTTGATGATTTCATAACCGTATATTGTATGCTTCTGAATTTCATTGTACTCATCGTTGGTTAACTTTGCGGGTTTATGTAGAATGTCTGAATGGATTTTGCTTTTGCCGATATCGTGTAGATAGCCTGCTTTTCCAATATGAAGGGCTTCTTTCTCACTTTTATTCATCCACTTGGCAATATAGTAGGATAACATACCTACTTGCACACTGTGCTGATACGTATAATCATCTTTGCTGTTCAAAGAAAGCAGTAGCGAAACAACGTCTTTCTCCTCCTGAAAGCTCTCTATCATCGGATTGAAAGCGGATTCTATAAGTTCATTTTGAATAGATTCCCCGTTTTCGACGGCAGCAAATAAATCTTTTATACCGGTGATTGCATCGTTAAAAGAGTGTAATTGCGTGCTATTTGCTTGTCGGACTGTAGGTTCTTCAAGCACATTTATGGCTTCATTCCCTCTAGGATGTATATCTACATATTCTACATTGTGGCGATTGAGCATCAAGATATCTCCCGCATCTACGACAGTACCTGATGAAAGCAAATGAAGTCCTACCATATTGTAGGAATCAGAAATAAGTTTATCACCAACAATAAGTTGAAGCACATGTATACGCATAGAAGCTCCTCTCCTAGTCCTATAATCCGTAGGTATATAGTTATACTACATCCCAATATATCGGCTGTAAAGACTTTTAGCCTGAATTAAATCTTCAGTTCCTTGGATGAGAACGCGGCCATCTGGAAAGATGATCATGTGCAGATCCGGGGCTGCTTGGAACTTCAAAAGGAAGCGGTTTTTCTCTACCGGACCCAGTGGTTTTAATCGTTCTTCCCAATATTCAAGCGGTTTATCAGAAGCATTTACCGGATGAATCTGGACGGAATTACGACCGCATAAGGATTGAATCGTGTCACTTTCCACGCCGACTTCTAAGTAATCGTACTGCTTCATTGCGCAGGCAGGACAGTCTGATTTAAGCGCACCTGCTACACTAATCGCTGAATTCTGATTGAACCATAAGTCCCATTGCTGCATTTTAAGATTAAGCTGTTCGTTCGCGCCAACAAGCAATTTAAGAGCTTCCGTTGCTTGAAAGGAAGCTACAACATGAATGATTCCGCCAATAACGCCAGCGGTATCGCAGGTTTCAGTCGTGCCTGCGGCGGGTGCTTGTGTGAAAAGGCAGCGAAGACATGGCGTTTGTCCCGGGATGATCATCAAAGAGACTCCTCTGGAGGCGACCGCACCACCATAAATCCAAGGAATCCCTAGTTTGATACTTACATCGTTAATCAGGAACCGAACGGAAAAGTTATCGGTACCATCTAGAATTAAATCTACATCACTTAGCAGCTGTTCAGCATTCAAGGAATTCAGATCGGTTACATGAGGCTCAATCGTTACCTGTGAATTCACGAGTTGTAACCGTTTTGCTGCTGCAATCGCTTTGGGTGTGGTGGAAGCTGCATCCTCTTCATCGTAGAGCATTTGTCGTTGTAAGTTGCTAGTATCGACAAAATCACGATCAATCAGTCGTACGTAACCGACCCCTGCACGAACCATATGGTTGGCAAGAACGGTGCCTAGAGCACCCATTCCTACGATAGCAACTCGACTTCCTCCGAGTTTGCGCTGTCCGTCTTTGCCGATGGGGGAGAACAGGACTTGTCTAGAATAGCGCGTATCAACGTCATCATAATGATCTATATGTAAATGTGTGTCCAAGCGTGGTCATCTCCAGTCTGGTTTATTCGAATTGTGGCGTTTGGAGCGGGTTCCAAGGACCTGTTTGGCTGCCTTTCCACTCCGAACCATCTTCCCATATCTCTTTTTTCCAAATGGGTACGATTTGTTTCAGGCGTTCAATCGCATACCGACTTGCTTCATAGCAATGACCGCGATGCGGGGATGAAACGGCAATAACGACGCTGGCTTCTGCAATAGCGACCTTGCCCAAACGGTGTGTAATTGCACAAAGCGTGCCTGGCCACTGAGCTTCTATCTCCTCACCGATGGTTTCCATGGTTTTGAGTGCCATCGGTATGTAGGCTTCATATTCCAAAAGGACGGTCCGCTGCCCATAGGTCATCTCTCTTGTTGTCCCTATGAAGGCAAGCGAAGCGCCATGATTAGGGTGGTTGACTTTAGAAGCTACCTCAGCTGGATCAATCGTATCGTGGGTGATTTCATATTTAGAAGGTTGACCGCCTGACACAGGGGGAATCAGTGCAAGTTCATCTGCAGCTGTGACGATTTCCTGATCTCCGGCATAGGCTTGATTTTTAGCAAAAAAACAGGTCGCAAGTTGGGTGGAAGCTGCCGGATAGGCTGCTGTGATCTGCTTTTTGAGCTGCTCAATAGAAATGGATTCTTGTTCGATATCTATAATTAGGACGGAAGTCCCGAATAGGTCTACCAAACCTGCAAAGAGTTGGATGTTTATGTTCACGGCTCTGCTCCTAATGGCTTAGTTGTTGGAATCCCTTACAGCATATCATATTTTGACCTGAAAATGGTATAATGGGTAGAGCATTTGGATGACAAATGGCGCTTAGGATGAAAGGGGAAATGTATTCATGCAAGAAGATATGCGCATACAAGTGTCAGACCTACATATAAAAAATGAAGCATTCACGATATCCGAGATGGTTGCTCTTGCTGAGCAGCAGGTATCGCTCCAGGAGCGTGTACCGAATGTGCAGGGAGATGCTTTTGATTTAAAATCGTGGTATCGGAGCTGGAAGAGAAGCCGTAATGGGGGGCATGCTGAAGAACCTACGCATCTGAAAGTAGAGGCAGTAGACGAATTTGAAGCACTAATGCCTTGGTCACAATTAGATTCTGCCTTATTTCTATATGTTCAAGATGGACAGGCGCTCAAGAAAGATTATCCGATTCGTCTTTATGTGCCAGATGGCAGCAGTGAATGTCTCAATGTTAAAAGTGTTATCAAAGTGTGGTTTCTTCATGATCAGGCGCTAGGGGAAGAAGCGACTTTCGGCTTCAAAAACAGAGTGGCACTTGATGAGCTTAAATTCAAGAAATGAGAGGACATTCTGCTGCATAAGATTAGACATGCTTCGGATCTGACTTACAAAGAAAAGAGGTGAACGGTGTGTCTGAGCCCTTGCAACGACTCGTTATTTTACATACGAATGACATTCATAGTCATTTTGAACAGATGCCCAAAATTAGCGCGTACTTTGATCGCGTACGTCGACTGTGGCCGGCTGATCAGGTGTTGACACTTGATATTGGCGATCATATGGACCGGATGCGCCCAGAAACGGAAGGCACGAATGCTTCTGCCAACTTGGAAATTATGAACGCGACCGGTTACGAAGCGATGGTCATGGGTAATAATGAAGGGCTAACGTTTACACCGGAATTGTTAAGAACGGTTGTGAAGGAGCATGCCAAGTTCCCAATTATAGGAAGCAATATTATAGAAGTGGCGACAAATAAGACGCCGGATTGGATGCTTCCTACACTTACGATTGAGAAATCGGGTCTCACCATTGGACTCATTGGGGTAACAGCGGCTTACCAAGCGTACTATGAACTGCTTGGATGGCATGTAACGGATCCCATCGAAGCTGTAAAGGCCTATGCTAGGCTTCTTCGCCCAAGGGTGGATATCATTGTTGTCATGTCCCACTTAGGATTGCGTTCCGATCAACGTATGGCTGAGGAACTGGAAGGCATCGATGTGATCCTCGGCGGCCATACGCATCATGTGCTTGAGGAGCCGCTCCTGCTCAGCGGCACCTATATTTGCGCGGCCGGCAAATTCGGTCAGTACGCCGGCCATATTGAACTTGCCTACGATCCGGAGCAGCGCCGGATCGTGGAGCTCCAAGGCGTCGTCGTCCCTATGACGGACGCAAGTGAAGAAGACAGCAGCGTTACCGAGCTGCTGGAGCACTACCGCATCGCCAGCACGGCGGCGCTGAATGCGGAGGTGGCGCAGCTGCGGGAACCGCTGCGCCTCGATTGGTACGGCGAATCCCCGCTCGGCAACTTGCTTGCCGCGGGCATTCGCCGCTGGACCAGCGCCGAGATCGGGCTGGTCAATAGCGGCCAGCTCCTTCAGGGACTGAAGGAGGGGCGCTTGACTCGCGGCAGATTGCTAGAAATCTGCCCGGGTCCGATCAACCCCTGCCGTGTGCTGCTCAGCGGGGCGGATCTGCTGCAAGCGCTCGAAGAGTCGCTGCTTGGCGAGTTCATGGAGAAGCCGATTCGAGGCTTCGGCTTCCGTGGCGAGGTGCTGGGCGTGCTGTGTGTCGACGGATTGACCGTCATGACCGACAGCACCCGTGCACCTTACGAACGCATCATCGCTGTAAACGTAGGCGATGAGCCTTTAGACCTTAGCCGTGACTATGTTGTTGGCACGATCGACATGTTTACTTTCGGCTCAGGTTATTTATCGCTCGGTCGCGGTAAGCAGGTGACGTACATGCTGCCTGAATTTATCCGTGATGTACTAGCTTCTGAGCTTCGCGATGAAGACGCGATAGTAAGTAGTCATTTCTTAAGATTTACGGAGAGAAGACCAAATGCAAATAACGAATAAGTCGAACAAGCACGACCTTTGTCGAAGGAGTTGTCAGATCTACCAAGTTACAGGTAGAATAGATAATTGGACAGGAGTACATCTATAAACTCTCAACTCATAGGGGGAAACCATGCATACTATTTTTGAAGCGATCATCATTGGGATCGTAGAGGGATTGACCGAGTTTTTACCGGTTTCTTCTACGGGGCATATGATTCTAGCACAAAGCCTATTAAACACCCAAAATGATGAAGTCATGAAAACCTTTGATTTTGTCATCCAGCTTGGCGCCATTATGGCCGTCGTCCTCATTTATTGGAAACGGATTTTATCTTTATTCGGGTTAGTGAAAAGGAAAAGCGAGAGTAGGACAGGAAAGAAACTGAACTTGCTGCATATTCTTATTGGGATCATACCCGCAGGGATCGTCGGCGTCTTGTTTAATGATATTGTCGACGAGAAGCTTTTTAACGCAACTACCGTGTTGATAGGGCTTGTTTTAGGAGGTATCCTGTTAATCATTGCAGAGAAGAAGAAGGAACAGCCCAGTGCTGTAGTTTTAGATGATTTGACTTATCGTCAAGCGTTCTTCATCGGTTTGTGGCAATTGGTATCCATTTGGCCAGGATTCTCCCGGTCTGGATCGACAATTGCGGGGGGAATGCTGTCCGGCGTAAGCCGCGCTGCCTCTGCCGATTTCACGTTCATTATGGCGATTCCAATTATGTTTGGAGCTTCAGGTGTCTACTTTCTTAAAAACTACGAAGCACTTTCTTCGAATGACTTAGGTTTCTTTGTAGTCGGTTTTATCGTTGCATTCATCGTTGCTTTGTTGGCTGTTGTTTCTTTCATCAAGTTTGTTCAAAATATGAAATTAACGTATTTTGCTTACTATCGGTTTGCGGTAGCCATCATTTTCGCTCTTTATATGTTCTTAAAGTAACAATAACTGTTTCGTTTATCGAACCGCGTCGAATGATGCGGTTTTTTATATTGAACTTTTTTGTGAAATCTATTACATTTAGATAGAAAGTAACGCTCACCTATTCGGGGGTCCTGAAATGCTGTTAATGCCGATCAACATGTGTCATCCTGGAATGAGGTTGGCCAAGAATATTTACAACGACGATGGTATGGTCCTGCTGGCCGTTAATGTTGAGCTTTCTCAGAGACTCATTGATCGACTTTTTACATACGGTATCGACTACATATATATTCAAGATTCTCGAACCAACGACATCATTCAAGAGGATGTTATTCAAGATGAAACGAGAACGAAGGCTATTCTCGAAATCCGTAACACCTTTAAGAAGGTGATGGAAGATTCGAACAAACGCGGAGCCGTTAATTATTATGATATCGGGCGTAATTTCCGTGATGTGATGAAAATGATTATTGACGATCTAAGCGCTCATCAAGGGGCTATGGTCATGCTCAATAATATGAATGTGAAAGATAATTACTTATTTCAGCATTCTGTGAATGTAAGTATTTATGCCATTATGCTGGGAATTAGCTTTGGGTACAGTCGTGAGAACCTTGAAACACTCGGATTAGGCGCTTTGCTTCACGATATTGGTAAGACGAAAGTACCACTTGGTATTCTTCGCAAGCCTTCGCAATTGACCGAGCAAGAGTTTACTGAGATGAAGAATCATACGACATACGGTTTTAACATTTTGAAAGATGAACCGAATATTCCTCTTCTGTCTGCGCATTGTGCTCTTCAGCACCATGAGCGAGTTAACGGAAGCGGTTATCCGCGTGGGATTCAAGGTACAGAAATCAACGAATTTGCCAAATGGGTTGGGTTAGTTGATTCTTATGATGCTATGACGACAACAAGGGTATATAGAAGACCTTTACTGCCGCATGAAGCTATGGAGCAACTGTTCGCAGGCTCGGGCACGATGTATGATCAAAGTCAGATTGCCTTATTCCGTGATAAAATCGCGATTTACCCATTAGGCATAACCGTTCGATTGAATACCGGGGAGTTTGGCATTGTATCTAAGTTAAACGTAACCGTGCCTCATAGACCGATCGTTCGCGTGCTGCAGGATCAAGCCGGTCAAGAGCTAAAGGAACCGTATGAAATTGACCTGTCAACGAAGCTTTCTACATTAATTTCAGAAATTGGGGAAATTAATGTAGACGAATTTAATCCAGACGAAAGTATGCCAACCATATTTTAAGATAAAATATAGATAACAAGCATGAAGAACCTGGGCATCCAGGTTCTTTTTGCAAATTAGGGGGATGCGTGTGAGAGAAACAGCTGTGAAAGGGAAGTTTTGGAGATGGGGATATGCGATGCATCGTTTCCGATGGCTCGTACTAGTTATTGGCGTGCTTCTGCTTCTCAGCTTTGCCATTTTTGCACAGAAAACACCGGGTATGCTCAAAGACAACGGCTTTACGCCTAGAGGTAGCGAGTCCGATCGTGGCCTCATTCAACTGCGGGATGAGCTTGGCGTCCCACTTACGATGCTGAACCTTGTTTATAAAGGGGAAGGGATCGACATGACGGACAAAGTACATCAACAAGCCATTATGGACTCTCTTAACGAACTTACGAAGCTGCCGTATGTAGAAAGTGTGAAATTCGTAGCGACACCTCGTAACGAAGGTCATCTTGATGTGACGGCAGTAACCGTATCCCTAAATCTAGATACCGACCCTGCTTTGGAGAAATATCCGGAGCTTAAGGAACGCGTTCATCCGCCAAATGGCATGAATGTATATGTGACTGGTGGACCAGCTATTTTGCATGATATGCAGGAAGCGAGTAAGCATGACATTGCCAAATCAGAAGCGATTGGTTTACCGATTGCGCTGATTGTATTATTAATCGTGTTTGGTACCCTAGTCGCCGCGCTATTACCTATGATCGTAGGGCTTATGAGCGTTACCCTTACATTAGGGATTACCTATTTTATCGCCCAGCACCAATCCTTATCGAACTTCCTTCCGAATATGGTGACGATGCTCGGTCTTGCCGTAGGAATTGATTACGCTTTGTTTCTTGTAAGCCGCTTTCGAGAGGAACTCAAGGTACAGAAGAATGTGGCTGAAGCTGTGGCCATGACTTGTCAGACGGCGGGGAAATCAATCTTTTTTTCCGGAATAGCGGTACTGATTGGGCTGCTTGGCATGCTGTTCGTAGATCTCACCTTTTTCCGCTCCTTGTGTTTGGGCGGCGTAATTGTCGTGTCGATATCCGTTATCGTCGCGAATACGATGCTGCTGTCGCTTCTCGGTTTACTTGGTGAACGGATTAACTCCTTGCAGGTCGTTCCTAAACGCTTTCGCAAGCAAGAGACGTCCCGCTTTTGGGAACGGATCGCTTATGCTGTAATGAAACGTCCCGTTCTATTGGTTGTCATCGTCGGGGGTGCCCTAATCTACACCATGACCCCGATGGGTCATATAAAGTTAAATGTACCGAATGCTGAGGTGCTGCCTCCCAGCTACGAATCCCGATATGGCTCGGAATTATTGAAGGCGGCCTATGATCCGCGTATGATGGGGCCCATCCAAATTGTTATTCATACACAAGGAGAAGTGTGGGATGAGGCTTCGATTCGACAAATTCGGGCTTATAGTGAACAGGTTAAAGGGGTATCTGGTGTAAAAGAAGTACAGAGTTTTATCAGTTCACTAGGTCAACATTCCGATGCTGAATTAGCAGCCATGCTAAGGAATTCAAATGTCAAAGCTCAAATAGAAGGCAATAAATTTGCAAAAGATCGCACTGCTCTGATGGTTGTAGTGCCGGAGAAAGATACCGATGATCCTGCGACGGATGTCCTTGTCCGAGAACTTCGCAGCTTAAGTAAGGGCGGACTTGATATTGCAGTCACGGGCGGACCGGCCTATAGACTGGATATTATAGATCGCATTCAGAATGAAATTCCTGAAGTATTAACTTTTGTGATGGGGATTACCTACATCGTACTATTGCTTGCCTTTAGGTCCGTTTTGCTTCCGCTCAAGGCTGTATTAATGAACATGCTCAGTCTTGGCGCGAGTCTCGGTGTTGTTGTGTTAGTGTTCCAGCATGGATACATGGCTGATCTGCTGCACATAACGTCCATTGGTTATGTCAGTGCAACGCTGCCAGTTATCATTTTTTGTGTAGTGTTTGGCATATCCATGGATTATGAAGTATTTCTGATTTCTCGCATTATGGAGGAGTATGAAGCAAGCGGTGACAATGATAAGAGTACGGCTGAAGGGCTTAAGAAAACGGGAAGCTTAATTACAAGTGCAGCTTTCATTTTAGTTGTAGTTGTAGGATCATTTATTTTTACAGATATCGAAATCATGAAAGCGTTGGGGCTCGGTCTAGGTCTCGCTGTTCTGATTGATGCGACCATCGTTCGAGTGATGCTCGTTCCTGCACTCATGAAACTGCTTGGGGATGCGAACTGGTGGGCACCTAAGTGGCTGCGAATGAGTTCGAAACCGAAAGCTGAGAAGCAGTAGCGGAGCTTCAAAATAACTTGCCGCAGTTTCCTTTTTTGCGAATCATAAGTTACAATAAAGGGCATAGGTATAGGCATGATAGGAACAATTAGCTTGTGAATAGGAAATGATAGGTCAGGTGTAAACAGCATGAATATGAATGGAACAAGCTCCATCTTACCGGAGTTAACCCCCGCTTACGATCCATGGGACCCTATTCGGTCTTATCGCAAATACGGGAAACACGTACTAACAAGTGTAGAGCTTACAATTACGAATTTGTGCAATATGCGATGTGAGCATTGCGCAGTTGGGGATTCGTTAACCATGTCGGAAGGACCGCGTATTCCCTTGCCGATCATTTTGAAGCAGCTGGACCAGGTTGAGCATTTAGAAACGATCAGTTTGACTGGTGGAGAGCCTTCATATCACATCAAGATCGTCAAGGACTATATGCTGCCAATCCTCAAATATGCACGAGAGCGCGGTATTCGTACACAAATCAATTCTAATTTAACGCTTGACTTAGCTAGGTATGAACTTCTCGCTCCTTATCTGGATGTCATGCATATTTCTTTCAATTACTTGAATGCTGACGATTTCCATCAAGTCGGCTTTGTGAATAGCGGGCATCCTGTTGGTCATGATACCGCGGCGCGCATGTATGAACGCATGGTTGATAACACGATCGCGCTTAGCAAAGGTGGACTTTATGTCTCAGCGGAATCGATGATTAATACACGCACACATGAGAAATTACCGCAGATTCATAAACTGATTGAGGAAATGGGCTGCAAGCGCCATGAGGTTCACCCGATGTATGCCAGTTCCTTTGCTTCTCATCTTCCTATGGTATCTCTGGACGAGTTAAGAACGAGCATTCATCGGTTGTTAGACAGCCGGAATCGTGACATGTGGATGCTGTTTGGCACACTGCCATTCTTTGCTTGCAACGATCTTCAAGAGGACAGAAGATTGGTTAAAAGGCTTCGCGAGGAGCCGAATGTAACCGTACGTAATGATCCGGATGGACGCAATCGCTTGAATGTGAGCACTTTTACAGGAGAAGTGTTCGTCACGGATTTTGCCAATGAACCACCTCTAGGTAATATCCATGATGACCAGTTAGATACCATTTTTGCCCGTTGGGAGAATAATCCGCTGAATCAGCGTGTAAACTGCTTCTGCAGCAGCGCTTCTTGTTGCGGCCCTAACCTGCTGGTAGCTGACTCGTATTACCGTTCTGTTGATTTCAAAAGCCGCAAAGCTATCATCTAATCATATTACTGAAGGAGATATACGTTTGCCACATACTTCGTTTGATTTCGGTTCCATTGTTCTTAACCTGATAGTTGTCATTATATTAGTCCTGCTCAATGGTTTCTTCGTTGCTGCTGAATTTGCGCTTGTGAAGGTTCGACAATCCCGCATTCAACAGTTAGTCAATGAAGGCAGCGGCAAAGCAAAGTATGCCATCAAGGTAACATCGCAGTTAGATACTTATTTATCAGCAACACAATTGGGGATTACACTTGCCTCTCTGGGACTAGGCTGGGTTGGTGAGCCTGCCATCTCAGAGTTGATCATGGAACCCCTCTTACATAAGCTTCAAGTAGAGACTTCGGTGTATACGACAACCTTGTCTTTCATTGTTTCATTTGGATTTATTACGTTCCTGCACATCGTGCTCGGTGAGTTGGCCCCGAAATCGTTCGCGATTCAAAAAGCAGAATTAACCTCGCTTTGGCTCTCAGCGCCACTGCTCTTCTTCTACAGGCTGTTTCGCCCGATTATCTGGGTGCTGAATGGTACGGCAAATAAATTTCTATCTTGGATTGGTGTAGAGCCAGCAAGTGAGCATGAGGCCGCCCATACGGAGGAAGAGATTCGTATCCTGATGGATGAGAGTGTGAAAAGCGGCCATATTGATCAAGATGAAATGGTGCTATTCGATAATATTTTTGAATTCTCAGAACGTATTGCCCGTGAGGTTATGCTGCCGCGGACGGATATGGATTGTCTATTCCTTGAGCTAAGCTTCATTGATAATTTACATATGGTCCATGAGACAAAACATACACGCTACCCTGTAGCTGATCAGGATAAGGACAACATAGTCGGTTTCGTTCACATTGCTGATTTATTGACAGCTGATCCCGATGAAGAGCAGGAAATTAAAAACTTTATTCGACCAATTCTCAATGTTCCAGAGTCGATGGAAGTCAGTCGTGTATTGAAATTAATGCAGAAAAAGCATTCTCAACTTGCTATCGTTATTGATGAATACGGTGGTACTGCAGGACTTCTAGCACTAGGGGACATTCTGGAGGAGATTGTTGGGGAGATGCACGATGAGTTCGATATCGATGAGCGGCCAGGTGTTGAGGTCAAAGATAAGTATACGTCCGTAGACGGCCGTGTCCTGATTGAAGACTTGAACGATATGCTGGATCTGGACATAGAGGACGATGATGTAGACTCTATCGGTGGTTGGTTGTTTAAGAAGCTTGAAGGTGCACCTGTAAAAGGCAAAAGAGTGGCTTTCGGCAACCACGTGTTTGAAGTATCGGAAGTAGATCGACTGCGTATCGTGCGCATTCACATAACGAAAATCAACGCTGTCAGACCTGCAGATGAGTAAAGCGGAGGAGTTCTGATGTCGCCTAAGACGATCTTAATCATGGTGCTTGGATTGCTGCTATTGTACGGATTGTTCACCATAGGTTTGCCATTTTTACTCGCGCTCGTGACAGCTATTTTCTTGGACCCTTTAACTGTGCTTCTCATGCGAGCTGCAAGGGTGAACCGATTGATTGCAGCTACGATCATTTGTACCGTATTTACGCTGCTGACGTTGACCTTATTTTATTTCATCGGGTTAAATGTCGTCACAGAGCTCATTGACCTTGGCCGCAAAGCACCAAATTATATGGATGAAGTGAATAAGTATATGGATCAAGCTGTCAACCGTACACAGTTGTTCTATGATTCCTTGTCACCAGACATGGCGGCACAAGTGCAAACTTGGCTGGAAAGCAGTACAGAAACCTTAACTGGGGCGTTAACCAATGTATTAAGCGGCATTTCTGGCTTCTTTTTAAATATGGCTGGAAAAATTCCGAATTTATTTATCTTAATGCTCATGTACGTCATTGCTTTATATTTGTTTATGTTTAGTTTGCCAAAGCTTAGGATGTCTTTTCTATCCATGTTTGAAGAGCATTCCAAAGGAAAGATGGAAAACGTGCTGACTTACCTGCGGGAAGCTATCTTTGGCTTCATTCGAGCTCAGCTCATCATGGCTGTACTAACCTATTTAGTCACGTTTATAGGCCTATTGGTCTTAAGAGCTGAATATCCGTTAGCCATTTCCTTATTAGTGATGGTTATGGAGTTCGTTCCTGTGATTGGTACCGGGCTTGTGTTTATTCCTTGGCTCGTCTATCAACTGCTGATTGGACACACGGGAATGGGTGTGGGATTGTTAATCCTATTCCTTGTTTTAACGATATTCCGCCGCATTGTAGAGCCTAAAGTGCTCAGTGATGCTGTTGGAATTAATGCGCTCGCTGCATTGATCAGTTTGTACATTGGTTTCGAGTTATTAGGAATAACAGGTCTCTTTCTAGGGCCGTTGGTTGTTATTATTTATCAAGCTATGCGTAAAGCTGGCCTGTTGAACTTAAATATTAAGCTGGATTGAGCCACAGTACATGAACAGGGTGGTTGGGTATGAAGTTAATTTTATTTGATTTGGATGATACACTGTTTGACTTCTCAAGTACGTGGAATGTCGTGATGAAAAAGATGTTCGCGGAACATGAGGTGACAAAAGAGTATGACAACGAGGCGTTCTTCTCTGCATTTCAAAAGAAAAGCGACGAGCTATACTACCTTTATGAGCAGCGCATTTGTTCTGTGGAAGTGTATCGTAACCGAAGGCTGATCGAAACATTAGCTGAACACCAGTATACGATGTCGGAAGATGAGGCAGAAGCTTTCAACCTCCAATACGTCCAACAATATGAAAAAAGCTTAGAGCCTGATCCTCACGTGTTGGAGCTGCTGCTGAAGCTCAAGGAGCGTTATCAGTTAGGAATCATTACGAATGGACCTCACGATATGCAAGAAGGTAAAATAGTGCGTCTAGGTTTGAAGGAATTGTTTCCTCCCGAGCAGGTGTGGATCTCTAATGTCGTTGGAATGGCCAAGCCTGATCCACGTATTTACCAACTGGCGCTTGATTATTTCAATGTGCTGCCAGAGGACACCTTATTCGTGGGTGACTCTTGGGAAGCGGATGTAGCTGGTCCGCTGCAAATTGGCATGAAGGCAGTTTGGCTCAATAAATATGGTAAAACGCCTCCTGCCTCCGACTCTGATAAGAAACCGCTTGCGATCGTTCGTCAGCTTCATGAACTTATTCCTTATCTAAATTAGTACGCCCTCGAAAGCTGTTTCATAAACAGAAGTCCCTGCTTAGTTGCCATATGGTAACGCAGCAGGGATTTTTTTTTCAATATACGCGCTTGGCTCCTAAATATTTAGGTCCCCAATACGAATTCATCATACTCTGAGGATAAATGCCAGCTGACCTAGTAGCCGATAAGAACTGACCGTTCCCTAAGTAGAAGCCTACATGGTCTACCACTCCCGGAGTCGCAATTGCAAAGAAAACCAAGTCGCCTGGCTGCAAATTTGGTTGGTTTACGGAGATTCCTGAATCAAAAAGGTTTTTAGACGTTGTCCGTACAGCGGGTATCCCATGTTTATTGAACATGAAATAGACAAAGCCAGCCGACACAGAACATACAATATGGAAATGTTGGAAAACATGTGATTTTGGCCAAGTCATGTCGCATATAACGAGCATATAGGCCTCTGTTGCTACGCCTGATTTCATTAACTCCCAAGACAGAAGAGGAGGAGAGATATGCATATGCATGCGGATTCGCAATTTAAAAAATATTTCCCATTCATCGGTCCGTTTGATCCTTGTCCACCCATTCGAGTGAAATTGTATAACACACCGCCACAATTATATATTAACTTTCAACCGCCCGGCTTGCCACAGTTTAGCCCCTATGAAGCACTGAGAAAAGGAACGCTCTGGCCGGCGCTTTACGGGCCTTATGAGTCCAAAGCAGTAGAAGGAGGCCCATTGACATGAGTGAACCCATGTTGCCTGAGTCGTATTACAGACAGCTTCACGATCTGCAAGCCGTAGACTTCGTCTTAGTTGAGCTGACGCTGTATTTAGATACTCATCCTGATGACCTGGGTGCCATTCAACAATACAATCAATTCGCACAGAAGAGGAAACAAATTGCTGGGCAGTTTGAGTTGGAATTCGGTCCCCTCATGCATTTCGGTCAAAGTTATACCAAACAACCTTGGCAGTGGTCTGAACCTCCATGGCCATGGCAAGTCTGAGAAGGAGGAGAGCGCATGTGGATTTATGAAAAAAAGTTGCAGTATCCAGTCAGAGTCAGTAAATGCGACCCTCGGATGGCTAAACTGCTCCTTGAACAATATGGGGGTGCTGACGGGGAGCTTGCTGCGGCATTGCGATACTTAAATCAGCGGTATACGATCCCAGACAAGGTGGTGGGGCTGTTAACAGACATTGGGACAGAGGAGTTCGCCCATTTAGAAATGATTGCAACAATGGTGTATAAGCTTACAAAAGACGCAACCCTCGAACAACTGAAAGCCGCTGGTCTGAATGACCACTATGCAGCTCATGACAGAGCGCTCTTCTATCAGAGCGCATCTGGTGTACCTTGGACGGCTACCTACATACAAGCCAAAGGAGACCCCATCGCGGACCTCTATGAGGACATTGCCGCAGAAGAGAAAGCAAGAGCCACCTATCAATGGTTGATTGATCTAACCGATGACGTTGATCTGCAGGACAGTCTAAAGTTTCTCCGCGAACGGGAGATTGTGCATTCCCTGCGATTTAGAGAAGCAGTTGAAATTTTGAAGGATGATCGGGAAGCGCAGAAGGTTTTTTAGCAGGGGGAAGGCTGGCTAGCTAGGATTAGGAAAAAAAGTGGGCCGGGAGGCCTGCTTTTTGTTTTTGGTAGAGCTTTGTTTTTCATCGCTAACGGTTGAAATTGTAAGACGTAAGCTCGGAAAACGACATCTTAGCCGTCGTCCACTAACTTCATGGCTGGTCTGGCTTACTTTAGGCTCGGAAACCGAGCTTATCATAAGCACTACTAGTTGAAAGCGCGTTTTCGGAGCCTATTTGCCAATTCTTCAATTCATCCTCATCTGAAAGCTCCGAAAACGACGTCTTAGTCGATATCCACTTGCTTCAAAAGTGTTCTCGTTTATTTTAGGCTCCGAAAGGGTGGGGGAGAGAAAAATTGAAAGCTTTTGCAGAAAAAGATGGAACCGATTGAACTGATTGAAATGATGTAATGATGCAAAGGAATGCCTGCCGTTGCTTGAATGATCATAATTAGTGAATTCCAGCCTAATTGTTCCTGGCTGCAAACAAGCCTAAGAATTCCTTCAGCGCAATCGTTGTGGTGGATAAACCGCTGGAAGATGGAATGAATTTGCTGATACTGAGGTACTGCTTCTGTTGAGAAATATAGTCGGTAGGGTAGGGGACTACGTCAATTTTGAGTTTTTGGAATTGCTTAACGGATCGGGCCATGTGGAAGGCAGATGTGATGAGTATTGGAGCTTTCCAGCCTTTTTCTGTGAGAATAGCTTGAGTATTCACGGCATTTTCCTCGGTATTGAGACTCTTATCGTCCATGGAAATGGACGATTCGGGTACACCAAGCGCGAGAAGGTGCCGTTTGGCAATCTGTGATTCATTGCCCGTGTCACGAAACACTTGACCGCCAGATAAAAGGATGGGGAGCTTTGTGCTTCGGTATAGTTCAGCAACCGTTAATACACGCGCGGCCGTGTTCCCTGTCAGATATCCTTCCCCTTTGGTAAGAGGGTCTGGAGTATCCAAGGTTGCGCCTCCAGTTAGTAGAACTAGCACGTCGCCGGACACTTGAGCTGGTGGTGTGTACCTTCTTTCAATGGAATTTAGTAACGTATTGCCGAAATAAGGCATGGAGGATACGCCTAGAAGAAGTGCAGCTAGACCCACAAGAAGTGTACCAAGGTACTCTTTTTTTTGCTTCAGCCATAAAGCTATTGCCAAGAGTAGAAGTATGATAATTCCAGGAGGGAATAGTAGGGTGTAAGCGATTTTTATCAAATAAATCATATCAGGCGTCAAACCCTTTCTTGTGCAAACTCAAGTATGGTGTTAGGGGTTTTCGACAAAAGTTGGTACTTTCCTGCAAATTTACAAGAGCTTCAAAGTAGTGAGATGCAAAAAGCCCCGACTTCGCGATTAAAACGAAGTCGGGGCTAGTATCAACGAATATGTGCGTCAAGTCAACTTATGCTGTAATTTCTTTGCCGCGAACCCATACATGTTCGAGCTCTAATTCAGGGCTGACGAGCAGCAAGTCAGCCTGCTTGCCCTGCGCAATCGAGCCGTGCGACGTCTCGAGGCGCAGCAGCCTCGCAGGGTTGCCGCTTGCGAAGCGGCTCGCGTCTTCGACGCTGACACCGACCTCGCGCACCATAAACCGGAGCGCCTCGATCATCGTCAGCGTACTGCCGGCGAGCGCGCCGCCTTCCGTCAGCCGGGCTACGCCCGACTGTACGGTCACGGCTTGCCCGCCCAGCTCGTACTGCCCGTCGCCGAGTCCCGCGGCTGACATGGCGTCCGTGATCAGCAGCAAGCCATGCGGCTGCTTGACCATGGCCAGCAGGCGAATCGCTGCTGGGTGCACGTGGTGCCCATCAGCGATCACTTCGCCGCTGATGCGTTCGTCGGTGAGTATCGCACCGACGGTTCCGGGTTCGCGATGATGCAGCGGCTTCATCGCGTTGTAGGTGTGCACCGCATGCGAAAGCCCTTCGCGAACCGCCGACTGGATGTCGGCATAGGTCGCGTCGGTGTGGCCGCAGGCGGCAACGATGCCACGATCGCGCAGCCACGCGATCATCTCAAGGCCCCCCTCGCGTTCGGGGGCCAAGGTCAACTGCTTCATGAGCTGCGGATAGCGCTCGTGCCAGTCTTCGATCCAAGAGAGCTGAGGCGGTACCATGAGGTTCGGATCCTGCGCACCTGCCCATTTGGGTGAGATGAAAGGCCCCTCCAGATGTACGCCAAGCAGCTGAGCGTATGGCATCTCTTGGCTCTTATAGCGGTCTACTTCACCAAGCACCCGATCAATCGCTTCTCGAGTCGCTGTCATCGTCGTAGCTAGCATGGAGGTTGTGCCGTGTAAGGCATGATACCGAGTAATAATGTCAAGTGTCTCTGGATTCGCATCCATGAAATCGGCGCCGTAACCACCATGAACGTGAACATCGATGAATCCTGGTAACAACCAGCTTCCATGGGCATCGACTGATCTAGCGGTAGAGCCTGCAGCTGAAGGGTCCCACTGGGACATATCGCCAACAAAAGCAATAAAGCCATCCTTCACATGAAGGATGCCTTGCTCGATGATTCCCTGCTCAGTAACGATTTTAGCCCCCGAAATCACAAGTTCACTCATTCAAAAAGCCTCCCTGCCTCAGCATCAAGAAGAACGACAAGGTGTGGGTGAGTTTGCAAAAGGGTTGCCGGAATTTCTGTTGTAATCGGACCTGTAAGTGCGCGATGTACGATTTCGGCTTTATCGGCTCCTCGAACGATCAACAGGATCGTTTTAGCTTTCAAAATGGTGCCTACACCCATGGTTAAGGCATGCGTCGGAACTTCATCGATGGAGTTAAAATAACGTGCATTCGCTTCGCGAGTCTCCGCTTTTAATTCTACGCGGTGTGTACCGCTGATCAAGGAATGATCGGGTTCATTAAAACCAATATGCCCGTTATGTCCAAGGCCGAGAATTTGCAAATCGATCTGCTTTGCTTCTTCCAAAAGTTGGTTGTAACGCTCGCATTCGGCATCTAGATCTGCTGAATTTCCGTTGGGGATATGAGCCGCAGCAGCAGGTAAGTCAATATGTGCAAACAAATGCTGCTGCATATAAGCGTGATAGCTCTCTGGGTGATCTACCGGTAAGCCGACATATTCATCTAAGTTAAAGGTAGTGACAGATTTAAAGCTAACACGTCCTTTATCGTAAGCCTTAACTAGCTCCTCATAAATGCCTACAGGTGTTCCACCTGTGGCTAGCCCCAATACTGCTTTAGGCTGCATTTGGACAAGCGAGGTAATAATGCCAGCTCCAGCTTCATTCAGCTCTTGTTGATTTTGAAAAATATGAAGATTCATAATCGTCTTCCTCACTTTCATAGATAAGTTATCGAATAGGTTTTTTTGCAAGATGTGATACCTATTTTGATTAATTATGATGGGATTTTGCATAAAAATATCATTTTGAAAACAAATTACTCTCATTTCAATCATAACTGAATTTTTTCTTATCGGCAACAGGCTTTTTCCTAAATATGAATATTGACTTACATGGGTATGTTTGCCATTCTTATTTAAGATCATAACCATTATTTTGAGCATAGAAGGAGCTTGATTATGAGTAATCAGAGAAATCTACCCGAAGCGATGCTTTTTGACTTGGACGGAACATTATTTCAGACGGAGACTTTACTTCTGCCTGCTTATCATAAGACGTTTGATGAGCTTCGAGCTAAAGGCCTTTTTACTGGGGAAACTCCACCGGAAGAACGAATCTTAGGGGCGCTAGGTATGCTTCTTGAGCATATCTGGGAGCGGGTTATGCCGAATGAGCAGATGGCAACTCGTCAGGAAGCAGATAAACTGCTGATCAAGTATCAAGTGGAGGGACTGCAGCAGGGGCATGGCGATCTTTATACAGGAGTAGCTGAAACCTTACAAGCTTTACATAATAAAGGAATTCGTTTATTTGTCGCAAGCAATGGACTCGAAGATTATGTTCGGCATGTTATTGAAGCTAAAGGTGTAGCGCATTTATTCGAAGGATTGTACAGTGCAGGGCAATATCGAACGAGATCCAAGGTGGATTTAGTAAAAATACTGCTGGAAACACATCAAATCCAATCAGCCTGGATGGTTGGCGATCGCTCATCCGACGTAGAGGCAGGACTCCAGAATAACCTAACCGTAGTCGCTTGCGATTATGCTGGCTTTCGTGAGTCGGGAGAGCTAAAGGGTGCGCATATTCGAATCTGCAGCTTCGCTGAACTGCTTGAATATTGTAATTAAGCGTAGGCTGTCGCAAATATGGGGAGTTGGGCATACACTGTAGAACTTTGATAGATAAAGGGTGCTGATCAGAAATGCCTTCTTTTATAGGGATATTCAATGTTATTAGGAATGAAGGAAATCTGGTGAATGGCGACACTGCTGTCATTGCTCCGACATCCGCATCCAAAACCTATACAGGTGCAGGCGGCGGAATAACGGGAGATTTCGGGGTATCCACTTCGCTATTTAGTGCAACGATCACGTTTGACCCGGATGTAGTAGATGCAGGCGCGAACAAAGTCGCAACAGGGACATAGCCAGCAGTTAGACAATCATTCGTTAGATCGATTCAGGCTCATGTGATGTTGAGCAGATGAATCGATCTTTTTTTTGCAGAAATAGTATTGACATCAGCCTGTTTAACTTACTATTATGAATATATGAGTAAATGCTCATATATTCGATGTCACGTATAAATCAAATGGCAGCATTGCATTCTAAAGGATTGAGAGACAGGGAGGGAATTCTATGCAGCATCATGAATCTGAAGTACAATCACATCAACACAAAGATCATTCTAATTGCAGCGGTAATGAGGGCCACCAAGGGCACGATCACGCTCACCATGGACATCATCATGGACATCATCATGAACATCACCACCATGGCCACAGCGGAAATAAACAGGGACTCCTCATTGCGCTATGTATAACAGCGAGCATCATGATTTTAGAGTTTGTAGGTGGTTTATGGACCAATAGTTTGGCGCTGCTCTCGGATTCAGGCCATATGTTAAGTGATGCAGGCTCTCTTGTATTAAGTCTCACCGCTCTTTGGTTCGCAGCCAAGCCATCATCAGCTCATAAATCCTATGGCTTTCATAGAATTGAAATCTTAGTGGCTCTATTCAATGCTGTCACACTTTTTCTAATAGCAGGGCTCATTATCTGGGAAGCAATTGGGCGATTTATGGATCCTCCTACTGTTGCCAGTGGTTCAATGATGCTCATTGCATGCGTCGGTTTAATGGCCAATTTACTTAGTGCCTGGGCACTTATGCGTAAAGGTGATGTGCATGGCAATCTCAATCTGCGCAGCGCTTATCTGCATATTCTAGGTGATGCTTTGGGCTCTGTGGGAGCTATTTTAGCCGGTGGGGTTATGCTGATCTTCGGTTGGTATGCGGCTGATCCAATCATTAGTATCATTGTGTCTCTACTTATTCTTAAGGGGGCTTGGGCCGTCCTGAAATCGACGATTCATATCTTGATGGAGGGAACTCCCGCAGCTGTTTCTTATGGGGATGTCAAACACGTGTTGGAGAGCATTGATGGTGTTATCAATGTACATGATTTACATATTTGGACGATTACTTCAGGCCTTGATTCTCTAAGCTGCCATTTACTCATTGCCGATGATTATGATAGTCAAGTAGTTCTCCAGAAAGCTATTCATCAAATAGAGGAACGATTTCAAATCACTCATGCTACTATTCAAATTGAAAACTCAACTAACGCCCATCCAGAACTAAAAGTATAGCTAAAGCAAAGCGCTAAGGAGGGATGATCATGGAAAAAATATGGATAGAAGCAAGTGAAGGTGAGGACACTTGTGCTTGTACAAGTGCTGACTCGGTACAGCTTATGCAGGAACCTCAAATAACGGAGGAGCAAGCGGTAGGGATTGCGGAGGTATTCAAAGCCTTAGGCGATCCGACAAGGGTTAAAATGATCTATTACCTGCAGCAAAGGGAGCTATGCGTGCATGATCTTGCAACGCTTCTTGCGATGGGGCAGTCGGCTGTTTCACATCAGCTCCGCTACTTGCGGGATTTGCACATTGTCAAAAGACGTAAAGTGGGGAAAACGGTCTTTTATTCTCTAGACGATGACCATATTGAGCAAATTTTTGTTCAAACTTTGGGACATCTTCAGCATATGTAGGCCGGAAGCTGGCTAGTCTTTTAGCTGACGCTTCCGATTAATTGCGTTATGATTCGGATTTTTTTTCTTCCGATGTTTGTTCTTCTATTTTTATTTTCTTTTGTTTCATCATCCAGACAGCATATTCAAGTGGCCTTGTAACCGCCTTCTGATAGATTGAATGTTGACCAATTTTGCGAAATACTTCTCGTGATGGCTTAGGATTTACTTCGAGCAGCCAAACATTTCCGTTGGGATCTACGGCAATATCCATGCCTAACTCGCACAACTTACCGAATTTACTTTCCAAATAGTCAGCGAGCTTATACGCGAAGCTGTTCATTTCTTTCTTAATTGTTTCCATTTTTTCTTCGGAAGAAAAACGGTAGGCTAACAATTTATCCTGGGTTACTGCACTTCCACCGCCGTGAAGATTCGAAGTGATGCTGCGATGAGGACCAATACGGCCCGCACAACCGGTCACTTCCCACTCGCCACGGCCATTTTTCTGAATTAGCAAACGATAATCATGCACACGGCCATCTCTCAGCGTTAGCTGTATTCCTTGCTGAACCACATAATCGGGGCTCAATTTCAGGGTGTGCAGTTTGATCGAAAGCTGTTTTTCTGTCGCGCGGAATGGAGCGATGATGGTTCGCTGCTGATTCCTTCCTTGTAATAAGTAAAGATCAGAACCGAGCTGTTCAATTCGTAATATGCCTCTTCCACCCGTGCCATTCTTCGGTTTTACATAGATTAGCTTATGCTTCTTTAGAAACTTCAACAGCTCCTGCACGGAGCTATATCGGACAGTAGAAGGTAAATAGGGGCGAATGCTCTCATTCTCCGTAAGGGTTTGATGCATCGACCATTTGTTAGCTAAAGGTTTACTTAAATAGGTAAGCTTGGCAGCATGCCGATTACGAAATGCTTTGAGCATCTGATAATTTGCCGCCGCTTTATACCGGCAGCGATCATAAATAATAGGGGGAAAAGAAGTACGCTTGCGAATCCATTTCCCCAGATCGGAATCATATGTCAGCGTACGAACGGCGTTGTCACCTTCGACGTCATCTGGGGTAAATACCTCAACCTGCACACCAAGTTTCTTGCCCTCCCTACTTAGCCGCTGAAAGTAAGAAAGCTCTTCGAGCCGAGATTTGCTTAAATAGATAGCGAGTACGCCCAGTCGTTTCGAAGACAAGCATAATCACCTTCTTCTCCCATGATTAATCAAGTAAAGGCTGTAACGGATAATGCGTTCAAGTGATTTTTGACGAATTTTAGGTTCATCGAATTTCATTGGTTTAGAATTAGCTTCGAAGAACCAGATGTGTCCTGCGGTATCAACACCAATATCCATAGACATTTCACCAAGTTGATTGCCAGATGACTTCTCAATTTGCGCAGCGAGTGTAACAGCGGCTTTGCGAACTCGCGTCAAAATATTTTTGGCTTCCGTGGCACCAAACGCAGACGTAAGCAGTTTGCGTGGCTCGTCAATTGATCCGCCGCGAGGTACATGTGTCGTGATGCTGGCTCTACCCGCTACACGAGCTCCAATACCGGACACACTCCAGACACCTTTGGACGTCTTCTGGACCAAAGCGCGTAAATCGTAAGCACGCTCTTTGTATCTCGTTAAAGCGATACCTTGCTGCACGATGTAGTCATGGGTACCACGGTGTTTATTCCATTCATTCCATAGCTCATCAGTGGAATTGTGGTAGCTATAAGCCATCTTCTTATTTTCTTGGCGGCTCAGCCGATAATTACGACGGCCATTTGCAGTCGTTAATCGATCAATGCGCATAATGCCTCTCCCTGCTTTGCCTTTTACTGGTTTTAAGTAGAGTACGGCATGTTTACGCAATAGCTGAGTTAGATCATTTGCCGAGTTCAATTGCTGCGTATCAGGTATATAAGGTTTGCTTTCTTTGGCACTATTTAACCATCCGAACAAGGTCCATTTGTTGAAGAAGGAAGGATTGAATAACTGAATGCTGGAGCTGCGATTGCATGATTGAATGGTTTGCTGGACCTCAGGCTTCATTTCCATCTTGCGATAGGGAATACGATTGTATACGACTTGTGGAGCGGGAACGAGTTCCCTGCTCCATTTTTTAGTTTCGTCATTAAAGCGATAACCATATATTTCGGGGCTGGATAAGGTGAAGTCCTTCGTGGTCACGATGTAAACATCAACACCAAATTGTTCACCAGTTTGAATTAAATCCCGGAAATTGTCCAGATTGCCGCGAAATATACGCTTACTATCCTTAACGGTGAGAATGGCAAGAGTAGGCTTTTGTCCTATCTCATGAAGGAAGAAGCCCATTAGTTTTCCCTCCTAGAGCGGAAGCGACTCAAAAAGAGGCAGTGCTCATAAATATTTTGTAAAGTAGCGACGTCGCCTTCTTTCAAAGAGGGATGCTTGAAAATGGATCTCCCCGGTTTAGCATTTGCCTCAAACATCCAGATTTTCTCACTTTGATCAATACCGATATCGAATCCGAGCTCACCAAGTAAATGGTTATAGTTATTCTCGATGCCCTCGGCGAGCTTAATAGCCGTTTCTTTGGCATTGGTAAGCACTTGCTCCGCGCGATTGCCGTAGATTTGACGCAGTACCTGTTCTGGCGTCATCAATTGACCGCCGTTGCGTATATGGGTGGTAACACTGCCTTTACCAGATTTTTTCGCCCCGATCGCAGCTACAACCCAATTGTTATTGCCATTCTTCGTCAAATGGAAGCGGAAATCTATCGGACAGCTATCGATTTCAATGAGACGGATCCCTTGCTGTGCGACATAATTCGTGAGGCGGCCACGTCCAGTTCCAAGCATTTGCATTAAACCATCGAATTTTCCGTAACGGATGAGAACATTTTTACCGCCTTTGCGGTACCGAACAAAGTAACCTCGCTTAGGATTATACGTTACGCGGAAAATACCGATACCTAGGCTCCCTGCCGTGGGCTTCAAGTAAATGAATTTATGTTTATCAAGCATTTCTTTAATTTGATCAGCAGACGGATTGATCCGGGATTCTGGGACGAAGCGGAAAGCATCATCGCCATCTAACATTTTGTAAACGTCCCATTTATCAAAGAAGCTCCAGTTAAAGAGGGGAATCCCTCTTCGTACAAATCGTTCCTTAAAGCCTTCCATACCTGCAGATTTCTCTGCTATACGGCTAGAAAGCCGATTATAGACAACATCAGGCAATGGGAATGTTTTGCGTACCCAACCTCCGCCTTCTTTCGGAATAATGCCAGTAACCGTTTCTTGAATCCAATTTACGCTGCTAGGGCTAAAAGCGAAAGCGAAGGACTTCGTTGATGCTGTACTCATAACTTGGCGAATGAATCCAGTTTTTGTACCAAATGGTGATGTACCGCTCACTACGTTGGTTAAGATACCAATGACTGGGCCAATGCGAAGTTCTTTATTATTGTTATTGGCTGCTAACACACTCCCTGTTCGAGGAATGCGTAAGGAGGCCATCAGGGAAAGCGGAATGTACATATGCTGACCACTTTTTTTGATCAGACGGATCGGTAGGGTCGCTTTTTTACTGCCAACCTTTACAGTTATCGATTTATTGCCGGTTAACCGTAAAGCTTTGACGAGTTCACTTGTTAAGTAGACCGATCTATCTGTTCGTTGTACGGCGTGGAGCATACACGTTGTCAAACTCATTAGGTTACCCTCCTAAACTTGTTGCCCTACGGGGCTTTCAGTGTCAAAACAGGCAGATATGACCATCTGCCTACTTTGGCACATACCAGCAAAGCCAAGCTCAACTCAGCTTTTTGTGGAGTAAGAATCCAGCATAATGTATGGGGTTTGCAATGGATTTCGTGCGTGCTTTCTCGTTACGCATTCGTGCGAAAATCGTCCTGCCCGGCTTCGAGTTCACTTCAAGAATCCACACGCGACCACAGGTGTCAATCCCTAGATCAATACCAAGCTCAGCCAGTCGCCCGTGATGAGCTTCCAGAAAAGGGGGAATTCGGCTTGAAAGCATATCGAGTGTGGCTATAAGCTCATGTGCCTTCGAATCACCAAACTCCTTGGTAAGGAACGAGGTCACATCTTCAGCAGTGCCTCCGCCATGTAGATTGGAGGTGATGCTTCCAGGTTTGCCAATACGTACGGCCATGCCGGTACTTTCCCATAACCCACGGCCGTTTTTTTGTACGAGGGAGCGTACATCGTAAGCCATACCCTCTGTTGAATGGAGAGTTAGGTATTCTTGTATCAGATAAGGTCGCATACCAATCAGGTTGCGAAGCCAAAACCAGCACGAATCAAAGTCTTTAAAATCACGCTCTATGGGGTGATTATGGGCATCGCGCCCTTTTATATGAAAAGAGCTGTTATCGTCCAATGTGCTTATCTTGTGAATATGCAATGCACCTCTGCCTTGGCTGCCACCCTGTGGTTTGAGGAAAACATCGCTTCTTGTACGAAGCCATTTTCTTAGCCCGGTGCCACTTGTCAGCATGCTCGTTTGAGGTAAGTAGAGGTGCAAAGCGCTGTCTTTCTGTAGGATCTGACCCACTTCCCACTTTCCGCTCAATCCATAACCTAGAAAACGAATATGGGGTTTCGCACGCAGCTTGCCAACATGGTAACGGTACTGTCTATAGCTGTCTTTAGTGCTAAAGAAGCATCGATCATAGATAAGTGAAGGTAGAGGGAGAAGTCTCATGACCCACTCTTGAGTTTCACTCAGATAGGTATAACCTCTCACCATTTCTTGCTTCCAATCGATACGATTCGGTGAGAACACGAACACGTCGAGACCCTCGCTATCACCATAAGAAGTGAGATGCTTATAAAAGTCTGAACTTGCAAAAGGCAGCTTTCGATTCTGTTCCGTCACCATGATCCCTAGCAAGGGACGCGTTGCGCTTAACCGCATGTTTTCACCTCAGAACTTCGCTAAAAAACGCGCATACTGCACGATTTGTTTAACAGACGGTCTAATTTTTCGTTCATTGTTAAGAGGGGTATTATCATCCTTGGACGGCTTGGAGTTCACTTCGAGCAACCAAACTTTCCCCATTTTATCTACAGCAAGGTCGATTCCTAGCTCACCAAAATGATTGGGAATTTGTGTTTCAATCCCTTTGGCGATGTCCAAGGAAGCCTTGCGCAAACGTCCCGAGACAGAGACACGTGTAGCTGACGAAAACGAAGACTTAGCAAGTGCTCCAGGAACGGTCGTAAGACTGCCGCCACGAGCCAGGTTAGAGACAAAATGCTGCGTTCCTGCAATTCGGCCAACAATCGACGTTATTGCCCATTGCCCTTGGGCTCCCCTCTGTACAAGAGCTCGGAAATCAACAGGGTTACCGTCGGAAGTGATGAGATCGAGTCCTTGTTGTAATTGATAACGTTGTGTCTTGAGCTTGCCGGATAAGGCCTGAAACACAGCGGTTAGCGAGGAGAAAGATTGTTTGCGAACCCCAGCGAGGTTCGTAAAATGACAGGTAAAGCCATCTCCTGCTTCCTTGCGAATGCGAATGATCCCTTTACCTAAACTTCCGGTAATCGGTTTAAGGAATAAGACCGGATGACGTGCGGCCATGGATTTCAACATCTGATAGTTTTTAAAGAGATAGGATTCGGGTAAATATCCATGGAGGGTGTTATCTTTGCGCAAGGCCTCGAATACTTCCGTTTTGTTCAAATATTTCTCATTAAAGATGTCAGTGGCATGGCGAGCTTTGGCGTCTTTCATGAATTGTTGAACATTGGCCATATTTTCGTATTTGCGCGAGGTAAGTCGATTATAGATGACATTGGGAATCGGAAACGTTTTTTTGCTCCAGGAACCATTGGAATACGAATACGCGGATAGCGTTTGGGCATTGGCACGCATTTCATCAGGCGGAAAAAAGCACACAATAGCCCCAAAAAGGTCACACGCGTCCGTCATTTCTTTACAAAAAGCGGTGATAGCACCGAATGGACGATCATTTGAGCTAGCATAAACCCGGCTAATCATTACGCCAATCAAGGGTCCGATCGACAAGGTGCTTGCGTTTTGCCTATAATGGAGATTGAGTTGAGCCCCATGATGAAGACCGATTTTGGAAGCGAGAGCAGGGTTTACACGTAAACTGTTCGACGTTGAGGCGGTGACAATTTTGACTTCCTGCTTGGCAGAGCCAAATCGCATAGTAATCGTTTGATTGGACGGAACTTTCCATTTTTTTGCAATGGCTTCACTTAGAACAACGGTCCGATCATCCAAATAGATGCTGGTGCCTTGAATGGATATTCCAACTTTCGTCCGGGTCAATAGCGAACACTCCTTCCAGCATCAAAAATGGCATTGCTGCTTAAGCAAAGTAAACTACTCCATCATATGAGGACATATTTCCCTTGGTGCCTAGGCATCTGTCCGAAAGTGCCCTTTTATTCGTTGAGAAAGTACATAGGCCATAACAAATAAAAATCAGGAGGAAATAAAATGAATGTACATGATAAGGCTTACGAATTGGCAAAAGCGATTAAGGAAAGCAGTGAATACAAGGATATGAAGGAGTTTCGCTCCATCATTAACGGCGATGCAGCCAGTAAGAGCTTGTTGGAAGATTTTCGCAATCGTCAAAATGAGCTGCAGCAGAAAATGGCAGGTGGCGACATGCCGCCGCAAGAGGATATGGAACAATTGCAGAAACGATATGAGGAGCTTGCTCTCAATCCACGTATTAACCAATTATTCGACGCGGAGCGTCGATTGTCGATCGTGCTGGAAGATGTGCAGCGGATCATTGCTGAGCCGTTAAAAGCAATGTTGTAATAAAAAAGAGTGTATCCCTCGTAGAGAAGTCTAGTCATCTAGTCGTCTAGAAGTCTACTCATGGGCTACACTCTTTTTTTAGTAAACAAACGAAGATTAGGGATACCTTTTTGCTAGGCTCGATGTTGCGAAATATCTCGAAACTGTCTATAGTAAAAGGGTATTTATTAGGAAATGAGGACTTGAAACCGTTATGGCAAAAGCAAAAATCACGGAGCTCGATATCGTTAGAGCCTTCTCCATCCTTGCAGTCGTTCTGATTCATGTTACCGCGGACTGGACAGTGGATCTGGCTTTGAAGGGGAGCAGCACAGAGCTAATCATTTTATTTTTGAATAAAATAAGTTATTTCGCTGTTCCGCTGTTTATTTTTCTGAGTGGCATTGTATTATTCTACATTTATACGGATAATTGGAGCGCGAAACAGGCTGGCATTTTCTATTGGAAACGTGTCCGCCAAGTATTAGTTCCTTATATCGTTTGGTCCTTCTTCTACTATATATATAACCCTTGGCTTTGGACGCCGGGGCACCCCATTAAATTTGATATAAGTGTTTTTCTAGAACAGTTAAAATGGGCAGATTCCGGCTATCACTTGTATTTCATGATTATTATCGTACAGTTCTACCTGCTGTTTCCGCTGCTAGTGTGGGCTGTTAGAAATGCGCCATGGTTCCGCCGAACGCTGGCACTTTGGGGATTAGCCATTCAAGCGGGCGTTTACATTTACAGCCACTGGTTCGGAACGATTAGTCATAAACCAGAACTTTGCATAACGTATTTCGGGTATTTCCTCGTGGGCGGTGCAATTGGCATGAACTACGGCGCCTTTCGTTCTTGGATGGATCGGAACAAAGGTTGGGTGATGCCAGCTGCATTCCTCAGTGGTTTGGCCTATGTGATGCTTTACCTATTGGGACTAAAAGGATATAAGTTTGAAAATACGTGGTACGAAATTTTATGGCTGATCTATAGCATTGGCATTGGTGTAAGCTTTATCTGGATCGCGAAATGGCTTCTCCAGAAATCAACAAGAGTGGCAAAGTTTTTCGTCTCGCTAGGCTCGGTGTCATTTGGTGTCTACTTGATGCATCCAGCGTTGTTATCACTATGGAAATATAAAGTAAATATGCCTGGCTCGATTTTGCTTTTTAACGTGTATAACGGGATCGTATTTGTGCTGATTGTTGCGATACCGTGGGTACTCACGCTGCTATATAGAAAAGTAAGAAAAGTGTTGTCGGTATGATAGAGATGAGGACCCAGTTGGCTGGGTCTTTTTTTTGTTTACTTCACAGTCGCACGATTCCCACAATCAAAAAAAGTTCGGATAACTTGCTGTCAGCTGAGGTTATTCATTTGAAAATTTCTCTCGCGTATTGGATAATTGCAGTGACGGATTGTTGGACAGAATGGTTCAGTGAAGTCGAGGTTGCTCAGCTAGTAACAGTTTGTCGACCATATCGGTGGAGACTTTCTAAATATATTCTACATATAGAAGAAAGGTTGTTGAAGGATGAACGAAATCATTTCTTTATTGCAAAATCATCGCTCAATTCGTAAGTTTACGAATGAGCCAATAAGTTCGGAACAACTGGATGCTATTCTGGCGGCTGCTCAAGCGGCATCTACATCCAGCAATATGCAAGCGTATAGTGTTATCCGCGTTACGGATAACGGGCTGAAGAACCAGATTGCCGCGCTAGCCGGCAATCAAGCTTACGTCAGCGAGTGTCCGCTGTTCCTAGTGTGGTGCGCGGATTTGCACCGATACGCGCAGGCTGTCCACCGTCACGGGGACACCCCGGTTACTGGCAACGCTGAGAATTTCATCGTTGCTACGGTAGATGCGGCATTAGCTGCGCAAAATGCTGCGATTGCCGCCGAGTCTCTCGGACTCGGCGTGGTGTATATTGGCGGGCTGCGCAATAAGCCCGCTGAGGTGTCTCAGCTGCTGGGCTTGCCGCAGCTGGTGTACCCGGTCTTCGGCATGTGCATCGGCACGCCGGATCAAGAGCCGCTGCAGCGGCCGCGGCTCCCGCGAGAAGCCGTATACCATGAGAATCGGTATACGGATAACGAAGGAGCGGTCGACGTGTACGACGAGAGCATCCGCGACTATATGAAGGTTCGATCGGGCGGCAAAGTCGATACGACCTGGTCCAAGGATATGGCCGCCAAAGCGCAGCGGCCGCGAGAACACATGAAACCCTTCCTTAGCTCCCAGGGTTTCGAGGTTGAGTAAGTCTTTATCTTTCGCTTTGAACATATAAAAAGAACTTGTCTCATACAATGAAAACAGGATGAGATAGGTTCTTTTTTTATCTTAAGCGAAAGGAGTGATCATTTTGAAAGGCTTTAAAAATGTCGTCTATATGAGCTTAACGTTAGGCATGCTATTTTACTCCATTCCTCAATTGGAGTTTCGAGATGTAGGGTCGCTACCTATGGTGTTTAGTAGCATTTGGATCGTGATGGCCCTGCTCGTGACAGCCTCTCATTTGCATCAAATACTTGGTGTGGATGAAGAGAAACGCAAAGAAATGAGCCGTATCAATAGGATGAAGAAATGGCAGTTGGAGCAGCTTGTTCAAGGTCGCCGGAAACTGCTGCAATTTCGCAAGTAGCGAAGAAGACATTTCCATTTTGACAACGAACGTATGTTTGCTATAATACAAATAAAGCATCCAATCCAATAGGGTTGGATTTTTTATTTAGAAAAAGCTGATTTCATTGTTCTTGCGCTTTGGAACGATTATACTAGTAGTACAGAGTAATACAGGAACAAGCGAATGAGGTGTAACAGTTGGATACACAATCCGTGGATACGTTAACGAAGCATGAACAGATTTTGCGCTATATTGAAAGCTTGAAGCTTGGCAGCCGGATCTCCGTTCGCAAAATTGCCAAGAACAT
Organism: Paenibacillus phytorum; assembly: GCF_013141715.1. Lineage (GTDB taxonomy): Bacteria > Bacillota > Bacilli > Paenibacillales > NBRC-103111 > Paenibacillus_E > Paenibacillus_E phytorum. The sequence continues at coordinate 48,883 of NZ_WHOA01000072.1, read as the reverse complement.
GGAAGTCAGTGAAGGAACGGCTTACCGAGCTATTAAAGAGGCCGAGAATCAAGGTCTGGTCTCGACCAAAGAGCGAATCGGAACCGTAAGAGTCGAGAAAAAACTGCGACAGAACATTGATAAGCTCACATTTGCTGAAGTCGTGAATATGGTCGATGGGCAAGTGCTCGGTGGCTCACGGGGACTCCATAAGACGCTGCACAAGTTCGTTATCGGCGCGATGGAACAGGATGCTATGATGCGCTACATTGAGGCAGGCAGCCTTCTTATTGTTGGTAACCGTAACCGTGCCCATATCTGTGCTTTGGAACAAGGCGCAGGTGTGCTCATTACAGGGGGATTTAACACCAGTACAGAGGTGAAAGTCCTTGCAGATGAACTGGAACTACCCATTATTTCGAGCAGCTACGATACATTTACAGTTGCCTCCATGATTAATAGAGCCATATACGATCGATTGATCAAGAAGAAGATTATGCTTGTCGAGGACATCCTGGCATCAGGAGCTTCCTTATATGCCCTTAAGGCAAATAGTACACTGAAGGACTGGCAGCGCATGTCAGAGGATACAGGATACAGCCGTTTTCCAGTCGTAGACGAGTGGAACCGAATTATCGGTGTTGTGACCTCGAAGGATATGGTGGGTGCTAATTCTCTACAAACGGTAGATAAGCTTATGACGCGCAGTCCGCTTACTGTAACGCCCCAAACTTCGGTAGCATCAGCGGCCCACATGATGGTGTGGGAAGGCATTGAACTGCTGCCAGTTGTGGATACAAACCGCAAAATACTTGGCGTGCTTAATCGCAGCGATGTGCTGAAAGCCATGCAGTATATTCAGAAGCAGCCGCAGAATGGTGAAACGTTCGAGGATTTAATCTGGTCCGGACTGGAAGAAGTTAGGGATGAGAAGGGGTCACTGCAGTTTCATGGCGTTATCACCCCACAGATGACGAATCATTTGGGGACGGTATCGGAAGGTGTTCTTACAACACTGATGACCCAAGCAGCCTATCGTATCGTGCAGGAACATAAGAAGGGGGATCTCGTCATGGACAATATGTCGACCTATTTCTTAAAACCGCTGCAAATTGACTCCAAAATAGAAATACGACCCACCATCATTGAGGTGAGCCGTAAGTTTGGCAAAATTGATGTAGAAATTTATCATGCTGGGACTTTGGTTTCCAAAGCGATGCTAACCGCTCAAGTCATTTAACGCAGCATGCGATCGAAGTGCCCGTGATTGCGAATGCCGGCGAATAGGTTGAACAGACCTAGCAAGACCAGCACGGTGCCGAAGATACGGCGAAAGCTGGATTCACTAAAGAAGAAGATTTGGGTAATGGCAATCAGAACGAGCATTAAACCCATGCTAATATTCATGCGGGCCGAGAATAAACCGCGTCTGGCTGGGTCACTTTCGCATCGAGACCGGAAGCTGAAATACAAGGATAGCGCTAGCAGTATGCAAATAAGGGAGAATAAAGTGATTTGAATGGCGAACATGTATAATCCGTCCTTTAGGCGAGTTTAATGTTTACTTTAGCGATTTTAATGTAAGATTGCAATATTCTATCACCTAAAAAGTCCTCAGGACGGTTATGTGCGTTTCTCTTGGGCCGTAATCCAGACAGTCAGTTCGGTTTGAATCAATACGATGGATTTGACCTCAACGACATATTTTTTATCATGCAAAATATAGGTCCGCTGGGTAATAATTTTTTCATAAAGGGGCTGTGAGTCCCGTACGAACGCGGCCTTTTGGCCAATAACGAGCTTGAGCTCGCTTTTAATATCGCTCTCAATTTCTTTCTGAATATCTTCACTAATGAGTTCTTCCTGATTTTTCGGAACTAAATGTACGTTGACGACATTAATTAAGGATTGCTTATTTTTTGTCTTGTTTAAGTTGTCGATATCGGCATGCAAATCACGATTTTCTTGCAAATATTTATGCATCTCCACATATAGTTGCGTGTAGTTATACTGATGAATGCTCATATAGACCGCGCTCCCAATGATAGCTCCCGAAAGCATCAGTCCTAAGCTCGAAAGCAGACGTTGATATCGGGCAAAAGGAGGGATCCTCAAGGCTGATTGCCCCCTTTGCAGATCATTTGAATGAGTGAAGTGCCCATCTGCGCGCCTATAAAGGCAACAATAATCAGAACGATTTGCTTAATAGCGGGATTCAAATGCCCTATAGCTACATGGCTTTCAATATAGCGTATCGGATCAATCGTGCCGCCAACGGCAGCTACCATGGCCCAGATTTTAATGTTTTCTGCAATGGTCAGCATTTTTTCCGTCGGTGATTGAAGCGTGAGCACGGCTGCTATTCCACTTAACATGCTGCCTCCAAATACGACCCCGAATGCAATACAGAAATACACGATAATATTTGCCCAAAAGACATACATGTCCTTATCGCTTCCTTTCCAGCTAAGTTAAAGAGGACAAACTCTCTATACTTAATGTATGGGAATGCCTAGCACCAATATGATAAAATATAAGGAATAAAATGAAAGAAGGGAGGACATGCTGATGAGTTCGTTTGTACACTTGCATGTTCATAGTGAATACAGTTTATTAGACGGTGCGGCACGTATGGAGGAGCTTGTTTCCCGAGCGGCTGATCTTGGCATGACCTCTCTGGCATTGACAGATCACGGTGTCATGTACGGGGCCATTGCCTTCTACAAAGCCTGCAAACAGCGAGGCATTAAACCAATTATTGGTTGTGAAGTCTATTTCACAGCGGGATCTATTCGTGATAAAGGGACTAGACAGGAACAGCCGATCTATCACCTCATCCTGCTTGCCAAAAATTTTCAAGGCTATCAAAATTTAATGAAGCTCTGTTCAATCGGGCATTTACAGGGCTTTCACTATAAACCGCGAATCGATTTGGAACATTTAGCCAAGCATTCAGAGGGACTTATTTGTCTGAGCTCCTGCTTAGGTAGCGAGGTTTCTCAGCATTTGCTTCACAATCGTCACGATGAAGCCAAAAAAGCGGCGGAGCGCTATCGTGATATTTTCGGCGACGACTTCTTTCTGGAAATTCAAGATCATGGGATGATTGAGCAGAAAAAAGTGATGATCTCGATGATCGAGTTGAGCAAAGAAACCGGAATACCGCTTATTGCCACGAATGATGTGCACTATGTGACTGAACCAGATCACGTGATGCAGGACATTCTCATTTGCATTGGAACAGGCAAAACAGTTGAGGACACAGATCGGCTTAAGATGGGGACGAGTCAGATGTATTTGAAAAGCGAAGAGGAGATGAGACGTTTATTCGTCCATGTCCCCGAAGCGCTTACGAATACGAGCGTTGTAGCTTCACGCTGTGAACTCGAACTTACGTTCGGTAAATCGATTTTGCCTAGCTTTCGTCCGATTCCAGATCACCTCACAGCTGGAGAATACTTGCGAGAGCTCTGTGTGCAGGGGCTGGAGCAGCGCTATTCTACTAAATCTGAGTGGCATACTGCGGATTCACCGCTGCGGAAACAAGCAGAAGAACGTCTAGCTTATGAGCTCAGCGTCATTGAGAAAATGGGTTTTTCCGATTACTTCTTGATCGTATGGGATTTTATTCGCTTTGCGCACGAAAAGAGTATCATGACCGGGCCGGGTAGGGGATCTTCTGCTGGAAGTCTAGTTGCTTACGTACTGCGCATTACGAATGTGGATCCACTGAAATATAAGCTGCTGTTTGAACGTTTTCTTAATCCTGAGCGGATTACGATGCCAGATATTGATATCGATTTTAGCGATGAACGCCGGGATGAAGTCATTGATTACGTGGTTGCCAAATATGGGCACGAGCATGTCGCGCAAATTATTACCTTCGGAACGATGGCGGCCAAAGCAGCGGTTAGGGACGTCGGCCGCGTATTGAATGTACCCTACGGGGATGTTGACCGCGCTGCCAAGGCGATTCCGAATCAACTAGGTATGACCTTAGCGGAAGCACTGCAGGTTAGCTCTGATTTAAAGGGGCTGGTCGCAAGACAGCCCAAGACAGCAGAATTGCTTGAAATGGCGATGCGTGTTGAAGGAATGCCGCGCCATGCATCAACCCATGCTGCAGGAGTTGTCATTTCCAGAGAGCCGCTGACACAGTATGTCCCTCTTCAAGAAGGCACAGCTCAGACGGCTCTTACTCAGTATACGATGGAACATTTGGAAGCTATCGGACTGTTGAAAATGGATTTTCTCGGCTTGCGGACGCTGTCTATTATAGAACGAACGGTTGATTGGATTGCACAGATGGAAGATGTGCGCCTCAACTTTGATATGCTGGACATGGATGAGGATGCTGTGACCTACGGTATGCTTAGTAAAGGAGAAACGACGGGCGTCTTCCAGCTGGAGTCATCTGGTGTACGTAAGGTTTTGAAGGATTTGAAGCCCTCTGTGTTTGAAGATATTATTTCCGTTGTGGCCTTGTACCGCCCAGGTCCGATGGAGTTTATACCTAAGTACATTTTTGGGAAGCACGGACAGATGGAGGTCGTCTATCCGCACCCCACGTTGGAACCTATCCTTCGAGATACGTATGGCATTATCGTCTACCAAGAACAAATTATGCAAATTGCCTCATCAATGGCAGGTTTCAGCTTAGGCGAAGCGGATTTGTTAAGACGAGCAGTGTCCAAGAAGAAGCGGGAAGTGCTGGATGAAGAACGGGCACATTTCGTTTCGGGCAGCTTGCGTCAAGGTTTCAACGCCGATGAGGCTAATCATGTGTATGATATGATCGTGCGATTTGCTGATTATGGTTTCCCGCGTGCGCATGCAACGGCTTATGGGGTGCTGGCATTCCAAACGGCTTATTTAAAAGCGCACTATCCGATTTACTTTATGGCCTCTATGTTAACGGCTGTCATGGGAAATCATCGGAAGGTAGCCGAATATGTGGATGAATGTCGACGGGTGAAATTGGCTGTGCTGCCGCCTGATGTCAATGGCAGTGGAACGGTGTTTACACCGGATCCTGCGGCAGGGGCGATCCGCTTCGGACTTGCTGCGATCAAAAATGTAGGCACTCAAGCAATCGATGCTATTCTTAATGAACGGAAAAAGTCACAGTTCGAGAGCTTGCTTGATTTCTGCAGACGTGTTGATTTACGCGTATGTAATAAGCGAGTAATTGAATCGCTCATTCAAGGTGGAGCCTTTGATACTTTAGGCGGGCATCGCGCTCAGCTGATGGCTATTCTCGATGAAACCATCGCCTCAGCAACCAAATGGCGCAAGGAACGGGATGATCTGCAGCTTCACCTCTTCGGCTTCGTTGAAGAACCGAACTGGGAGGTTGAAGTTCCGAACATACCTCCGATGCCGCAGAGCAAACAATTGGAGCTCGAGAAGGAACTTCTCGGTATGTACATATCCGGACATCCGCTTGATGCCTATGCGGAGCAGCTTAGTGAGATGGAAGCGGCTATGCTTCATCAATTAGCCGAGCTGCCAGATAACAGCGAGGTTCTTGTAGCGGGAATGATCCTCTCGAATAAGACGATCGTCACGAAGAAAGGGCAGCCCATGGCGTTCATGGAGCTGGAGGATCGCATCGATAAGGTCGAGGTGGTGCTGTTCCCGGAGACCTGGAAGAATGCGGCTCCGCTCGTGCAGAAGGGCAGACTCGTCCTCGTCAGGGCGAAGCTGCAGCTTCAGGACGAGGACCCGCCCAAGCTGCTCGCGGAGCAGCTTGTCGCGCTGGACGACCCTGCGGGCGTCCAGCGGCTCCGCCGGCAGCCAGGGGCGCATAGGCGATCAGCTGACGTAGTCAGCGATCGGCCTGCGCGCACGGCTGCCATCTCAGGCGGCGCACGCAGCGCCGCCGCTGTCACACAGGCGGCCCCTGCGGCGGGCCGCCAGGAGTCCCGCGCTGCGGCGCAGCCGGCGCGCACGAACGCTGCGGAGCCGAAGGCGCAGCGGGTGTTCGTCAAGATCTCGGCTGACTGCGAGCAGCCGGATAAGCTGCTGCAGCTGAAGGCGCTGCTGAAGCTTCATAAGGGTGGGCTCGCGGTTGCGCTTTTCTACGAAAGCAGCAACAAGCTCTTGGCCCTGAGCGACCAATATTTGGTCGATCCTTCGAAGGATTTGTTCCGTATGATTGAGACCATCATGGGTAAAGATTCGGTCAGAGTGAAATAAAGACAGCAACCTCCGCATATGAATAGGAACCCGGCATTTCAGGGGCTTAATACATGCGTAGGAGGAGACTTATGACCGAACAACATATGATCCAGTTGCTGCAAAGACGTGGTGTAACGGTAGAGCAAATCTCTGAAATTGTGTTCAAGCTGCAAAAGCCCTATAATGATCAACTATCGCAAGAAGTGTGTATCGAGAGTGTGCTGGCTGTTCTCGCCAAGCGGGAAGTGCAGTATACGCTTTATACGGGCATTGCTCTTGATGAATTGGCAGAGAAAAAGCTGCTGCCCGAGCCTTTGCAATCGATTCTTGAAGCGGATGAACCCCTGTTCGGCGTGGATGAAACTCTGGCCCTAGGCATTGTTCATGTATATGGAATGATCGGCTTAACTAGTTTTGGCTATTTAGATAAGGAAAAAATGGGTATTATCCGAACATTGAATGATGATAAAAGTTCTGTGCATGTTTTTCTGGATGATTTGATCTGTGGTTTAGCGGCTGCCGCTTCTGCCAGAATCGCTCATCAGAATGAGCATGCGCCTGATTATAGCAGTAAATTACGTCTGGACTAGCTCAAATAGTTCAGACTTCACTTTTTTTCATGAACGTGCTCTGTTGCGGGAAAAAGAGAAATTATGATATCATTATTCCATTGTGTGCGCCTATGCTTATGTAGGATGTTAATTATCATCGTTGCTAACTTGCCCTAATCCATGTAGTTGCACGTCATAGGAGGTTTTTTTTTCATGTGGACGGTGATATACATAGCTCCTACCGCGAAGATTGCAGAGCGGATTAAACAGAGGCTGACGGAAGAAGGATTTCTCGTACAAGTTCGGGGTATCTCTTTATCCAAAAATCAGTTCGAAATCGTCGTACCAGAAGGCGAATTAGAGGAAGTACAGGAAGTGCTCAATTCTATTTTACATAGATAATGAAAAGTAGAAGTAAGTAACGTGGCTTGTCAGAAGTTCAAGATAATAGCCAAGTAGAGGTGGAAATGTGCTAAAGGATTTATTTCAAAAGCGTAAATATGCAACGATTCCTTCCGAGAAAACAAAACGGGAAATTCCCGAAGGTTTAATGAATAAATGCCCGAAATGTGGTACGATCCAAACGAGCAAAGAGCTTGAGAAAAATCTAAAAGTCTGTACAGCTTGTGGCTATCATTATCGATTAAGCGCATTGGAACGTATCCAATTAACGCTCGATGAAGGTGAGTTTTTGGAATACGACGCAGACATGATCTCCGAGGATCCTCTGGAGTTCCCTGATTACGTAGAGAAATTGGATAAAGCGAAGAGCACAACGAAATTACAAGATGCAATTATGACCGGGGAAGGTACGATTGGTGGCTATCCGGTTATTGTTGCGGCTATGAGTTTTGACTTCATGGGTGGATCACTAGGCTCCGTTGTTGGGGAGAAAATAACCAGAGCGATCGAAGCTGCCATTCAAAAGAAAGTTCCAATTATCATTTACTCCACATCAGGTGGAGCTCGTATGCAAGAAAGCATTCTAAGCTTGATGCAAATGGCGAAGACAAGCGCTGCTTTGTCCAAGCTCGGTGCGGAAGGCGGATTGTTTATTTCTATTATTACAGATCCGACTTTCGGCGGTGTATCTGCGAGTTTTGCTATGTTAGGCGATATTATTATTGCTGAACCGGCTGCGCCATTTGGATTTACGGGGCGTCGTGTTATTGAACAAACAATTAAACAGAAGCTGCCCGACAATTTCCAGACATCTGAATTCAATCTCGAGCATGGTCAGCTCGACAAGGTCGTGAGCCGTAAGGATATGCGTCCTACGTTAATCAAGCTGTTAGACATGCACGGAGTGCAGGGGGAGGCGACTTATGGCGGGTGAAATGCCGTTTGAACAGCCGCTGGCGGAACTAAAGAAGAAGATTGCGGAACTGCGTGCTTTTGGCGCTGAGAAGCAAATTGACTTTTCAGAGGAAATTCGCCGTTTGGAAGAAAGATATGCTGAACTCGAAGATGAGCTTTATGCGAGTATGTCTTCTGCTGAGAAAATGCAGTTGGCTCGCCATCCGCAAAGGCCGACAACGATTGATTATATTGGAACTATTTTTACGGATTTCATAGAGTTTCATGGCGATCGCCTATATGGAGATGATCTTGCGATTGTAGGTGGATTAGCCAAGTTGAACGGCATTACGGTTACGGTGGTCGGTCATCAAAAAGGGAAAGATACGAAGGACAATATTGCTCGTAACTTCGGTTGTCCGCATCCGGAAGGATTCCGTAAAGCGCTGCGTTTGATGCGTCAAGCGGACAAGTTTAGACGACCTATTGTAACGTTTATTGATACCAAGGGGGCATTCCCTGGGAATGCTGCAGAAGAGCGCGGCCAAGGAGAAGCGATTGCCAGAAATTTACTGGAAATGGCCTCTTTTCGTGTGCCGATCATCTGTATTGTTATTGGGGAAGGCGGCAGTGGCGGCGCACTCGGCTTAGGTGTAGGTAACAAGGTATTAATGTTGGAGAATGCTATCTATTCGGTTATTAGTCCCGAAGGCGCGGCTTCCATCTTATATAAAGATGCTTCCAAAGCTTTACACGCGGCAGAAGCAATGAAAATTACTGCGGATCATATCTTGGAGCTTAAGGTGATCGACGGTATTATTCCAGAGCCTAAAGGTGGCGCACACCGGGATTTAGCAGCACAAGCAGAATTGATCAAAACAGCTATCTGGGAACAGCTTCAGCATTTGCTAAGTATGAACGAACAGGAGCTGCTCGAGGACCGTTACCGCAAATTTAGAGAGATCGGCCGGTTCACATTCACTCAGGAGGGAAACCATGCGTAAAACGAAAATTGTCTGTACCATTGGACCTGCAAGCGAATCACAAGAGAATTTGAAAAAACTTCTAGAAGCGGGAATGAATGTTGCCCGTCTTAACTTCTCCCACGGAGATTTTGAGGAGCACGGCGCACGTATCCGCAACCTTCGCGCTGCATCCGCTGAGACAGGCAAAGTAGCAGCTATTTTGCTTGATACCAAAGGACCGGAAATCCGTACGGGGAAATTGAAAGAAGAGCCGATTGAGCTTGTTCAGGACAAGCACATCATTTTAACAACAGAAGAAATCTTAGGCGATGCAGATCGTATCTCAGTTACGTATTCGAATCTGCCGCGTGACGTTGCTGTTGGATCTACCATTCTAATCGATGATGGTTTAATTGGCCTTTCGGTTGTTGATATTCGTGGAACTGAAATCGAGTGCCGTATTGTCAATGGCGGAACGATTAAAAGCAAAAAAGGCGTTAACGTGCCAGGTGTGAAAATCAGTCTTCCGGGTATCACGGAAAAGGATGCCAACGATATCGTCTTCGGTATCGAGCAAGGCGTAGATTTCATCGCGGCTTCTTTCGTTCGTAAAGCAAGTGACGTTATGGAAATTCGTGAATTGTTGGAAAGACACAATGCTTCACACATCCAAATCATTAGTAAAATCGAAAACCAAGAGGGCGTTGACAACTTAGACGAAATCCTTGAAGTATCCGATGGTCTGATGGTTGCTCGTGGGGATCTTGGGGTTGAAATTCCAGCTGAAGATGTTCCTGTTGTTCAAAAACAAATGATCAAAAAATGTAACATCGTAGGTAAGCCAGTTATTACGGCAACGATGATGCTCGACTCCATGCAGCGTAACCCGCGTCCAACGCGTGCAGAAGCAAGTGACGTAGCCAATGCGGTGTTCGACGGAACGGATGCTGTGATGTTGTCCGGTGAAACAGCTGCTGGTAAGTATCCAGTTGAGTCCGTGCAAACGATGGCTCGTATCGCTGAGCGTGCGGAAGCAGCATTGGAATATAAAGAAATTTTCCTTCGTCAAGCGCAAGCGCAACAAGTTACTGTAACCGAAGCGATTTCTCAAGCGGTAGCTAACTCAGCTTTGGAGCTGGGTGCGAAAGCGATTTTAACGGCTACGGAAAGTGGATATACAGCTAGAATGGTATCCAAATACCGTCCGAAATCACCAATCATTGCCGTTACGCCTAGCGAGCATGTCATTCGCCGTTTATCCCTTGTATGGGGTGTTATTCCGGTGATGGGCGTGCAAGCGAAAACGACGGACGAGCTGTTCAACCTTGCGGTAGAAAGCAGCATCAAAACAGGTATCGTGTCTCTAGGTGATATCGTTGTCATTACGGCAGGTGTACCTGTTGGACGCTCCGGAACAACGAACTTGATCAAGGTTCATCACGTAGGTGAGATGATTGCCAAAGGAACGGGTATCGGCATGCAAACAGCAACGGGTATCGTGGTAACGGCTCGTACACCAGAAGAAGCGAATGCAAAAATGGTAGACGGTGCTGTACTTGTAACGGTATCGACGGACAAAGAATATATGCCAGCTGTACAAAGAGCATCAGCGTTGATTACAGAAGTGGGCGGTATTACTTCACACGCAGCGGTTGTTGCACTTAGCCTTGGTATTCCGGTAATCGTTGGCGTTGAGAACGCTGTAGAAGTAATCAAAGATGGCACAGAAGTTTCGATTTATCCAGAGGTCGGCGTGATCTACTCCGGACAAGCGAGCGTTCTGTAGGATATAGCAAAGAGTGAAGCGAGAGTATTCTCAGCTTCACTCTTTTTTTGTTAGATATGCGTAGATTGTCTAGCGGTATGTGTCCCATAAGTAGGGTTATGTTTATCTATATGCAAGAAGTTTATTTCTAAATGAAAAATAAATTTCTTGATGTAAATAAAAATCGTGTGATATACTATTTCCATAAAGTGGAATGAAGGTGAATGCGCAATGTCTAATCGAGTTCGAATCGGTGTGATGGGTGTGTACCACGAGACGAATACGTTCGCTCCCGGGCTAACGGAATGGGATGCTTTCCAAGTAACTTCTACCTGGGGAAGGGATGCATTTCTAAGTGCATTTGCTGAAACTAAAACAACCATGGGAGGCGTAATTGATGTAGCCCGGTTGGAAAACGTGGAGCTTCTACCAGGCGTTTACGCCACGGCAACACCAAGCGGTATGGTTTCTGGCAATGCAGCGCGAATGGTAATTGACGAATTGGTGAGATCTGTTACTCCTGACATTGATGGGCTATTAATAATTTTTCACGGAGCAATGGTATCGGAGCACCATCTAGATATGGAAACTGCCGTCCTCCGTGAAATTAGGAAAAAGACAGGGCTTATACTCCCGATCGCCGTAACTGTAGATCTTCATGCGAACCTTGGCGAGGAAATGATTGGTTTATGTGATTTGCTGATAGGTTATGATACATACCCGCATACTGACGCTTATGAAAGAGGTGAGGAGGCCTTACGGCTTCTGATGCGACAAATTCGCAAGGAGATTAAGCCAATCATGATGCTGTCACGGCCACATATGTTGGTTGTGCCACAGAAGATGGTGACTACAGAAGGCGCAATGAAAGAGATTATGGAGGCAGCTTTCCAAATGGAGCGTCACCCTGAGGTTCTGAACGTGACTGTATGCGGCGGATTCCCTTATAGTGATATTCCTCAAGCAGGAATGTCGTTTGTCGTGACGACAAACGGGAACGAGGTGTTGGCACGTAGTTGTGCGGAGAAGTTGAGTGGTTTGGCATGGAAGAATCGAGATCGATTTCGCTTCCGGGAGAAGACGGGAGAGGACGCAATCCAGGATGCTGGATTAGTGAAAGAAGGTCCTATCATTGTAGTAGAAGGATCGGATAATGTGGGGGGAGGTGCGCCTGCAGACGGCACGCACCTGCTTCCGGCACTGCTTCGCCATCATGTTTCGAGCCTGATTGTTATTCGAGACAAAGAAGCGGTTAAGCTTGCATGTGAGTTGGGTATAGGAGCCTCGCTTGCCTGTTGTGTCGGAGGTAAAAGCGACAAATTACACGGTTCGCCAGTACCGATTGATGGAAAAATTCGCATGCTATTCGACGGCAAATACAAGCATAGAGGACCTTATATGACGGGATCTTCTGCTCGTATGGGACGAACGGCGGTTGTTGAAGCCAAGCGTGTCACCTTAGTGCTAACAGAAGAACGGGTCCCTCCTTGGGACATAGGACATATTTCGTCCATTGGTTTGGATCCTTGCGACTACCACCTTATTGTCGTGAAATCAGCGGTTGCCTGGAGGAGCGCATTCGGTCCCTATGCTAAGCAAGTTATTGAAGCGGATACGCCGGGATGCTGTACGGCAAGCCTTCATCGTCTGGCTTACAGCCAATTGCAGAGACCTATCTTTCCGTTCGACTTTACTGAAAAGGAGAATGAGGAATGATTTCTATCAGTGAATCCAAAGTCAAGATGGAAGAAGCCAAAAAATATATTCCTGGTGGGGTTGCCAGTAGCTTGCGCTCTTCTATGAAACCCGTGCCGCTTTATGTGCAGGATGCATCAGGTGCTCGGGTGGTGGACGTCAACAATAATGTGTATATTGATTATTTGTTAGCCTACGGTCCGCTCATTCTGGGACACGCTCATCCAGATTTAACCCGAAATATTCATGAGGCTCTTCTTCGCGGAAGTACATACGGTTTACAACATGATGGGGAAATTCGTTTAGCCAAGCGGCTCACCGAAATTTTGCCTTGCGCAGATCAAGTGGCATTTAGCGGGTCAGGAACAGAGGCGGTAATGCTGGCTTTAAGGTTGGCAAGAGCCTATACAGGTAAAACGAAAATCGTTCGTTTCTACGGACATTACCACGGTTGGTCGGATTCCATTTTTACTTCTTTTCCAAGTCCTGATTTCGGGTCCGTGCAAAAAGACAGCTTACTCTCAGCGGCTGCGCCAGGTACGGGGGGTCAAAGCAACGGCAGTCTGCAGGAGTTGATTCTGCTTCCTTGGAACGATCCCGATGCCCTTGAGAAAGCGTTGAACGAGCATAGTCACGACATCGCTGCTGTCATAACCGAACCAGTGATGTGTAATTCCGGCTGTATCGCTCCAAAGCCAGGATATATGGCATTCATGCGAGAGATTACGTCAAGAATGGGTATTGTTTTGATTTGGGATGAAGTAATTACAGGATTCCGGTTTGGACTTGGAGGTGCACACGAAAGATTCGGTATCCAGCCAGATTTGGTTACAATCGGAAAGGCAATGGCAGGTGGTATTCCGTTAAGCGCTGTTGCTGGCAAAAAGGAAATCCTACAGCTGATTGAGGAAGGTAAAGTGCTCCATTTGGGCACGTTGAATGGAAATAGTCTTTCCACAGCTGCTGGTCTTACGGTCATCGACACGTTATCCAAGGACGGAAGCTTTGCTTTTTCCAAATTGGAAGCCATGGCCGTCATGCTTGCTGAAGGAATTCGAACCTTACTGAAGAATAAGCGCATATCAGGCGTGGTGAACCAGTTAGGACCAGTTTTTCACGTCATGTTTATAGATCGTGAGGAAGTAAGCGATTTTGATACCTTTAATTTACGGGATACACAAGCTTACACCTTTTTCACCGAAAAGCTTCTTGAGGAAGGTGTGCTTATCCGACAGACCGGTTTATGGTATGTATCGACTGCTCATGGTGAGGCAGAAGTGAAGGAAACGCTTCAAGCGATAGATCGGGTGTTGGACAAAATGAAACTATCGACATCAAGAGCTTAAGACTCGGGAGGGATCGACGGACGTACATGCTACATTACGGTAGCGGATACGGGGCGCATCGAGACATTCCAAACGGATATTCCCGGAAGATGCTGGTCCTTATGTAGGAACCAAGAAACGAATTTGAGCAGGCAGGTGATCTGATTGAGTAAAAAGATAGTTGCATTCGGTCAGAGCGGCAAACCGTTTTCCTCCGCGATCCAAGCAGGAGGATTCGTCTTCATTTCTGGCCAAGGAGGTCTGGACCCAGAGACGGGAGAAATTGTAGGGCCTGATCTGCGAGCCCAGACCATTCGCACATTGGACAATATTCGTCTCATTCTTGCCGAAGCGGGTCTCACCTTGGATGATGTCGTGAAAGTGAACGTATATTTAAAGGAAAGAGACCTCTATGCATCGTTCAATGAAATTTACGGAAGTTATTTTTCTTCTCCATATCCGGCGCGAACTACGGTGTATTGCGATCTAAACTTCGATATTTTGGTAGAAATCGATGCCATCGCGTTTGGGGCAGCCGCTGAGAACGAATAGGTAACTGAAAATGCAGAAAAAAATGAGTATGTTACTATTTTAATTTCGATAGAGAAGAAGGGGTTTGCATGAACTTAGAAAAGAAGAATCCGACGGTTAAATCAGCGGATCGTGTGCTTGATATATTTGAATTGTTTGCCGAGGTTATGGAGTTAAATCTCAATGAAATTTCACGGCGGTTGGATTTACCGACCAGCAGTGTATTTAAAATTTTGCAAAATCTGATCAGTCGAGGCTATCTGGAAAAAGACGAGTCCAGGAAAACGTTCCGTCTCGGTTATAAAGTGTTTGAAATCGGAGCCAAATACGTACAAAATACGAATTTGACAACTGAATTTGGTCAAATCGCCCAGCACATTGTCAATGAGATCAACGAGGCGGTGTACTTGTCCATCCGAAACGATAATAAAATCCTGTATATTGCCGAGAAGCAAAGCACTCAGCTTGTCAGGTTGGTGTCGCACTTGGGGATGCAGCTTCCTCTGCATTCAACAGCGATGGGCAAGATGATCTTAAGCGGTCTGAATGACAAAGAAATTGCGGACTTGTATCCGGAATCGCAGTTGGGTGTACTGACAGAACAAACCATTGACAGCTTGGAGAATCTGATGGCGCATATTAAGGAAATTCGACAAGAGAACATAGCGTACAGCCGTGGTGAAGCGATCCAAGGGATCCAATGTGCAGCCGCTCCGATCTATAATTCCGAAAAAAAGATCGTTGCAGCCATGAGTATATCCATTCCGTCGACAAGATGGAATGAACAGATTTGGAGTCGAATGAAGGAACTGGTAATCGAAGGCGCTTACAAGCTTAGTTTAATTAACTATTACCAGCAATCGTAAAAGAACAGGAGGAGTTGCGTGTGGAGCAACTAGATGGAAAAGTGATCCTGATTACGGGGGCGCTCGGCAAGATCGGATTGTCTGGTGTATGCTTATTTCTTCGCCGAGGAGCTAGCGTGGTTGTCAATGATCTCGTTGATGATGCGACTGCTTTACGCAAGCTGAAGGAAGCAGCTGTCGAGCAAGAAGCTCAGTTGCTTTACGTCCAAGCGAATACCGCCGACGAAGGTCAAGTGCGAATGCTGATGGAGCGCATTGTGATAAGGTTTGGCCGGTTGGACGGCATTTATCACAATGCTTATGCCCAAGTGATGAAACCAGCCTTGGAACTCTCCGTGGAGGAATGGAATCAAGTTCTAGCAGGCACGTTAACGAGCACGTTTCTGGTTAACAAATTTGGGCTGGAGCTCATGGTTCGATCAGGTGGTGGTGCTATTGTAAACACATCGTCTATATTGAGTCAAAAGGTAAAACGCAAATGCCTAGCGTATGGAGCGGCTAAAGCGGGAGTCAACCAATTAACCAAGGTCATCGCTGCCGACTATGCCAGCCTTGGGATTCGTGCGAACGCTCTTCTGCCAGGTGACATTAAGACCGAAGAGTCCCTACATATGCTGCCTCCTTCCTTTAAGGAAATGGTTGCAAAAGAAACACCGATTGGCAGATCCGGTCTACCGGATGAAGTATCCGAGCTTGCCGCATTTCTACTTTCCGATGCCGCCTCCTATGTGACAGGGGCCCTGATTAATGTAGACGGAGGATTCTCGCTATGACCATTCCTTACTTCCATCATGAAACACGGGAAACGCTAAAGCAAAAGGCTTCCCAAGGCTTTGTTGCGGTGATTCCATTAGCCGCAACAGAGCAGCATGGCCCACATTTGCCTGTCTATACGGATACCCTCATCTGCGATCATATTGCAGCAAACGCTTGTGTCAAAGCCTCAACTTCTGTGAATCTTCTAGTAGCTCCCACACTTACGATCGGTTGTTCCCAGCATCATCTTTCCTACGGAGGTACGCTTTCTTTTTCGTCTTCTACGTATTTGCATATGCTTCAAGAGATTGGTGAAAGTCTAATTGCCGGAGGTTTCCGCCGCATCCTCTTCCTGAACGGCCACGGTGGCAATGAACCCTTGATGCATCAAGCGGCGCAGGATCTGGCCGTGAATCACAAGATTTGGACTGCTTCCGCTTCCTATTGGAGCTTGTGTCGAGCCGAACTTACGGATTTGCAAGCAAGTGAAATGGGTATGGTGCCTGGACACGCAGGAGGATTTGAGACATCGCTTATTGCCGCACTGGCACCGCAGCTAGTCAGATGGGACCAGATTCGAGATTCTCATCCCAAGAGGGAATGGATTAATGCGGGTCCTCCCGGAACCTTCGTTGGACGGCATGGTCTTTTAACGGGAGATGATGGATATACCGACACTGCCTTGACGGCAGATGCAGCGAAGGGAGAGCTCTATTTGCAGGCTATGATTGATGCAGCGGCCCGATGGTTAGTGCAGGTGTGTCAATGGATGAACACCGAAGAGGAATTTGAAAGATGAAGGTATCGCCAGATATGAAAAGGGTCGTTGCCATAGTGACGGAATATCGCCACGATTCTCATGCAGAGGTCATCGTGGGTCGCCTCTTGGGTAGATTGGATTTCGTTCCCCAGATCAAAGTCGCTGCTCTCTACTTGGATCAGGTTCCACTAAATGATATGGGCAAGGTTGAAGCAGAGGTTTGTGGGGTAGCGATTTATTCGACCATCGGAGAAGCCATCTCCGAAAGCAATTCCGTAGGGGGAATTGATGGTATTTTGTTGATCGGAGAGCATGGGGACTATCCATGGAATGAAAAGCGGCAGAAACTTTATCCAAGACTGCGTTTCTTCGAAGAGACCTTTCAAGCGCTGGACCGATTAGGTTTGAAGGTCCCTATTTTTAACGATAAGCATTTGTCTTTTCGTATGGAAGAGGCAGAGTGGATTTACCAAGGATTGGCGTCGAGAAGGCTTCCTTTCCTTGGCGGGTCGTCCATTCCTCATACCCCTCATGTTCCTGAATTTTCTATAGAGAAACTGCTGGAGGTACGAGAGATCTTCGTCATTAGTTGGCTCGGGATTGAATCGTACGGATATCACGGGATGGAGGTGCTGCAGTCGCTCGCAGAGCAAAGAAGAGGTGGAGAGACGGGAATCAAATCTGTCCAGGCACTGGAAGGGCGTTCTGTCTGGGCTGCAATGGACCAAGGAGTCGTACCCGAGCATTTAATGCTAAGCGCATTGCGCACGGTTCGCGGGGAGTTGCCCGGTCACCCAAGAGACCATGTCGATGTGCCGGTCTTATTCATTATCGAATATTCAGATGGACTCAAGGGTTATGTGCTTCAACTGCAACGGTTTGTTAGGGAATGGGCGTTCGCTTTCAGAGACGCAGAAGGCAGAGTAACGTCAGCAAGGTGTGAAAGTGGTCTTGATCGGCCATACAAGCATTTTGAGAAACTTACACATTGCATTGAGCAAATGATACTATCTGGCAGTTCCCCCGTTCCGATGGAACGAACCTTTGTAACAACGGGCTTGATCAATTTCGGTATGGAAGCGCTACATTTCGGTCGGAAAATGATGACACCGCAGCTCGCGGTCTGTTACTCGCCGAAGGAACTTTAAGCTTCGCTTAAAGATCCCTATATTAGGAGGATTATCTATGAGAACATTCAAAGTAATTTATATACCGCTCGTATTAACATTACTAATGACAGCTTGTGCTAAACCATCCGATTCCGGAACCCCATCCGATTCTGGAAGCCCAACCTCTTCCCCAATTCCACAAAAAGAGGTTACCTTGAAGATCGGGCTCCCTGGTAGCTACGATATTACAAGCAAAAAAATCATCGACGGCTTCCAAGCGAAATATCCAAACATTAAGCTGGATATTGATGAAGCCCCTTGGGCTGATTTTACCAAAAAAATCGTTACCCGCATTGCAGGCAACAATCCGCCAGACATTTGGTTTCAAGAGAATGCGGTCATACTTGGTTATGGTAAACGGGGTGTAGCGGAAAATCTCGAGCCCTACTTGAAGCGTGATTTAAAGACTGACGATTATGCAAATGCGCTTTTATCGGCAAAAACGCCTGAAGGCAAAATATATGGTATACCTCACGGCATAAACCCAGTGGCGCTTGCTTATAACAAGACGCTGTTTAAGGAAAGTAACATTCCCTTCCCAACGGACGATTGGACATATCAAGATTTGATTGAAACGGCAAAAAAACTGACGAAGGACACCAACGGGGATGGAAAACCAGATGTATATGGCTTTCAAACGGGGAACAACATTACGTCGGGCTGGCTGCCTTGGATGAAATCGGTTGGAGGCTCAGCACTGGATCCAACCCTTACAAAAGCCATGTTCACTGATCAGAAGTCAATTCAAGGCCTGACTCAGTGGGCTGACACGATTAACAAGCTGAAGATCAGTCCTACCCGAGAAGTTGCAGCAACCGGAAAGCTATTCGAGAATGGAAAATCGGCGATGGTCTTCCTTCAATATTCAAGTCAGGTTTCCATTAACAAAAGCAGCCCAAACCTGGATTGGGATACGGTTAAGCTTCCTTTCGGTTCCGATGGCAAGCGTTTCGTGCCAATGGTTGTGAACGAATGGTTGATATACTCCAAGGCCAGTAAGGAAGCGAAAGAAGCCGCCTGGACCTTTCTTAAGTATTACTTAAGCGACGAAGCGCAGGGCTATCTATCTGAAAGCGGGGCAAGCCTTCCGGTCAAAAAGAGCGCACTTGAGGCAGTAGAGAAGCTGTCGTTTAAACCGACTAACAAAAAAGCCTATACCAAGGGCATTGAAGAAGCTGGTTCAACATTGGATGAGAATCCATCTTGGAACGAGTGGCGGGCTGCGGCAAATCCAATTCTGGATGATATTATGGACGGTAAAAAAGCGCCAGAAGAAGGCGCCAAGGAGATTCAGACGAAGGTTCAGGCCATACTCGATGACAATAAATAGTTGCCTAATGATCGTTAGAGCAAAAGAGGTGCATACATGCAAAAACAAGGTTATTGGGGGTTCTGTTTCACTCTGCCATTCGTGCTGCAGCTTGTTGTTTTCTTCGCCTTCCCGTTTGTGTTTTCTTTCTACTTGACTTTTACTAAATGGGATTTGTTCAATGACCCACAGTGGATTGGAATAAGGAATTGGACGCAATTTCTTACGCTGAAGACGTTCTGGCTGTCACTTCGCAATGTAAGCTACTTTTCCTTGCTGTTTGTTCCCCTTCAAACGGGATCGGCCCTAATCCTGGCTTACTTGCTGAATCAACAGATACGAGGCAAAACGTTGTTCCGCATGATCTATTTTCTGCCGGTTATTACGCCTTGGGTTGCGGGGGGTATGATCTGGCTTTGGATTTATCAAAATGATTACGGAATTCTGAATTGGCTGCTGGAGCAGATACATATCTCTCCTATCGATTGGATCAGAAGCAATAAATGGTGGCTTGTTATTGGTTCAATTGCCTTGGTCAATATTTGGAAGGGGGCCGGCTATTCGATGGTGCTGATTTTAGCCGGCATGCAAAACATATCCAAAGAAATGATAGAAGCGGCTCAGATGGATGGCGCTTCTGGGTGGACGTTGTTTGCGAAAATTACGGTTCCGATTGTTTCTCCGATGGTTTACATGGTCATGATTTTATCGACGATCTCGGCTTTTCACGCTTTCGATGTCTTTCTAGTCATGCTAGGAGATATTACAGCGGTGGCTGACCGCAACATGGTGCCGAACATCCTGATTTACCGGGATGCGTTCATGAACTTTAAGATGGGCAGTGCCTCTGCGATGGCATGGGGGCTTTTCATAATCATCTTGGGCATTACTTTCGTACAGAAGGTCACGGAAAAAAGGTGGGTTCACTATGAATAAACCGAATGCCATGCTGCATGGGATCGCTTACCTTGTTTTGGGAGGGGGAGCGCTGATTATGCTGGTGCCATTCTTCTGGATGATTTCCACATCGCTGATGCAAGCGGGAACTGAACTCTCCTTGCCTCCGAAGCTGCTGCCGAACCCGATTGTATGGAACAATTACGCGAAAGTATGGACAGAGGTTCATTTTGTCCGCTATACCCTGAACAGTATAGGCGTGACGGTTGTAGATTTAATCGGTACCGTTGCATCCTGTGCGCTGGTTGCTTATGGTCTTGCCTTTTTTCAGTTCCGTGGACGGAATCTTATCTTCATTTCGATGCTCGGAACGATGATGCTGCCTTCGCAAATTACGATGATTCCTACGTATTTCATCTGGAAAACGCTTGGCGGGCTGGATACCTTTTATCCGCTTGTCTTGCGAAGTTTTCTGGGAAGTGCCTTCGGTATTTTCCTTCTGCATCAGTTTTTCAAAACGCTGCCCAGAGAATTATATGATGCGGCCTATGTGGATGGAGCTAATCCATGGAAAATCTTTTACAAGATTTATTTGCCCTTATCTAAGCCAGCTTTGTCGGCGCTTGCGGTGTTCACTTTCATAAGTGCCTGGAACAATACGCTGGAGCCGCTCATTTATTTGCAGAATAAAAAACTGTATACCCTTCCTCTGGGCCTTCTATTTTTAAAAAATGAAGTTGATAACAAGATGACGTTAGTTATGGCTGGGGCAGTTATCACTGTCATTCCGGTAATGCTGGTATTTTCTTTTGCGCAAAAATATTTTATTCAAGGTATCGCCTCAACAGGGTTGAAAGGGTGAATATATTTGATAAGTGCCATATTGATCGGGGCGGGTGTAAGAGGTACGAGAGCTTACGCCCCCTATGCTTTGAAGCATCCGCATGAGCTTCAATTCCTTGCTGTAGCTGAGATAGACACCTATAGGAGAGAACGGTTTGCAAAGCAGCACGGGATTGCCGTTAACGAACAGTACACCACTTGGAAGTCGCTTCTCGCCGGACCAAAGCGCGCAGATCTTGCGCTTATCTGTACGCAGGACAATGACCATGTGGAGCCGGCGTTGCAAGCACTTAGACAAGGATATCACGTCATGTTGGAGAAGCCTATGTCGCCTAAACCCGAAGAAACCTTAGCGCTTGCGGAAGAAGCCGAGCGTCTTGGGAAATCGTTGTTCGTATGCCATGTGCTGAGGTATACACCTTATTTTCAAACAGTCAAAAAGCTGCTATCAGAGGGACGGATCGGTACAGTGATGTCCATTCAGTGGAATGAGAATGTTGGATACTGGCATCAAGCTCACAGCTATGTCCGAGGGAATTGGCGAAATGAAGCTCAATCCAGCCCTATGTTGCTGGCGAAATGCTGTCATGATTTGGATTTAATTCAATGGCTGGTTGGAGATAATTGCCAACTGATTTCTTCTTTTGGAAACCTGTCGTATTTCAATCAGGAACATGCACCTGAAGGATCGACAGAACGCTGTACGGACGGATGCGCCGTTGAGGCCGACTGTCCATATTCTGCGCTCAAGTGGTACTACAACGAGAAGGACACATGGCCCCATAATGCCGTTAGTCCAGAGCCGAAGCTGGATCAAAGATGGAAAGCGATTACAGAGGGACCTTACGGCAAATGCGTGTATCGCTGCGATAATGACGTCGTCGACCATCAGGTTGTGAATTTGCAGTTTCAGGGCGGAGCGACTGTCTCGTTTACCATGAGTGCTTTTACGAACGAAAGTTCCAGAACATTTAAAATCATGGGAACCTTGGGAGAAATTCGCGGGCATTTGGAAAAAAATGAAATAGAAATTCGGATGTATTCCGGGCAAAACGAACAGATCGTGCCGCCAAAACTAGATGGTGGACACAGCGGAGGTGATTACGGGATGATTCGGGATGTGGTCAGGCTGATCAGCAACCCGTCAACTTCAGGAATCTCTCATGGTATTGTGTCTGCGTATAGTCACATGGTAGTTTTTGCCGCAGAACAGTCCCGTATCACGGGAAAGACAGTCGTCTTTGAAGATTATTTGCTTGATATTCGGGAACGGGCTAGACAGATTCATTTGATATGAGATGCGCTGGCGGGAGCATGGCTGACATGCTTTCTTCAGTAAATAGATAACAGCTCTGAGTAGACCGTATGCATCTAAAACCTTAGTCAATTGGAGGGATCAGGATGACGGATTTCCAAACTAATGAGCAAAGGCTTCAGTCGCAAGGTAAGGACGGACAGCAAGAGGAAATTGTAAGGAAAGAGGAGGTAAGGGAGGAGGATGGAGGCATCCGTTCACCCGTGCGGCGTAAGCTGCTGAACATACTGGGAACCGCGGGAGTGACGATAGCCGCTGGGGGTACGCTTATGCGGTTGTTATCTTTGGAAGCCGCTGCTACGGGGGCCACGGTTACAACCAGTGTTTATGGCAATTCTGTTGTGATGCCAAGCAGTCTGAGCAGCAGCGATCCGGGCTATGTGAACGTACTCGATTACGGAGCAGTTGGGGACGGTACAACAGACGATACGGCGGCGTTTCAAGCGGCTGCAGCAAATGGCAAATCGATCATTGTGCCAAGAAGCTCTTCATACTACAAACTGTCGGGATCGGTCGCATTGTCCAATTCTATCATTGGCATGGGGATGCCGGAAATCCGAATGGAAAGTCCGGATGGGTCGATAGCGAAACGGATGTTTCTGATCCAGAGTTACGTCAATGGCGGACTTCATGTGACAGGACTACATCTAAATGGTAATTACTCGGGTGGCACGTTGAATGAGCAATCTCATCTGATATATATCATCAATTCCAAAAATGTGTTTGTTCATAATAACGTCCTGGATGCGCCGTACGGGGATTGTGTCTATATAGGCTCCAATTACATTGCGCCAAGCGAGAACATCCACGTTCGCGAGAATGTGATAAGCAATCCCCGCCGATGTGCTGTCGCCATCGTATCCGGCCGCAAAATATGGATCAGCCGGAATGTCATTAGTGATCCGTTCCCTTACGTGGCTACAATCGATTTGGAGCCGAATAAATCTTCTACGGGAACAGACCTTGTGGAAGATATATGGATCGAGGAGAACGAATTTTACAGTGAAATTTATTTCATTAATTCGTATAATCCCAATGCGTCCTATAAAAATCAACGGATCACGATCGCCGGAAATAAGGGGAAAGCCCGTTATTTCTTCCGAGCTAATACCTCTCCCTCCGATACGGAAAATGTGTCGATCCGTGACAATGAGTTCTATGGCTCTGTCTCTGACGCCCGCATGATTATTTCTTCCAAAGTAGTGAAGGGACTGGAAATCAGCGGCAACCGGGATTATGCCACGGGCGCTTCTGGCTGGTCGATTAGCAATTCGGCGGCGCCTCTGGTTAAGGATAACTATATTGACTCCGCACGCGCAATTGCTGTATCGTTCACGGACTGTCAAGCTGTCAAATTCTCTGGGAACCAAATCAAGAATATCAACTCCTCCTATGGAGCAGTTCGGTTCGACGGTACCCAGTCTACGGGGTTGCATCATCTGACAGGAAATCAATTGACGAGTATTGGTAATGTAGGCTATTGGTTTGGAGCTATAGTTATGAACACACTATTCGACGGGAATGTGACGGAAGCTCAAAGCAAGTGTATACAGATTGACGCGGCAGCTAATGGCTCCAATATTCGGATTACCGAAAATAATGTGTTTGGCGGCAGCGGTACCCCGGTATTCAATCCGCAGTATTTGATTCAATGGTCATCGCCTGAGATTCAGACAAAAGGGGCTTCGGTGGGATGGGCTCAGGCTTCGCCGACTTCAGGTACTTGGAAGCAAGGAACAATGCTCTGGAACTCTCTGCCCTCCATTTCCGCACCAGCGGGATGGGTGTGCGTTTCTGATGGGACTCCCGGGACGTGGGTAACTCTGAATACGATTGGAAATTGAATGGGAGGTATTGTCGATGGAGGATAAGCAAAAGGAAGCATTCAACGAAGCCAATAAGATGCAAGGGCCAATTAGTAGACGAAAGCTGCTTGCTACCTTAGGAGCAGCAGGGGCGGCATTAACAGCTGAAGGGCTGTTCTTCGGCCGATTCGGAATTGCACGTGGCAGTTCGGAACAGTCTGTTACAGGAGCGGTATACGGAAACAATAATACCAGCTTTCCGTTGATGGATTTGGACCAATACAAAGTTTGTGTGGCCACAACCTTGTCTCAATTAAGAACGGGTACTCTAATCAATCCAGCCTTTGCTTATTATGTGACGGATAAAGGAAGAGAAGGCTTCTTCCTTTATGATGCGAATGACACTTCCTCTGCCGACAATGATGGAACCCTTATCGTAGGTCTCAACGGGCGGCGTTTCCTAAGAGTATACAGCGGCGATACGATTAGCGCTTCTTGGTTTGGTGCAAAAGGCGATGGTGTAACGGTCGAAACACAGCAGCTGCAGAACGCGCTCCGGGCGGCAGCTGGCAGGAAGTTGTTTATTCCCAAGCAGCGCAGCGGGTTCTATCTTACGGGCCAGTTGTATTTTCCAAGCGACACGGTCATCGAATTCGAACCCGGAACAGTCGTCCAGGCGATCGACACATTGAACCTCAAAGCGCCGTATGAACGACTAATCCGAATTCTGGACGTTAGGAATGTCCATGTAATCGGGAACGGTGCGACATTGCAAATGAACAAAGCGGTCTATTCCACCGGGGAGCAGGCCCACATTTTTGACATCAGCGGTTCAGAGAACGTGGTCATTGAGCGGATTAACGCCAACGACAGTGGTGGAGATGGTTTTTATGTTGGAGCCTATCTGGCGGTCCAGTCTTACTGTAAAAATATTGTGTTAACCAACTGTACAGCCAATAATAATCGGCGTCAGGGGCTTTCCGTCATTACGGTAGAGGGGCTGCTTGTGGAAAACTGCCGCTTTAATAATACGACAGGGACATCGCCGAAGAGTGGCGTTGATATTGAACCCAACAATACGACGGGTCGGGAGGTCCTGAAGCGGGTACGTTTCGTTAACTGCGTAGCGGAGGGGAATATCGGACGCGGCTTCCTGGTTAGCTTGCAGAAACTAACATCAGCTAACGATCGGATCGACATTACATTTGAAGGATGCCGAACCAAGGGGAATTCATTCGGATACTCCATCAATTATGGCGGGGATGGAACAAAAGGGGTTAAAGGCGAAGTGCGGCTGATCGACTGCACAGCGGAAAACGAACAGTACGCCGGATATTCCGTGTTGTCCTGTTCTCCCGATAGCATCAAGACGACATATGTCCGCTGCAGAGCGGTCAACTGTAACACGGTGAACGCGCCAGAGGACCCCTATGGCTTCGGTTCTTCGTTCATCGTTACCACAGTACCGCAGTTTCCGAGAGTAGCGATCGGCAACGTGGAGTATTATGACTGCGAATCGATTGATGAACGGGCTGTTCCGATAATCGTCAGAGGATTCACTGCCAAAAAGAATAATAATGAGCAAATTCGGGGCATGAAATACGTGAATTGCAGTGTGAGAGGAGGAGCACAAAGCCTTTATTCGATTGACGCGGCCACTTCTGAAGTGGTTATCTCGAATGTTTCGCTGCCCCTGCAAAAAGTCGGTTCATCCGGTCCCGTCAGCTTAAGCTGGATGGGCACTAAAATTACGAATGCTGATGCTTCGGGCGACATCTTGCTTTCTTTGCCAGCAGCAAAAAAAGGATTCTTATTTACCTTTTTCATTGAGAAGTCATCTATGTTAAAGATTACAACTTCGGCAGGATCAGCGATTTGGACACCACAAGGGGGATTACCGTTGATTCAGTCGGCAAATCCGGGAGACTCGATTACCGTGATCGGCAGAGCGGACGGATTCTGGGAGATTGTGAATGTGATCGGTTTTTGGTTTGGTACAAGTTGAAGGGGATACCGGTAACATATAAGGAAAGCAGGTGGCAAAGCATTGACTGACTTCAACCTGTTAACATATTACTCGGCTGAGGGGAACGCTGAATCAAATCCGAAGCATGTTCAAGCGGATCTATGTATATTTGGGGGAACTCCAGCAGGGATTGTCGCTGCGGTTCAAGCGAGCAGGATGGGACTTCGAGCAGTGATTGCAGAATTTGGCATGCATCTTGGTGGAATGTCGGCCAGTGGCCTGGGTCGAACGGATATCGGCAGCGAGGAGGCCATCGGGGGACTGTCCAGAGCATTCTATAGAACGTTGGGCAAACATTATGGCAGCCGCGAATCGGATGGGGCAGCGTGGGCGTTTGAGCCCCATATCGCAGAACGGATCTTTACGGAATGGGTGCAGGATGCAGCGGTACCCGTTTACTACAAACAGCATTTAGATAAAGTTGACATGCAGAACGGTCGGATAACCAGAATCACCATGGAGAATGGTAATACCTTCTCTGCATCTATCTTCATCGATGCGACTTATGAAGGTGATCTGTTAGCCCGTGCCGGCATTTCCTACCATGTCGGTCGAGAGTCAAATTCCTTATACAAGGAAACGCTGAATGGCATTCATTTCGGACACCCAAAGCATAATTTCTATACATGGGTTGACCCGTATAGAATCGAAGGGAAGCCGGACAGCGGCCTGCTTCCCGGTGTCAGCGATGCAGAGCCGGGATTTCAAGGTCAGGGAGACAAATGCGTTCAAGCGTATAATTTCCGCATTTGCCTTACGAACGTGCCGGATAATCAGATCCCGTTCCCGCAACCTTCCCATTATGATCCCGGACGGTTTGCTCTAATGGCCCGATATATCCGCTCAGGGGTATGGGATGCGTTAAAGCTGAATGTCATGATGCCCCGTGGGAAAACGGATTTGAATAATCGAGGAGGTTTCAGTACCGATCATATTGGCGGCAATTATGATTGGCCGGACGGCGATTATGCAACTAGAGAGCGAATTTATCAAGACCACGTCAATTACAATTTGGGCCTGCTTTATTTTCTCTCAAATGATGATAGTATTCCTGCCCGCATTAGAGGTGAAATGAGGCAGTGGGGACTTCCTGCCGATGAATTCTTGGATACGAATGGGTGGCCTCACCAATTGTACGTACGTGAAGCTCGACGAATGGTATCCGAAGTCGTCATGACGGAGCGTCACTGCCGCAAAATTGAAAAGGTAACGGATTCCATTGGACTTGCCGCTTATACCATGGATTCACATAATTGCAGGAGAATCGTACTGGATGGACGTTGTGTGAATGAAGGTAACGTTGAAATCAGTCCAACCGGCGCTTATCCGATCTCTTATCGCGCAATTGTACCAAGGGGAGAGGAGTGTTCCAATCTCCTGGTTCCGGTCTGCTTATCGTCTTCCCATATCGCCTATGGTTCGATCAGAATGGAGCCGATTTTTATGATCTTGGGGCAATCTGCGGCAACTGCGGCTGCTTTGGCCATAGAACAAGGATGTGCGGTTCAGGATGTTGATTACGAGGTCCTTAGGGAACGGTTAGAATTAGATGGACAAATTATTCAAGTATAACGGCCCAAGTCAGCTGTTCCCCCGGAATTCCAAATCATAACTACTATACACTACCAAAAGGTCTCCCACATCAGTGGGAGACCTTTTGGTATGGGGAATGACCGCTTCACTTCTCCACGTTTCCCTCTCGTCTCCCTAACTTTTAATCGTTCCCTTTGTGATATAATAGATCAAAGACTTTTCACCGGAGGATCAAACAACATGACTCAGGAACATTGGCATCAGCATCAGTTTCGTGTGAGATATGAAGAAACGGATCAAATGGGGGTTGTGTACCATGCCAACTATTTGACGTGGTTCGAGATTGGGAGGACCGAACTTATCAGGGAGCTTGGATACCCATACCGGCGAATTGAGGAGAAGGGGCTATTGCTGCCGCTTGTTGAAGCAGAGATTAAGTTCAAGAAGCCTGCACGTTATGATGACTTGGTATGCGTGAACACACGAGTGATTGACATGAGCAGTGTTCGGCTCCATTTTGCTTATGAAATCCGTAAAGTTTCGGAAGAAATGATGACTCTAAACGAAGATTCTGCTGCACAACCTACTGGGGAATTACTTGTTACTGGAGCAACTCGTCACGTTTGGGTGAATCCTTCTTGGAAGCCAATACGTATAGAGAAGGAAGCGCCAGAATTATGGCAGCTGTTAGCTAAGTATTCATAAAAGGGGCTGAGCTTATGTTTCGTATCATTCTTGCCATTTTAATTCTAGTGCCTGCCATAGAAATTACGCTTCTTATTACACTTGGGCATTTTATTGGCGGCTGGACAACATTCGCGCTTATTATAATAAGCGGCTTCTTAGGTGCCTATTTCGCCAAGCGGGAAGGACGCAAAGTGCTGGAGTATGCCAAGTTTGAGTGGTCTCAGGGCCAACTGCCTGCACAGCATTTGTTAGATGGAATCTGTATTTTCATCGGAGGCATTCTATTAATTACACCGGGGTTCATCACCGATATTTTCGGATTTCTACTTGTTTTTCCTTACACGAGACCGATCTTCAAGGTAATGCTGCTTGCACTGATTCAAAAGCAAATCGGCAGAGGCCGCATCAATATCATTAAACGCAGATAAAAACAAAGGCTCGGTCACCCCGTCTATTTGGGAGGAACCGAGCCTTTTTGTATGTAAGCCGCCATATCATGAAAGATTCTTGCGCGATAGAACGCAGCAATCAGAATGAGAGTCACAGGACCAACAAGAAGCCCGAGGAGTCCGAATAGTTTCAATCCAACGAACATGGCGATTAACGTAGCCAGAGGGTCTAATCCGACTGAAAAGGCGAGCACCTTAGGCTCCATAATCTGTCTGGCAATCACGATGACACCATACAGAACACTGAGGCCGATTCCGAGGAAATAGTCTCCTTGCGCAAAGAAAACATATAAGATCCAAGGTACCATAACCGCACCTGTCCCCAAGTAAGGCATCAGGTCTGCTAAGCCTGTTAATAAACCGATGGTTATGGCATAGTCAACGCGCAAGACCAGCAAGCCAATGATGACCACAAGAGCGGTTAGCGAAACAAGAATCAGTTGGGCGCGCATGTAGCCGAAAAGTGCTTTTTGCAAATCGGTCCGAATCAATTGGGTTGTCTTCACAATCATGTCGGAGAAGATCCCTTTATATCGTTTGATAAGCTGATACCAATCTTTACTAATGAAAAAGGTGGCCAGCATAACAATAATAGTGATGGTTGCGATATTCGGCAAAGAAGTTAGAAATCTTTTCAAAGTATCAAATACATAGCCAATAATGAACTTACTCACGTCTGCAATGGAGCCTGCTGTCGAAGATAAATTGTTGTTGACGGTTTCTTGGTATTTCGGGTTATTTTCAAAAAACTGATTAATACGTTCAATCCAATTTTGGAAAGCCGTTGAGTTAATGAAAACATTGAATTGCTCCACCCATAGGTTAATCTGAATCTGCAAGGTATCCGCAAGTGATCCTAATTCTACGACTATATTCGCAACTAGTAAGGTTATGGCCGTAACCATGGCACTTATGAATAACAACATGGATAAGGTCACAGCAAGCCAGCGCGGCAACTTTACCTTGAATTGGAAGAAGTTCACAAGGGGATTAAGCATAAGAGCTAGAATCCAGCCGAAAATAAATGGGTAAATCAGTGGGATAACATAGTAGAAAGCGAGTCCGATTAGAACAATGATTAGTGCCACCCAAATGCCCCTGAAAATCTGATGAACTAAACGTGGATTCAGGATACCCATGGTCTTTTTCTCTCCTTGTTTCAAGTCTTTTCATTGTAACATGATCTTGGATAAATACGGAAATAACATCACCTTTACAAAATCTTCATATACTAAAAAAGGGGATTCTGCATTGTCGGTGTAGAGCACGCATAGTACAATGAAGATAAATGGCACAGATAGAAAACAGAAGAAAATATAAGTGGAGGCTTTATGAGCATTGCGCGCGAACCTGATTTGAAAGAAGTTAAAGAGCTCAAAGAAGTCAAGGAAGTCAAAGAGATTTCGACCAAGTACTTAAACCGGGATTTAAGCTGGATCGAGTTCAATTGGCGTGTTCTGGAGGAAGCTCAAGATGCGAGCACACCGCTGCTTGAGCGTGTGAAATTTCTGTCCATCGTATCCAGCAATCTCGATGAGTTCATGAGTGTTCGTGTCGCAGGACTGAAGGATCAAATCAAGGCTGGGTATACGAAGAAAGACTTCACAGGCTACACCCCTGCCGGCCTGATTAAACGAATTATGAAGCGTACTGCCAAAATGGTAACAGAACAGTACAAAACGTATCGTGAAGTAACGAGACTGCTAACCAAAGAAGGCATTGTGTTTACGGAATTTGAAGATTTGAATACGACACAAAAAAAAGCCATGGATGCTTATTATCATGATATTATTTTTCCTGTATTAACGCCGATGGCTGTGGATCAAAGTCGTCCATTTCCACTTGTACATAATCAATCCGTCTATTTAGCCGTCTTACTTGTGCGAGAAGGGGATGATCCGGATGATGAGCCTTATTTTGCCATCGTTCAAGTACCGAGCAATTTATCCCGTTATATTCCCGTGCCAACACGGCCAAATAGTAAAAAAACAGAATTTATTCTTATTGAGGAATTGATCGAGCATCATATAGAATCGCTTTTCAGTGGATACATTCCGATTTCCGTTCACGGGTTCAGGGTGACTCGAAACGCCGATTTAACGCTCAATGAAGAAGGGGCGGAAGATCTGCTTGAGGAGATCGAGAAGGAGCTTAGACGCAGACGCTGGGGCTCTCCTGTTCGACTCGAAGTACAAGAGGGCATTCATCCTTATGCGCTTGCACAACTTCAGGAAGAGTTCGAGATTGAAGAACAAATTTTTGAAATTGACGGACCGCTGGACATCACATATTTCATGAAGCTGGCCGGTACGCTCAATGGCTTTGAAAATCTTCGCTATCCGCGTATTGCTGCCAAATATCCCATAGAATTTGAGGATACAACTGACTTCTTCGAGGTTCTAAAGCAAAAGGATGTATTGGTACATCATCCCTATGAAACGTTCGACGCAGTAACAGACTTCATCATCCATGCTGCCTATGATCCGAAAGTACTCGCGATCAAAATGACACTGTATAGAGCGAGCGGAAACTCGCCGATTATTCAAGCGTTAGCGAGAGCCGCGGAGTCCGGGAAGCAGGTCACGGTAGTTGTGGAGCTGAAAGCCAGATTCGACGAAGAGCGAAATATTGCATGGGCAAGAATGCTTGAAAAGTCAGGCTGTCATGTGGTTTATGGACTTGTGGGGCTCAAAACGCATGCCAAGATCACACTCGTCGTGAGACAAGAAGAGCAGAATCTCCGCCGATATGTTCATGTGGGAACGGGTAATTATAACGACAGCACAGCCCGTCTTTACACAGATGTAGGGCTATTCACTGCAAATAGTGTGATTGGAGAGGATGCCTCCGCGCTTTTCAATGAGATTACTGGCTACTCCGCGCCTCATGATTGGCAGTCTTTCGCTGTGGCTCCTACGGATTTGAAGGATAAGCTATTCGAGCTTATCGAGCGTGAAGCTGAGCACGCTAGAGCGGGCAGACCTGCCCGAATTATTGCAAAAATGAACTCATTATCCAATCAAGAGATGGTAGATGCCTTGTATGCGGCTTCGCAAGCAGGTGTGAAGATTGAATTAATTATTCGCGGCGTATGCTGCTTGCGTCCAGGGGTACCTGGGATTAGCGAGAATATTACGGTTCGGAGTATTGTAGATCGTTTCTTGGAGCATTCCCGCATTTATTATTTCGAAAATGGCGGACTTGTTGATGTCTATTTATCTTCGGCCGACTGGATGACACGTAATTTGACTCGTCGTATTGAGCTGATGTGTCCGGTTCTTGATCGGGAGATGAAGAAAGTGATGATTCAAATTCTGAATGTCACCCTACATGATAACGTCAAAGCAAGAGAACTGATGCCCAACGGGATGTACAGTCGCATAAAAAATGAACTGACCCCTTATCGGAGCCAGTTCGAGGCAATGAAAATTACTTCTTGGAAAAAACTCCGGCTTGAGTCTTAAGCTTCAGCCCCCAGATTTTTTCGAAATCTTTGCTGATTGCCGCGAGTTCCTTAAGCTCCATAATTGGGTTGTGGATACATAACAGCTTGAGAGTTAGGGTCGATTCGGTTTGCGTTATTTGCAGCTCTTGCACAGGCTGTGTCTCACTATGATCCAAGGCCATTGCTAATTTAAGCAGCGTACCTAACTTTACAATTAATGCCGCGTCGGATTCCATCAATAGGTCCTTGTAAGCTAGGACTTGTTGCTGGCTCCGGTTTTTTGTTTTGTAAGTAGCAATGAAAGAGCAAATAACAATTTCTCGATGACTGAGACCGTCGATATGTGCCCCAGTCATCATGTATTGTGTATGTTTGAGGTAATGGTAATAATGGACGCTGGCTCCAATTCGATGTAAGAGGGCAGCGGTATGCAAGTATTTTTGGCTTCGATCGTCCAATTCGGGCGGAACATTGAGCGTATGATAAAGCTGCATGGCGAATTTATCTACATGAGAGACATGTTTCACAGCGGCGTTCGGATGGAGCAAAAGCAAATTATGGATACTTGCTTCAAGAACATCCTCTTTGATTGGGTGCTTAGGATCGGACGTTTCATAGAAAAGGCCATCACGAAGTCCTGATCCGCTGATAATGCACGCTGATGAACCCGCTGCTTCGAATATGGTGTCCATAATGATCAGTCCTGGAACCATAATATCTGCGCGATCTTTGGAGAGACCATCTACTTTTTTTCTTTTTTCTAATGGCATGGAGGATAACAATAGGAGGAAATCACGAAGCTCCCCAGGCTTCAGCGTGTAATTGTGGGCAAGCTGAAGCGAGTATTTACTGCGTTTTTGGCTTATTTTCCCTAGGGTTCGAATCGTTCCGCCTAGACCAATCATAGGTAGATTGGGAGAACTGGCAATCCAAGGATGAGCCAAAATCGCATCTTCAACCATCCGACGAATATCACCCATTTCCTGCTCGGTCAGATTCCCATTTTTCATAAATTGGCGTGTGGTGTTCACCGCACCGAATGGAAAGGAAACGCTGTGCAGCAATTTCCGGTTACGAAGCAATGTGACTTCCGTGCTCCCTCCGCCAATATCAATGATCAAGCCGTCCCGAATATCGATAGTATTGATTACGCCTAAATAGCCATATCGAGCTTCCTCTGTCCCGCTCAGTACTTCAATATGAAGTCCGGTCTGTTCCTGGAGAATTCGCACAATTTCAGCTGAATTGGCCGCGTTACGTATGGCTGCTGTTGCTACGGCCCTTATTGTCTGAACTTCATGAACTTTGCATAGCAGAGCGTAGTGAGATAGAATTGGGACTATAGAAATAATGTCTTTGCTATGTAAAATGCCATCGGAAGCGATTCGTTCACTGAGTCTAGCGGAATCCTTATGCTCACTGACTACACGGTATGCCCCATGGGCATTAATTTCGTAGATAACAAGTCGAATCGAGTTAGATCCGATATCAATGATGCCGATACTTGCGCTGCTGCTCATGTATTTGCTCCTTCTTCAGAGAAAAATCACTATTACTTTGCCTACATTGTATCAATCTCAACACGACTCGACAAACTTTTCCTCCTGGGTTGCATAAATCGGGGAAATTAACAAAAACTTGTATCGTGTGTTTTGAAGAGATTGTTCAAAAAAACAGTGACGATTTCCGCCAAAAAGATTCTTTATGATAGTGATAATGAAGTTTTATGTCTGCTTTTGTTCACTTATTAAACAAAATACTTTATTATTAAGTTAGGAAAAAAGCAATTTTTTGCTAATAGAGTAGCTAAGGAGAGATTCCCATGTCTGCAACCAAAGGTTTAGAAGGAATTGTAGCCACGACCTCGTCGATCAGCTCCATTGTAGATGGTGTGCTAACGTATCGCGGGATTGATATTGATGACCTCGCAGAAAATGCGACATTTGAAGAAGTTATTTATTTGCTTTGGTTCGGTAAATTGCCTAACCAAACTGAGCTTGAGAAACTGCAAAGCGACCTGAACGCTTACAGCAAGGTGCCTGATGCGGTTATCAACCAGATCAAAGCATTCCCTAAAGATGTTAATTCCATGGCTGCTCTTCGTACAGCAGTATCGGCTCTTGCACTTTATGATGAAGAAGCGAACGATTTGAGCCCTGAATCCAATGTGCGTAAAGCGATCAAGCTGCAAGCACAAATTCCTGGCATTATCGCAGCTTTCGCTCGTATCCGTGAAGGTAAAGACCCTTTAGCTTCCCCAGGATATGCTTCTGTTGCTGCTAACTTCTTGTACCAACTAACAGGTAACGAGCCAGATAAAATCGCTATCGAAGCTTTGGACAAAGCATTAGTTTTACACGCTGACCATGAGCTGAATGCTTCCACATTCGCTGCGCGTGTTACTGTTGCTACATTAACAGACATCTACTCCGGTATTACTTCAGCGATCGGCACGCTCAAAGGACCTCTTCACGGCGGTGCGAACGAAGCTGTTATGGCGATGCTGGAAGAGATCGGTACTGTAGAGAACGTTGTTCCTTACATCAACGATAAATTAGAGCGCAAAGACAAAATCATGGGCTTTGGACACCGTGTTTACAAAAACGGAGATCCGCGTGCGAAGCACTTGCAAAAAATGTCCTATGAGCTTGGTAAACTAACTGGCAACCTTAAATGGTACGAAATGTCCATTAAAGCAGACGAGTTGGTCACCAGCCTCAAAGGCTTGAAACCAAACGTTGATTTCTACTCAGCTTCCGTTTACACAACGTTGGAAATCCCACGTGACCTGTTCACGCCGATCTTCGCGATCAGCCGCACATCCGGTTGGGCTGCCCACATCTTGGAGCAGTACGAAAACAACCGTTTGATCCGCCCTCGCGCTGAGTACACGGGTCCGGTTAACCAAAAATACATTCCAATTAGCGCTCGCTAATTGTCATTTTAACTCCATGTGCGGGCAGTTCGGTACCCGTCCTCGGCTCACCTCGGGGGAGTACCGCAACTCCCGTCACTTTTTGTGTGTTTACCTACTTACTTCTACGGTGACGAGTTATCATTTTTGTTAATGCTTCTCGCCTTGATACTAAAGTAGCTAAGTGGAGTGCTTGGCAGTGCCTGGAGAAACGTAAGTGCCCGCCTTTAGAATCCTGCCCATACCATAAAATCAATTCAATTGGACAGGATGATAACAGCGGTCGGAAGGCATTGCCAAAAGCACGCAACATAACGCACCATGTAACTCATTCGATATACACTTTACACAAATCTAAGGAGGAACTATCATGCCACAATTCGAATCCTACGAACTACCAAAAGAAGGTCAAAAAATCACCATCGAGAATGGTGTTCTGCAAGTACCTAACAACCCAATCATCCCTTACATCGAAGGTGACGGTACAGGTCCTGATATCTGGGCTGCTTCCGTGCGCGTTCTAGATGCTGCAGTTGAGAAAGCATACAAAGGCGAGAAAAAAATCGCTTGGTACGAAGTTTTTGCCGGCGAGAAAGCTTTTAACAAATACAACAACTGGTTACCTAACGATACATTAACAGCTATGCGCGAATACATCGTGTCCATCAAAGGACCTCTTACAACGCCAATCGGCGGCGGTATTCGTTCCCTGAACGTTGCACTTCGTCAAGAATTAGATCTTTACGTATGTTCCCGTCCAGTTCGTTACTTCAATGGTGTTCCATCCCCAGTTAAACGTCCTGAGCTAGTTGACATGGTTATTTTCCGTGAAAATACAGAAGATATCTACGCTGGTATTGAGTGGGAAGCTGGTTCCGACGCAGTTAAGAAAGTTATTAAATTCCTTCAAGACGAAATGGGCGTTAACAAAATTCGCTTCCCAGAAACTTCAGGAATCGGCGTTAAGCCAGTATCCTCCGAAGGTACTGAGCGTTTGGTACGCGCTGCAATCGAGTACGCGATCAAACATGGCCGTAAAACGCTAACTTTGGTACACAAAGGTAACATCATGAAGTTCACAGAAGGCGCGTTCAAAAACTGGGGTTATGAGCTTGCTGAGCGTGAATATGCGGACAAAACATTTACATGGGCACAATACGATCGTATCAAAGAAGCAGAAGGCGCTGAAGCAGCTAATAAAGCTCAAAAAGACGCTGAAGCAGCTGGCAAAATCATCGTAAAAGATGCTATTGCTGACATCGCTTTGCAACAAGTATTGACTCGTCCTACTGACTTCGACGTTATCGCAACATTGAATTTGAACGGTGACTACCTGTCTGATGCACTTGCTGCACAAGTTGGCGGTATCGGTATCGCTCCTGGAGCAAACATCAACTACTTGACTGGTCATGCAATCTTCGAAGCTACGCATGGTACAGCTCCTAAATATGCTGGTCTTGACGTAGTTAACCCAGGTTCCGTAATCCTATCTGGCGTTATGCTGCTTGAGCACCTTGGCTGGTTGGAAGCGGCTGACTTGATCTACAAAGGTTTGGAAACATCCATCAATAACAAAACCGTAACTTATGACTTTGCTCGTTTGATGGAAGGCGCGAAAGAAATCAAATGTTCCGAGTTCGCGAACGAAATCATCAAAAACATGGCTTAGTTCTTTTGAGAAAAGTTGATCTACTAAAAACTATTAGGAGGTACATCTCAAATGGCAATTCGTCGTAATAAGATTACTGTCGTCGGTGCTGGCTTCACGGGTGCAACAACTGCTCTTATGTTAGCTCAAAAAGAACTTGGTGACGTTGTTCTTCTCGACATCCCACAATTGGAAAACCCTACAAAAGGGAAAGCGCTCGACATGCTCGAAGCTGGTCCAGTTCAAGGATACGATAGCCAAATCACAGGTACTTCTAACTATGCGGATGCTGCTGGTTCCGATATCGTCATCATCACAGCCGGTATCGCTCGTAAACCGGGTATGAGCCGCGATGATTTGGTTAACACGAATGCAGGAATCGTGAAATCCGTTTGTGAGAACGTGAGAGAAGTAGCTCCTGATTCCATCGTTATCATCTTAAGTAACCCTGTTGATGCGATGACTTACGTAGCATTCCAAGCACTTGGTTTCCCGAAAAACCGCGTAATCGGTCAATCCGGCGTACTCGATACAGCTCGTTACCTGACGTTCATCTCCCAAGAGTTGAATGTATCCGTTGAGGATGTTAAAGGTGTTGTTATCGGTGGACACGGCGATGACATGGTTCCACTCGTTCGTTACACATACGCTGGCGGCGTGCCAATTGAGAAGCTGATCCCAGCTGACCGTATTGAAGCGATCGTTCAACGTACACGTACTGGCGGCGGCGAAATCGTTAACCTACTTGGTAACGGTAGTGCATACTACGCACCAGCGGCTTCCCTTGTGCAAATGACAGAAGCAATCCTTAAAGATAAAAAACGTATCATCCCAACGATCGCTCTACTTGAAGGCGAATATGGCTACGACAACCTGTTCATGGGCGTTCTAACTGTACTTGGTGCTAACGGTATCGAGAAAATTCTTGATATCGAGCTTACTGACGAAGAGAAAACAGCTTTAGACAAAACAGCAAACTCTGTGCGCAACGTAATCAAAGTTGTAACAGGTTAATACGTTTTTAGATGAAGGATCAACTACCTATGTGAATAGGTGGTTGGTTCTTTTTTTTGTTCATTTTATTGTGGCGATGCACAATTTTTTGTTAGTTTTGTAAATTGATTTCCAACTACTATTCCCAGTTAATGGTCTATGCTACGATAGGCTTAGGCCAGCATAAGTGGCTAAAAAATCCATGGGATGGTGGGATTTGATGTTGAAGAAAAGCTTGCTAGGAACAAGAAACTGGAGAAGACTCTGTTTAACCGCAGCATTATCCGTATCATTGTTAGGTATTGTTCCACAAGCTTATGCAGAAGGTCCTAATGACCCCGCGCCATCGATAACGCCAACAACGGCGAATGGCAAGAAGGTGCTGTTTGATAATACGCACGGTCAAACGGCAGGTGCGGCTGATTGGGTGATTGACGGCGGTTTCTCTGATTTTGCTAACGCATTAGGAAATGCAGGCTATTTTGTAAAAGAACTGCGTAAGAGTACTGCTATTACACTCTCCGATTTATCAGCGTATGATGTGTTCGTAATTGGTGAGGCTAACATTCCATACAAGACATCTGAGCAAAGCGCCATGCTGCAGTATGTGCAAGGCGGCGGCAGCATCTTCTTCATTGGCGATCATTACAATGCAGATCGTAATAAAAATCGTTGGGACGCTTCGGAAGTATTCAATGGCTTTCGCCGCGGCGCGTGGACCAATCCAGCTGCAGGTATGAGTACAGCAGAGGCAGCTTCGGCAGCGATGCAGGGTGTTGCAAGCTCTGATTGGTTGTCGGCCAATTTTGGTGTGAAGTTCCGTTATAATGCATTAGGTGATATTACAGCGAATAATATCGTGAGCCCATCTCAGGCTTTTAACATAACGAGTGGTGTCTCCACGGTTGCTATGCATGCAGGCTCGACTTTAGCGGTTACAGATCCGAACAAAGCCAAAGGTATTGTTTACCTGCCAGCGACGACGACCAAATGGGCTAGTGCTGTGGATCAAGGGGTATACAACGACGGAGGTGTAGCAGAAGGTCCTTATGTTGCTGTTTCCAAAGTGAGTGCAGGCAAAGCCGGATTCATTGGCGATTCCTCGCCAGTTGAAGATGCGACGCCAAAATATAAGAGGGAAGAGACAGGCGGTACGAAAACTACGTATGCGGGATTCCAAGAGCAGAATGACGCTTCTCTTTTAGTAAATATGGTGAACTGGTTGGCAACCAAAGAAAGTTATACAAGTTTAACGCAAGTGCCAGGCCTTACATTGGATTCAGCAACTACACTCTATTCATGGGAGCAGCCGGCTAATACAACAGAGCCGCAGGCCGAGCCTTGGGCAGCACCTGCAGCTGGTTATAAGTGGTGGGATCCTTCAACATTTAAAGTAGGATCTTACGGATATAGTACCGCCACGAATACGACAGATCCGTTTGCTTTTGTCCATCAAGCGCAATTGCCAAATCAGGCCGTTTTTCAAGTGAAGATTATTCTGAATGGCCTAACAGCAAATTCAACTACAACCGGCTATAATCTTGGTATTTATAATGGTTCAGGTACCCAGGTCGCTAAGGTTCAAAATAGCAATGGCACATGGCCTTCCACCTATGGTTACAGCACAAGCTTCTCACTAACAGCTGACGCAAGCGGTCATGCGGAGAAGATTGTGAGCATTCAAATTAATCCAAGTATCTCCGGTTCTGCTAATATGCGATTGAGACAGAACACGACAGCCAAATTTACAGAGGCCGTTACGATCGCAAACGTTCCAGCTGAGCCACTGCCTTAAATTGTTAAGATGATAGGCAATCTGCTTGAATCAATAGGAAGTGAAAATAACCCTGCGGGCTCATTATCAGGATGAGTTCGTTGGGTTGTTTTTCTTTCATGACATCGAATACATAAAATTAGTCACAGTTATGTGTAGATATAGTGAAATAGCTGTATTCATGGGATCGCTTTCTTGTCGAGACTGTTCCAGTTCGGTTATACTTAAGAAAACCATTACATAAAATTGCGGAGGTTGTCCAAATGTATCCAGTTATGATTTTTTTACATGTCGTTAGTGCTTTATTGCTTGGTGCGTATGTCACGTTCCCATTCTTATTAGGGCGAGCTGCAACTTTGTCTGGAGCTGCCCAAGAGAGCTTTGTCGGCGTGATAGCTAAGATCAATCGTATCGGCCAATTTTCACTGATTGTAACCTTCCTTACAGGTGGCGCAATGATCAGTCAAGTTGATCCGAAGCCGTCCGTCCTATGGATGATTTCTTCCATTGTTCTTCTTCTAATTGTAGGAGCAATCACGGGGATGATTGGTGGTAGAATCAAAAAGCTGATTGCGAATAGCAAAGCAGGTAAAAGCACAGCTACTGATGCCGCCAAAATTAAAACATTCAGCTGGATCGCAGCTATCGCTGTTATCGTGGCTGTACTGATTATGACGAATCCACAGCTGCTGTCGTAATTATTGGAAATTGAAAGAGCATGCTCATCATTGATGATGGCATGCTCTTTTTTTACGTCGATTCATCCAATGTGATTTCATCTAATGTTTTCTCAAATGATGCACTCATATGCTCGAGGAAATAATCAACCTCAGGCATGTTCATTTTCTGTAAGCTTTCCAAAACTTGCTGCTTCGCGACGACGAATTCACGATTGCCGGTAGAGAGTTCAGTTAAGCATTTGATATAAGCTTCGAGCAAGTCGGCGGCTTTCACCCAACGGTAGAGCTCAGGGTCAGGATCTTGAATTAAGTTACGGTAGATGCCACTGATTTCAGGTGGAATAGTTTGAATAAGTCGTTCAACTGCGACATCCTCGATCTCACGGAAGTTCCGCAATATTTGCTCATTGTTATGCTTCACAGGTTGGGGGATATCCCCCGTTAGTACTTCGGAAGCGTCGTGGAACAATGCGATGGATACCACGCGATCCGTTGGCACATTGCGTCCATATACTTCGTTGGCAATGGTGCATAACATGTGCGCAATCGTCGAGACATAGAAAGAATGTTCCGCTACGTTTTCTCTGCGCATGTTCCACATGAGACTCCAGCGATCAATATATTTAAGTCGGTATAAGTAAGCGAAAAAGTGATGATTCATCGGGTTAACTCCTCTTTGTTCTAATCATTGAAAGCAAATAAAACGGCTTATTTGACGCTCGGCGGCACCCTCACTGCCACCTTCCCGGTGGCCGGGGTGTAGACGAACGGTTGCCCGATCAGCGCGCCAAGATCATCAAGCGCGATCGTGACCAGCCCGTGCTCGCGCAGCACGGGCTGCCGCAGCGTGACGCGCGCGTTTCCGCGCGTCGCTGCCTTCGCATTCACCTGCAGGGTGAATGCCTCTTGCCCGAGGCGGAGGCTAAGCACTCCGCCTTCCACACTTGCGCTGCCGCCGAGCTGCGCTGCGGCAGCTGCCGCGTCCACGCGCAGCGGAGCGCTGCCCGGCTGCGCCAAGACCCGGCGCTGGATCGAGCGGTGCAGCAGCTCCGGCGTGATGCCGGGGCTGCCCGCGTTGATCCGCGGGATCAACAGGTGATCGGCGCTTCGCGTCGCCATC
This sequence comes from Paenibacillus phytorum, assembly GCF_013141715.1. Lineage (GTDB taxonomy): Bacteria > Bacillota > Bacilli > Paenibacillales > NBRC-103111 > Paenibacillus_E > Paenibacillus_E phytorum. The sequence continues at coordinate 7,607 of NZ_WHOA01000072.1, read as the reverse complement.
TCCGGCGAAATCGTGAAGGCGTAGCGGATGCCCGTCTTCGCAACTTGCTCTGTCGCCGCCGGCGACGTAATGCCGAATGGGTACGCCAACGTGTCGAGCGGCGCATCCGTTAAGCCTGCGAGCTTGCCGATGCAAGCTTGCGTATCTTTGTAAATGCGCTGTTTATAAGCATCATCGCTCTCCGCATCCAATCTTCCTACCAGCGCTGCTTCACCACCTGGAAGCTTATGGTGAAGATTGTTGGTATGGCAGCCAATATCGATGAAGTTCGTGTCATGCGTCATCTCACTGATTTGTTCCTTCGACATGGAAGGGATGTAGGACCCCAGCGGATTCGTTAAGTCATTGGTAATAACGAAGTTCACAGCGGGAATTCGCAAGCTTTTCAAAATCGGATAGGCCGCTGTGTAAAAGCTTTGATAGCCATCATCGAACGTAACCAGCACGGCATTGGATGGAACGGTAGCGCCTTCCATGTACTGTTTGAATTCTTCTAAGGAAATAAAATGATAGCCTTTGCTAAGTAGCGATTGAAGCTGATTTTGAAAAAGCGAGCTTGTAATTGTGCTGGAGCTGGTGTCCTTTTCATGCACATGATGATACATAAGAACGGCAACTTGGTCCTGGTAGTAAATATCCCCTGAGCGCTTGGCCTGCAGCGGCGTAAGCAAAAGGGTGAGCCCAATCAGGCAAACTAGAATCGAAATAGCGATTCTTTTGTACATGTCAGTGAATCTCCTTGTTTTCCTCACAAGAACCGTCGAACTCTTCATGGGAGGTATGTTATAATAGTTTGTAATTATTATTATGTGTGTATTTGAGAGAGGAGCCAGACCTAGTCATGCAGCATTTTTATCAAAGCGTCTACGATTTGATTGTCGAAACTTCCACAAACCTTCCCGGTGATGTGCGCCGTGCGGTACAAGCCGCCGGGGAAAATGAGGACAAAGGCACGCGTTCTGCGTTATCTCTATCTCGCATTGCGGATAACATCCATATGGCGGAATGCAATGTATCCCCAATTTGTCAGGATACGGGTATGCCAACGTTTATTATACACTGTCCTGTTGGGGCAAACCAAATTATCATGAAGAAGCAAATATTAGAAGCGGTTGCTAATGCAACCAAAGCCAGTAAGCTGCGCACGAACTCCGTAGACTCCCTTACAGGTGCAAACAGCGGAGATAATCTTGGTCCTGGTACACCGGTTGTTCATTTCGAGCAATGGGAACGTGACGATATCGAAGTGAAGTTGATTCTAAAAGGCGGCGGCTGTGAGAACAAAAATATTCAATACAGCTTGCCTGCTGATCTTGAAGGTGTAGGCAAAGCAGGACGAGATCTTGACGGCATTCGCAAATGTGTGATGCATGCGGTTTACCAAGCGCAAGGTCAAGGATGCAGCGCGGGTTTCATCGGCGTAGGTATTGGAGGCGACCGTACAAGCGGGTACGAGTTGGCTAAGCACCAATTATTCCGTCATGTTGACGATGTGAATCCACATCCGGAGCTACGCAAGGTTGAAGAGTACGTCATGGAGCATGCCAATACGCTTGGTATTGGAACAATGGGCTTCGGCGGTCAAGTGACATTACTTGGCTGTAAAGTTGGCGTAATGAACCGTTTGCCAGCAAGCTTCTTCGTTTCTGTTGCGTACAACTGTTGGGCGTTCCGTCGTCAAGGCGTCGTCTTGAATGCAGAAACCGGCGAAATCAATGGCTGGTCCTATCCAAGAGGGACAGAGGTTTCTTTCCAAGAGGCTTTCGAAGCGAGTGCAGAAGAAGCTAAAAATACGCCAAAAGAAGAGCGTCGTGAGATCGTATTGACAACGCCAATATCGGAAGAGCAAATCCGCGGCCTCAAAGTCGGTGATGTCGTAGTCATCAATGGTACTATGCACACAGGACGCGATGCGCTGCATAAATATTTGATGGATCATGATGCTCCGGTAGATCTGAATGGGGCTGCGATTTATCATTGCGGACCGGTGATGAGTAAGGATGAGGCTGGCGAATGGCACGTTAAAGCGGCTGGACCGACGACAAGCATTCGCGAGGAGCCTTACCAAGGTGATATTATCAAGAAATTCGGTATTCGCGCAGTCATCGGTAAAGGCGGAATGGGACCGAAAACGTTAGCAGCTTTGAAAGAACACGGCGGTGTCTATTTGAACGCTATCGGTGGTGCTGCTCAATACTACGCGCAGTGCTTTAAAAAGGTTGAAGGCGTTGACTACATGGAATTCGGAATTCCAGAAGCAATGTGGCACTTAGAAACAGAAGGATTCGCTGCTATCGTAACGATGGATTCACACGGTAATAGCCTGCATGCTGACGTAGAGAAGAATTCACTTGAGAAGCTGGCAGCTCTGAAAGAACCTGTTTTCAAATAATTTTCTAAGCATGCACTTCACTTTCATCTTTACAAAAAAAATACTGGATTAGGCACGGAAGAAAGGGTTACTATGTAGAGTAGCTCTTTTCTTTTTGTTTTTCACCCATGAAATGGACAGACTGAACCATCGGAGGCTAGTATCAGATGACCAAATTCCGTGCCAAACTAACTTTTATTATGATTTTATTGATTGGTTGTTCAATGCTGATTGCGGGCATTTTCATGGCAAAGGTGCTTGAGAATTCTCACATAGTGTCTTTAAAGGACAATATGGAACGCGAGCTCCATGTCATTACGGCAACTGGAGATTGGAACCGAAAAGGTACTGATGCAGAGTTGATTTCTTACTATTCTGAACAAGCCAAACGACTTAAAGAAGCAACGAATGAAAGATTGACATATGTTCGAGCGGACGGAAAAGTACTAGGTGACTCCGATCAAAGACCCGAACAAATGGACAATCACTTGAATCGACCGGAGATTGCATCGGCTGCTGCGAATGGAATCGGCTACATTACGCGTTACAGCGATACGTTGAAGGAAAATATGCTGTATGCCGCTATTCCAGTGAAGAATGAAGCGCAGGAGACAACAGGGTTTTTACGTATTTCCATGAGCTTGGAACAGGTAGGGAATTCGATCCGCAGCTTATGGTATTTCCTGATTTCTGGGTTGATCATTTTGTTCCTGATCGCAGGAATCGTTAGTTATCGGATTGCCAAAGGGATTACTCACCCCATTGAGAAGATGACGAAAGTAGCCCAACAAATTACGAATTTGAACTACCAATCACGCGTTCCGGCTTACAGTAATGATGAGGTTGGACAGCTGGGTCAGGCGATTAATCGCATGTCCGAAAGTTTGCAGCAGCAAATGGCAAGGATTCAGGAAAATGAACGCAGGCTTCAGGGCGTTATGGAAAATATGATGAGCGGAATTATGATGATTGACCGTGAAGAGCGGATTATGCTGTTAAATCCTGCTGCGGAATACATTTTAGGTTTCTCCTCACAGGAGCTTCTAGGGAAGAAATATAATGAAGCCAAACAGCAATATGAGTTTACAAAGTTGATACAAGAATGCATTGAGACACAAGATCCAATTCGCGACGAGATGGTTTTCTATTATCCGGCAGAGCGAATCCTCGATATTCATTTGAGTCCAATTGCCCATGAAGATGAGGAATGGTCAGGTGTTCTTATCGTTATTCACGATATTACGGCAGTACGCAGACTTGAGCGGATGCGCAGTGAATTCGTCGCGAATGTCTCGCATGAATTAAAGACGCCAATTGCCGCGGTGAAAGGCTTTGCCGAAACGCTGCTGGCCGGTGCCCTTAACGATAAGGAAACAGCGGTGTCGTTCTTACAAATCATTTTTGATGAGAGTGAGCGGTTGAATCGATTGATTGGGGACATTCTGGAGTTATCCAAAATTGAATCGAAGCGAATTCCGATGAATTTCTCACCGATCTATTTACCTGAATTTCTTGAGAAATCATTAAGTGTGCTTAGAAAAGAAGCGGAGAAAAAGCATATTGAGCTGAATATACAGGTAGATGACGATATTTATATCGAGGCGGATGAAGATCGGTTACGTCAAATTATGATTAATCTGCTTTCCAATGGTATTGCATACACACAAGATGGCGGTAAAGTAAAAGTGCGTGTAGAACCGCTGGATATGAATGCTGATGGAGATTATGAACGGCTGCGGTTAATTGTTTCGGATACGGGCATGGGCATACCTAAGAAGGATTTACCTCGAATTTTCGAGAGATTCTATCGCGTAGACAAAGCGCGCTCCAGAAGCTCAGGCGGAACAGGATTAGGACTATCAATCGTGAAGCATTTAGTTGAGCTGCATAAAGGAACGATTCGGGTCGATAGTGAGGTTGGCGTCGGAACGAGGTTCACGATTGAATTGCCTGTCATACACTAATTTACACAGCGATGATGAAACATTTACATTGTTTTTACAAACTTGTGGTAAAATGAGGTTGTGCAATGTAAATAAACTGTAAACGCGGGGGATCCCATGGCACAAAAAATACTAGTTATTGAAGATGAGCCAACTCTAGCTCGATTGCTATCGTATAACCTATCTCAGGACGGGTATGATACGAAGGTTGTCGATCATGGTGGCGATGGGCTTCAAGAGGCGTTGCAGCAGACTTACGACTTAATTATTCTGGATATTATGCTGCCTGGACTGAATGGATTCGAGGTATTGGCGAAGCTAAGGCAGAAAGGTAACAGCACACCTGTTATTATTTTAACGGCACGCAATGCCGAGGATGAAGTGGTGCAAGGTCTTAAGCACGGTGCTGATGATTATATAACGAAGCCCTTTGGGGTGGCGGAATTGCTTGCCCGCGTCTCTGCCGTTCTGCGAAGAACACAATCGGAGGACGCGGCAGCGGACAAACTTAAGAGCAACGAGAAAGTGATTCAGGCGGGTGAATTGTTCATTTATCCGGAGAAATATGAAGTCGTTCTGAATGGGGATTCCATTCCGTTAAGACCGAAGGAGTTTGAGGTCCTGCTGTATCTCGTGCAGCGCCCGGGCGTCGTCGTAACAAGGGACGATCTTATGAATATCGTTTGGGGATTCGACTATATTGGCGGCCAAAGAACCGTAGATGTTCATGTGAGCTCGCTTCGTAAGAAGCTGGAAATGAATCAACAGTCTGTTCAAATCGATTCAATCCGTGGCGTTGGCTACAAGTTAGTAGCAAATATGGTCAAAAAATAATGAGCCTTGGGTGCTGGATAACAGCGGCCCAGGCTCATTTTTGTGCGTAAACAACGTAAATGTTGTTCCCCAATGGCTCCGATTTAACTTGGCTTGTATGAGAGAGTAACCATTCTGTTATATGGGTGTGCGTCATGTAGAGGTCGACCTGCTCATGCATCATAGGCAGCTTGGTTGCCTTTGACGAGATGAGGTTGGCTAGAAATGCATCTGCCTCACTTCGGTCTTGCATCATATAATCGGCTAAGCATACGACTCCGCCCGGCTTCAATACCCGCAGCATTTCACCCCAGGCGAGCTCCCTTTGCGCTTCTGTCAGATGATGAAGGGCAAACGAACTGACAACATAATCAAACGTTCCATCCATGAAAGGTATCGCCAGTACATTGCCGAGCTTGAGTTCGATGTTAGCATATTTAGCTGCGCAAAACTTGAGCATTTGCTTGGATTGGTCGATGGCGGACATGGTTAGGCCGATTTGCTGCAGCTTGCCGGCTAAGTTGCCGGTGCCTGTTCCTACATCAAGCCCCTTAAGGCCATGAGCAGGAGAGATAAGCTGGGCGATTTTGTCTAAAGCTGCTTCGTAGCTTGTATATACGGGAGGGCTGCTTCTATCGATGTCTTTCAGCGGGCCGTTTTCTGTGATATCTACAAATGAAGAAGCAGGCTGCAGCAGCTCATCAAACTGTTGGGCCTTTCGATCGAAATCCCAATGGTCGCGCCAGCTTCCCCTTAGGTCACGCAGCTCCTTGCTTTGCTGGGCTAACTCGTAAAGCAATTCAGTCGGCAGTATGCTGCTTCCTTGAGCGGCTTGGATCATCTGATCCATTGTACTGATGATTTGTTTCATTTCTGTCCACTGTTGAAACAACATCGAACGCTGCATCTGTAGGGCGCTCAGCACTTCCTCTTGTTGATTTACATCGGTTTGGGTTAAGGTTTGGCGAATATCTTCAAGTGTCATTCCGACTTCCCGTAAAGAGATAATAGTTTGTAATCTCCACGCATCTTGTTCCGTGTAGGTTCGATAGCCATTCTCTTTCTGCTTCGCTGGCTTTAACAGTCCTTTCTGCTCATAGAAGCGAATGGCTCTAGCTGTGATGCCAAGTTTGCGGGAAATTTCGTTAATAAGCATGTATGGTCCTCCATCATGGCACAATTGCATACAATTTTCGCCAGATCAGAAATTTTATTTTTGTAGGTTTTTGTTATACTCTTATATAGTACTAGCTATGAGCAATTGTGAGAAGCCTAACGGTTATACATATCTAAGGCTTATATGACGAAAGAAGTTTTACTAAAGTAAAACTCTAAGGAGGATTATCATGTCAAAAACGTATCGTATAGCAATTATTGGTTGTGGTGGTATTGCCAATGGTAAGCACATGCCAAGTTTGAACAAATTAAAGAATGTAGAAATGGTTGCTTTTTGTGACATTATTTCTGAAAAAGCGCAGGAAGCTGCTGCTAAGTACGGCAAAGAAGACGCTCGTGTTTATGAAGATTATCGCGAGGTCCTAAAAGACAGTTCCATTGACATCGTTCATGTCTGTACGCCAAATGATTCACATGCGGAAATCACGATTGCTGCATTAGAAGCAGGCAAGCACGTCATGTCAGAGAAGCCGATGGCCAAAACTGCTGCAGATGCACGCCGTATGGTGGAAGCAGCTAAGCGTACAGGTAAGAAGCTGACAGTTGGTTACAACAATCGCTTCCGCGGCGATAGCCAACATTTGCACCAGTTGTGCTCGGAAGGTGAGCTAGGTGAGATTTATTTCGCTAAGGCTCATGCGATTCGTCGCCGCGCGGTACCTACTTGGGGCGTTTTCCTTGATGAAGAGAAGCAAGGCGGAGGCCCGCTGATCGATATCGGTACGCATGCCCTTGATTTAACGATGTGGATGATGAACAACTATGAGCCGAAGGTTGTACTGGGTACTTCTTATCATAAATTATCCCAACGAGAAAATGCAGCTAATGCTTGGGGACCTTGGGATCCTTCCAAGTTCACCGTTGAGGATTCCGCATTTGGTATGATTACAATGAAAAATGGTGCTACGATTATTCTTGAATCGAGCTGGGCGCTGAATACACTTGAAGTGGATGAAGCAAAATGTACACTTAGCGGAACAGAGGGCGGCGCTGATATGAAAGGCGGTCTTCGCATTAATGGTGAGAAGCACAGCCGTTTATACACGACTGAAGTTGAATTGAATGCTGGCGGAGTAGCCTTCTACGATGGTGAAACAGAAAGTGCACCGGATTTAGAAATGCGCCTATGGATTCAAGCGATCGAGAATGATACAGATCCGGTTGTAACCCCTGAGCAAGCATGTGTCGTATCCGAAATCTTAGAAGCTATTTATGAATCAGCAAAAACAGGGAAAGCCGTTTATTTCGACTAGTTTCGACTATTTCCTGGGAAATGAAAAAAAACCCTTCTTCGATATGGTTAT
>NZ_WHOA01000071.1 GCF_013141715.1 Paenibacillus phytorum | reverse complement strand
ATTACATAGTAAAGAAAAGATATATATTCGACTTCTTGGTTTTATTGCCTATAGTTATCTTGTCAACCTTTACTGCGAATTCGGAAGCACCGATAACGAAATATGTAACAACTTTTTTAGTTCTTTTTGCTTTATCAATATTTTTGTTTATTTTTTATTTTAATCGACGCAATTAATTGTTGCCTATTCTTCTGTCAATTTTAAGCACCAGGAAGTTCAGAGGAGGCGGGCTAGTCCCGGATTCTTACACTACCATGTGTACCGTTCGGTATAAGGCGGTTAATGAAATATTACATGTATACCTTCGGTAGTCTTTATAGTTTATTGAGCTAACGGATAACGCTAGTTCAATATAAACAGATTAAAACCTCCCATTAGAAGAAAACCTAGATTTAATAGGACTAATAGGAGGTTTTATTTATTATGAACATAAGTCAATTGTGGAAACTGTATGAGGCCGATAAGCGCATCCAGGGATTTAGTATGCAAACTCTAAAAGCATACGCCCTGCAGCTAAAAATGCTGGTTAATGAACTTGGCGATATCCATATTTCAGATGTTACGCTTCAGCTGTTAAAGGAATATTTAGCGAAACAATCTGATCGATTGAAGCCAAGTAGTTTAGGGCATCGTATCCGCTTTGTCAGATCTTTGTTTCGCTTTGCTTACGAAGAAACCTACCTAACATCAAATCCATCTCTAAAATTAAGAGAGCCTAAGATGGAAAAACGTATTCCGAAGTTTTTAATCGAGGAAGATGTGATCCATTTGAAGATCTCTTGTCTATCCATGCGGGAACGAGCTCTTCTAGAGTTCCTATACACTACCGGTTGCCGAGTTGGAGAAGTACAAAAGATAAACATTGAAGATTTGAACTGGGAGAATTGCTCTGCAATCGTTAATGGTAAGGGATCGAAGCAAAGAGAAGTTTATTTCACAACCGAGTGCAAGGTCTGGTTGAAGAAGTATCTGGCAAGTCGCAAGGACTCTTGTAAAGCCTTGTTTGTAACCGACACTTATCCTACTCGCAGGATGGCCATTCCCACGATCAGGTGGTCAATAAAACGACTTGCAAACCGGGGAGAGGTCGCAACTAACGTGTACCCTCATCGTTTTCGTCATACTTATGCGTGTCAGTTGCTGGACAACGGAGCACCTTTGGATTTCATTCAAGGCATGCTGGGACATGAGAAGGCATCGACCACTCAAATATATGCACAGCTCCGCGGCGAGCGCAGAAGAGAACTTTATCGTCGATTCTTTTAGGCTTTCTCCGCCCTTCAGTAATGATGGTTTGAATCAGAATAATTCCAGGGTGGTAATCAGGTGAACTAAACCGCCTATCTGGCTTTAATTAGGCGGTCATTATGCTTTTTAGGGAAACTAAGCAATTCATATAATAGTAGCTAGGGGCTGCGTGCATGGAAACGAACCAAGAGACGGAAGAGTTTCTCATAAAGAAGTTGCGTAAATACATAGAAGGGTATGTTTATGATGCTGATCTATCCAGTAGCGAGTGTTTGAAAGTGATTGTGGAGATAGTACGTACCTATCCGATCACAGGAAAAGAAAATGAAATTAATAGTTGATAAAACAAAGAGTGGATAAATATCACAATAACTGATCCTTGTTTTTATTAAGCTCCCTCAGAGAATAGGGATATTCTCACGAATGCTCGCTCATTCGCAGGATTTCAAAATGCATGTTAAATAGGAGTTCCGGTGTTTGGGTTCTGTGTGACAGGAAGTTCCGTTAGAGCGCATGCGGGAACAGAAGGCGCTGATGTGTTTACAACATCTTCCATAATAAATTTAT
>NZ_WHOA01000070.1 GCF_013141715.1 Paenibacillus phytorum | reverse complement strand
GAACGATTTCTCGTCCATGCTTACTCACTCGTTGTTCAGTTTTCAAAGATCAATTTCATTCTTATTTCTTCGCCATCCGTTTAGCGGCGACTTTTTTAATATACCACATCGACCTAGAAGATTGCAAGTACTTTTTTTGAAGAATTATGAAAGTCATCTTCTTCAATCAACTTCTTGTCCTTCTTTTCGAAGGGGCGAGTTATAAAATACCATAGGATGAGAGGGTAAGTCAAGCACCTACCCCCTATTTTTTTTGAGCTTGATAGTTACGATTTCTTGCATACTTTGATATTTCCTTTGGCGTCGCTATCCGAGCATACATCCGGAATATCACTTTATATCTGGATTCTATGGCCCCTTTAATCTCTTGATCAATTCTTTTGTCATTGAGATCGAACAACATTTCATCTAATTCTTTGCGAAGTACATAATCCAACTCTCTGCATTCCCGATCATTGAACAAAAATCCGAGCATACATCCATCCAAACCCCTCTCGACTGTAGAGATTTATGGCACTTACAGTTTGATTGAAAGAAGAGCCGACCCTTATTCGGCCCGCTCTTCTTACCGTTTTACTGTTATGCTCAGATTTTGCCATTTTTATGACAGAAGTTCTGAAAATATTTTACAAATGAACCAACCAGTATGTAAGTGTGCTTTCAATAATTGCCGCGACGAGCAAAAGCACAACAATGGATACGATTAATGGCTTTGTTAAATGGAGTATTCTAACCAGCTCCGCACGTGCGGTTTTGTCTTTATCAGGTACAAAGAGCTGCGCTCCGGATTTCCAGACCAATAAACCTAATTTAAGCCCATATGCACAGGCAATTAATATGACCGGAATTTCAATAATACCATGCGGAAGAATCCCCTTCAGAACGACGGACAATGTGCTTTCATGCGTTTGTAAGGAAAGTACATATCCGAGTATCATCCCGTTAGCGATCAACATAAAGAGTGGCAGAATACCTAGTAATAGGCCAAGAAAGATAATGACCACAGACTTTATCGCATTATTTAAAAAGATGAAAATAAAAAACCATAATTGGGGATTATCCTTACTGCTTAGAGATTGACTTAAAGATTTGAGCCCCTTCATCTGCCCTTCTAAGAAGTGAGAAAACTGATCTGAATTCGCCCAACCTAAATATAAACTAAACCCAAAAACTAAAACGACGACGATGAAATAATGTTTCATTTCTTTAAAATGTTGGAACAGTTGTCGGAATTTCATTTTCGTTCCCTCCAATTTCGGAAGCATAAGTACTGTGTACGAGCATACATTATTTACTAAAGAGTATACAAGCCTTGCCCGTATGTAAGGCTTAGAGGAGGTACAAGCTATCCATGAACTACTTTTTCGTTGTAAATGGTCGTAAGTTTAAACAATATGTGTTTATCGCGCTTGCCATCGTCTTCGCTGCCGCTATTGTTTATTCCGAACAAAGTAATGTATCCGTCTTTTCCAATGCAGAGCCCTCCGCTATCTATAGCGTGCAGACCGAAAGAAAGGTTATTGCCCTGACCTTTGATATTTCATGGGGAGAGAAGCGTGCTGAACCTATTTTGAAAATTCTTAAGGAAAAAGGTGTGAAGGATGCCACCTTCTTCTTATCCTCTCCGTGGAGCAAGAGTCACCCAGAGATTGTAGAGCATATCAAGAAGGACGGTTTCGAAATTGGCAGTCACGGCAACAAACATGATAATTATAGTACGCTAAGCGATGAAGAAATACGCAAACAAATTACTACAGCACATGGTATTTTAACGGAATTGATCGGAAAAGAACCGAACCTAATCCGCCTTCCCAATGGTGACTTCGACAAACGGGTGCTTCGAATTGCGGATGATTTAGGTTATTCGGTTATCCAATGGGATACCGATTCTCAAGACTGGTTAAACAAAGGTGTGGATACCATCATTAACCGTGTAGTATCCAAAGCACATCCAGGAGATATTGTTTTACTGCACGCAAGCGATTCCTCTCAGCAGACACATGAGGCCTTACCAGTTATCATTGAGCAGTTAAGAGCTAAGGGTTACGAATTCGTTACGGTAAGTGAGCTAATCAAACAAACCCAGGTGGAGACGAAACCAGTTGAAGACCAGGCAATGAAACAAATCCATTAATGAGCTATGCTCAGATTCAAAAAAGAGCTAATTAGATTAGCTCTTTTTGTTATCCAATATTTTATGTAGAATCAAAATTTGCCATGCATTACAAACAAGCAACGGAGCCAACATAAATAGACTTGATGCTGCGTTATCTAGCTTTAATGCAGGTACTGCTTCAAGGACAGATACAGCGCACATAAAGAACAATGTCGGGATAAAAGCGTTCCGATTCGTCATCTTTACCTTCCAATACGCAACTGCAATGGAAATTACCAATATGATAGCAGGTAAAATCGAGTAGCTCAAAACGGATTCTGTGCCCTCAAAATTAGTCATTCTCAAATATACGAGATCAAATAAGACAACAATAACGACAGCCAATTGTAAAAGATCCCATACGGTCTTGGAGCGAATGATACCTGCAGCAATGAACCTAACAATCAGATAAGCAAAAAAGCCCATTTGGCTCAGAACGCTTATTGTCGCACCACCAAGCAACATATTTAATACATTAAAACCTACTGCCGATAACCCCATAACCGAAAATTCTTTGTCGGAATATTGTAAGATGAGTCCAATCCCTATAGATACAATCATTCCTAATAACAATGTTGTCCAAAATAAGTGAAACCACTTCCGTAGCGTCAAGATCAATTACCCCCATACTTCAACTCTAATTGTTAATTGTACCAACGTTTACGGTAAAAAGCCAATGAATGGCCCTTATAATCTATCCCGAACCACACATACTAACAACTATTAAGCTAGGGAAGGGAGCATGCTTTTATGTTAACAACTAAGTTCAGGAAGCTGCAAGTCCTACCACTCATTTCTATCGCCTTACTTCTCGCTTCATGTGGATCAGATAGTTCAAAAGGTCAAGGTCAATCTCAAGCTAACACATATAAAGAGCAAAAGACCATGATACTTGATATTTTGAAGTCAGAGGATGGGAAGAAAGCAATCAGTGCGGCTAACCGAAGCATAATGAATGGTGATGTGGGTGCCAATGGTGTAGCTGGTCAATCTCAAATCAAACTTTTGTCTGCAAATGAATCTTTGCAATTGCAAATGGCTGTGAAGGATGTCCTCACAGCAAAAGAGAATAACATGTTCCTCACTGATATGATGAAAGACCCTAAGTTTGCCGGTGATTTTGCTAAGGCTATCCAAAAAGAAACCAAACAGATGTTCAAAGAGCTATTAAAGGACCCAGAATATCAGAAATCACTCGTTGATGTTATGAAAAACCCGGAATATGAAAAGATGATGCTAGATGTCATGAAAACAGCAGCCTATCGCCAGCAAATGATGACGGTTATGGAAGAATCCATCCAAAGTCCTTTATTCCGTGCACATATGGTTGACCTCCTTAAGGCAGCCATTGCCCAACAAAGTAAGCCCGAGCAGATGCCTACGGCTAAGAGTGCTCAAAATAAAGGGGACAGTGGCGGCAAGGGAGATAGCGGCGGTGATAGTGGAGGAGACAAAAAGAAAGATCAGAAAAGTGATTCGGGAGACTCCCAAAAGCAAGATGGCGAAAAGAAAAAGGATGACTCCAGCGCTTCGGATTCGTAAATATGAATGTAAAAAGGGCATGCGGATTTCTCCGTATGCCCTTTCTATTATTTTTCCAATTTGGAAATGATATTTGTAGCCATATCCAAATAGATTTGTCCAGCTTTTGAGTCTGCTTTGTAGACAGACGGTGAATAGTCGATTTCCGAGACATGATTGTCGGGAGCTCCAAGTGGAATCTGCGCTAATAATTCACTATGCAAATCTTCCGCCAGTTTAGCTCCACCACCCTTACCGAATACGTAATCTATGCTGCCATCTTTGCATTCATAATAGGACATGTTCTCCACAATACCTAGAATTTCATGGTTTGTTTGAATGGCCATCGCTCCAGCTCTAGCGGCTACGAAAGCTGCTGTGGCATGCGGTGTTGTAACGATCACTTCTTTACTTTGCGGGATAAGCTGATGCACGTCTAGCGCTACATCTCCCGTTCCCGGTGGAAGATCCAGAAGGATGTATTCAACATCTCCCCAATTGACTTCATTGAAGAAATTGCGAAGCATTTTCCCTAGCATAGGACCACGCCAAACAACAGGCGCATTATCTTGAACAAAGAAGCCCATAGAGATTACTTTTACACCAAATTTCTCAACTGGCATAATGACATTATCAACAAGTTTCGGCTGTTCTTCGATGCCCATCATATCAGGGATACTGAAACCGTATATATCAGCGTCAATGATCCCTACCTTTTTCCCTTGGCGGGCCAAGGCAACGGCTAAATTAACAGTCACGGTTGATTTACCCACACCACCTTTGCCACTTGCAACAGCTATAAACTCAACTGTAGAGGCTTCTCCCAGTATTGGTTGTTCAATCGGTGGTTGGATGGGTTGGGTTGGTTTCTCTGCGGCCGGTTGAGACGTATCTTTAATCTGATTACGCTCATAATCAGTCATGAGTCTGAAACGAATATGTACTTGTGCAATACCCAATTTTCCTAAAGTTTGCTGAATATAAACCTTCGCTTTTTCTTTGAAAGCCTCATCCTCGGTCGTGACAATTAAGCTTAAAGACACGTTATCTTCTTTAAACATCACATCTCTAACTAAATTAAGATCCACAACGCTTTTATTGTAATGAGGTTCCACAAGAGGTTGTAACGCTTTTAATAGTTGGTCTTTGTTTATCATAGCCACACCACACCTTTATTCGGACATTGTAATTGTGGCCTTAATTATAACACATTTTGATTAGGAACCCACTTTTTCCCCAGCATAATATCTTAAGATACCTCGATAAACAGATGCTGCCACCATCTTCTGATATTTCTCACTTGCAAGCAGTCTTGCTTCTTCTGGATTTGATAGGAAACCCACTTCTACAAGAGCACTCGGAATTTTTAGCGTTTTTAATAAATAAACAGTCTTGTCCGCCGGCTTGGCAACACGATCGGTATTCTCTAAGTTATTCTTTAATTCCAACTGAATGAGTGCGGCTAGATTAGGGTTATTTGGATTATTCGGGTAATAGAACGTTTGTGCGCCTCTCCATTTCTGGGAAGGTATGCTGTTTAAGTGGACACTGAGAAACAAATCTGCCTTATTCTCATCGATGAGATCGGCACGGTTGTGGAGATCTTGTGTCTTTCTTTTACTATAGCCCTTTGTGCCGGGTTCAGCCAAATCGGTATCCGTTTCCCTTGTCATAATGACTAGCGCACCCGCCTGCTGCAAATAATCACGAATATGAAGTGTGATCGCTAAATTGATATCTTTCTCAACAACTCCTTCCTTGCTGGAAGCCCCACCATCAGGTCCGCCATGACCCGCATCCAGAGCAATTGTTTTACCCGACAAAGGTAAATTCCAATCTGACCACGTCTTCGTTGCCGGCAGCTCATAGGCATAGATGAAGACAACAAGTGCGACCAGCAAGGTCGAGAGAACAAGCTTAAGACTACTGTTAAAAGTCAGCCAAACGACCAGCCTCTTCTTCCTTTTGCGCATAAAAAATCCACCTCTGTTCCCCATAGACTCTGTAACATCTATATGGGACAGGGTGGACAAATATACCTTGCTTAAACTTGATATTCAGGGTCTCTTAGACCTTCTATAAGAACCTGAGCAACCTCAGGACGTGTGAACTCCGGAGGCGGGCATTGACCGTCTCTAAGCAATCCACGAACCTTGGTGCCGGAGAGATGCATATGGTGGGACTTATCATGCGGACAAGTTTTACTAGATGCCATATTGCCACATTTCGTACAGAAGAAGCTGTGCTCAAAGAATAGTGGAGTAATCCCAATTTCTTCTGCCGTAAAATTACTAAAAATCTCTTGCGCTTCATACGTGCCGTAGTAGTCGCCAACACCCGCGTGATCGCGTCCTACGATGAAATGCGTACATCCATAGTTTCTACGCACAATTGCGTGTAGAATCGCCTCACGAGGTCCTGCATAGCGCATAGCAGCCGGGTATACACCTAAGAAAGTTCGATCCTTCGGATAGTAGTTCTCGAGCAATACCAAGTAACTTTTCATACGAACATCTGCAGAGATGTCATCTGATTTGGTCTCACCTACTAGCGGATTAAGGAAAAGAGCATCCACGATTTCCATTGCTGACTTTTGAATATATTCGTGTGCACGGTGGACGGGATTACGTGTTTGAAAACCAACGACAGTTTTCCAGCCTTTCTCGGCAAAAATACGGCGTGTCTCCGATGGATCGAAGTAAAACTCTTCAAATTTCTTTGGTTTAGGGCGATTTAGCAGTTGGATCGGTCCTCCAATATTCGTAGACGAACGCGAGAAGAGTTTATCTACGCCTGGGTGAGCCATGTCATCCGTTTTGAAGACTTTAACTGCTTCATTCGTTTGGTCAACTTTGTAGATACTTGTAGTGTCTAAAATGGCATAAACAATGTTATCCTCATCGCCAATAAGCGCTACTTGCTCTCCGATCGTGATGGTAGCTGCAACATCACGAACAATGGATAGCGTAATTGGAATGCTCCATACTGTTCCATTCGTCAGACGCATAGTTTCAACTACAGAGTTGTAGTTTTCCTCATCCATAAAACCGGTAAGCGGTGAGAAAGCTCCTACTGCAATAAGATCCAGGTCAGAAATCGTCCAAGAATTTACCCGGATATGTTTCAAAGACGCCGCGCGTTTGAGCAGCTCTTCTCTTTGTTCTGCGGGAACCAATCGATTGATTAATTCGCCGCCATGCGGTTTGATCGTAGGCATTAACTAGCACCTCCATCATTTCGCTTCTTATTTATGAAGACCGCATTCCGTTTTCTCGATGTTTGCCCAACGACCAGCGCGTGGATCTTCTCCTTCTGCTACTTGGCGTGTGCAGTGCGTGCAGCCGATGCTAGGGTAATTACGGTCATGCAGCGGATTATAGATTACATTATTCTCGCGAATGTAATTCCATACATCTTCGGATGTCCAGCTTGCTAGTGGATTGAATTTAATTAAACCAAATTTAACATCGTACTCCACTTTTTTAGCATTTGCGCGAGTAGGCGCTTGGTCGCGGCGGATTCCCGTGATCCATGCGTCATAGTTTTTAAGAATATCAGTTAGCGGATCAACTTTACGAATGTTGCAGCATTGGTTTGCATCGCTTTTCCATAGCTCATCGCCAAATTTCTCAGCTTGTTCATCAAGTGTAAGCTTTGGCAATACCTGAACGAATTTAGTCCCATAATGCTGTTCTAGGCGATCTCTTGTTTCATAGGTTTCAGCGAAATGAACGTTTGTATCCAAGTAAAAAATATCTACATTCGGATTAATTTTTTGCAGCATATCAACAAGCACAACATCTTCTGCACCAAAACTGCAAGCAAGCGTTAGGCTTGAGAATGTGTCAACGGCGAGTTTCAATATCGCTTCTGGTGATTGGTTTTCGAATTCTTCAGCTGCTTTCGTTACAAAAGCTTCTTTTTCAAAGAGATTCATAGTAAATACCTCCTAAAGTCTATAATCCCGACTGTTATTGTATGATTTATATTTAATTATAGCTGAGTTCTTCTTTGTGTCAATTACTTTTTATCATTTTGGTATTAACTTCGTTAAATCCATGTTGTTAGTTGGCTCAAGGCATCTCTTTATGTACAAAAAGAAAAAACCTTTCCAGCATAATGCAGGAAAGGTTCCTCTTGAGCGCCAGAGGCGCAAAATCTTAACGTTTGGAGAATTGAGGAGCGCGACGAGCGGCTTTCAATCCATATTTTTTACGCTCTTTCATACGGGAATCACGTGTTAAGAAACCTGCTTTTTTCAGGGATCCACGGTATTCCGGATCAGCTTTCAGCAATGCACGGGAAATCCCGTGACGAATTGCTCCAGCTTGTCCGCTGATTCCACCACCATTTGCAAGAACTAGAACATCGTATTTACCGACAGTCTCAGTTAATGTCAATGGTTGTTTAACGATCAGTTTCAACGTTTCTAGACCGAAATACTCATCTAGATCACGTTTATTGATAATGATGCGTCCTTCACCCGGTACTAAGCGCACGCGCGCTACCGAGTGTTTACGACGACCCGTTCCATAATATTGAACTTGTGCCACGAAACGTTCCTCCTTATATTAACCGCGAAGATTCCAGACTTCTGGTAGTTGTGCTTGGTGCGGGTGCTCTGCTCCACCGTAGACTTTAAGCTTAGTTTTCAAGCTGTCGCCAAGACGGTTCTTAGGAAGCATACCGTGTACGGCAAATTCGATCATGCGATCAGGCTTGCTGTTCAGCAAATCCTGAGCAGAAGTCACTTTTAAACCACCTTGGTATAAAGAGTGACGGTAGTACATTTTGTTTTGCATTTTCTTACCTGTTAGCTTAATTTGGGAAGCATTGATAACAACAACGAAATCGCCAGTATCTACGTGTGGAGTGAACTCCGGTTTGTGCTTACCGCGGATAATGCTAGCAACTTCACTTGCAAGACGGCCAAGTGTTTGGCCTGCAGCGTCAACAATGTACCATTTACGCTCTACTTCATTTGGCTTAGCCATATATGTGGTGCGCATGCTTAATCCTCCTAAAAATATATCTCAATACATAATTATTATTGTTAATTTACATAAATGATGGATGGTTGACGGCCATTTGTGATCAGGGGCTGTGGGGTAGCCGATCACGAAACGCCAAGTTATATTTTACACGAAACATCGATAAGAAGCAAGTAGTGTTTTAAGCTTTTTAATAGTCGACTCTCCATAACGTTAAACCCATAGCTTCGGCCGTAGGACCTGCTTGAGATCGGTCTCTAGCTTCAAGAATCCGCTGCATATCGCTGCTGGGTCTCTTGCCTTCACCAATCTGAATTAGCGTTCCTGCGATAATCCTAACCATGTTATAAAGGAAACCATTACCCGTTACGATTAATCGGATTCGGGCAATTTTCCCCGTCGTAGATAACTCGTCAGCTTCCGTTTCCAGACGAACCTCGTAGAGGGTTCTCACCTTTACTTCCTTATCTGTCCTCACCGTGCAAAACGAAGTAAAATCATGCTCACCTAACAAGCAAGGGAGCGCCTCTCTCATGGCTTCCACATTCAAATGCGTAGGATGATGGTATTCATAGTTGCGGTGAAAGACATCAGGGAAGCGCGCCGAGCGAATTGAAAAGCAGTAAGTTTTACGTTTCGCGGCTTTGCGAGAATGAAAGGAAGGAAGGACTTCTTCCGCGGTATGTGCGACGATATCTCTGGGTAATCTAGCATTTAGAGCTAAACACCAACGTTCCACTGGAATCTTTGAATTCGTGCTGAAATTAATAACTTGTGCTTTCGCGTGTACACCGGCATCTGTACGCCCAGATGAGATGACTTTCACCTTCTCACCAGTCAACATGAAAACAGCCTGCTCTAAACGGAACTGAATCGTGTCTGCTTTAGGCTGAATCTGAAAACCTGAATAAGCAGTCCCATCATAACTTATGGTAAAGCGTAGATTTCTCAAGGCTTGTTCCTCCATGAGTCATCCTTCCTATCTAAGTGATTAGCCTTAGCTAAATTCACTTCTAGAGAGCGTGCTAAGACTGCAAAAAAAGGGCTTCACCAGAATCTATGATTCCGTCCACCCTTTCCCATCCGTCTTTATGCGCGATCTACTAGCTCTAGGTAAACCATTGGTGCTGCGTCACCGCGGCGTGGTCCCAGTTTAAGGATACGAGTGTATCCACCTGGACGCTCGGAGTAACGAGTAGCCAAATCGGAGAACAGTTTTTGAATCGCATCTTGATTCTCGTTTGCAGCTTCTCTACGAACAAAAGCAGCAACCTGACGGCGTGCGTGAAGATCTCCGCGCTTCGCAAGAGTGATTAACTTCTCAGCGATGGAACGAATTTCTTTTGCTTTTGCTTCTGTAGTTTGGATGCGTTCATGTATGAACAGATCTGTAACCAGATCACGGAATAATGCTTTACGATTACTGGAATCGCGGTTCAACTTTCTGTAGTTCATTGAATTAACCTCCTTCTGACAAGATTATTCCTCAGTACGTAGTCCCAAACCCAGCTCTTCGAGCTTCTCTTGAACTTCTTCAAGTGATTTGCGGCCTAAGTTCCGAACTTTCATCATGTCTTCTTCTGTTTTGGTAATCAGCTCTTGTACGGTGTTAATCCCTGCACGCTTGAGACAGTTGTAAGAACGAACAGATAGATCAAGTTCCTCGATAGTCATCTCCAGAACTTTCTCTTTCTTATCTTCTTCCTTCTCTACCATAATCTCAGCATCTTTCGCTTCATCCGTCAAACCGACGAACAAGTTCAAATGTTCTGTTAAGATTTTGGCACCCAAGCTCACTGCTTCTTCTGGTCTAATACTTCCATCGGTCCACACTTCGAGGGTCAACTTATCATAGTTAGTCACTTGGCCGACGCGAGTATTCTCAATAGCATAGTTTACTCGGGTAATAGGCGTGTAGATCGAATCAATTGGAATTACACCAATTGGTTGTTCTTCATGCTTATTTTTGTCCGATTGGACGTAACCGCGACCTCTGCCCGCATGAATCCTCATATGAAGACGCGCATCTGGAGATAAGGTAGCGATATGCAGATCCGGGTTAAGAATCTCCACATCACTATCACCACGAATATCTGCCGCAGTAATATTACCTTCCCCTTCTGCATCAATTTCAAGCACTTTCTCCTCATCGGAGTGAATTTTCAACGATAGGCCTTTCAAGTTGAGGATAATTTCCGTTACATCCTCAAGCACGCCAGGAATCGTTGAAAACTCATGTAAAACGCCATCGATTTGGACAGAGGTTACTGCTGCCCCCGGTAAAGAGGACAGTAAGATACGACGTAGTGAGTTACCTAAGGTTGTACCATAGCCACGCTCCAACGGCTCGATGATAAATCTACCATAAGCGCCATCTTCACTTAATGCTACGGTTTCTATTTTTGGCTTTTCGATTTCGATCATGAAATGTACCCTCCATTCAATACGTCGTTTCCCTCTGGATACTTCGCCTGAAAATTTCATAGTATTCCTATCCTTCAAACCATTATTCACGATTTTAGGATAATTATACTACAAAGTGATCCTGAATTATACGCGACGACGTTTTGGAGGACGGCAGCCATTATGAGGAACCGGAGTCACGTCTTTAATCAGGTTTACTTCAAGACCTGCTGCTTGCAAAGAACGAATTGCTGCTTCGCGGCCAGCTCCTGGACCTTTAACCATTACTTCAACAGTTTTCAAGCCGTGCTCCATAGCTGCTTTAGCTGCTTTTTCAGCTGCCATTTGCGCCGCAAAAGGAGTACTTTTACGGGAACCTTTGAATCCAAGGTTTCCTGAACTTGCCCAGGAAATTGCGTTACCATGCGGATCCGTGATCGTTACGATCGTGTTGTTAAATGTTGAACGGATGTGTGCTACACCGCTCTCAATATTTTTCCGGTCACGACGTTTCGTACGGACGACTTTTTTAGGTTTTGCCATTAGCTCTAACCCCCTTTATTATTTCTTCTTATTAGCTACCGTACGACGAGGACCTTTACGTGTACGAGCATTAGTTTTAGTACGTTGTCCACGAACAGGAAGACCACGGCGGTGACGAAGACCACGGTAGGATCCGATTTCGATTAGACGTTTGATGTTTAGGGAAATTTCGCGGCGAAGGTCGCCTTCTACTTTAAGGGTTTTGTCAATTACATCACGGATCTTGCTCACTTCATCTTCAGTCAAGTCACGAACGCGAGTACTAGCGTCGATACCTGTGGAAGCAATGATTTTCTGAGCAGTTGTAGTGCCGATACCGAAAATGTAAGTTAACGCGATTACAACTCGTTTGTCACGAGGTAAGTCAACTCCAGCTAAACGTGCCATCTACAGATTGCACCTCCTTTTAACCTTGTTTTTGTTTGTGCTTAGGATTTTCACAAATAACCATTACATTACCTTTACGGCGAATAACTTTGCATTTTTCGCAAATCGGTTTTACTGACGGTCTAACTTTCATTTTTAAGCCCTCCTTATCATCGTAAGCAACCATGTTGCGTTTTCTGTTAGAAAACTTGCTTCGTAAGCATACGCCTTGAGAGAGTAACTTACATGTAAGCCGAACATTTATTTAAAACGGTAGGTTATACGGCCTCTTGTTAAATCATAAGGCGATAATTCTACGGTAACCTTATCTCCAGGCAAAATGCGGATAAAATGCATTCTGATCTTACCGGATACATGGGCTAGGATTTTATGACCATTTTCCAATTCAACCTTAAACATTGCATTCGGAAGAGGTTCAATCACTGTACCTTCTACTTCAATTACATCTTCTTTGGCCACAGTCATTCTCCTTTCTCTATTGTGCTTCATCTTGCATAAGTTCAACGAATTTGGCAATTGCGAAGCGCAACTTTCCATTAGTAACACGACCTGTTTCCCTAATGCTTGACTCCACTTCACTGCTAATCGTTTCTTGTAACTGAAGATGATTCATGTTCTTCTTCTTCGGTTGATCGAATTTGCGACTATCACCGTCGGCAAGCCAGACAAAGCGATGATCGACAATTCCAATTACGACCGCATATTCTCCGGGATCTCGACCGCGAAGCACCTTTACGATTTGACCCACCTTCGGAATCTTGCTATCCATTCATCATCACCTACGATCTAGGCAAAGTTAATATTTCATAACCGGCTGCCGTAATTGCAATCGTATGTTCAAAATGAGCACATAGGGTCCGATCCGCAGTGACTACAGTCCAATCGTCTTCGAGTGTTTGGACAAATCTTTCGCCAACGACCACCATCGGTTCAATGGCTAGGACCATGCCTGGTTTGAGACGAGGACCTTTGTCAGGTACACCATAATTCGGAATTTGTGGTTCTTCGTGAAGATCCGTTCCGATACCGTGACCGACATACTCTATAACCACGGAGAAGCCTGCGTCTTCAATACAAGTTTGGATTGCATGCGACAACGTGTAGAGTCTAGCATCCGGTTTAGCTTCTGCTATGCCTCGATACAGTGATTGTTCTGTCACAGCTAACAAACGCCTAGCTGTTTCAGAAATTTCACCGACAGGATACGTCCAAGCAGAATCTCCATGATAACCTTTATACTGAGCACCAATATCTATACTGATAATATCGCCCTCAGTCAGCTTTCTTGGACCAGGAATACCATGAACTAATTCTTCGTTGACTGAAGCACAAATGCTTCCAGGAAAACCGTTGTAGCCTTTAAAAGATGGAATCGCTCCCTGACTGCGAATGAATTCCTCTGCGATCTGATCAAGTTCTTTCGTTGTAATGTTCGGACGAATCGCCCTTGCCAATAAGCGGTGCGTTTCGGCTACGATACGACCGGCTTCTCGCATTAGGTCTAGTTCAACCTCGGACTTACAAATGATCATTACGCTAGACCTCGTAGCAGTGAGCTAATTTGTTCGGTTACCGCATGAATGTCTTGTTCCCCGTTAACCTCACGCAATAATTCCCTCTTTTGGTAGTAATCCAGCAGCGGAGCCGTTTTATTGATGTATTCATCCAAACGCGTTCCGACTTTCTCTTCCGTATCATCAGACCGTTGGTACAACTCACCCGAACATTTATCGCATACGCCTTCTTGCTTTGGTGGGTTGAAGATTACATGATACGTAGAACCACAGGATTTACAAATTCTTCGGCCAGTTAGTCTTGCAAGCAAGAAACTGCGATCAACGGAAAGATTGATAACTACTTCAATCTTCTTACCTAATGAATCTACGATTTCAGACAATGCATCTGCTTGAGCAACAGTTCTTGGGAAACCGTCAAGCAAAAACCCTTTATCGCAATCCGGTTGGGCAAGACGCTCTCTCACAATACCGTTCGTTATTTCATCAGGAACCAGAAGTCCCTTATCCACATAACCTTTGGCCTCAACACCAAGTGGTGTTCCTTGACTCATCGCCAAGCGAAAAGCATCTCCAGTCGAGATATGAGGAATTTGAAATTCGTTAACGATTTTTTCAGCTTGCGTACCTTTGCCTGCACCAGGAGGCCCCATAAAAATTACGTTCACATTTAAAACCTCCCATCGCACTCGGCATTACGAACAGCACAATAGGTGCCGATGTCGCAGATATTGCCCCATCAGAACCTATTAGCTATTTATTGATAAACCCTTTGTAATGACGCTTAATCAATTGGCTCTCGATTTGTTTCATCGTCTCAAGACCAACGCCTACTACGATAAGTAAAGATGTACCACCAATCCGAACCGAACTAGGCAAACCGGCAAGTCCTCCGAATAGCATTGGAAGAATGGAGATCGCTGAGAGAAACAAAGCTCCAGAAAGAGTAATTCTAGTCATTACGCGTGTCAGATAAGTCGATGTTGTCTTACCGGGTCTAATACCTGGTATGTAGCCACCATTTTTCTTCATCTGGTCAGCCATTTGAACTGGATTAATTTGTACGAAGGTATAAAAGTATGTGAATCCTATAATCAGCAGTACGTATAGTACAATCGCTAGTGGTGCAGTTTGGTTAATACTTAAATTGTTAATTATCCATTCTGCAACAACATTACCTCGCCAGTAACTAGCAATGGTAGGAGGGAACATCAATAACGATAGTGCAAAGATTACAGGGATTACACCAGCCGCATTCACTTTAAGAGGAATGTGAGTGGTTTGACCACCATACATTTTACGACCAACTACCCGTTTCGCATATTGTACAGGTATCTTACGGATACCTTGCTGCACGAATATGACCCCGGCAATAATCAGTATAACAACCAAAGCAATAATGATCAGTTTCACGATATTCAGGAACAAAGCTCCTTCGGTCGCAAAAAGTGTTTTGTAAATTTGTTGAATACTTGTTGGAATCGCCGCGACGATACCAGCAAAGATGATAATGGAAATACCGTTTCCAATCCCATATTCCGTGATTTGCTCACCGAGCCACATCAAGAAAGCTGTACCAGCTGTCAGTACAAGAGCGATTAGAGCAAAGGTTGTGACACCTGGATCAATCACGAGTCCGCTATACAAACGGTTAAACCCAATTGAAAGTCCAAAAGCTTGAATCACACCTAGAATAATCGTACCGTAACGAGTAACTTGTGTCATTTTCTTTCTTCCGACATCGCCTTCTTTTGCCCATTGCGCAAAGCGTGGAATTACATCCATGGACAAAAGCTGAACAATGATAGAAGCAGTGATGTAAGGCGTAATCCCCATCGCGAAGAGGGAAAATTGGAAGAGCGCACCGCCAGAAAACGTGTTAAGCAAACCAAAGACATCACTCTGATTCGCTTGGTCTTGAAGTTTCAGAACAGCCGTATTTATGTTAGGCACTGGAATAAAGGCACCTAAGCGGTAGACGATTAGCAAGATGAGTGTAAAGAAAATTCTTCTGCGTAAATCTTCTACTTTGAAGATGTTGGCTATGGTATTAAACATTAAATCACCTCGGTTTGACCGCCGGCAGCTTGGATTTTCTCAATCGCTGATTGAGAGAACTTATTCGCTTTAACGGTTAATTTTACTGTGATTTCACCGTTTCCTAAAATCTTGATACCATCTTTAGGAGCTTTAACAATACCAGTCTCCATTAATACTTGTGGAGTAACTTCGGTACCAGCTGCGAAATTGTTCAAATCTTCAAGGTTTACGATTGCGTATTCCGTACGGAAACGATTCGTGAAACCACGTTTAGGTAAACGACGGTATAACGGGTTTTGTCCACCCTCGAATCCAGGACGAACGCCTCCACCGGAACGTGCGTTTTGACCTTTATGTCCGCGAGTTGATGTTTTACCCATGCCGCTACTTGTACCACGGCCAACACGTTTACGAGTGTGACGAGAACCAGTAGCAGAACTTAGCTCATGTAACTTCATCGTTGCACACCTCCTCTAGATCTTAATATCTTGCTACTATGCTTCGATTTCTTTAACTTCTACCAAATGGCTCACTTGATTAACCATGCCTCTGATCGCAGCATTATCTTGATGAAGAACAGTTTGGTGCATCTTGCGAAGACCAAGTGTTTTCACAGTAACGCGTTGTGTTTCAGGGCGGCCAATCAGGCTGCGTTTTAGGGTAATTTGTAATTGTTTCGCCATGTTTACCCCTCCTAACCTAATAGCTCTTGAACTGTTTTACCGCGAAGCTTTGCAACTTCTTCCGCTTTTTTCAAGCGGCTTAAGCCTTCAAGCGTTGCGTTAACCATGTTCATGGAGTTCGATGAACCAAGGGATTTTGTCAAGATATCGCCGATACCAGCAAGTTCAAGTACTGCACGAACTGGTCCTCCAGCGATAACTCCTGTACCTTGGGAAGCTGGTTTTAGCAGAACGCGTCCTGCACCAAACTTACCTGTTACAAGGTGAGGAATCGAAGTGCCTACGATAGGAACATGAATCAAGTTCTTTTTCGCATCTTCAATGCCTTTGCGGATTGCATCAGGAACTTCGGAAGCTTTACCGATTCCTGCGCCAACCCAGCCATTGCCATCGCCAACGACAACAAGTGCGCTGAAGCTGAAACGACGTCCGCCTTTTACTACTTTAGCTACGCGATTAATATTAACAACTTTTTCTGTTAGCTCTAAAGTATTAGGATCTACACGCAAGTCTTTTACCTCCTTATATATGTTTTTCCTAGAATTCAAGTCCAGCTTCACGAGCTGCGTCAGCTAATGCTTGAACACGTCCATGATAAAGGTATCCACCGCGGTCAAATACCACTTTGTCTAAACCTTTTTCTTTCGCGCGTTGAGCGATTAATGCGCCAACTTTACGAGCAGCTTCAACGTTACCGCCATTACCAATATCACTTTTCAGTTCTTTATCTTGAGTCGATGCAGCAACGATTGTAATACCCGTTGTATCATCGATAAGTTGAGCATACATGTGTTTGGAAGAGCGGAATATGTTTAAGCGCGGACGAACAGTTGTACCTTCGATTTTCTTACGAACACGAAGATGTCTTTTCAAACGAGCTTTATTTTTATCGCTTTTAGTAATCATCTATACTTACACTCCTTTCATCATCTTATGATGCGAGGCTTATGCTTACGTAGCAAGTTTTCATTCGAAAACTCTTAGCTATTACCCGCGATCTAACGATCTTATTTCTTCTTACCAGCTTTACCTTCTTTACGAAGAATACGTTCGCCTTCATACTTGATACCTTTACCTTTATACGGCTCTGGCTCACGTACGGAACGAACTTTAGCTGCCATAGCGCCTACTAATTCTTTATCAATACCTTTAACGATGATTTTCGTGTTCGTTGGAACATCGAACTCAATGCCGTTTTCAGGAGTGATTTCAACTGGATGGGAGTACCCAACGTTGAGAACTAATTTGTCGCCGCTCTTGTTAGCACGGTAACCAACGCCAACTAGATCCAAAGATTTCGTGAAACCTTCCGTTACGCCACTTACCATGTTGGCAACAACACTACGTGTTGTACCATGCAGGGAACGGTGGAGTTTGTTATCGGAAGGACGCTCAACGGAAATCTCGTTCTCTAGAACATTTACTTTCATATCTTTATGAAGTTCACGGGACAAAGAACCTTTAGGGCCTTTAACCGTGATTTGAGTATTGTCTAGTGTTACATTTACACCACTTGGAATGGTGATTGGCTTACGACCAATACGAGACATGTTTGCACCTCCATTCAATTACAATTGTATTACCAAACGTAGCAGATAACCTCTCCGCCAGCTTTGGATTGACGAGCATCTTTATCCGTCATAACTCCTTTAGATGTGGAGATGATGGCAATCCCTAATCCGCCCAATACACGAGGGATTTCTTGTGATTTAGTGTAAACGCGTAGACCTGGTTTGGAAATTCTTTTCAAACCGGAGATAACACGCTCATTGTTTGAACCGTATTTCAGGAACAAACGAATGATACCTTGTTTGCTATCTTCAACGTACTCAGCGTCACGGATAAATCCTTCTTTTTTAAGGATTTCAGCGATTTCCCTCTTCACTTTTGACGCGGGAATTTCAACTGTTTCATGACGTACGATATTCGCATTACGAATGCGAGTTAGCATATCTGCAATTGGATCTGACATGACCATTTTGTGTAAACCTCCTTCCCGAAAATAGGGTGATTACCAGCTTGCTTTTTTAACGCCTGGAATCTGACCTTTGTGTGCTAATTCGCGGAAACAAATCCGACAAATTTTGAACTTGCGAAGCACTGAATGCGGACGTCCGCAGCGCTCACAACGTGTGTATGCTTGCACTTTAAACTTCGGGGTACGTTGCTGTTTGACTTTCATCGAAGTTTTTGCCACTTAATATAACACCTCCTGATAGGTACGACTGGTAACCTATTTAACGAAAGGCGCTCCGAGTTGTGTTAAAAGCTCGCGAGCTTCCTCGTCGGACTTAGCCGTTGTAACGATAACAATATCCATACCACGAACTTTATCAACTTTATCATACTCAATTTCTGGGAAAATGAGTTGTTCTTTCAGACCAAGTGTGTAGTTTCCACGGCCATCAAAAGCCTTGTTGGAAATACCACGGAAGTCACGTACACGTGGAAGTGATACGTTGAAAAGTTTATCCAAGAAATGATACATACGCTCGCCGCGAAGAGTTACTTTTACGCCGATTGGCATATTTTCACGAAGTTTGAAACCCGCGATCGCTTTTTTGGATTTTGTTACAACTGGTTTTTGACCAGAGATCTTTTGAAGATCTTCTACTGCAGTGTCAAGTACTTTGGAGTTCGATACAGCCTCACCAACACCCATGTTGATAACGATTTTCTCGACTTTAGGAACTTGCATAACTGTTGAGTAGTTAAACTTTTGAATTAACGCTGGAGTGATTTCGTTCAAATAACGATCTTTCATTCTTACTGCCATGACTCATTTGCCTCCTTTCCATGCTTGTTTGTATTAATCGATAACTTCGCCGGATTTTTTCGCGATACGAACTTTCGTTCCGTTATCCAATACTTTGTATCCTACGCGAGTAGGTTTGCCGCTCTTAGGATCAATTAGCATCACGTTAGAAACGTGGATTGCAGCTTCTTGATTCAAGATACCGCCTTGTGGATTTTGTTGAGATGGTTTCGCATGTTTCTTAACCATGTTTACACCTTCTACTAGCACACGGTTTTGACGAGGATAAGCAGCGATAACGCGACCCTTCTTACCTTTGTCTTTACCAGTGATTACAAAAACCGTATCGTCTTTTTTCACGTGCAGTTTATTGTTATGAGATTCTAATCTCTTTTTTAATCTTGGCATTAGCTTCTACACCTCCTGAGGTTTCCCGTTAGGAAAACAAACATCGTAACTGTTCTTAGATAACTTCTGGAGCCAAGGATACGATCTTCATGAAGTCTCTGTCACGAAGTTCGCGTGCAACTGGTCCAAAGATACGTGTACCACGTGGACTTTTATCTTCTTTCACGATAACAGCCGCATTCTCATCGAATGAGATATATGATCCGTCTTTACGGCGAGCACCGCTCTTCGTACGAACGATAACTGCTTTAACAACGTCACCTTTTTTGACAACGCCACCTGGTGTTGCTTCTTTTACTGAACAGACGATCAAATCACCAATGTGACCAACGCGACGACCAGTACCACCCAAAACGCGGATACACATTAATTGTTTCGCACCTGAGTTGTCAGCGACAGCCAAACGAGTAAATGGTTGAATCATCGTATTCCCTCCTTTCGGGGTTCATGTCTCGATTATTAGATAACAACGCCAACTTCAGTAACTTCAACCAGTCTCCAGCTTTTATCTTTGGATAATGGTCTAGTTTCACTGATTTTCACAGTGTCACCGATTTTAGCTTGGTTGTTTTCGTCATGCGCTTTAAACTTTTTCGTATATTTGATTCTCTTGTGATAGAGCTCATGTTTTTTGTAAGTTTCAACAGCAACAACAATGGTTTTATCCATTTTATCGCTGACAACTTTACCGATCAGAACTTTACGATCGTTACGTTCAGCCATCTAAGGAACACTCCCTTCTAGATTTGGTTACCCAATCCCCAATTCTCTTTCACGCAAAATAGTCTTGGCACGAGCGATCTCTTTACGCAAATCACGAATTTGAGTCGGGTTGTCCAATTGACCAGTAGCTAGTTGAAAACGGAGGTTAAAGAGTTCTTCTTTAAAACCATTAACTTTTTGCTCAATTTCAGCAGTGGTTAAGTTCCGGAATTCACTACCCTTCATTTGCTTCACCGCCTACTTCTTCTCTTTTCACGAATTTCGTTTTGATTGGAAGCTTGTGTGCAGCAAGACGCATCGCTTCACGAGCGACCTCTTCACTAACACCAGCAAGTTCAAACAAAATTTTACCCGGTTTTACTACAGCAACCCATTTTTCCACGTTACCTTTACCACTACCCATACGAACTTCAAGCGGTTTTTGTGTAACTGGTTTAGCTGGGAAGATTTTAATCCAAACTTTACCGCCACGTTTGATGTAACGTGTCATGGCAATACGTGCTGCTTCGATTTGACGGTTGGATACCCAAGCCGGTTCTACCGCTTGCAGACCATATTCGCCAAAAGCTACTTCCGTTCCGCCTTTAGCGCGACCCTTCATGTTACCGCGGTGTTCTTTACGGTGTTTTACACGTTTAGGTACTAACATGATTTAAATTCCTCCTTCCGGCTGAGCCTTTTTCTTAGCTGGCGGAAGCACTTCTCCACGATAAATCCATACTTTTACACCGATACGTCCATAAGTAGTGGCTGCTTCAGCAGTACCATAGTCGATATCCGCACGAAGCGTATGAAGTGGAACTGTTCCTTCGCTATATCCTTCCGTACGAGCGATCTCAGCACCGCCAAGACGTCCGCTAGTTGCTACTTTGATACCTTTTGCACCGGATCTCATCGTTCTTTGCATAGCTTGTTTCATTGCACGACGGAATGAAACACGACGTTCCAATTGAAGTGCAACAGCTTCAGCTACTAGAATAGCGTCAAGATCTGGGCTTTTGATTTCAGAGATGTTAATGTGAACTTTTTTATTGGACATAGCAGCGATGTAGTTACGAATAACTTCAACTTCAGCTCCGCCTTTACCAATAACCATTCCTGGTTTTGCAGTTTGAATCGTAACGTTCACACGGTTAGCCGCGCGTTCGATTTCGATGTGGGAAACTGCAGCATCTTTAAGTTTATTTTTTAAGTATTCGCGGATTTTGACGTCCTCAAGCAACAGAGTTCCGAAATCTTTCTCTGCGAACCATTTGGACTCCCAATCACGAATGACACCAATTCTAAAGCCTACCGGGTTTACCTTCTGACCCACACGTTACCCCTCCTTATTTTTCAGATACCACGATTGTAATGTGGCTGGTACGTTTTTTGATCGCGCTAGCGCGGCCCATTGCACGTTGTTGGAACCTTTTCATTGTAGGTCCTTGGTTAACAAATGTCTCAGACACCACAAGTTTATTAGGATCTAATGAATAGTTATGCTCTGCATTGGCAATTGCGGAATTCAGTAGTTTCTCCAGAATTGGAGAAGCTGCTTTAGGCGTGTGACGCAGAATCGCAATCGCTTCACCTACCGCTTTTCCCCGAATCAAGTCAACAACTAGCTTTGCTTTACGAGGAGCAATCCGAGCGTGGTTCAATATTGCTTTTGCTTGCATGGTAGTACCTCCTCTCGGTTAAAAATTGAAATTAACGTTTTCCGGTTTTCTTATCGTCATCGTGACCTTTGTAAGTACGTGTTGGAGCAAATTCACCAAGCTTATGCCCAACCATATCTTCCGTTACGTATACAGGCACGTGTTTTCTTCCGTCATAAACTCCGAAAGTGTGACCAACGAATTGCGGGTAAATCGTAGAACGACGGGACCACGTTTTGATAACCAGTTTTTTGCTGGAAGTGTTCAAGTCTTCTACTTTTTTCAGTAAGTATCCATCAATAAATGGACCTTTCTTTAAGCTGCGACCCATGGGTGTTCCTCCCTTCCTTGAACCTTAAGAGAATGTCTATATCCTAGATTACTTCGTACGACGACGTACAATGTATTTATCGGATGCTTTACCTTTTTTACGAGTTTTGAAACCAAGCGTCGGTTTACCCCATGGTGACATAGGTGATTTACGTCCGATTGGTGCGCGTCCTTCACCACCACCGTGTGGGTGATCATTCGGGTTCATTACGACCCCACGAACTTGTGGACGATTGCCTTTCCAACGATTACGTCCTGCTTTACCGATTTTCACGAGCTCGTGATCTTCGTTACCAACAGAACCGATAGTTGCGCGGCAAACTTTAAGGACTTTACGAACTTCACCGGATGAAAGGCGAATTGTTACGTAAGTTTCTTCTTTACCAAGAAGTTGAGCTTCCGTACCGGCAGCGCGCACTAATTGTGCACCTTTACCAGGCTTCAACTCGATGTTGTGGATAACTGTACCAACTGGAATGTTTTCCAATGGAAGAGCGTTACCTACTTTGATATCTGCTTGTGGTCCAGATACGATACGATCGTCCACTTTAAGGCCTTTTGGAGCGATGATGTATTTTTTCTCGCCATCAGCATAATGAATCAATGCGATGTTCGCGGAACGGTTAGGATCGTACTCAACTGTAGCAACGCGTCCTGGTATTCCATCTTTAGTACGTTTGAAATCGATAATACGGTATTTACGTTTGTGTCCACCACCATGGTGACGAACCGTAATTTTACCTTGGTTGTTACGACCAGCATGCTTGAACAAAGGAGCAAGCAAGGATTTCTCCGGTGTTGATGTTGTGATTTCTTCAAAAGTAGAAACCGACATCGCACGTCGAGCTGGTGAGGTTGGTTTGTATTTTTTAATTGGCACTCTGATTTCCTCCTTACTTCAAGAGATAGGGTTATACTGATTCAAAGAATTCCAATTCTTTGCTTTCTGCGCTTAGGGACACGATAGCTTTCTTCCAGATGGAAGTGTAACCGGAGTGTTTGCCATAACGTTTAGGCTTAGCAGGCATTCTGAGTGTGTTTACATTTGTAACTTTCACTTTGAAGATCGCTTCAATAGCTTGTTTAATTTCTGTTTTGTTAGCGCGAAGATCTACTTCGAAAACATACTTTTTGTTAGCCATTAGGTCGCTTGTACGCTCAGTGATGATCGGGCGCTTGATAATGTCGCGTGGATTTTTCATTGTGCAAGCACCTCCTCAACTTTCTGTACAGCCTCTTGTGTTAAGATCAATTTGTCATAAAGCATGACATCAAGAACGTTAACTCCATCAGCAGCAACAAATTTCACACCTGGGATATTACGAGCAGACAAAGCAACATTAGAGTCGTTAGCAACGCCCACAACTAGTACTTTGCTATCTACTTTCAGGTTGTTAAGAATAGCAACGAAATCCTTCGTTTTCGGAGCATTCATTTGAAGTTGATCCAATACGATCAAGTTGTTATCGATAAGTTTCGAGGACAAAGCGGATTTGATCGCTAAGCGACGAACTTTTCTAGGCAATTTGAAACCATAGCTACGAGGTGTCGGTCCGAATACTGTACCGCCGCCTTTCCACTGTGGAGCACGAATACTACCTTGACGCGCACGACCTGTACCTTTTTGTTTCCAAGGTTTACGACCACCGCCGCGAACTTCCGAACGACCTTTTGTTTTGTGTGTTCCTTGACGCACAGCTGCTTGTTGCAAAAGAACAGCTTCGTGGATCGCATGAACGTGAGGCTCAATTCCGAAAACAACGTCAGACAGTTCAACTTCTCCTACCTGAGCACCTGTTACATTATATAAAGCTACTTTTGGCATCTGTCTTCCTCCTTTCTTACTTTTTCACAGCAGACTTCACGCTAACGTAGCTGTTTCTAGGACCCGGAATGGAACCTTTAACTAGCAACACGTTACGCTCAGCATCTACTTTAATGATTTGCAGGTTTTGCAAAGTTACTGTTTCGTTACCCATGTGCCCTGGCAATTTCTTACCTTTAGGAACGCGGTTTGCTTGAATGGAACCCATGGAACCTGGTCCGCGGTGATAACGTGATCCGTGAGCCATAGGGCCTGTGGATTGGTTATGTCTTTTGATGTTACCTTGGAAACCTTTACCTTTGGAAGTACCCGTTACATCAACGAATTCGCCCTCTGTAAACAGATCTGCTTTCAGTTCTTGACCAACTTCATAGTCACCCAACTGAATGCCACGAATTTCTTTAACGTAGCGCTTAGGCGTTGCCCCTGCTTTTTTCGCATGGCCAAGCTCTGGTTTAATGATTCTGCTAGCTTTCACATCATCAAAACCGATTTGGATCGACTCATATCCGTCGTTATCCACATCTTTCTTTTGCAGTACCACACATGGTCCCGCTTGAATGACAGTTACCGGAACTACATTACCCTCCGGAGTAAACAACTGTGTCATCCCAAGTTTTTTTCCTAAGATACCTTTCATCGTTGACACCTCATTTCCTTCCTAAACGTTCATTCTATAGTTGTTTTACAGTTTGATCTCAATATCAACGCCAGACGGTAAGTCTAAACGCATTAGAGCATCAACTGTTTGTGGTGTTGGATTCACAATATCGATAAGACGCTTATGCGTACGCATTTCGAATTGCTCACGCGAATCCTTGTACTTGTGCACCGCACGAAGAATCGTGATGATTTGCTTCTCTGTCGGAAGCGGAATCGGACCGGATACACCTGCACCGGAACGCTTGGCAGTTTCCACGATTTTCTCAGCTGATTGATCAATAATTCTGTGATCATAAGCTTTCAAACGGATACGAATTTTTTGCTTTGCCATGATAAGTCCCTCCTTCTATCGCCCAATTTATTATCGGACATACTCCGCGAAAATTCTCCAACAACCATCCCCATGGCAAAGGGGCCAGGTGTGTCGGCAACCTTTCGCATCATCGCAACGTCACAGACCAACGTTTTATATTATATAAAATTTGAAAAGGAAAAGCAAGCGAAATTTTAGGCATATGCATAAAAAAACACCCACCGCCTAAACGATGAGTGTTTCTTCTATATATAGGTATTACTTTTGAATTGTTGCAACCGCGCCCGCACCAACTGTACGTCCGCCTTCACGAATCGCGAAGCGTGTTCCTTCTTCGATTGCGATTGGGTTGATTAGTTCAACAGTAACAGTGATGTTATCACCAGGCATAACCATCTCAGTACCTTCTGGAAGGGAGATGATACCCGTTACGTCAGTTGTACGGAAGTAGAACTGTGGACGGTAACCTGTGAAGAAAGGCTTATGACGGCCACCCTCTTCTTTAGTTAGAACGTAGATTTGTGCTGTGAAGTTCGTGTGTGGTTTAACTGAACCTGGTTTCGCAAGTACTTGTCCACGCTCGATATCTTTACGGTCTACACCACGAAGCAAAGCTCCAATGTTGTCACCAGCTTGAGCGGAATCAAGCAATTTACGGAACATCTCTACACCAGTTACGATGCATTTACGAGTTTCTTCAGCGATACCAACGATTTCAACTTCTTCTTGTACTTTAACAGTACCACGCTCAACACGACCAGTTGCAACTGTTCCACGACCAGTGATTGAGAATACATCCTCAACTGGCATAAGGAAAGGCTTGTCAGTTTGACGCTCAGGAGTTGGGATGTAAGTATCAACTTGTTCGAACAACTCGATGATTTTGTCAGCCCAAGGACCTTCTGGGTTAGCAAGAGCTTCACGAGCTGCACCACGGATGATTGGAGTATCATCGCCTGGGAACTCATATTCGTTAAGAAGGTCGCGAACTTCCATCTCAACCAATTCAAGCAACTCTTCGTCTTCAACCATATCACATTTGTTAAGGAATACTACGATGTAAGGTACGCCTACTTGACGGGAAAGAAGGATGTGCTCGCGAGTTTGCGGCATAGGGCCGTCAGCTGCGGATACAACCAGGATCGCTCCGTCCATTTGAGCAGCACCAGTGATCATGTTTTTAACATAGTCAGCATGTCCAGGGCAGTCAACGTGTGCGTAGTGACGGTTAGGTGTTTCGTACTCAACGTGAGCAGTGGAGATTGTGATACCGCGCTCGCGCTCTTCTGGTGCTTTATCGATTTGGTCGAATGCTACTGCAGCTCCACCGTATCTTTTGGACAATACAGTTGTAATAGCTGCTGTCAAAGTTGTTTTACCATGGTCAACGTGACCGATAGTACCGATGTTAACATGCGGTTTGTTACGTTCAAATTTAGCCTTTGCCATTTTAAACGATTCCTCCTTAGAGTGACTAATAGTTTTATATTAAGCGCCTTTGCCTTTTGCAATAATTTCTTCTGCAATGGACTTAGGTACTTCTTCATAATGTGAAAGTTCCATGGAGTAAACACCACGGCCTTGTGTTCTTGAACGAAGTGTTGTGGAATATCCAAACATTTCGGACAAAGGCACCTTAGCACGGATGATTTGCGCGCCATGACGGTTATCCATACCTTCAATACGTCCACGACGGGAGTTAAGGTCACCCATAACATCGCCCATGTACTCTTCAGGTACAGTAACTTCAACCTTCATGATTGGCTCAAGAAGAACCGGTTTACATTTTTCTTTAGCTGCTTTAAGTGCCATGGAACCTGCGATTTTGAACGCCATTTCATTGGAGTCAACATCATGGTAAGATCCATCAACAACTGTAGCTTTGATATCCACGAGAGGGAATCCTGCGATTACACCGTTTTTCATGGACTCTTCGATACCAGCTTGAATTGGTGCGATATATTCTCTAGGAATAGATCCGCCCACTACTTTGCTTTCGAAAATGAAACCTGTACCAGCTTCTTGAGGTTCGAACTCAACCCAACAATGTCCGTATTGACCACGACCACCGGATTGACGAACGAATTTACCTTCAACTTTAGCTGATGCACGGAACGTTTCACGATAAGCTACTTGCGGTTTACCAACATTGGTTTCTACTTTGAACTCACGAAGCATACGGTCAACGAGGATCTCAAGGTGAAGCTCACCCATACCTGCGATGATCGTTTGTCCTGTTTCTTCGTCTGTGGAAGCACGGAAAGTCGGATCTTCTTCAGCAAGTTTTTGCAATGCGATACCCATTTTATCTTGGTCGGCTTTCGTCTTCGGTTCAACAGCAAGCTGGATAACCGGTTCAGGGAAGACCATTTTCTCAAGAATAACTGGATTTTTCTCATCACAAAGTGTATCACCAGTCGTTGTATCTTTCAATCCAACGGCCGCGGCGATGTCACCAGCGTATACAATACTGATTTCTTGACGGCTGTTCGCATGCATTTGCAGGATACGACCAACGCGCTCACGTTTGCCTTTTGTTGCGTTAACAACGTAGGAACCGGAGTTCAAGGTACCAGAGTAAACTCGGAAGAACGTAAGACGACCAACGAAAGGATCTGTCATGATTTTGAATGCAAGCGCTGAGAAAGGTTGATCATCAGCAGACTTACGAACCACTTCAGTACCATCGTCAAGTACACCTTTAATGTCAGGTACATCAAGTGGTGATGGTAGGTAACTAATTACCGCATCCAACATCAATTGAACACCTTTGTTTCTGTAAGAAGACCCTACGATAACTGGGAAGATTTTCACTTCGCAGACACCTTTACGTAGAGCTGCTTTGATTTCGTCAACAGAAATTTCTTCGCCTTCAAGGTACTTCATTGTAAGATCTTCATCAAGCTCAGCGACTTTCTCAATCAATTCCAAGCGAAGTTCTGCAACTTGATCTTTGAACTCAGCAGGAATCTCGATTTTCTCGATATCCTTACCAAGATCGTCTTTGTACATATAAGCAACTTCATCAACCAAGTCAATGATACCTTTGAATTCATTCTCAGCACCGATTGGAAGTTGAATAGCTACTGCATTTGCACCAAGTTTTTGACGCATGGATTCAACAACTTGCAAGAAGTCTGCACCGATGATATCCATTTTGTTTACGTAAGCAATCCGTGGAACGTTGTATTTATCAGCTTGTCTCCAAACTGTTTCCGATTGAGGCTCAACGCCCTCTTTCGCACTAAATACACCAACTGCTCCATCCAACACACGAAGGGAACGCTCTACCTCAACGGTAAAGTCAACGTGTCCCGGGGTATCAATAATATTGATGCGGTGACCTTCCCATTGCGCAGTTGTAGCGGCGGAAGTAATCGTGATTCCGCGCTCTTGTTCCTGCTCCATCCAGTCCATCGTAGCTGCACCTTCGTGCACTTCTCCGATTTTGTGAACTTTACCTGTATAGTACAGAATGCGCTCTGTTGTTGTCGTTTTACCAGCATCGATATGAGCCATGATCCCGATATTACGTGTGTTTTTTAAGGAGAACTCTCTAGCCATAGGTCGTTATGTCTCCTTTCTGATATTGATTTAGAATTCTACCAACGATAGTGAGCGAATGCTTTATTAGCTTCAGCCATTTTGTGTGTATCTTCACGTTTCTTAACGGAAGAGCCTGTGCTGTTGCTAGCATCGATGATTTCATAAGCCAATCTTTCTTCCATCGTCTTCTCACCACGTAGACGTGAGTAGTTAACCAACCAACGCAAACCTAATGTCGAACGACGATCAGGTCTTACTTCGATAGGTACTTGATAGTTTGCCCCACCAACACGGCGAGCTTTAACTTCTAGTACTGGCATAATGTTTTTGATTGCAGCTTCAAACACTTCCATCGGCTCTTTACCCGTACGATCTTTCACGAGGTTAAAAGCGTTGTATAGAATGGTTTGTGCTACCCCTCTTTTTCCATCAACCATAATGCGATTGATAAGACGAGTAACTAGTTTGCTATTATAAATTGGATCTGGCAATACGTCTCTGCGAGTAACTGGACCTTTACGAGGCATAGTTATCCCCCTTTCTTATAAGAATCATCCCTGATTATTATCTCTTATTTTTTAACTTTCGGACGTTTTGTACCGTATTTGGAACGGGATTGCTTACGGTTGTTAACACCGGAAGTATCCAGCGCGCCACGCACGATGTGATAACGTACCCCTGGAAGATCTTTAATTCTACCTCCACGGATCAATACAACACTGTGTTCTTGCAGGTTGTGACCGATACCTGGAATGTAAGCTGTCACCTCTACGCGGTTCGTTAAACGAACACGTGCGTATTTACGAAGTGCGGAGTTAGGCTTCTTAGGAGTCATAGTACCTACACGCGTGCAGACACCACGTTTTTGAGGTGCACTCAAATCCGTTGCTTCTCTTTTCAAAGCGTTAAAACCTTTTTGCAAAGCTGGTGATTTAGACTTATCCACCTTCGCTTGACGACCTTTACGTACTAGTTGGTTAATTGTTGGCATATCGCCACCTCCTCCCTACATTCATAACATGATGTTCTTCTTGCAAGCCCACAGATCCAGGCGAGTCATAAATGAGCAAAGAGAAAGTCCTTGCCATGGATAGCTGCGAAAAGTTATAAGAACTTATGTAGGCTATGGCCACTAACAAAAACGTCTTTAGCGTTTATTCATTTACAACAGCTGCTACCGCAGCTCCAACTTCAATTCCACATGCTTTACCTAGCATCTTCATAGAATCTACGTAGGTAATAGGTACACCCTTCTGCGTACAGAGAGTTACCAGATTTATCGTCAATCGCGGATCTGCATCTTTAGAAACAAAAACTTCGACTGCCTTACCTTGTTCGACTATTTTTGTAACTTTTTTCGTACCTACACTTATATTCTTCGCCTGTTTGACTTTATCATAAGACATAAGGCACCCCCTTCAAAGAAAAGGAAAGAATATCGACTTAGGCACACTACGATATATTAGCACTTTGATCTTCGGGTGTCAAGGAATAACTTCATATATTTTATTAGTCTTACTAGATTAGTAAAAGTAAAGCAGAAGGGACAGCGCACTTCATTATAAAGTGGCTATCCCTCCTGATTACATAGCGAATCTATTCAACAGTGACAGTTTCTTTTTCAAGATCCTCGTCTTGTACAACCACTTCGTTCGGATCCGTAATACGGATATTCCGGTAACGAGGCATACCCGTACCTGCAGGTATAAGTTTACCGATAATAACGTTCTCCTTAAGACCAAGTAATTGGTCAACCTTGCCTTTAATTGCTGCATCCGTCAAGACACGTGTCGTTTCTTGGAAAGACGCTGCAGATAGGAAGGAATCGGTCTCTAGGGACGCTTTAGTAATACCGAGCAAGATAGGCCTTGCAACAGCAGGCTCACTACCAGCGAATAAGGCAACTTTGTTGGCTGCTTCGTATTCATGGATGTCTACGAAGGAACCAGGAAGAAGCGTTGTATCTCCAGCGTCAACGATACGGATTTTCCGTAACATTTGGCGAACCATAACTTCGATATGTTTATCGTTAATTTCTACCCCTTGGTTACGATATACGCGTTGAACCTCTTGCAGAATGTAGTTCTGCACACCGCGGATACCTTTGATACGGAGCATTTCCTTCGGATCGATAGAACCGTCAGTCAACTCGTCTCCAGCTTCCACTTGTTGATTCAATGAAACACGTACACGTGAACCGTAAGGAACTGCATATACCTTGGATTCCGCTTCCCCTTGGACTTCAATCTCACGACGGTCCTTAGCTTCACGGATTTCTTTCACAGTACCATCAATTTCGGAAATGATCGCTTGACCTTTCGGATTCCGAGCTTCGAAGAGCTCTTGAATACGCGGCAAACCTTGCGTAATATCATCTCCGGCAACACCACCGGTATGGAACGTACGCATCGTTAACTGTGTTCCTGGCTCACCAATGGATTGAGCAGCGATAATACCAACTGCTTCACCAACCTCAACAAACTGGCCAGTAGCTAAGTTACGACCGTAACATTTTTTACAAACACCATGATTGGTACGGCAGCTAAGAACGGAACGAATTTGAAGTTTCTCGATACCTGCTTCAATAATTGTATCTGCAATACCCGATTCGATGAGTTCATTGCGTTGAACAATAACTTCACCTGTTTTCGGATGACGAAGAGTTTCATAAGCATAGCGACCCTCAATACGGTCATAGAGATCTTCAATAACCTCTTTACCATCTTGAATTTTGCTAACCATGAAGCCTTTGTCAGTTCCACAATCATCTTCACGAACGATAACGTCTTGTGCTACGTCAACGAGACGACGAGTCAGGTAACCGGAGTCAGCTGTACGTAACGCTGTATCGGCAAGACCTTTACGCGCTCCGTGCGTGGAAATAAAGTACTCCAAGATTGTCAAACCTTCACGGAAGTTCGATTTAATTGGCAACTCCATAATTTTACCGGATGGATTCGCCATCAAACCACGCATACCGCCAAGCTGTGTAATCTGAGATTTATTACCCCGCGCTTTGGATTCAACCATCATGCTAATAGAGTTGTATTTATCAAGGGATTTCATCAAAATATCTGTGATTTCATCCTTTGCTTTACTCCAGATCGCAATAACTCGGTCATAACGCTCTTCATCTGTAATCAAACCGCGGCGGTATTGGTTCGTTACTACACGTACTTTCTCTTCACATTCTTTGAGGATCGCTACTTTTTCAGTAGGAACAACAACGTCAGAGACAGCTACGGTAATACCCGCTTTGGTGGAGTACGTGAATCCAAGCTCTTTAATTTTATCAAGGATCATGGACGTTTGAGTTGTGTGGTATTTACGGAAACACTCAGCAATGATAGAACCGAGATATTCTTTACCTACCGCTTTGTTCTCTTCACGTTCCAACATAATAGCTCTAAGATCAGCACCTTTTTCAAAAACAAAGTGAGCATCAGGAATCCCATTCAGCAGGTTTGTTTTGGTTGGTTCATTAATGAATGGGAAGTCGCTAGGGAAAATCTCATTCATAATGATTTTACCGATCGTCGTGATCAAGATTGCATTTTGCTGTTTCTCAGAGAAACTAACTTTGTTCAATGCTCTTGCAGGAATAGCAACCCGTGCGTGCAGTGCCATTTTGCCCGATTGGTAAGAAGAAACTGCTTCATGCACTGTTCTAATAATAGAACCAGCACCTTTAGCGAATTTGTTGTCTGTTGTTAAATAGAAGCTTCCCAGAACCATATCCTGTGAAGGCGTAACGACAGGCTTACCGTCTTTCGGATTCAAGATGTTACCTGACGCCAGCATGAGCAAGCGAGCTTCAGCTTGAGCTTCAGAAGACAATGGTACGTGAACGGCCATTTGGTCACCGTCGAAGTCAGCGTTGTAAGCTGTACAAACGAGCGGATGAAGTTTAATAGCGCGGCCTTCAACCAGAATCGGTTCAAAAGCTTGAATACCAAGTCTATGCAGCGTAGGGGCACGGTTCAGAAGAACCGGGTGCTCCTTAATTACTTCTTCAAGTACATCCCAAACATCTGGACTTACGCGCTCAACTTTACGTTTTGCACTTTTGATGTTATGGGCCAAACCTTTATTTACAAGCTCTTTCATAACGAAAGGCTTGAACAACTCAAGTGCCATTTCCTTCGGAAGACCACATTGGTACATCTTCAGGTTAGGACCTACAACGATAACGGAACGACCGGAATAGTCAACACGTTTACCGAGCAAGTTTTGACGGAAACGTCCTTGTTTACCTTTCAGCATATGGCTGAGGGATTTCAAAGGACGGTTACCAGGGCCTGTTACCGGACGGCCGCGACGACCATTATCGATAAGAGCATCAACCGCTTCTTGGAGCATCCGTTTTTCATTTTGAACAATGATATCCG
This sequence comes from Paenibacillus phytorum, assembly GCF_013141715.1. Taxonomy (GTDB): domain Bacteria; phylum Bacillota; class Bacilli; order Paenibacillales; family NBRC-103111; genus Paenibacillus_E; species Paenibacillus_E phytorum. The sequence continues at coordinate 27,948 of NZ_WHOA01000070.1, read as the reverse complement.
GAGCGCCTAGGTCGAGCAATCTTTTCAAGCGGTTGTTACGGTTGATAACGCGGCGATACAGATCATTCAAGTCAGAAGTCGCGAAGCGGCCACCATCAAGCTGTACCATCGGACGTAGCTCCGGAGGGATGACAGGAAGTACATCCAGAACCATCCAGCCTGGTAAATTCTTCGAGTTACGGAATGCTTCCATAACTTCCAGACGCTTAATCGCACGATTACGACGTTGACCTTGCGCTGTTTTGAGTTCTTCTTTGAGTGTATCTACTTCACGCTCGATATCAATATCGACTAGAAGTTTTTTAACGGCTTCCGCACCCATTCCCGCTTGGAAAGCATAACCGTACTTCTCGCGATAGCTGCGGTATTCTTTCTCTGAAAGCAGTTGTTTCTTCTCCAAAGGTGTATCCCCTGGATCAGTTACCACATAGGAAGCGAAGTAGATGATTTCCTCCAACGATCTTGGAGACATATCTAACGCAAGCCCCATACGGCTTGGAATACCTTTGAAGTACCAAATGTGGGATACCGGAGCGGCAAGTTCAATATGACCCATGCGCTCACGACGTACCTTTTGACGTGTTACTTCAACGCCACAACGGTCACAAACAACGCCTTTATAACGAACTCGTTTGTATTTACCGCAATGACATTCCCAATCTTTGGTAGGCCCGAAGATCTTTTCGCAGAAAAGACCTTCTTTCTCAGGCTTTAAGGTTCTGTAGTTAATCGTTTCCGGCTTCTTTACTTCCCCACGGGACCAAGAGCGAATTTTATCGGGTGATGCCAAGCCGATTTTCATAAACTCGAAGTTGTTAACGTCCATCAAGGAGCAACCCTCCTTTAAGAATTTAAACCCACTATACAGTGAATCGTTCTCGATCTATTGTGGTGTTCTTTATTCGTTGACTCCTAATTCAGAGCCCTCTAAGTTTAGGTTTAATTTATCGCTAGTGACTTCGTCGTCATCGTCGGCTTCTCTCATTTCGATCTCTTCTTCGTCGCCGGAAAGGATTTTAACATCCATACCTAAGCTTTGAAGCTCTTTGATCAAAACTTTGAATGACTCCGGAACACCTGGTTCTGGAACATTTTCGCCTTTAACGATAGACTCATATGTTTTCACACGGCCTACAACGTCATCGGATTTCACAGTAAGAATTTCTTGCAGTGTATAAGCAGCTCCATAAGCCTCGAGTGCCCATACCTCCATCTCCCCGAAACGTTGTCCACCGAACTGCGCTTTACCACCCAGCGGCTGCTGAGTAACAAGGGAGTAAGGTCCAGTTGAACGGGCATGGATTTTATCATCAACCATGTGCGCCAGTTTAATCATGTACATGACGCCAACGGTAACTTCGCGTTCGAACGATTCGCCTGTACGACCATCGTACAGAATCGTTTTACCGCTACGCTGCATACCTGCTTCTTCCATCGCATCGAACACGTCATACTCACGCGCTCCATCGAATACTGGCGTTGCAGCATGGATACCCAGGTACTTGGAAGCCATACCTAAGTGAACTTCAAGCACTTGACCGATGTTCATCCGTGAAGGAACCCCTAGTGGATTCAATACAACTTCAACCGGTGTACCATCTGGAAGGAAAGGCATATCTTCTTCCGGAAGAATACGTGCCACTACCCCTTTGTTACCGTGACGTCCTGCCATTTTATCGCCCTCGGAAATTTTCCGTTTTTGTGCGATATAGACACGAACGAGTTGGTTCACACCAGGAGGCAGCTCATCGCCGTTCTCACGAGTAAATACTTTCACATCAACAACAATACCGTCTGTACCATGTGGTACGCGAAGGGATGTATCACGAACCTCACGAGCCTTCTCACCGAAGATCGCATGCAGCAATCTTTCTTCCGCAGTCAACTCAGTTACACCTTTAGGTGTTACTTTACCAACGAGGATGTCGCCTGCGCCGATTTCGGCACCGACACGGATAATTCCGCGCTCGTCAAGATTTTTCAGTGCATCTTCCCCAACGTTCGGGATATCGCGAGTGATTTCTTCAGGTCCCAGCTTCGTATCACGAGCTTCGGACTCGTACTCCTCAATGTGAATGGAGGTGTACACATCTTCTTTAACAAGTTTCTGGCTAAGCAAGATCGCATCCTCATAGTTGTAGCCTTCCCAAGTCATGAAGGCAACGACTACGTTACGTCCAAGCGCCAATTCACCTTGCTCCGTTGATGGTCCATCTGCAAGAATATCGCCCGCTTTAACCAATTGGCCTTTTTTTACAATCGGACGTTGATTAATACATGTACCTTGGTTAGAACGCATAAATTTGTGAAGTTTATATTTGACGATGTTGCCGCTAACTAGCTTGCCATCGACCAATTCTTGGCGACGCAGCCAAATTTCATTCGCAGCAGCTTTCTCAATAATTCCATCGAATTTGGAGACAATACATACTCCTGAGTCTTTTGCGACCTTATGCTCCATACCCGTTCCTACAAGAGGTGCTTTCGGGATCAAAAGCGGAACCGCTTGACGCTGCATGTTTGAACCCATAAGCGCACGGTTGGAGTCATCATTTTCAAGGAACGGAATTAACGCCGTTGCCACGGAAACAACTTGCTTCGGAGAAACGTCCATGTAATCGACACGTTCAACCGGAAGTGTTAAGTTGTCATCCTTGTAACGCACGATAATTGCATCTTCAACAAATTTATTATCTTCCGTCAATTGCGCATTTGCTTGAGCGATAACATAGTTATCCTCTTCGTCTGCTGTCAGGTAAGCGATTTGGTCAGTTACAAGTCCTGACTTCGGATCTACCCAACGATATGGCGCCTCAATGAAGCCATACTCATTAATACGGGCAAACGTAGACAAGGAGTTGATCAAACCAATGTTCGGTCCCTCTGGCGTCTCAATTGGACACATACGGCCATAGTGAGAGTGATGGACGTCACGAACTTCCATACCTGCACGCTCTCTCGTCAAACCGCCGGGTCCGAGTGCAGACAGACGTCTTTTGTGCGTCAATTCAGCAAGTGGATTCGTTTGGTCCATAAACTGAGAAAGCTGTGAACTACCGAAGAACTCTTTGATCGATGCGATAACAGGTCGAATGTTGATTAACGCTTGTGGTGTAATTACATTCGCGTCTTGAATCGACATACGCTCACGAACAACACGTTCCATACGGGAAAGACCAATACGGAATTGATTTTGCAGCAATTCACCTACAGAACGAAGTCTACGGTTACCCAAGTGGTCAATATCATCCGTATTTCCGATACCGTGAAGCAAATTGATGAAATAGTTAATGGATGAAATAATATCGGCAGGCGTGATGTTTTTGACAGTTTTATCAATAACACCGTTAGAAATAACTTTAACGACCTTGCCCTCTTCTGTTGGTGAATAAACGTTGATGCACTGAACTGGAATCGTATCCGCGCCCGTTACACCTTTAGGAATCGTAAATTCTTTATACCCTGCGCCTTTTTCAATAAAAGGAAGGATTTCATCTAAAACACGACGATCAAGCAATTGCCCAGCTTCTGCAATGATTTCTCCAGTCTCGGAGTCCACCAGTGTTTCAGCCAAACGCTGATTGAACAATCTGTTTTTGATGTGAAGTTTTTTATTGATTTTGTAGCGACCTACATTCGCCAAATCGTAACGCTTCGGATCAAAGAAACGAGCAACGATCAAGCTTCTAGCATTATCAAGTGTAGGAGGCTCGCCCGGACGAAGACGCTCATAGATTTCGATTAACGCTTTTTCCGTAGAATCCGTGTTATCTTTATCGAGCGTATTACGGATGTATTCATTGTCACCCAGCAAATCCAAAATCTCAGCATCTGTACCAAATCCTAAGGAACGAAGAAGGACAGTTACTGGAATTTTACGCGTGCGATCGATACGAACATAGATGATATCTTTCGCATCAGTCTCAAGCTCCAACCAAGCTCCACGGTTCGGAATGACGGTTGCGGTATATGTTTTTTTGCCGTTTTTATCCACTTTCGTGCTATAATAAACACTGGGTGAACGAACGAGCTGGGAGACGATTACACGCTCCGCACCGTTAATAATGAACGTTCCCGTGTCAGTCATGATAGGGAAATCCCCCATGAACACTTCTTGTTCTTTGACCTCACCGGTTTCCTTATTAATCAAACGGACTTTGACTCTTAACGGCGCCGCATAGGTTACGTCGCGTTCTTTGGATTCATCAACTGAATACTTAGGCTCGCCTAAGCTATAGTCAATAAACTCCAGTACTAGGTTACCTGTAAAATCCTGGATCGGAGAGATATCCTGAAACATCTCGCGAAGTCCTTCTTCCAAAAACCACTCATACGATTTTTGCTGGATTTCAATCAGGTTTGGAATGCCCAGCACCTCATTAATTCGTGCATAAGTCCTGCGTTTACGTCGTCCAAATTGAACAAGATGTCCCGCCAACTTTCATTCACCCCTCAACTCTACTCAATAAATAAAAAGAAGAAGAAAAACTTCTACCGACGTACACTCAGGACGCCTCCGTTAGTGGAGCCCGTCCGAATTAAGCGACTGTATGAAGGAAGGTTTTTCCCTGTAATCAATAAGACTTTTCCAAATATTTCTTCCCATCCTGTTAGAGTTTCCTAAAATTCAAACATTATACGTTACAAGTTCAAATTTTATTCATCCAGGAAGAAAAAAACACTTGACATTTTTGTTAACTAAAGACATGTGTCCCATCTTAATACTGACATTTTTTAATAATACCACATGTGAAATGTCAAGTCAAACAAATTCCCTCGATTGTCAGCAAAGACTTCATCCCACTTCAATAAGCTTTCGATTACTTCGTGGCTTTGAGAATTTTGTACCCTTTATCTTTGGATACCTCAGTAACTTCACTGTACAAGGACTCGAGTTTTTTCATGGCCGATGGAGCACCCTGCTTTTTTTGAATAACAACCCAGATAGCCCCGCCGTCAACTAAGCAATCATAAGCATCCGTAAAAATGCGATGAACGACTTCCTTGCCGGCACGAATGGGCGGATTGGTTAAAACCGCGTCAAAGCGCTGCCCCTGCACTTGTTCCAAGAGATCACTTTGGAGAATGGTCACATTCGTAATTCCGTTACGCTTCGCATTATCAACTGAAAGCTCGATCGCTCTCTCATTGATGTCGACCATTGTCACATGCCCATTCGGACACATGACAGCAGCGCTTAGCCCAATAGGACCGTACCCACACCCTACATCAAGAACCTTAGCATCATCGTGCAGCTCCATGGTTTCAATTAAATGCTTACTACCATAATCGACACCTTTTTTCGAAAAGACTCCCGCATCCGTCAGGAACGTATATGTTTTACCACGCAGCACTTCCTGCATAGTATGAACATCTCGTTTAACCGTCGGTCGCTCAGTATAGTAATGCTCTGACACGTTATGAATTCCTCCTTCACTTTTACCTTTAGGAAAATCAAATAACGAGAGCGTTCCTAAGGCTTTCCTAAGGGTAAAAACCTCATCTTATAACGGTTAAAAAAACCTCTTGAAGTCAAGCTTCAAGAGGTTTCCTATTGAAAGATTACTTAACTTCTACGGAAGCGCCAGCTTCAGTAAGCTTAGCTTTAACAGCTTCTGCTTCTTCGGAGCTAACTTTTTCTTTAACTGCTTTAGGAGCTCCATCAACCAAGTCTTTCGCTTCTTTCAGGCCAAGACCTGTGATTTCGCGAACTACTTTAATTACGTTGATTTTGGATGCGCCAGCGCTAGTCAAGATAACGTCAAACTCAGTTTGAGCTTCTTCAACTGCTACTGCTGCGCCACCGCCAGCTGCTACTGGAGCTGCTGCTGTTACGCCAAACTCTTCTTCAATTGCTTTAACCAGGTCGTTCAATTCCAAGATTGTCATGCCTTTGATTGCTTCTAGGATCGTTGCATTGTTGCTCATGGTTAAACCTCCATTATCATTCATATATTTTGTGGTTGTTGTTGTAAAACAAAATTAAGCTTGACCTTCAGCTTCTTTTTTCTCAGCAACTGCTTTAACAGCAAGTGCAAAGTTACGAACTGGAGCTTGAAGAACGCTAAGCAACATGGAGAGAAGACCATCTCTGGATGGAAGTTCAGCAAGTGCTTTGATTTGATCGTATCCAACTACGCGGCCTTCGACCACGCCGCCTTTTACGCTCAATTGATCATTCTTTTTCGCAAATTCAGTCAAGATTTTCGCTGGAGCGACTAGATCGTCATTGCTGAAAGCAATTGCAGTTGGACCTGTTAGGTACTCATCCAATGCGCTTAAATCAGCATTTGCCGATGCGCGTCTAGCCAACGAGTTCTTGAGAACTACGAATTCAATACCAGCTTCGCGCAAGGTTTTGCGCAGCTGCGTTACTTGAGCTACGTTCAAACCGCGGTAGTCTGCTATGATTGTAGAAGCACTAGCTTTAAACTTTTCAGTTACTTCAGCTACTGCCTGTTCTTTCTGTGCAAGAATTTTCGCGTTTGCCATAGTACACCTCACTTCTTATGCATTTATCTTTCAAGATCGCAAACAGTAGGAGCATCAGCATTCCTTATCTAAAATAAGAAATGCCTTCGTAGACGCTACGAAGGCATGATGTGTTCACTATTTCCCTGATGTACAAAGAAATCGCTATATATATCATAACACCTCGGTAGGAAATTAAGCACGTTGGCACCTACTGTCTACGGTTTGCATATTCATTTTTATGACCTTTGATAGAGTATCACGCCCAGCAACCGAAGTCAACTGGTAGCTTTTACTTATCTGAAGGATTGCAGGTTCACACGAACACTTGGGCCCATTGTGGAGGATACAGCAATGTTTTTCAGGTAAACACCTTTAGCAGCTGCTGGTTTCGCTCTTACAAGTGCATCAACCAATGCTTTGAAGTTTTCATTCAACTTATCAGCATCGAATGATACTTTGCCAAGTGGAGCATGGATTTGGCCTGCTTTGTCAAGACGGTACTCGATTTTACCTGCTTTGATCTCTTGAACAGCTTTGGTAACGTCGAAAGTAACTGTTCCTGCTTTAGGGTTTGGCATTAAACCTTTACCCCCGAGGATACGACCCAGTTTACCAACTTCGCTCATCATGTCCGGAGTAGCTACGCAAACGTCAAATTCGAACCAACCTTGTTGAATTTTGTTGATCATGTCAGCATCACCAACAAAATCTGCACCAGCTGCTTCAGCTTCTTTCGCTTTCTCGCCTTTAGCAAATACAAGTACACGTTTCGTTTTACCAGTACCGTGTGGAAGTACAACGACACCACGAACAGCCTGATCTTGTTTTCTTGGGTCAACACCCAGACGAACTGCAACATCTACAGTTTCATCAAATTTAGCAGGAGCTGTTTTCTTAACAAGCTCGATTGCTTCTGACGGATCATACAGAGCTTCAGCATTTACAAGCTGAGATAATTCGCGGTATTTTTTACCGTGTTTAGGCATTTTAAAATCCTCCTTAGTGGTATTAGCGGATAATCCTCCCACCGAGCGGCTGAAGAGTTTTCTCGAAGAAAACCCACTTCGACAGCTTGCGCTTATCGTTTAACCGCATTCCTTGCGGAATTAATCTTCGATAGTGATTCCCATGCTGCGAGCAGTACCTTCAACCATACGCATTGCAGCCTCAACGGATGCAGCATTTAGGTCAGGCATTTTTTGTTCAGCGATTTCGCGAACTTTAGCGCGTTTCACAGTTGCAACTTTCTTTTTGTTTGGTTCACCGGATCCTTTTTCGATACCAGCAACGACGCGAAGAAGAACTGCAGCCGGAGGCGTTTTAGTGATGAATGTAAAGGAACGATCCTCGAATACTGTGATTTCAACCGGAATGATAAGACCAACTTGATCAGCAGTACGAGCGTTAAACTCTTTACAGAAAGCCATGATGTTCACACCTGCTTGACCCAATGCTGGACCGATCGGTGGTGCTGGATTTGCTTTCGCAGCTTGAACTTGAAGCTTAACGATTTTAATAACCTTTTTTGCCATGATAGACACCTCCTTGCTTTTAATATGGGATCTCATTGCCATCCCACTAACGAAGGTCTATCCCGAGGAATAGACCTGGTAGAAACCCTTGGTTGTCTTGTTTTATAGCTTTTCCACTTGGTCGAAATCGAGCTCAAGCGGGGTTTCTCTACCAAACATGTTGACATGCACCTTAAGTTTACCCTTGTCAGCAACAATTTCTTCAACAGAGCCGACAAAGTTTGCGAAAGGTCCTACCTTGACGCGTACGGTTTCTTTGAGTTCGAAGTCGATTTTCTCCTTCGGCTCTTCCATACCCATATGCTTCAGGATAGATTCAACTTCCTCAGGTAATAATGCAGTCGGTTTAGAGCCGGATCCTGTAGAACCTACGAACCCAGTTACTCCTGGCGTATTACGTACAACATACCAAGAGTCATCCGTCTGAATCATTTCTACGAGGACATAACCTGGATAAACTTTACGCATGACGACTTTTTTCTTGCCGTCTTTGTTTACCAGCTCTTCTTCCATAGGCACAAGCACACGGAAGATCTTGTCCGTCATTTCCATAGATTCAACGCGTTTCTCTAAGTTGGCTTTCACTTTGTTCTCATACCCTGAATAGGTATGTACGACGTACCATCTTTTTTCCATGAATAAATTCACCTATAGTCCTGTTTATTTAAAAACAAGGCGCAGCAACTCAGAAATTCCTAGATCCAGCACAAAAAAATAGATGGCAACAAAAGTTACGGTACCCAATACGACAAGCGTATAAGTAGTCATCTCTTTGCGACTTGGCCACTTGACCTTTTTGAGTTCTGACCAACTGTCGGTGAAGAAGGAAAAAGTGGATCCGAAGCTTTGTCTCATTCTAGCCAAGAACGCCACAAACTACACCTCCAAAGAACTACCTAGTCTCGCGATGAGCAGTATGTTCATTGCAAAATTTGCAATATTTCTTCAACTCAATACGGTCGGGATTGTTGCGCTTATTTTTAGTGGATGCATAGTTTCTTTGTTTGCAATTTGTGCACGCTAATGTGATGATGACCCGCATGATGTACACCTCCTACAGACACTTTCTAATTAAAGCCCTTCTAAGCGCGTCAAAAAGAAAGCGACTTTTAGGGCTACCTGAAATACTTTATCACAACCCGTAATAGGGTGTCAAGGCAGAAGTCTCATAAATGCGAGAGTATCACCATTATAGACTCTCTAGGCAATTGTTAAACATTCTCCCAAAGAAAAACACCCGCACAGCTTAAGCGGCACGGGTACTTCCTACAAATCTCGGACTTCTAGATAACGTTCAAGCTTGCGTTTAACACGTTGAAGAGCATTATCAATAGACTTCACATGACGATCGAGATCAACGGCAATTTCTTGATACGATCTGCCATCGAGATAGAGCATCAGTACCCTGCGCTCTAGGTCACTTAATATCTCTCCCATTTTATCTTCAAGGCCCGTAAACTCTTCTTGATTGATTACAAGCTCCTCAGGATCTGTAACCCGGGAACCGCTAATAACGTCAAGCAGCGTACGATCAGAATCTTCATCATAGATAGGCTTGTCCAGTGACACGTAGGAATTAAGAGGAATGTGCTTCTGACGCGTTGCTGTCTTGATCGCCGTGATGATCTGTCGCGTGATGCACAGTTCAGCAAAGGCTTTGAATGAAGCAAGCTTGTCTCCTCGGAAGTCGCGAATAGATTTATATAAACCTATCATACCTTCCTGCACAATGTCTTCTCGGTCTGCACCTATCAAAAAATAAGAACGTGCTTTGGCACGTACGAAATTCTTATATTTATTGATAAGATATTCCAACGCTTCGCTACTGCCTTCACGGACTGCTTCGACGATGTCTTCATCTGGCTTGAGGTCATAATCATACATTCTCAGTTCTTTGAGGTCGACACTCACCAACAATCCCTCCGGCCTGCAGGACTACCCAGATTCACTATAAAAGTTTAGGTTAAGTATACATGAAGCAAACTCACACCGTCAACGGGGAACCGCACCATTTCTAGCATTTGGAGGATTCACTCTCCTCTTCGCCACCGCTCGAACTGCTCTTTGAGCTCATGGCTCAGTTTACCTTCGAACGGATTACGCTTGGATGAGGTTTCAGGATGAATACGTTCTCTCACTTCTTTGCGATTCTGTTTGATTTTGACTAGCAGTTCACCAGCGGGCATCCGAAGAGCTCCTTTACCGAAAATGACATGCTGCTCAATCATATCCGAGGTGGCTACGTAGATCTGCTTACGCCTTCCCATCAGATTCGTGACCAGGCGTTCGATCCGTTCATCTGCCGTTTCCTTCTCTTTGGTATAGAGTACTATAAGCTTACTCTGCACATATTTCTTACCAAGTCCAGGTACCATATAGGCATCAAAAACGAGGTATACTTTCATACCCGAGTAGGATTGAAACTCCGCCAGCATATGAATTAACTGATCGCGAGCGCCCTCCAAATCCGTGTCCTTCAGCTTACTCAGCTCCGGCCATGCGCCAATAATATTGTAGCCATCAACAATCAGAAACTGTTCCATTTCAATTAACTCTTATTTCGCTGTCTAACCACTTCATACATCAATACACCCGCGGCGACGGACGCATTCAAAGAATTCACATGTCCTGCCATCGGAAGCTTAACTAAGAAGTCACATTTCTCCTTAATTAATCGACCTACACCTTTACCTTCATTCCCGATAACAAGAGCTATTGGAATACTAAAGTTGGCTTTATACACATCCTGAGCAGCGGACACATCCGTTCCAGCAACCCAAACTCCCTGTTCTTTTAATTTCTCAATTGTCTGCGCAATATTCGTCACACGTGCAACGGGAACATATTCAACGGCCCCAGCTGAAGTCTTGGAAACCGTAGCTGTAAGTCCAACGGAACGCCGCTTAGGGATAATGACGCCATGAACACCCGTGCAATCTGCTGTTCGCAGAATCGAGCCCAGATTATGCGGATCCTCGATCTCATCAAGAATCAGGATAAAAGGTTCTTGCCCGAGCTCTTTAGCCTTATCTAGAATATCCTCTACTTCGACATACTCATAAGCAGCAACTTGCGCTACAACTCCTTGGTGTTGTAGTCCTTCGGCCATTTGGTCCAGCTTGCGCTTATCCGTAAACTGAACGATAATACCTACATTTTTGGCTTCTGCTACAATAGGACCTGCGAATTGCTTCTGAGCACTCTCTGCGATCCAAATTTTATTAATCGTCCGACCAGCACGAAGCGCCTCTAGAACGGAGTGCTTCCCGCCGATATATTCTTCATCCATTCCTGTTCCTCCTAAAAGTTTTTCTTGAACAATACAATCATCGTTAGCTTAAGCTACTTGTTCTGCTTGTAAGCAATTGCAAAGTCTAATATTTCCTTCAATCTCTCAAAAGATTGTTTATAGTACAAATATCCGATTAAGCACTCAAACGCGGTGCTATGCCGGTATTCCAGCACTTCCGCGTTTTTGGCTGTAGTTCCTGATTTGGCATTGCGTCCCCGCTTTACCATGTCTACTTCTTCTTCCGATAGCATCGGCATCAAAGCCTCCAACAATTTGGATTGCGCTTTGGCTGAGACATATCCCGTCGATGCTTTGTGCAAATGGTTCGGCCGATGGTTAGCTCCAGAAATCACATATTGCCTGATGTACACTTCATACACAGCATCCCCTATATAAGCCAATACAAGCGGATTCAGTAAATGGGGACTTTTAGATGGCGGGAAAATAAAAAGGTTCGCAGCATCATGGATGGACTCGCTCATTTACGGCGCCAGCGTATTCCCTGTGGTGTATCCTCAAGGAATATCCCTTTCTCTGTGAGCAGGTCACGAATTTCATCTGCGCGGGCCCAGTTCTTCGACTTACGCGATTCCGTTCGTTCGATAATCAACTGCTCAATCTCTTCATCTAACAGCTCATCCGATTGCTGTGAAAGAATCCCTAAGGTTTGGTCAAAGGCTTGCAGCTGATCCAAGAAAAGCTGCAGTGCGGCAGCATTTACCCGCTCCTGTTGCAGATACAGGTTAGCTTCAGCAACAAGGTCGAATACCGCTGTAATAGCATCCGGAGTATTGAAATCATCATTCATCTTATCATCAAACTGGCTCGCAATCGCAGCCAAACGATCCGTTAGTGCTGATTCTATTTCGTTAGTCGCAGAAGCAGTAGTAAGGCGGTGCTTCAGGTTATCATAAGCATTTTGAATACGTTCTAACGCATTAGAGGCTTGTTTCAAGCTCTCATCGCTGAAATTCAGCGGATTGCGATAGTGCGCGGACAACATGAAGAAACGGAACACTTGCGGCTTGATTTGTTTAACTAGATCACGAATAAGAATCCCGTTGCCAAGTGACTTGGACATCTTCTCATTGTCAATGTTAAGGAAGGCATTGTGCAGCCAATAATTAGCCATCGGATGCCCCGTTACAGCTTCCGTCTGAGCGATTTCACACTCGTGATGCGGGAAGGTCAAATCTTGTCCGCCACCGTGTATATCAATCGTTTCACCCAAATATTTGCGCACCATGGCGGAGCATTCGATATGCCAGCCTGGACGGCCTTGACCCCATGGGCTATCCCAATAAATTTCTCCCGGTTTGGCCGCTTTCCACAGAACAAAATCCTGAGGACTCTCTTTGCGATCGTCTACTTCAATACGGATACCGTATTGGAGCTCTTCCAGATTTTGATTGGATAACTTACCATACTCAGCAAATTTACTTGTTCGGTAATAAACGTCACCGCGGGCTTCGTAAGCGAAATCTTTCTCAACGAGGGCAGCAATGAAATCGATAATTTCCTGAATGTTCTCCGTAACGCGCGGATTCAAGGTAGCATCGTGAACACCAAGCGTTTTGACGTCGTCCAAAAAGGCTTGAATGAATGTTTCTGCAAGCTCCGGAACGGTTACAGCCAACTCCTCGGCTTTACGAATCATTTTATCATCCACATCGGTAAAGTTCGTAATATAGGTCACTTCATACTTCTGAGACTCCAAATAGCGACGGACAACATCGAAGAAAATTACCGGCCTGCCGTTACCAATATGAATATAGTTATACACAGTAGGCCCGCAAACGTACATCTTCACTTTGCCTGGTTCAATTGGCACGAAATCTTCTTTTTTCCGCGTTAGCGTATTATACACTCTGAGTGTCATGTTCTCTCGTTTCTCCATTCTTAAGGCGTTCTTGTTCAAGTTGCTGTTTTAAATCATTAATCTGATTCTGTAATTCCTGAAATATATCAACAATGGGATCAGGTAAGTTTCCATGGTCCAAACGATTCACACGAACCCCGTCCCGCTTCACAAGTTTAGCAGGGATAGTAACGACGGTGCTATTTGAAGGAACTTCCTGAATAACCACCGCATTAGAACCAATACGTGAATTTTCGCCTACAAGGAAAGAACCGAGAATTTTGGCACCCGAACCAATAACTACATTATTGCCAATAGTTGGATGCCTCTTACCTTTTTCCTTACCCGTACCCCCTAAGGTTACGCCTTGGTATAGGATGACATCGTCACCAATCTCACAGGTTTCCCCGATAACAACACCCATGCCATGATCAATAAACAGTCTTTTCCCTATCGTCGCACCCGGATGAATCTCAATCCCTGTCATGAACCTGCTCCACTGTGAAACGATACGAGCGATAGTATACATTCCCCGCTTGTAAAACCAATGGCCGATCCGATGGGACCAAATTGCATGAAGACCAGAATACGTAAAAACAACCTCAAACCAGCTGCGTGCAGCCGGGTCGTTATCGAATACGGCGGATATATCAGATTTGATCGTTGCCCACATGTTCTCACCTTCTTCGTAGAAATCATACAAGGATCCTTCTAAAACAAAAAAAGCCCCCGCAGCCATATGGCTGCAGAGGCGTAGTTATCGCGGTTCCACTCTGCTTGGTGACTCGGAAGTCTCCCAACTTAAGTTCCCGTAACGTGGGTATTCCGGCTGCGCCTACCCTACTCTTACGAGTATTCGGCGCGGCAGCTCCCAGGTGCATTTCCGATTACAGGAATTGGATAACTCACAGCCAAAGCCTCGCGACTTTGATTATCCTCTCTGATAAATCCCTAGTTAAACGTACTCTCCTGATCATTGCATTCGATATTGAACTAAGTATAGCGAAAAGAAACCCGCTTTACAATAAGTTCCTTAGACGTGATGCGACTTTTTCTTTGCCAAGTAAGTAAAGGGACACATTTAAGTCCGGTCCGTGTACTTGACCCGTTAGCGCAGAACGAATAGACATGAACAGTTGTTTTCCTTTGAAGCCTGTATCCTTCTGCACTTGTTTCAGCAAAGCAGGAATGGCTTCTACGGTGAAAGCTTCCGCTTGCTCGACTTGCGTCAGGAAGCTTGCCAGCACAACAGGCACATGCTCCTCTTTCAATACAGCAGAAGCTTCCTCATCGATAACTAGCTCTTCTTTGAAGAAAATGCTCGATAACTCGACGATTTCCGCCGCGAAACGCATTCTCTCTTGATTGAGGCCTACCAGGGCCGTTACCCACTCTTGACCTGCTGCATCCAAATCACCTTGGATGTATCCAGCCTTTTGCAGATGAGGCACACTTAGCTCGACCACTCGGGAGAGCGGGGCCTTTTTCAAATAAGCATTGTTCATCCAATTCAATTTATCCATATCAAACACAGCTGGACTTTTGGATACACGATCCAGGTCAAACTGGGCAATAAGCTCTTCCTTCGTGAACATCTCTTCTTCGCCGCCAGGGGACCAACCGAGAAGGGCAATGAAGTTAACAACAGCTTCAGGCAGATAGCCTAGCTCTTTGTACTGTTCGATAAACTGAATGATGGATTCATCCCGTTTACTCATTTTTTTACGATCAGGATTCAAGATAAGCGCCAAATGAGCAAAGTCAGGCACAGGAAGTCCCAGTGCTTCGTACATGAGGATTTGTCTTGGTGTATTGGACAGATGCTCCTCACCGCGAATAACCAGATTGATTTTCATCAAATGATCATCCACAATGACAGCAAAATTATAGGTTGGAATGCCATCGGTACGTGCAATGATGAAATCACCAATCCCATTGGATTCAAATTCAACATGCTCGCGCACCTTGTCCTCGAAGCCGATAATCCGGTCTTCTGGAACACGGAAACGAATGGATGCCTTACGACCTTCAGCTTGATAAGCAACAATCTGATCAGGTGTTAAATTGCGGCATTTACCTGAATAACCACCCATTTCTCCGCGCGCTTCTTGCTCTGCCCGCTCCTGCTCCAAATCCGCTTCTGAGCAATAGCAATGATAAGCATGGCCGCTCTGAACCAATTGATCGAGATATGTCTGATAAATATCCAGTCGCTCCATCTGACGATAAGGACCGTATGGACCTCCGATATCTACGCTCTCATCCCACTCTAAACCAAGCCATCTAAGGCCATTCAGTTGATCCTCGATACCAGACTCTTTATGACGAGTTTGATCCGTATCTTCAAAACGAACAACGAACGCACCGCCGTGGCGACGCGCCAATAAATAATCAAACAGTGCTGTACGAGCACCGCCAATATGTAAATGTCCAGTCGGACTAGGTGCATAACGCACACGTAAAGGCTGATTCATGTGTGTAACCTCTTCTCCCCAATATTACCTGCTATTCTAGCACATCTCGAATTAAACAAACAACCGATTGTGCAGCAATTCCTTCGCCTCGACCGGTGAAACCAAGCTGTTCCGTCGTCGTAGCCTTCACATTGACTTGATCTGGCTTAGCATCTAGCGCAGCGGCAATAATTTCTACCATCTGCGGGATGTACGGGGCCATTTTGGGCTTCTGGGCAATGATGGTTGAGTCCGTATTCCCTAGGTGATAACCTTTGTCCTTAGCCAGCTGCCAAACCTGTTTCAGCAGTTCCAGACTGTCCGCATCCTTGAACTCTGCAGCCGTATCCGGGAAATGTTTTCCGATATCGCCTAAACCTAGCGCTCCCAGAATAGCATCACTAATAGCGTGCAGCAGTACGTCGGCATCAGAATGACCGAGCAGCCCTTTTTCATAAGGAATTGTCACGCCTCCAATAATGCACTTGCGGCCTTCCACCAACTGATGAACATCAAATCCTTGTCCTACGCGAATCATAGCTGTCCCTCTCCCCTTACGTTGTGTAGTATCCATTCTGCCCATGGCAAATCTTCCGGTGTCGTAATCTTAATATTATAATAGTCCCCTTCGACCACATGCACCGTCGTTCCTATTCGTTCCACCAACATCGCATCGTCCGTCCCCATGAAATCATCGTGAAGAGCCCGTTCATGCGCTTCCTGTAGAAGAGAAAACCGAAAAGCTTGCGGCGTTTGGATCGCCCACAAGCTTCGTCTATCGGGTGTAGATTGAATTCGTTTCTCGGTATCTACGATTTTGATCGTATCCTTAACAGGAACGGCCAACACTGCTGCACCCTGTTCTTGCGCTTTCAATAGGCAATCGAACACATGTTCTTTTTTCACGAAAGGCCTAACACCGTCATGAACGAGTACCCACGTTGTACCCCTCTGTAGGGAGTCCAGACCCCGTCTAACGGAATCTTGACGTTCGGCGCCTCCTGCTAGCACATGAGTGACCTTGGAGAGAGCGTGGTCCTGTACATAGCCTCTACAGCGATCTACATCAGTTCCCCCAACAACGAGAATGATTTCATCCACTTCATGTATGTTTTGAAATAATTGCAAGGTATGTACCAGAATTGGCTTGTGTCCCAGTTGTAAGTATTGTTTACTTTCAGCCGTTCCCATTCGCGAGCCCTTGCCCGCTGCCACGATGATAACTCCTAGCTTCTCCATATGACCTCCAACTAAGTGCTTTCAGAAAGAAAGCTTTCTTCGTAAGCATAGGCCCAAGGATAAACGACTCCGTCGTCCTTTTTGGACGAGCGGTTTGTCAAGGTTGATGCAAAGCAAAAGTATATACTTTCCCATCAACTAGTAAGAGCTATGTTACATCTCCTTATCATACTGGTTTTACTGTGCTTTTTCCAATAGTTTCGGTTTCGCGAAAATCATACGTCCCGCCGATGTCTGCAGGACACTTGTGACCATCACTTCGAGTGTCATCCCGATGAATTCGCGACCGCCTTCCACCACGATCATCGTACCGTCGTCCAGATAAGCTACACCTTGTCCATGCTCCTTGCCATCCTTAATGACTTGAACTATGATTTCTTCACCAGGCAGGACAACAGGCTTCACTGCATTCGCGAGGTCGTTGATATTGAGCACCGAAACACCTTGCAGTTCACATACTTTGTTTAGATTGAAATCATTCGTAATCACTTTGCCTTGCAGTACTTTTGCGAGCCGGACTAGCTTGCTATCTACTTCAGATATTTCCTCGAAATCTCCTTCGTAAATGAGCACTTTCACTTCAAGTTCCTTTTGGATCTTGTTCAAAATGTCCAGACCGCGTCGACCGCGATTCCGCTTGAGTAAATCCGATGAATCGGCAATGTGCTGCAGCTCTTCCAAGACAAATTCGGGAATAACGAGGGTACCCTCGATAAATCCTGTTTTGCAAATATCAGCGATCCTGCCATCAATAATGACGCTAGTATCGAGAATCTTATGCTCCTCATAAGGACGGTGTGTCTGCTTCTCCGGGCCTGTGGACCGGCTCTTTGCAATGATCTGAACCAGCTCTTCCCGCTTGCTGTAACCGATACGGAATCCCATTACAGCTAGTACCGCAGATACAATGAACGGTAAAAAGGGACCTGCCCACTTCGCCTGCTCTAATACAGGGAACACCAATACAGATATAAGCAGTCCAATGACTAATCCTAATGTACCTGAGAGCAGATCGGATACCGGGATATCCGCTACATTCCTTTCGCCTCTCATAAGCAGCTTCATTCCCTGACTAGCAACCCATGACGAAAGGATGAACATACCTACTGCGCATAAACTATTAATCCAGATAACTTGTCCTGCATCACTCATTAACGCTGTCTTTCGAAGGATCGAATCACTCCAACTATAACCTAAACTACCACCCATGATGGCCAAAATGATTTGTACCCATTTCCTCATCACAGATTCACCCCCTAAATCAAACTTGTTTTAAGCCTTATTACAATTATGTTCCAATTTCTCCAACGTTAATCACTTCTTTACATGGAAAATTGAAATATTAGAGGGCTTCCTTTATAATGAAATTGGAAGTTACCAACACACCCGAGGTGGATGGAATGAGCTCCTTGACTTTAAAGCAGTTTCAGGATCAAGTATCCGAATTGTTACTCCGTCACCGAAGTCTGCTTGACGTCTTATCCAAGTTTCAACAGTCTGGCGCAGCTACTAATCGTTCCGTGGTCAAATCTATTACGGAATGTGGATGTATTCAGGTTCATGCAGCCAAGCAAGAGTATCATCCAGAGATGACTTTGGATGAAGCCAAGGATGTACTCGGTACTCATGTGTCTGGTCACTTATGTGAACAATGCATTGAGGTCGTAAGTACGGAACTGGGTAGAAATCTCTTCTATATGTCTGCACTTAGTAACATCCTAGACGTTAATTTGGAGCAAGTCGTTGAGAACGAATCGAAGAAATGCACAACACTGGGACTTTTCAACATGTCATGAAGACGAAAAAAAAGCATTTATTTTCTCTCTGAATCATCAGAAGAAAATAAATGCTTTTTATTTTCGAAACCTGCTTAAACGTCCGATTTCACTGAATTCGTGTCGTCCATGCCGCGTCTTTTGTTCTTTCTCCGGAGACGAATGAAGAACCCATCAACGTTTTTTTTTAGGCCATATAGCGCGTACGCTAACAGGGGTACGAAAATCATTTTAGAAATCGACTCCGGCCATTTGATAGCAATCAAAATAGCTACAGCAACAATAATTGGCGTAATCCAGATCGCTGCTTTCGGGATACCGGCTTTTTTGAAGTTCGGATACTTCACTGTACTTACCATTAAGTAAGACAATAGAATTGTACTCACCAACAGAACATACACGTTAATTTCGTTCACGAACAACGCTAGTGTACAAAGTACACCGCCTGCTGCTGGAATCGGCAAACCGATGAAATAACCAGGCGTACCGGCAACGACATTGAAACGAGCTAAACGAAGAGCTCCACAAATCGGGAAGATCGCTGTAACAATCCAAGCAAATGCCGGACTAATCACACTCGGATCATTAAATGCAACCACATACATGATAAAGGCTGGTGCTACACCGAATGAAATGACATCGGACAGCGAATCTAACTCTTTACCGAACTCACTCTGCGCGTTCAAAGCTCTGGCAACACGTCCGTCAAGTCCATCAAGCAACATAGCGACAATGACGAGTACTGCTGCAATTCCATGTTCACCACTGAAAGCAAGAATAATTGACAGTACACCTAGGAATAAGTTCCCTACTGTAAAAAGACTGGGAATTGATTTCGTTAACATATGTTTTTGTCCACCTCTGGATTTACTATACCCTAATCTCGACTTAATAAAACCTCGACTGCATAAAACTGCCTTGCCTTAACAAAACCTCAACAATGATACTTTATGATTGTATCTAGTTTAAATATGTCTGTCAATGAACACTTGTTCCTGAATTCTTTTGAGACCTTCCTTAATGGCGCGGGCTCTCACCTCTCCGATTCCGTCAACTTCATCCAATTCTTCAATTGTCGCCATCATCATATGAGGCAGATAACCAAACTTTTCGACCAGATTGGCAATAATGATGGACGGTAGCCGCGGAATTTTCCCTAAAATCCGGAACCCTCGAGGGGAAACCGGTTCTTCGGCAATAGAATTCGTATGCGGATATCCAAGCAATCGGATGATTTGGTGCGGCTCCAGCAGTTCATCCGAGGATAACCGCTTTAAGCCTGCTTGCATTTCTTTGACGCGGTCTTCCGATAAATCACGTACATAATCTTTTACGATCAAACGCGCTTCAAGTTCCGCATTGCCAACAAGTTCTTCAAGCTGCATGCTAATGAGGCGGCCTTCATTTCCTAACTCATTAATGTATCGGTTAATCTCGGCCTTAATGCGTAGTACCATCTCAAACCGAGCAATGACATTAGTAACATCGTGCAATGTAACCAATTCCTCAAACTCGGATGCGCTTAGATTGGTCAGCGACTGATCCAGTACGACTTTGTAACGCTCCAATGTCTGGATCGCTTGATTCGCTTTAGTCAGGATAACGCCAATATCTTTCAGCGCATAACGTAAATTGCCTTGATAAAGTGTTATGACATTGCGCCGCTGTGAAATCGAAACAACTAATTTATTTGTTTGCTTCGCAACACGTTCGGCTGTCCTATGCCTGATTCCCGTCTCCGATGATGAGATTGAGGAATCTGGGATTAATTGTGTGTTCGCATATAGGATACGTTTGATGTCCTCACTGAGGATAATCGCCCCATCCATTTTGGCAAGCTCATATAAATAATTGGGGGAAAAATCACAATCTATGGAAAAACCGCCATCCACGATTTCCGTTACTTCTGTACTGTAACCAACTACAATAAGTCCACCCGTTTTGGCGCGTAGGACATTCTCTAACCCATCACGGAACGGTGTACCAGGTGCTACCATTTGCAGCAGTTGGCTCATGACGTCTCGCTTTATCTCTTCTTTGCTCATCATTTTCCTCCTGAAGGCTTGCAGGTTGAATGACCACGAGGTAACCCAGTGCCGCTTTCAATGCCTCTGCTACCGTGTTCACTCCGATAATCTCCATACCGGGCGGATGAGTCCATCCCTTCAAACTTTTCTCCGGCATAATTACTCTACGGAATCCAAGCTTTTCCGCTTCCTTCACACGCTGATCAATCCGCGATACACCGCGGACTTCTCCCGTCAATCCGATCTCACCGAACACCACATCATAAGGCCTGGTCGGCTGATCTTAAAAAACTAGATGCAATAAAATTCTTTTAAACGATATAATAGACGATTGGATTAGACAGCATCCCAACCAATGCTCATAATCATTTGAATAAACCATTTGAAGCATATCCAATGAGTCCCGTCTATAATCTTCTTCTTAAAATAATCCCTCTACATATATAATACATTTCACATTCGAAATTCATGCTGCTTTGATCCAACCTAACACCCTTAATCCGAACTGTACTACTGGATAGAGCCCAATTGCTAAATCCTTACAACTAAGTATAACGGAAAATTCATTCCTTTAAAAGAAATTGTATATCAATGAAAGAACAGTTCTAATTTTCTTAGGATAACCAGTTTAGTTTATAACTAAGTTCGAAACTTTATCATTCAATCTAATGGTTCAAATTGGCAGGAGTCGTTATGTGTAACTTCTTTATGTAGGTCACTCACCGTTTAACTTGAAGTCTTTTACGCTCAACAATAGCTGTTGTCTAATTATCTTCCTCATCCCAAGGTGCTTTCTCCTCTTTGCCTTTGGAAGAAGTGCCAAATACAGAGTGGATGACTTGGCTCAATGTCTTACATGGGATTACCTTTATTGTAGAAAACGTAGTTGTGCTTTTCAATCCATTGAGCGCAACATAGACACGTTTGAAACCCATTCTTTCAAGTTCTCTAATTCTTAGTTCTAACGTAGGTACTTTTTTTAATTCACCCGTTAATCCAATATCTGCGATAAATACAGTATCATTTGGGATACCTTGATTCTTGCAGGAAGATACAATGCTCATTATCGCGGCTAAATTTGATGATTGTTCTTTTAAACGAATACCGCCTGTCGTTTTAACAACCACGTTCTTATCATGAAGAGGGATATTGGCTCTTTGCTCCATGATGCTGATAAGTGTATTCACATGGTCCTTTTTTAAACATTCAGCAATCCGGCTTGGGTATGGCATGAAGGTGGTTGATACCAAACTTTCTATTTCCAGAATGATGGGTCTTGTGCCTTCTTTAACGACTGTTAATGCACTTCCACTAACTACATCATTCTCGTCTCTTTGTGTCATAAAGAACTCTGAGGGATTATCAATAGGTGTCAATCCTTGCTCACCCATTGTGAAAAATCCAAGCTCTCCTGTGCTGGCGTAGCGATTTTTAGTCGAAAATAGCTGTTTTAGCTCCTCGCCTTCCTCCCCCTCAAGAACAAGAACAGCATCTACCAAGTGTTCTAAAGCTCTTAATCCAGCTAATTCGTTATCTTTGGTCATCTGCCCAACCATTATAATGGCTCTTGGTCTTTGTGCATCTTTTGCGACCTTTAAGAGAGTGTTCGCGCATTCCATCGTCTGCGTGGGTGAGCCAGGTCTTTGCGGATATTCTTCTAATACAAAAGTTTGAATACTATCAATAATAATGAGGTCAGGGTCTACTTGGTCAATACAACCTAAGACATTATTCAAACTATTATCAGAATAAACCCAAACGTTTTTATGAATATCTTGCAAGACTCGCTCTGCTCTTCTCTTTATCTGACTATCACTTTCTTCACCTGAAGCATACAGCACTTTCAATCCTTGCTTTGCCACATCATCTGATATTTGCAATAAAAGTGTGGATTTTCCCGCACCTGGAACAGCCGTAATAATCGTAACAGAATCTTTAACGATTCCTCCACCCATTACACGATTAAATTCATTGTACTTGGTAACAATCCTATCACTGTTTTGGGATACGGTATCTGTAAGACGGTTTATGATAACATTCTTCTTTTTGTTTATGCCCTTCTGACCACCACTAGGAGCGTTTATAACATCATCTTCTTCAAGGGTATTCCACTCACGGCAACTACTGCACGAACCTTGCCATTTTGGATGCTCTTGACCACAACTGGTACATTTATATATGGTTTTCTTTTTCATAGTTAAGATTCACTTCCCCAATTAATCAAATAGTTCTTCAAACTCTTCTTAAATAAGGTTTCATTCTTTTCTATATGTTCTTTATTCTTACTCTCATACTCAGCCAACTGGGTGATAACTTTTGTTTATTTCTGCATCCACCGTTCTATCATACATTTTTTTATGCATTTCTTACATATTTATCAACATGGTTAATACCGTTTGAGATACATTATTTAAAATTATTATATTCGGGGCTGAGATAAATAAAAAGCATTTTACTACACCCTAGGCAGGATGGAGCAAAATGCTTCTTTGCTTTTATTATTTTACGGCTACGCCTTCGCCCTTCAGGACGACAAGTTCGCCATCTTTCTCATCAATGGTTAAAGAGTCGCCCTTGGCAATGTTGCCTCTGAGCAGTTCCTCAGACAAGCGATCCTCGATATGCTTCTGAATAGCTCTGCGAAGCGGTCTTGCTCCGTAAGTCGGATCGAATCCTTCTTTGGCAAGGAACGCCTTCGCTTTGTCTGTTAGCAAGAAATCAACCTCTTGCTCTTTCAGACGTTTGCGTAGATCATCTGCCATTAGGCTGACAATTTGCGCAATATGTGCTTCATCCAAGGAGTGGAACACGATAATTTCATCAATACGGTTAAGAAACTCAGGACGGAAGCTTTTCTTGAGCTCGCCCATTACTTTATCCTTCATATTGGTGTAATCTCTACCTGCATCGACAGCAGCCGTAAAGCCAAGCGAAGAATTTTTCTTAATCATATCCGCGCCAACATTGGATGTCATAATAATCAATGTGTTGCGGAAATCAACCGTGCGTCCTTTGGAATCTGTTAAGCGACCATCTTCCAGCACTTGCAGTAGAATGTTGAACACTTCTGGATGTGCTTTCTCGATCTCATCGAGCAGTACAACCGAGTATGGCTTACGGCGTACTTTCTCCGTGAGTTGACCACCTTCTTCGTATCCAACGTAACCTGGAGGCGCCCCTACTAATCTAGAAGTCGAGTGCTTCTCCATGTATTCCGACATATCAATTCGGACTACCGCGTTATCATCACCGAAAAGAGATTCTGCTAATGCACGTGCTAATTCGGTTTTACCAACACCCGTTGGTCCGAGGAATATGAAGGAGCCCATTGGACGCTTCGGATCTTTCAGACCTGCTCTAGCGCGGCGAATGGCACGGCTTACGGCTTTAACAGCTTCTTCTTGGCCAATGACACGCTCATGAAGAATATCTTCCATTTTGAGCAGACGCTCTGTTTCTTCTTCAGCAAGTTTACTTACTGGAATTCCTGTCCAGCTCGCCACAATTTGTGCGATATCATCTGGTGTTACTTCTGTGTCCAAACGACCTTGCTTCTCTTTCCAATCATTCTTCGTTGTATCCAGCTCTTCACGAAGCTTCTGCTCCGTATCACGAAGACCAGCTGCTTTCTCGAATTCTTGACTTTGAACCGCTGCATCTTTCTCCTTACGGATATTATCCAGCTTGCTCTCAAGCTGTTTCAATGAAGGCGGTGTTGTGTAAGAACGTAGTCTTACTTTGGAACTCGCCTCATCGATCAAATCGATCGCTTTATCCGGTAAAAAACGATCCGTAATGTAACGATCGGAAAGCTTTACAGCTTCTTGGATCGCAGCATCCGTGATTTTAACACGGTGATGAGCTTCATAGCGATCACGCAATCCATAAAGGATTTGAATAGCTTCCTCAGGAGATGGTTGATCTACTGTAATCGGTTGGAAACGACGCTCTAAAGCCGCATCCTTTTCAATGTATTTACGATATTCATCCAACGTTGTAGCACCAATACATTGGAGCTCGCCTCTAGCTAGCGCCGGTTTAAGGATGTTGGAGGCATCAATTGCGCCTTCCGCTCCACCAGCACCAATCAAGGTGTGAAGCTCATCAATGAATAGTACGATATTGCCCGCTTGGCGAATTTCGTCCATGATCTTTTTGAGACGGTCTTCGAACTCACCGCGATATTTGGTCCCTGCTACAACAGAACCCATATCGAGTGTCATTACCCTTTTATCCTTCAACGTTTCCGGAATTTCATTATTAATAATTTTCTGTGCGAGGCCTTCAGCAATCGCTGTTTTACCAACGCCTGGTTCACCGATCAACACCGGATTGTTCTTCGTTCTGCGGCTTAACACTTGAATGACACGCTCAATTTCTTTGCTTCGCCCAATCACAGGATCCAGATGACCCTCTTTGGCATACGCCGTCAAATCTCTCGCTAAACCATCCAAAGTAGGCGTGTTCACATTCGGATTACTACCATGACTTGGTGACACGGTCTCGCTGCTTCCAAGCAATTGAAGGACTTGTTGACGTGCTTTATTCAAAGAGACACCTAAGTTATTAAGGACTCTTGCAGCAACACCTTCTCCTTCGCGAATAAGCCCGAGTAAAATATGTTCAGTCCCCACATACGTGTGACCTAATTTCCTCGCTTCATCCATCGAAAGTTCAATGACCTTCTTCGCTCTAGGTGTATACGCAATGTTGGTAGGCTGTTCTTGTCCTCTGCCAATCAGTGACTCAACTTCGTCTTGAATTTTCTCAAGACCTAAGCCCAAAGCAACGAGCGCTTTAGCGGCAATGCCTTCCCCTTCACGAATAAGACCAAGTAAAATGTGCTCCGTACCAATATTGTTATGCCCTAAACGAACAGCTTCCTCTTGAGCAAGAGAGAGCACCTTTTGCGCACGTTCCGTAAATCTTCCAAACATCATAGAGAACACCTCCAAAATTAGTATATCTATGGAAATCCTAAAGGATGAATCTTATCTTTCTTAAACCCTACCAAATCTTTCGCGAATCAACTCAGCCCTGCGTATATCTCGCTCTTCGGCATTTAATTTCTCACCGGCATATTGTTGAAGAAAACCAGGCTGCGTCATCACCAACAGTTCATTCAAAACATTCGATGAAACGTTGTTGATAATTCCAAGGTCAATGCCAAGTCTCACATCTGATAAACGCTGCGCGGCTTCTTTCGAATCCATGATTCCCGCATAAGACAGAATGCCTAATGAACGGTTCACACGATCTATTATCCGCATTCGGGACTCTTGAATTAGCTTATGTCTCGCAGCACGTTCATGCTCTATAATTTGCCTTGCAACACTGTGTAAATTATCAATAATCTCATCTTCGGATTGGCCGAGTGTGATTTGATTCGATATTTGAAACAGATTTCCTAAAGCTTCGCTGCCTTCCCCGTATAATCCTCTAACTGTCAACCCAACTTGCGTAACAGCTGATAAAATTCGATTAATTTGTTGGCTGAGCACCAAAGCGGGTAAATGCATCATCACCGAAGCGCGGATACCGGTACCGACATTCGTAGGGCAACTTGTTAAGTAGCCCCTCTTTTCGTCGTACCCGTAATCCATTTGTGTTTCAAAAATATCATCGATTTGGTTCGCCAAATCCCATACTTCTTTAATCTGAAACCCGGGACATAAACATTGTATGCGAAGATGATCCTCTTCGTTGATCATTATACTAATGGATTCATTTTCGCTTAAAATAACGGCGCCATTCCTGGACTCGTTAGCTAAATTTGGACTAATTAAATGCTTTTCTACCAGAACCATTCGCTCAAGTTCATTCAGATCGGATAGCGGAATGAGCGAAAAATTGCTTATCGTCTCCAACTCATCATTTTCAAGCACACCGGACAAATGATCCAGTACTTCTTGTGATTGTTGATTCGTCGCTAGCATTGGATAAGGGTAGTCCCTAAGGTTGCGAGCAATGCGGATCCGACTACTGATGACGATATCCGATTCAGGCCCTTCGCCTTTCATCCATTCACTTAATGCATCTGCTGTAAACCGCTGTGATGTCACTGGATTCACACCTCCTTACAAACTCACATACCCGCAATTTTCTTCTCAATTTCACGAATTTGATCACGAATCTTTGCAGCCTGTTCGAACTCTTCTTGTTCGATACAGGTCATCATATCCTTCTTGAGCGTATCAATTTCCCGCTTACATTGGATGATGCCACCACTTCGCTTGGGCACTTTCCCAACGTGAACGATATTTCCATGCACTCTTTTGAAGAGAGGATCTAACTTTTCTGAAAAGCTCTGATAGCATGATCCGCAACCAAAACGTCCTAATTTACTAAACTGAGAATACGTAAGGCCGCAGCTCTCACAACGGATCGCCTGAGACTTTGCAGCGGATAGAGATGACGGTTCGAAATCAAGTAATCCTGATAACAGATTGTGAATCGAAAATCCGTTGGATGTTCCGGGAATCATTTCGCCCTTCTCACGAGCGCAATTCTCACAAATGTGGAACTCGTTCTTGTCTCCATTCACAATCTTTGTAAAATGAAGAGTCGCCGGTCGTTTCCCGCATTCCTGACAAATCATTTCATATGCCTCCTCATCTGCTAAGCAAGGATATCAGCATTGCTTTAAGAATCTTGGCCCGAATTTCATCGCGCAGCGGGAGCTTGAAGGTCAACACATCTCTCGAAATTGCGGCCCGAATCAGGTTAGCTTCTCGTGTTGAAATATAGTGGCCTTCCTGCAGTTGGTATACGAGTCCTTCTGAAGTAACTTGATCAATGTGCGTATGAATCGTGCGAAAAATGTGGTCTAAAATGGACCCGTGACTCTTGAGCTCGATTTTTTGGATACGTATGTATCCACCACCGCCGCGTTTACTTTCCACAATGTAACCTTTTTCCAAGGTAAACCTTGTACTGATCACATAATTGATTTGGGAAGGCACACATTGGAACTGATCAGCTAGATCATTGCGTTGAATCTCAATGGCCCCTTCGGAACTCTGCTGCAAGACATGTTTTAAATACTGCTCAATAATTTCTGATACGTTGCGCATCAATTCGTCCTCCCAGATTGCCAGAAGTAAATTGACTTTGACTTTCTTTGACCTTAACTAGATTATAATCATTTCCTTTCTTTTTGACAAGTACTGCTCCTAAAATCCAATCCTTAATGATCCGATAACCAAAAGTGAACCTTACTATTGTTGACCTTACCTACAGTTTTATTCGAAATAAAAAACAAAAAAGCCTTCTTGAGATTTCTCTCAAAAAGGCTTTAT
>NZ_WHOA01000069.1 GCF_013141715.1 Paenibacillus phytorum | reverse complement strand
ACGAAGAGTCTTTTTGGAAGAAATTCCAGAAAGACTCTTTTTTTTACATCAGTACAAAACGACATATTAAACCATACTAGCCCTATGAGGAGGGATTGGTATGGGTGCATCGATATATAGGAGATGTTTGCGTGTTTTGTTTCTTGGTTTCTGTTTGATACAGATGGTAAGTGGCTGCTCTGCGAAGATGGATTCGATCAAGGATGGTACAGATCCATTAGGTGCTATAAACAATTTAGGAAAGACATTGCCTATCTCAATCAAAGAAGCGAAGCTAATGTCTTCTGATGAGGTCAAGAACACGCCTCAAAAACCTGCTAAGCAGATTGTAAAAGGGATTTACGTATCAGCCTGGTCAGCGGTAGGCAATAAATTTGAGCAACTGATTGACCTTGTGGATCAAACCGATCTGAATGCGATGGTTATCGATGTTAAGAACGATTCGGGACAAGTTACATATCCGTCGGCGGTCCCTTTGGTGAATGAGATAGGGGCTAATAGCCATGTTATTATTCGTGATTTGAAAACCATGCTTCTAAGGTTAAAGGAGAAGCACATATATACGATTGCCCGAGTCGTTGTTTTTAAAGATCCCTATTTAAGCATGAAAAAAAGTAATTATGCGATGATGACTCAAATGGGTAACGTGTGGAAGGATAGTAAAGGAACGGCTTGGGTGGACCCCTATAAGGAAAAAGTATGGGATTATAACATTCAAGTAGCTAAGGAAGCAGCTTTATTAGGTTTTGATGAAATCCAGTTTGATTATGTGAGATTTCCTGAGAATGGAAAGAAAGTGGATCAGGAGGTCAAATTCGATAACCCCAATAAATGGACGAAAGCGCAGGTAATCGAGAATTTCCTCAAGAAAGCCAAAGAACAAATTGGTGGACAAGCTTATTTGTCTGCAGATGTCTTTGGATTAACAACTTCGTCTGATAATGATATGGGCATTGGACAAGATTGGTCGATGATTAGTAAGCAGGTTCATTATATTTCACCTATGTTGTATCCCTCTCACTATTCAAGTGGGGTATATGGGATTAAGAATCCCGATCTACAGCCCTATGCGGTTATTCGTAAAGCGATCAGTGATGCAAATGGGAAGAACCAGCTTCTAGCGAAGTCGGATAGCAATATTGCGGAAATTAGACCGTGGTATCAGGATTTTACAGCCACTTGGGTGAAACCACATAAGAAATATGGGTCTATTGATGTTAAGGAGCAAATTAAAGCGGCTAAGGAGCAAGGTGTGGAACAATTTTTGTTATGGAACTCGAGCAGCACGTACTCGTATCGTTAACGGAATTGACTTATTCGGGCAGTAGGTTAACCGGTAGACTTGTCCTTTTCCTTGACACGAAAAATAGGCTTTTGTTAAGATTGCAATCATATACAAAACGAATGAGAAGATTCATTCGAACAAAGCTTTCTTTCATAGAGAGCTCTAAGGAGGAATACGTGTTGTGAGGGAAGACAAGTTTGGTAAGGAAGGCTTAACGTTTGATGATGTATTGTTGGTGCCGAGAAAGTCCGAAGTGTTCGGTAAGGAGATCGACGTTTCAACCGTGCTCGCGCCTCATGTGAAATTAAATATCCCTTTTATTAGCTCTGCTATGGATACTGTTACGGAATCTGCGCTTGCGATTGCAATGGCACGAGAAGGCGGTATCGGGATTATCCATAAGAATATGACCATTGAGCTTCAAGCTGAGCATGTTGACCGTGTTAAGAGATCAGAAAGTGGCGTTATCACAAATCCTTTCTCACTTACACCGGAGCATCATGTTTATGACGCGGAAGAGCTGATGGCGAAATACCGCATATCTGGTGTACCGATTGTGAATGAAGCGAACAAGCTGGTGGGGATTTTAACGAACCGCGACTTGCGCTTTGTCCACGATTATTCCATCAAAATCAAAGAAGTAATGACTCAAGAGAATCTCGTTACGGCTCCTGTTGGAACTACACTTCAGCAAGCAGAAGGGATTCTTCAAAAGCATAAAATCGAGAAACTGCCTTTGGTCGATGAGAATTTTGGACTTAAAGGTTTAATCACGATTAAAGATATTGAGAAGGCTATTCAGTTCCCTAACTCCGCAAAGGATGCACAGGGTCGTTTACTCGTAGGCGCAGCTGTAGGTGTTGCGAAAGACGTTATGGAGAGAGCGGCAGCTCTTGTAAAAGCAGGCATCGACGTGATTGTCGTAGATTCTGCGCATGGTCATCACATCAATATCGCAGAAACCGTGAAAAAGCTAAGATCACAATATCCGGAGCTGCCTATCATCGCAGGAAATGTTGCCACAGGTGACGGTACACGTGACCTCATTAAGGCTGGAGCATCCATGGTGAAGGTTGGAATTGGGCCTGGCTCCATTTGTACAACAAGGGTTATTGCAGGGATTGGTGTTCCTCAAATCACGGCTATCTATGATTGTGCACAAGCTGCAGCGGAGTTTGGCGTTCCTATCATCGCAGATGGCGGTATCAAGTACTCTGGTGATGTTGTCAAAGCGATCGCGGCCGGAGCCAGTGCGGTTATGATCGGTAGTCTTTTTGCTGGAACGGATGAGAGTCCTGGTGAGTCGGAAATTTTCCAAGGGCGTAAATTCAAGGTGTATCGGGGTATGGGCTCTTTAGGGGCGATGAAGGAAGGCAGCAAGGACCGTTATTTCCAAGAGAACGAGAGCAAGCTTGTTCCTGAGGGTATCGAGGGTCGTGTAGCTTATAAAGGGCCAATGGCGGATACTGTGTATCAACTAGTTGGCGGTCTTCGTTCAGGTATGGGGTATTGTGGTGCTCGCAATATTCAAGAACTTATTGATGATACCCAGTTTATTCGAATTACGGGTGCAGGTTTAAAAGAAAGTCATCCGCATGATATTCAAATTACCAAAGAAGCACCGAATTACTCGTTGTAATTGTCACAATATGGATAAATTTGGAGGCGTGGGAAATGAACCTACGTCTTCTTTTTTTTGTCTAATGGGGTGTGGTACAATATAACGTGTTATTACATCACTAGGGAGAGTGAAATTGTGAGATTTTTAAGTTTGACAAAGAAAAAGGTTGCTTTGGTGTTAGGTGTTAGTTTAATTGCTCAATCCTTACTTTTACATATACAACCAACATATGCCGCGGATACCAAAGCACCAGCAGCCACGACTGCACCAGTAGCCCCAGCGGCCTCAACGGCGCCAACGCCAGCACTCAATGAACCTAAACCAGCAGCTAAATCTGCAATTATTATGGAAGCAAGCACAGGAGCTGTGCTCTATGAATTAAATGCGGATGAAGCTTTCCCACCAGCCAGTATGGCGAAAATGATGACTGAGTATCTGGCTATGGAGAGTATTAAAGAAGGTAAATTCAAATGGGATAGTCCAGTGACAGCAAGTAAAAATGCTGCAGACGTTATTGGTTCCGGACAACTGATTGCTGAAAATGAAACCCTGACTTTCAAAGATATGTTTAATGCGATGTCGATCTATTCCGCGAATGATGCTTCCGTGGCCTTTGCTGAATTACTCGGAGGTACGGAAGAGAATTTTGCGAAAATGATGAACGAGAAAGCCAAACAACTAGGTATGTCGGACAAAGCTCATTTCATTAGCTCTACTGGGCTTTCTCGTGCCGATCTCAAGAATCCGCCGCCTTCAATTGATGGCGAGACCAAAATGACTGCGCGGGATTCCGCCATTCTTGCCTATAATATCCTGAAAGATCATAAAGAAATTCTGGAATTTACGAAAATTCCTTCTTTAAAGCTAAGAGCTACTGATAAAACGCCAATGATCAATTTTAACTGGATGATAGAAGGAAATCAGAGCAACGCCAATTTAAAAAAGTATGCTTATCCAGGATTGGATGGTTTGAAAACAGGTTCTACCGATGATGCAGGGTACTGTTTTACAGGGACTGCTGAACGTAACGGAATGCGTATTATCACTGTTGTCATGGGCACCAAAACAGAACCGGAGCGTTTCAACGAAACGAGAAAGCTGCTCGATTATGGATTCAATAATTTCGAAATTAAACCTTTCCTTAATGCGAAACAAGAAATAGATTCTTTGAAAATCGTAAACATTAAGAAAGGCGTTCAAACACAAGTGCCTCTTGTGACAAAAACGGGTCTGACATTCGTCACTCGAAAAGGTGCGAAAGATACAGACTTTAAAATTACGGCAGAGCCGGTTGAAGAGAGCAAGCTCGTAGCACCTATTACGAAGGGCGATACGCTCGGCAAAGTGAAGGTAAGCTACAATGGACAAGAAAAAACGGTTGATCTAATTGCCAATGATGACGTACAAAAAGGCAGCTGGATTCGTCTCTTGTTCCGCTCCTTCAAAAACTTCTTCAGCGATATGTTTAAAGGGATTAAAGGCGGCTCCTAGACCAGAAAATGGGTTGTATATTGACCCTCCTTCATGTAAAATAATTGTTTAGAAGATTTACTATCGATCGTGTAGGAAACTGCATGAAATTGGCATAGAAGCTATAGGAGGAAATAAAGAATGGAAACAGGAACTTCCCGCGTTAAAACTGGTATGGCCGAAATGCAAAAAGGCGGCGTCATCATGGACGTTATGAACGCCGAGCAAGCTAAAATCGCAGAAGCAGCTGGCGCGTCCGCTATTATGGCGCTTGAGCGCGTACCCGCTGACATTCGTGCAGCTGGTGGCGTATCCCGTATGGCTGACCCTTCAATTGTTGAAGATGTGATGAGAGTAGTATCCATTCCAGTCATGGCGAAAGCAAGAATTGGACACTTCGTTGAAGCGAAAATTCTTGAATCCCTAGGCGTTGACTATATCGATGAGAGTGAAGTACTTACACCTGCGGATGAAGTATTCCACATCAACAAACGTGATTTCACGGTTCCTTTCGTATGTGGTTGCCGCGATCTTGGTGAAGCTTTGCGTCGTATCGGTGAAGGTGCTTCCATGCTTCGTACCAAAGGTGAGCCAGGAACTGGTAATATCGTAGAAGCTGTTCGTCATATGCGTACAATTCAAGGTCAAATTCGCAAAATCCAAGGGATGTCCAAGGACGAATTGATGTTTGAAGCGAAAACACTTGGCGCTCCTTATGAGTTGCTTCTACAAGTTCACGAAACAGGTAAATTGCCTGTCGTTAACTTCGCAGCTGGTGGTGTTTCCACACCTGCAGATGCAGCGCTTATGATGCACCTTGGTTCTGACGGTGTATTCGTTGGATCTGGTATTTTCAAATCCGACAACCCTGAGAAATTCGCGAAAGCGATTGTTGAAGCCGTAACTCACTACACTGACTATAAATTGATTGCAGAAATCTCCAAAAACCTGGGTGCCCCAATGAAGGGAATCGAAATTTCCAAGCTGCAAGCTTCCGAGCGTATGCAGGAGCGCGGCTGGTAATGACGAAGATCGGAGTTCTCGCGCTGCAAGGCGCGGTAGCAGAACATATTCGTGGGATCGAGAAGGCTGGCGCCGAAGGCGTCGTTGTCAAACGAACTGAGCAACTAGCAGATCTTGATGGGATTATCCTACCAGGTGGAGAGAGTACGACAATCGGCAAGTTAATGCGCACCTATGGTTTCATTGATGCGCTGAAGGATTTTTCCGCCGCGGGTAAGCCGATTTTCGGCACCTGCGCGGGGTTGATTGTCATCGCGAAAGAAATCACCGGACAGCCGGAAGCTCACCTTGAGCTGATGGATATCACGGTGGCTCGCAACGCGTTCGGTCGTCAGCGCGAAAGCTTTGAGACGGACTTGCCGATCAAAGGCATCGACGAGAACGTTCGCGCGGTCTTTATTCGGGCCCCACTGATTGAGAAGGTGGGACCGGGGGTAGATGTACTGGCTACGTATGACGGCCAGATCGTCGCTGCGCAGCAAGGGCATCTCCTTGCAGCATCGTTCCACCCAGAGCTGACAGACGACTTCCGTCTGCACAGCTATTTCTTAGATATGGTAAAGCAAAGACAAGCATAATTGATGGTACAAGCACCTTGATATCACCGGATTATAGCCGGTAAAGGTGCTTGCTTCCATATTCTAACCATTTTGCGCTAACGGAGGAATCTCCTTGTTTGATGTAAAGTTACTTCGAAGTGATTTGGCAGCTGTGCAAGCTGCAATGCAAAACCGCGGAAAACAAATTGAAGAGTTGAACGGCTTTACGGAATTGGATTTGAAACGTAGAGAGCTCTTACAAGAAACCGAGCAGCTCAAAAACCGCCGAAATACGGTATCCCAAGAGGTAGCTGGGCGCAAAAGATCCGGCGAGAATGCGGATGAGCTGATCCAAGAAATGAAAGTCGTCGGAGACCGCATTAAAGAGCTCGATGACGAGATCCGCATACTGGACGAGTCCTTACAGCAGATCTTGCTCTCCATCCCGAATATGCCCCATCCAAGCGTTCCTGTGGGCCGCACAGAAGAAGAGAATGTGGAACTGCGCCGGGTAGGCGAGATTCCACAGTTCGATTACGAAGTGAAGCCGCATTGGGAAGTAGCACAAGAGCTGGGCATTCTGGATTTCGAAGCTGCGGCGAAGGTGACGGGTTCGCGTTTCGTATTCTACAAAGGGCTTGGCGCAAGGCTGGAGCGCGCATTGATTAACTTCATGATGGACCTGCACAGCGATGAGCATGGTTATGAAGAGATGCTGCCTCCATATATCGTTAACCGTGAGAGTTTGACGGGAACAGGGCAGCTTCCTAAGTTTGAGGAAGATGTGTTTAAACTGGAGAATTCGGAGTATTTCCTTATTCCGACAGCGGAAGTACCGGTAACAAATTATCATCGGGAAGATATTCTCACGAACGAGCAGCTTCCTGTTAATTTCGTTGCGTTCAGTGCATGTTTCCGTTCAGAAGCTGGATCTGCAGGTAGAGATACACGCGGCTTAATCAGACAGCACCAATTCAACAAAATTGAGCTCGTTAAGCTAGTTAAGCCCGAAGACTCCTATGATGAGCTGGAGAAGCTTACAGGGCATGCTGAGCGCGTTCTACAGCTGCTGAAGCTACCTTACCGTGTGTTATCACTCTGCACAGGGGATATCGGCTTCACGTCGGCTAAGACGTACGATCTGGAAGTATGGCTGCCTAACAGCGGCGCATACCGTGAAATCTCTAGCTGCAGTAACTTCGAAGACTTCCAAGCTCGCAGAGCGAACATTCGCTTCCGCAGAGATGCGAAGGCGAAGCCGGAATTTGTACATACGCTGAATGGATCGGGTCTTGCGCTTGGTCGTACAGTGGCTGCTATTCTCGAAAATTACCAGCAAGCTGACGGTTCGATTCAGGTTCCTGAGGTTCTCATTCCTTACATGAACAATGTCAAAGTGATTACAAAAAAATAGCACTTGATTCTCCTATAAGATCTGTGCTACAATGCTTTTTGTCACTGCACAAGGTTGTCTCCCTACCAGGAGACACCTATCGTGGAGAGGTGGTCGAGTGGTTTAAGGCAGCGGTCTTGAAAACCGCCGAGGTCGCAAGGTCTCCGTGGGTTCGAATCCCACCCTCTCCGTAACCATGGTAATACCCCAACCAAGAAGTCATGCGATTCATTTTGAATCGTGTGGCTTTTTTTGTTGTTTTTTTACATGGATAAAAGACGGGTGGCCTCCGCATTTTATACATGTGGAGGTGTTACCTATGAGCAAAACTGACAAGCTAACGATTGATCAAGCTGAATTGGTAAATGAGTGGATGACGGTACTCCCGACAACGCTGCAGCCAACCGATCAGGCGCGTGTATGGGCCGATGAGGCCGATCCTCAGGCATTGAGGGTTCATATTATGGCGGCGGGGCATACGGGCTATACAATCGATTTTAAAGTCACCTACGTGGACGACAGAGAGGTTAAGGTTGAACTGACTGATGTGCAGCAGGGCACTACACACATTGATGAGACTAGCGAAATTGTGCAGAATCTGGTGGATGATTACGTTCGCCATATCCATGAATGTGCACAAGCCTTGCAAAAAGTTACACACGCCTAACGGGTGAAGGGGAGTTTACAATGACCAAACAAAGAGCGGTTGATAAAAATTTGCAGAATGTAGCTAAAGATTTTGAAGCTAGCCCTGTTAACAGCCATGAGGCTCAGCAAGTGCAGCAGAAAGTCAATGATCATAGACATCAAGATGCCTTAAACCATGACAAGAATAGGGGTAACCACTAAATGGCTAAACAAAAATCTTATTCCGCAGGGGATAGTCTGGTAGAAAACGGTTCAGTAAAGAATAGTAGTCGTAATAATAGTCCAGAGCCATTATCAGGCTCCAAGAAAGTGAAGAATCAGAATCATTCTAGGGGTACTCATGGGGAAGGCCAGGGACACGGGCATTAAATAATCGTTTTAGAAAAAATCTTTTACAAAATGTTTAAAAACCGGAGAGCCGGACATACTATATCTTGTCGGTGAGCAGAGAGGTGTGGTTCCGTTGGAGCGTTTAGCGAAAGGGAAACAACCGTTGCATAGAGGACTTTTCTACCTGTTATAATCAGGCTGGAGGGGATGTGCCAAAGACACTTACCGTGTTTTATAAGCAGATTTTCCTAAGGTTTACATGTAACACGTTTTAAAGAAATCAATCAACACCGACAAAAAAGAACCCTTAGGGGTTCTTTTTTTCGTCGATTTCTAGATAGTGTTGAGGCATTGGATTCGATTGGTGCGACCCCGAATGAGCTTCATCAGTAAACGTTGAAAACGTTGAAACGTGTTGTTTGCGGTTCAATAACAAACGTATGCCGCCACCGATCAGCAGCAGGGCTACGATGAGGGTTTGGCTGAAATTCGTAATTAAATACATGTA
This sequence comes from Paenibacillus phytorum, assembly GCF_013141715.1. Lineage (GTDB taxonomy): Bacteria > Bacillota > Bacilli > Paenibacillales > NBRC-103111 > Paenibacillus_E > Paenibacillus_E phytorum. The sequence continues at coordinate 62,768 of NZ_WHOA01000069.1, read as the reverse complement.
ATTCCTTGCGCTAGGTAGAATTTGATACATAAATTGGACAACAACATCTTTTAAAACATAGTAGCTGCCAAGTAAGATCAAAACCATGCCAATGGGTCGTTGATAAGCCGTCCAATTCTCGATGATTGGTTTGTCAATGAGGGTACCATTTTCGTACTTCGTAATGCTCTGCAAAGCATCAAAAAAGCTAAAAAACCAGAGAATCGGGATCAAAAATAAAAACAGAGACAATCGGAGTACATCCAATATATAAATGGAGAAAAGGAAGATCGCCATTAGCTGGACGCCGCGTTTCGTCATAGAGAGGTACAAGTGAGCTGCACCAGGAAAAATGGCGATAATCGTTGCCAATGTCCGGTTTTTGCGCCCGTAGTCATCCCCAAAGTGGAAGTCTTCGAAAATACTGCGATCTATAAGCTCTAACCCCGCTTGTTTATTCCCCTGTTGTTTCAGTGCATCAAACATCGTGTAAAACCATAGAACTGGCAAGGCCAACAGAAAGGCAACAAAGCCTTCGTTATGCGTCATGATGGTGACGAAGAACACTAATACCGCAACCCCGAAGAAGGAGACCATCGCCGTTAGACCTCTATGCATCAACCCAAGCTGATAATGGCCGAGTCCAGGGATGAAGGAGAGCAGCATAATTTTTGTTTTTTCTTGTTGACTAGCCATTCGAGTGGAATAAGGATTCGCGTCCCAGGAAGGCTGCTCATGCTGGCCATGCTGCTCAGACCCGTAAGAGCTCGGCAAGCGATAGGGCTGTGAGCGCAGCAGGAAGATAATCATATCCAACATATTCACAACCCATGTCAAGGCCGCCAGCAAGGCAATAAAAATCAGGAAGTCATCCGGTGCGTGTAAAAAAGCGACTCCCACGAAGATAAGGAATAACGATCCAAAGAACCCACCACCGTATAGGAGTCCGCGGAATAAGCGGTTCATATATAGATGGCCTACTCCAGGTATGAAGGACAGCAGGAAAGCGACTAGGCTGCTTTTATTAGGCATTAAGGGTGTAACCTCCTTGTGGTTTATTTATTTTGTAACGTGTCTAGCCACGTCAGTGTTTTATTTAACAATTGGTCCGATATCGGTTTATCTGTTTGTAGGGAGGAAGAGGTATTTATAGAGTTAGCAGGTTTAAATGAACCTACAGAGTCCAATTCCTGCGAAATTCCGTGAAAGAAGCCGATAGCAACCAGGATGAGTGTAGCCGCAGCCGCAATACCATAATGCAGCATAGTTGAGTGGTACCAAGAGCGCTTAGTTCCTGTTGTACGAGCAATGATGGCATCCACATACTCTTGCGTATCCCTTTCCATGATTGGCAGTACAGTTTCCATTTGTTCCAAACATGTCATATACATCGTCAAGCATTCATCACACTGATACAGGTGAAGCTCCATCTCACTTAAATGATCGGGTGACAGACGCTCTTCCACATATTGCTTCCACGCTTGTTCATTATAATGGTTCACAAGAATTCCTCCTCCTTCCAATGGTTACGAAGCCACTGCTTGGCTCTATAAAGCTTGGATTCTACCGTTTTGACTGTTACCCCATGAGCATTGGCAATATCTTGATATGACTGATGATGAATATAGTAGGCCGTTAATACTTCATGATAGTTGGCAGGGATTTGATGAAGCTTCTTACGCACGAGCTCAGTCGTCTCATTTAGCATCACTTCATGTTCCACACCATGCTCAGAATAAGGATGGGAGCTAGAGGATTGGATGGGTTCCTCCATTTCAGCCGTCATTTCTTCCCTACGTCTGCTGGCCGATCGTTTGAAATCGATAGCCCGGTTCACTGCGATGCGAGTCATCCAGGTTTTCAGACCCTTCATTTGATACTGAGGGAGGGAGAAATAGATCCGGGTCCAAACATCCTGTGATAAATCTTCGGCATCCTTAGCGTGGCGTACAATGGCATAGATCGTTTGGAACAAGTAGTGACGATATGTTGTTACAAGCTCACGGAATGCGGCCTCATCGCCATTCAATATGCGCTTTACGAGTGCTTGTTCCTGAATATGCTTCTCCTCCTCTCCGCATGAATAGACGAAGGCCAACATCGGTACCCCTGCACGGTTTCAAAAAGAAAAAGAACGAATCTTCAAGATCCGTTCCCTATTTTAAAGTGCTGCAGTAGAACTGCTAGTTTTAGCTTGATGCTTACTTTGTACGAACCATTGAGATAGGAGTGCGCTCAAAACGCCAAGTACACCCAGCACAATAAATCCCTGATTTAGAGAGAACCAATCGCCGATTATACCCATAAGAACGGGTCCAATGAACATGCCTAGTCCATAAATAGCTTGGAAAAACCCCATTGCCGTCGCCCGCTTATCCGCAGGCATATGCTTAATACTCATCCCCATGAGTAAGGTAAAAGAAAGTCCGCGACCAAAGCCGGCAAAAGCCTGAGTAACCATCAGCACCCAAAGATGATGTGTAAAAGGAATCGTAAATGTAAATATCCCCATAAGAATAAAACCCCATACAACCATGCGCTTCTCCCCGTACCGGACAGCCCATCGCCGCCCGCCAAATAAGGAAGCTAGCGCTACCGGTACATTGGCAAATAACGAGAGCATCGACAAGGAGAATTTATCAGCTCCAAGCTGGGTTGCATAAACGGGTGTAAATCCGAAAACTGTTGCGAAAATGAGGACTTGCGACAAGATAGCGAGTAAGGAAACGAACAGCAGCGTACGGTCTGTCGCAACGTCACCGATACCGCGCATCGTAATTTTAGGCGCATCGAGCTCAACTTTTTCTACTAGGAAAAGGGATCCAATCATACCCAGCAAGCCAAGCACAGCTCCCAAAATGAAGACGGCCTCCCAGCCGAAGGAATCTGCCGCCCATCCTGCACCGAGAATACCGAAAACCTGCCCAAGTGAATTGAAGAAGGAGATCGTTCCGATCGCTTTCGTTGAATCTTCATGCTTATAGTAACTCGTAAATAATACGGTAAAATCAACCCAGGTTGCCGCGGCTGCGCCTGCCAGTGCTCGGAGAATAAGGATCCATGTGAAATCATGAGTGATCCATAGTCCTAAGCCTGTTATAGCCGTGAATAGCAGGCCAAAGGTAATAAAAAGCTTCCTCTTATGAAACCGATCTGACATGATACCTACGGGAATTCGCAACAGCATTTGGGAGATCCCGTACATGCCGACAATCCATCCGGCCAGCTGGTGGTTCCCGCCAAGGAATTCTACGTAAGGCGCCATAATGGGAACGCTCGTATACATCGACATCCAGAACAGCAATGTGACTATACAGAAGAGCGGGATGCGATAGGAGGATGAAGCTTTGATGCTTGTCATCGAATAGGGAGCTCCTTTCGGATTAAGTTCTTGAATCGAAATGAGGACTAATAAATCTTTCGTTTTATTATAGAACATCGATTGCAGCAAGGCTATGACTGGATGCATGCAAAAAAAAGATAATGGGTGGTAATGAATGTGCCTTGTAAATTGAAATAGTACGTAAAAAAAGAGTCACCTGTTTGAGGTGGCTCTTTTTGGTGTTTCGTATACGCGCCCGAGATGATTCGAACATCCGGCCTACAGTTTAGGAAACTGTTGCTCTATCCTGCTGAGCTACGGGCGCATGGCAAGAATTATGATAGCACGAAGGCTTTCGTGGCGCAACCTTTTGAGTAAGGTGGTTTTTCTTCGGGACAAGGAATGTTCATTTGAAATGAAGAATAGGTTAGGGATTAACTTTAATTTCCTTTAATATGAATAGAGAGGAAGTGTAATTTTGGAAAAAAGACCTGTATTCATAATTTCAAAAACAATAACGGAAAAAATTCTGGATGGAGTATCTATCCTAGTCATTTTGTGTACTTTCGCATATTTAGCCAATGTCTGGACCCTGATACCAGAAAGAATACCCATACATTTTAACGGTCAAGGGAAAGAGGACGGTTGGGGAAACAAATTCAGTCTTTTTCTGCTGCCAGTGATAACCTTGATCCTCTATATAGGTTTAACTGTTTTAAGCAAATATCCCCATACCTTTAATTATCCTTACAAAATTACGAATGAAAATGCCACCTGGCAATATGGTAATGCACGTTTATTCATGAACTGTTTAAAGATGCTGATCGTTGTGTTGTTTGGGTATGTCGAATGGACCCTTATCCAAATTGCAAGGGGAAATAGTGTTGCTTTAAATATGTGGATATTTAGCATTGTATTGCTTTTAATTCTGGGTACGGTTATTTTCTTTTTCATTCGATCCATTAAACTGAAGTAATGCATAATTTGATCAAAGGAAGAGGATGCCGAAATGAAAGTTTACATTGGTTTTCTGCGTGGTATTAACGTAGGAGGAAAGAACAAAATCAAGATGGCGGATTTGAAAAAGACACTAGAAGCGACGGGACTTGCGAAGGTGCAAACGTATTTGCAAAGCGGCAATGTCTTGTTCATGTCGGAGGAGGCGGTGGAACCGCTGCGCCAGCGTATCGAGCAGGGGATCAGCAAAGCCGTAGGCGTTTCACCTTCCGTCATTTTGCGTACGATAGAGGAGCTGGTGCAGATTCTTGCGACTTGTCCATATGAAGTGGATGGTTTATTAGAAGGCGAAACGATCCAAATCTCTGTGCTATCGGAAGATCCTCCGCAGCAAACCTCTGACGTCTTGTCCAAAGGGAAAAGTGATGTGGATGAATTTCAGATCAATGGGCGCGAGATTTATTATCTATTTCGTCAAAGCGTTCTGGATTCGAAACTTGCGAGCAATATCCAGAAGCTTGGAGATACGGCGACAACTCGCAATTGGAATACGATGAGTAAACTGGCTGAGTTGGCAGCGGCGATGCAGAATTAGAAGCAGGATTTCTAAGCTTTGCCGCGTAATTTACGGAAAAATTGGGTCAGCATCGTCGAACACTCTTCTTGCAAGACGCCGCTAACGACATCGACACGGTGATTGAACCGGTCCTCCTGCAGCAAATTCATGAGCGTTCCGGCGCAGCCGGCCTTCGGATCAATGGTGCCGTAGATGACCTGCGGAATCCGCGATTGGACAATCGCGCCCGCACACATCGGGCAAGGCTCTAGGGTGACATAGAGCTGGCAATCCAAAAGCCGCCAGGCCCCCAGATGTTCGCTCGCTTGTTTGATGGCGATCATTTCGGCATGAGCGAGAGGATCTAGGGTGGTTTCACGTAAATTATAGCCGCGGCCGATGATTTGTCCTTGATGGACGACGACGGCGCCAATCGGTACTTCGCGGATGGCTTCGGCTTTGAGAGCCTCTTGAATCGCTTCTTTCATCCAGGGGATATGTTCATCCACAGGGGGACACCTCGCTAATATATTTTTATCCACATGTGCATAACAATCGAACATTCATTCCGTTGTTAACAACCTGTGGATAGCTTTGTGGATAACTTAAAAAGCTGTGGATATTTAATCTTTCTACATTACATACAACAAAATGATCAGCTATGCAAGGAATTTTGTTGATAATAGCAACTTTGCTAGGTATAATGATAGATATTAGTAGGTCTTTTAGACCATATAGAACGTGATAGGTAGAAATAAAATAGCAAGGTTCGAAAATGGCAAACTTGTTGAAAAGCAAGGACGCAAAGCTAAGGGTCTACGGTTCCTTTGGAACTATGGCAGCCTGGTTACCGAAAATCGATGCTTTCTTGATTAAGGTAATAGGCTGCTCCTGCATACAGGGGCAGTTTATTTTTATATAGTGGAATAACTTGGGTAAAGGGAGAGGTGTTAATTATAATGGCCAACGGGTATAACGTCATGAAATATTACGGAAGCAAGGAGGGATATGACGCTGATGTACTAATCGATAGTAAGGCGGTGTTGGGAAAGGACGATTTCGTAGCCACTGGCGTACTAACCTATGCACTCGGAGACATTATTGAGGTAGAATTACCGGAATATGATGTCTTTCAACTTGGTGATAAAGCGAAAATGACGGTTTATACCAAATCCGGTTTGTTTGTGATGAATACAACCGTTGTTGCCAAAGAATTCGGCTCCGTCATTGTCATTAATCCACCTGAAAATCGTAAGAAATTCGCAGAAAAACGGGAATTCCCACGTGTGGATGTGAAACATACAGGTCTCGTATTCGGACTTCAGGATATGAATAAAAGGAATAAACATCACTTTGAAAACCCACTTGGTATTTCAATCAAAAATATATCTATCAACGGCTTAGGATTTTCCATTAATGATAATTCTATGGTTGATAAGATCGTTCAAAAGCATTCACACCTCGAAGTTGAGCTGGATTTGGGCTTTACGATGACTTGTTCGATGGAAATTGTAAGAAAAGAAAAGGTTGAAAATGGTTTCTATTATGGGGCTAGTTATATCGACATTCCGCAGGAAAAAACCAATGCGCTAAGGGGTTTTATCCTTACGAATCAGATCGAAACGTACTTCGTACAGAAGCGGGAAGCGCAATTTAAAAAAGCAACGGAAAAAAAGTCTGCGGCGAATCAATAGCCTTCAGGCTTTTTTTTGAGTTCCAAGTGCTATATAATAAGAAGGATGATTTTCGAAAATTAAGGAGTTGTAACTACAATGGCTTTGAAAGCAGGTATCGTCGGTCTACCGAACGTAGGAAAATCGACATTGTTTAATGCAATTACACAGGCGGGGGCAGAATCTGCGAATTATCCGTTCTGTACGATCGATCCGAATGTTGGGGTAGTAGAAGTACCAGACGAGAGATTGCAGAAGCTGGTAGAGATCGTTGTGCCTAAGAGCATTGTCCCGACAGCCTTTGAATTCGTTGATATTGCGGGTTTGGTAAAGGGTGCGAGCAAAGGCGAAGGGCTTGGAAATAAATTTTTGGCACACATTCGTGAAGTGGATGCCATTGTGCATGTTGTTCGTTGTTTTGAAGATGATAATATTACCCACGTTTCCGGTAAAGTGGATCCGATCGGCGATATCGAAACGATTAATCTTGAATTAATTTTGGCAGATATAGAGTCGGTAGAGAAGAAGATTGAGCGTTCGCGCAAAAACCTCAAGGGCGGCGACAAAAAAGTTGTTGCTGAAGTGGAGTGTTTAGAGCGTATTAAAGAAGCGCTTTATGCAGATAAGCCGGCACGCAGTCTAGATCTCAGCGAAGATGAGAAACTTCTCGTGCGCGACCTTCATTTATTAACCATGAAACCCGTGCTTTATGCGGCAAACGTGAGTGAAGATGAAGTAGCAACAGCAGATGAAAATCCTTTTGTGAAAATTGTGAAAGAATTTGCTGAGAGCGAAAACAACGAAGTGGTGTCGATCAGTGCGAAGGTTGAGTCCGAAATCGCTGAGTTGGAAGATGAAGAAAAAGCGATGTTCCTCGAAGAGTTGGGACTTCAAGAGTCCGGCTTGAATAGATTGATTAAAGCAGCTTATAGAAAACTTGGCTTGTACACGTATTTCACAGCTGGGGTGCAAGAAGTAAGAGCATGGACAATCCGCAAGGGAACGAAGGCTCCTCAGGCGGCTGGTGTTATTCATACCGATTTCGAACGTGGTTTTATTCGTGCTGAAGTCGTCTCTTATAATGATTTGGCAGCTGCAGGGTCGATGAATGGTGCGAAAGAAAAAGGCCAAGTTCGTCTCGAAGGTAAAGAGTATGTGGTAAATGACGGGGACGTCATGCATTTCAGATTTAATGTGTAATTAATAAAAAAGTAAAGAAAGGAGTGATCCTATATGTTGGATCGACTTCAGTCCATTGTGGACCGCTATGATAAATTAAGCGAACTGTTGTGTGACCCGGATGTAACAAGTGACACGAAGAAGCTTAGAGAATACTCGAAAGAGCAATCTGATCTTCAAGAAGCATATGATGCTTATAACGAATATAAGAGTGTGAGCGAACAGCTGGCCGATGCTAAAGTGATGCAAAACGAAAAGCTGGACGATGAAATGCGTGAAATGGTCAAAATGGAGATCGATGAGCTTAGCGAACAATCTGCCAAGTTGGAAGAACAACTTAGAATGCTCATGATGCCTAAAGACCCTAATGATGATAAGAACGTAATCGTCGAAATTCGCGGTGCGGCAGGCGGCGACGAAGCTGCTTTGTTCGCGGGCGATTTGTATCGCATGTATACGCGTTATGCGGACGCACAAGGATGGAGAACGGAGATTCTCGATGCTTCTGTGAACGATTTGGGCGGGTTTAAAGAGATTATTTTCATGATCACCGGTAAAGGCGCTTATAGTAAGTTGAAGTATGAGAGTGGGGCGCACCGTGTACAACGAATTCCTGTAACGGAATCAGGTGGACGTATCCATACCTCAACGTCGACGGTAGTGGTTATGCCGGAAGCGGAAGATGTTGAGATTGTCATCCATGATGCGGATATTCGCGTTGATACGTTCTGTTCAAGTGGAGCGGGCGGTCAGTCAGTTAATACGACGAAATCCGCTGTGCGTGTGACGCACGTACCTACGGGTATCGTAGCGACTTGTCAGGATGGTAAATCGCAGAACTCGAATAAAGAGTCAGCGCTGCGCGTGCTTCGTACACGTATTTCCGATAAAATGCGTGAGGAAGAGGAAGCGAAATATGCGGGCGAGCGTAAAAGCAAGGTAGGTACGGGTGACCGTTCCGAACGTATTCGCACGTATAACTTCCCGCAAAGCCGGATTACCGATCATCGTATTGGTTTGACTTTGCATCGTTTAGAAACTGTGCTTAATGGTGACATGGCAGAGATCGTTTCGGCGCTCACGATTGCAGCGCAGTCCGATGCTTTGGATAACGGGGAGCAGGCAATGTGATGTCGACTGCTGCTAAGAGTTTAAGAGAAGCCTTTGTTGAGGCTTCTTCTTTTTTAGGGAAGCTCGGTGTGGCCGAGGCTGCTTCCTGTGTGGAACTGCTGCTGCAGCACTTGCTGGGCTGCAGTCGGACGGAGCTGCTGTTCCGTTTTCCGGAACAGTTTCCTGTGGAGCTGGCGGAGACGTGGCGCCAGCTAGTGGAGCGGAAGGCCGCGGGTGAGCCGGTGCAGTATATTATCGGCGAGCAGGATTTCTTCGGCCTTCCTTTTGCGGTTAGCCCGGCCGTGCTGATTCCGCGGCCGGAGACGGAGCTGCTCGTGGAAGCTTTGCTTCACGAGGGCTCGCGTCTGTTCCCGCAAGGCGCTCCGCTGCTTGCGGATGTGGGCACCGGGAGCGGAGCGATCCCGGTGACTGTGGCACACGCGCGCCCTGCGTGGCGCGTGGCGGCTAGCGACATCTCCGCGGCAGCGCTGGAGATGGCTCGCGTGAATGCGCAGCGCCACGGCGTGGCTGCGCGGGTGGAGTGGCTCGAGGGCGATCTTCTCGAGCCCTTTATTGCGCGCCGGATCGCGCCAGATATACTGGTGTCTAACCCACCGTATATCCCTGATGGCGACCTGCCGGCGCTTCAGCCGGAGGTGCGGCTGTTTGAGCCGCACACGGCTTTGTTCGGCGGTGTCGAGGGACTCGACCTTTACCGCCGGATGATCTCGCAGCTGCCGCAGCTGCCGCGAATCCCGACTGTGGTCGGGTTCGAGGTGGGCATACGGCAGGCGGAGGCTGTTGCGGCGATGCTGCGCGCCGCCGCTGACTGGGACGAGATCCGATTCGTGCCGGATCTCCAGGGCATTGATCGCCATGTGATCGCGATCCGACCGCGAGACTAGAGGGAATTCGTAGCGTTGGGAAACAACGCGATAATTTTTGGATGGCACCGAGGTTTTGGTGTCTGATAAGTGTATTTCATCACTAAAGCTGTTTATATGAGCAGAAGAGTCTCTTTAGTGATGTTTTTCACTCTTACAGACAAGCTACCAGGTTGATTCGAAGGAATTGGTGTCAGATAAGAGTGTTTTTCATCCTTACCAGTGGGTTCCGAGTAATCAGGGGCCTGATAACGATGTTTTTCACCGTTAATCCCACCTCTTTCAACCAAAAGCCACCTCTTCCCACTACCTAACGATCCCACCCAACCCAACTCTATCATTTTTCACAAATTTAAATAGATTACTAGGTTTAGCTCCTCCTCTTATTGCCCATACTGGCTAGTAGAAGCGAAGGGAAAGGGGCTTTTCCTCATGGTTAAGAGATCTAATCGTCATTCTTATAAATCTTTATTATTAGTAGCTTTTGCACTTATTGTTATGATAACTTGTTGGGAATCGAATCGTTCAAATGCGGCAGTTATTTCGCCTACGATACCGGAAGAATCTATTCGCTTACGTATTCTAGCAAACTCCGATTCGGCGCAGGATCAAGCGTTGAAACGCGAGATTCGTGATGCTATTATTGCTCGTATGCAGGAGTGGGTCGTTGGACCTCAAACGCTGGATGACGCAAGAGAAGTAGTAAAAGCCCACTTGCCCGAGTTTGATATACTAGTTGGACAAATGATTAAAGCGCGTGGCTATAGCTATTCACATACAGTTGAGCTCGGTAAAGTTCCTTTTCCAACAAAAATGTACGGTAATGAAGTGTATCCGGCGGGAGAATATGAAGCGCTGCGCGTGACGATTGGAACGGGGGAAGGTCAGAACTGGTGGTGTGTGTTGTTTCCGCCATTATGTTTCGTGGATTCCTTATCCGGAGAAGCGGTAGCATCGGCTGCGGTTGTAGCGAAAACAGAGGGTGATGGGAAGGTACAATCAACTCCTACACCTGCAACGAAAGACAGTAAAGTTGCTCCAACGGTTAAACCCGACAAATCTAAGCCTGCCGTTAAAGACGTTAAGGATGCACAAATAGAAGAAAAAACGGAATCCGTTGATGCTAAGCAGCCACAAGTTAAGTTTTTTATTTGGGAAATGGTGAAGAAGATCGTATCGTGGTTCAGCTAAGAAAAGTCACCAGTTGCCATTTAGGATCAGAATTTTATTTTGAAGTTAGGATGATAGATGATCGTGACAAAATACTGGAAAGTGGATCAGGGTATAGGAACCGAGATAGGTGGGGATTTAGCTGAAGCTGCCCTGCTTCTCCGAAGTGGTGAAACTGTAGCCTTTCCTACAGAGACTGTATATGGTCTTGGGGCAGATGCTACGAATACTGCAGCGGTCGAAAGGATTTTCTCTGCGAAAGGTCGGCCTTCAGATAACCCGCTGATTGTTCACATTGCTGATGTCGAACAGCTCTCAAGTTTAATTCTATTTGATCGTATAACAGCGGATCATCGCCAGCTTATGGAGGTTTTCTGGCCGGGTCCTCTTACTATTGTGCTGCCTGTGAAAACAGGTGGCATTTCGCCGTCAGTAACCGCTGGTCTTAAGACTGTAGGTGTACGAATTCCGGATCATCCCGTAGCTTTGCAGCTTCTTCGTGAAGCGGGACTTCCCATAGCCGCGCCGAGTGCCAATAGCTCAGGCAGACCTAGTCCAACACTCGCATCTCATGTCAGAGATGATTTGGATGGTCGGATTGGCGGGATTGTGGATGGTGGTGCAACTGGGGTTGGTGTTGAGTCGACTGTGATCGAGCTTGTAGGCGGTGAGCTATACATTTTACGTCCAGGCGGCGTTACGGCAGAGCAGCTGCAATCGGCTCTGCCTGCTATTCGGATTCATGAGCCAGAGCGGGAAGAGGTACAAGATTCCGAAACACCGCGTGCTCCAGGGATGAAGTATACACATTACGCACCAAAAGGATTTATGCATATCGTTCAAGGTGCAGATTTAGAAACTGTTACTGAATGGATCCAAAAAGATATTGATGCCGCCAAGGCACGAGGTGAGTCAACGGGTATTCTTACTTTTGAGGAGAGAGCTTCTCGTTACCATGCTGATTTGGTTATTGCCTGTGGATCGTTATCGCAACCGGAAACAATCGCTCAGGATCTTTATGCTGCGTTAAGGCAATTTGATCAGGAAGGCATTCAATATATTGCTGCAGAGGGCTGTCCAGAAACGGGGATTGGCCATGCGATTATGAATCGACTTCGTAAGGCAGCCGGTCATCAGCTTGTACGTGTTTAGCTAGCATGATTCCCTGTTTGTCCGCATATCTTGAGAGAGAAACGTGGACAAGGGGGATAGCGCTATGCTCGCATCTGGGATGGAATTTGGGCAGCTGGTAACAATTATTATTATGGCGATTGCTTTGGGCCTGGATGCTTTTTCCTTAGGGATTGGCATAGGGATGAAGGGTATTCGTTTAATTGATATTATGAAAATAAGCGTCGTAATTGCTGTTTTCCACGTCCTCATGCCTTTAATGGGTATGTTTATGGGGCAATATGTTTCTTCGCTGCTTGGTAATGTCGCTACAGCCGCTGGGGGATGTTTGCTCATTCTGCTGGGTTCGCATATGGTGTATAGTTCGATTCGTGGAGAAGAAGCGACTTCTTTTGATCATAGGTCAATTTTGGGCCTGACGATCTTCTCACTTAGCGTTAGTATTGATTCATTCTCTGTGGGTGTATCTCTTGGTATGTTTGCTACGGATATTGTGTTGACGGTGCTGATATTTGGTCTGTTTGGGGGCTTGCTTTCCATCGCCGGTTTAATGGTTGGTAGGCGGGTAAGCGGCTGGGTAGGCGAGTATGGCGAGGCGTTTGGCGGGCTAATTTTGCTCACGTTTGGGATCAAGTTTTTACTATGATACAATAGGGGTATAGAAAGTTTTCATCTTAGCTTATGCTTACGATTAGGAGGGAATCATGTTGCGAATTCTATTTGTCTGTACAGGAAATACGTGCCGCAGTCCATTAGCAGAAGGTTTGCTGCGTATTAGGGTGCACCAAGAAGGGCTTGCGGCGGAGGTTCGTTCAGCAGGGGTATCCGCGGTGACGGGCGGTCCAATTTCCCGAAATAGTGCATCGCTTTTACAGGAAGCGGGGTTTAAGGATTCCATTAGTTCTTTGGCGATCCAAGAGTCTGAAGTGAATTGGGCTGATCTCATTTTGACGATGACGACGGGTCATAAGCGTACGGTCATCCAGCGCTTTCCGGGTGCGATTGAGAAAACATTTACGCTTAAAGAGTACGTCGAGGATGATGCTCATATTTTACAGGCGATTGAGGAAAGGGAGCAGCTCGTTACGGAGCTTCAGCTCAAACAGGCTCTTTCGCAAGCAGTGTCTATAGAAGAAAGAAGCCGGATTTTTAAACTTGAACATGCGATTCCTGACTTTGACATTTCTGACCCGTTCGGAGGCTCCATAGAGATTTACCGACAAACGGCTAAGGAAATCAGCGGGAGTTTAGATAAATTGGTTCAGAAAATACGTATAAGAAATGAAAGCTCCAAATAACTCAGGTTCTAGATATACGAATTGCGGATACATCTTTACACATGGGGTAGAATGCGATAAAATAGAGCTATCAATCAAGACTCAATGTAACTGGCGACGAGTGGGAGTAACCACAATGGAGCATTGAGCTATACGGCCGGTCGCCTGGGCAAAAGAGCAACGCGCGTTTTCTAGCGTGTCCGCTCTTTTTTTCGTTTTCTGGTGAGCTTTGGGATATAATAGGATGGTCGAATTTTGAACAAGCAAAGGAGCGTTCTATTCATGAAAATTGCTTTAGGTGCGGATCATGCAGGCTATCGTTTGAAAGATGTTATCATTCCTTTTATTGAGTCATTAGGTCACCAAGTCGTCGATTACGGCTGCAGCTGTGCAGATTCGGTCGATTATCCCGACTATGCGCTTAAAGTTTGTGAGCAAGTGGTATCAGGCGAAGCTGACAAAGGTATTCTGATTTGCGGAACGGGTATCGGGATGTCAATTGCCGCGAATAAGGTTCCGGGCATCCGCTGTGCACTCGTACATGATCTATTTTCAGCGAAAGCGACGCGTGAGCACAATGATACGAACGTACTAGCCTTAGGGGAACGTGTTATTGGACCGGGTGTAGCTGAGGAAATCGTGAAAATCTGGCTTGAAACCGAGTTTTCCCAAGGTGTTCGCCACCAGAATCGCATTAACAAAGTGCAAAGTATCGAAGACCGTTTCACATTGCATCCATAGAATATTTCCTAACGGAAAATTCCAGAAGCGAGGGATCACGATGACAGATTCCATTCTTTCTAATATTGCCGAGGCTTTGGAAACGAATCTTCGGGAATTGGTCAAAGTCGGCAATCTAAGATCAGGTCACATTCTGATTATTGGAACGAGCACAAGTGAAATTCTCGGGCATAGGATCGGTACATCGGGTACGCTGGATGCAGCCAAGCCGATTTTTGAAACGGCGCAGCGCATAAGCCGCGAGTTCGGGCTGCACTTAGCTTTTCAATGCTGCGAGCATTTGAACCGTGCAATCGTTATAGAGGAAGAGCTGCTATCGCATATGCCTCAGCTTGAGCCTGTCTCTGTCATTCCGGTGCCAAGGGCCGGAGGTTCGATGGCCTCCTATGCGTATCGCCATTTCGCGAAGCCGGTTGTTGTCGAAACGATTCAGGCACATGCCGGAATCGATATTGGCAGCACGCTCATCGGGATGCATCTGCGCCCAGTTGCTGTGCCAGCAAGGCCGCCAGTGCGCAACATTGGCCATGCCTATGTCACGATGGCTTTTACACGGCCTAAGCTGATTGGCGGTACAAGAGCTGTATACCTACCTGATGAAGCGGAACAACTTTATCATACAGCCGCACCCGATGCGGATTGTTAAACTTTTTAACTATCAAAAGGAATTAAGACTTAACAGATAAAACTACCCTGTAGGAGGAATTTAATATGACAAACTTTTTGAGCAAACAAGATCCTAAAATTGTAGCAGCCATGAACCTTGAGCTTGCCCGCCAACGTGACAAAATTGAGCTTATTGCATCCGAAAACATCGTTAGCCAAGCTGTTCTTGAAGCTATGGGTACAGTGCTAACGAACAAATATGCAGAAGGCTACCCAGGCAAAAGATACTATGGCGGCTGCGAGCACGTAGACATCGTAGAAGATATCGCTCGCGATCGCGCAAAAGAGCTTTTCGGTGCTGAGCACGCGAACGTTCAACCGCATTCCGGCGCACAAGCCAACATGGCTGTTTACTTGGCAGCTCTAAATCCTGGTGATACTGTTCTGGGTATGAACCTGGCACACGGTGGTCACTTAACACACGGTAGCCCAGTGAATGCATCCGGTATTCTCTACAACTTCGTAGCTTACGGTGTAAGCGAGAAAGATTTCCGCATTGATTACGACGATGTTCGTAAAGCTGCATTCAAACACAAGCCTCGCATGCTCGTAGCTGGCGCAAGTGCTTACCCGCGCACGATTGATTTCGAAGCTTTGGCTTCCATTGCTAATGATGTAGGCGCGCTGTTCTTCGTCGATATGGCTCATATCGCGGGTCTTGTTGCTGCTGGTTTGCATCCGAACCCAGTGCCGCACGCACATTTCGTAACGACAACAACGCACAAAACGCTTCGAGGTCCTCGCGGCGGTATGATTCTTACGCGCAAAGCTTGGGCAGCAGCGATCGATAAAGCCGTTTTCCCTGGTACCCAAGGTGGTCCTTTGATGCACACAATTGCAGCAAAAGCTGTTTCCTTCGGTGAAGCTCTGCAACCAGATTTCAAAACATACGGACAAAACGTGATCAACAATGCGCAAGCATTGGCGACAGCTTTAACGGCTGAAGGTATTAACCTTGTTTCCGGCGGTACGGATAACCACTTGATGCTGATCGATTTGCGCAACTTGAACATTTCGGGTAAAGACGCTGAACACGTTCTAGACGAAATTGGTATTACAGCAAACAAAAACGCGATTCCTTTTGACCCAACAAGTCCGTTCATCACTAGCGGTATCCGTCTAGGTACACCGGCTGTAACATCCCGTGGTATGAATGAAGAAGCAATGAAAACAATCGCGAAAGTGATTGGACTTACCCTGAAAAACCCGAAAGACGAAGCTGTTTTGGAGAAAGCACGCGGTTTAGTGAAAGACCTGACAGCGCAGTATCCGCTTTACCCAGGTTTAACTTATTAATTCTAATTTAAAAATATGTTCAGGTCGGCTCTCAGGAGTCGGCTTTTTTTTACCCTTTTATCCGTCCAGAGGCTGTTGACGAAAGTATGGGGGCAGACCTATACTTCTTGGTAATTCGTGTAAAAGGAGGTTGCATCCATGCAGCTTGTTTTACAGTACGTGCAGTTGAAAACAACATTAATGCGGGTTCACAATTTTCAACAAACCGATATGGATGTGCCCGTGTCCGTTGAAGAAATAGCCGGTTACCTGTATTGTACGGAACGTAATGTGAAGATATTGATTCGCAAGATGATTGAGATGGCATGGATTTCCTGGACACCGGGTCGTGGGCGCGGTAACCGTTCTATGATCCGGTTTCTGGCTTCCGTCGAAGATCTTTTGTTTACTGAAGCAAAATTGCATGTTGAACAGGGGAATTTGAACAGTGCGATGAGTTTGTTTCAAATAGAAGGATTGGATCCAGGAGTCATGGATCGATTCTTAGCTTGGTTAGGAAGTTACTTTGGATATAGAGGGACCCTTGAGTCCGGCGATCCTGAAACCCTTCGATTGCCGATGCAGATGAGAGTTTTGACCCTAGACCCTGTGGATGTGCTCTTCTCTGGCGATCTCCATCTCGTGAAGCAGGCTTTCGATACGCTGCTCTATTTTGATCCTGCTTGCGGCAGCTTAGAGCCAGGTTTGGCGCATGCCTGGGAATGTAACGAGAATGCAACGATCTGGACGTTTTATTTGCGTAAGCGGGTGCGATTCCATCATGGTCGTGAGATGACATCGGCAGATGCGGTCTTTTCGCTTAATCGGGTGCGTACACTTGGCACGGAAGATTCTCCAAACCGATGGCTGTTGGAATCCGTTAGAGACATCCGCGCAGTGGATCGGCTGACCGTTAGAGTCGAGTTGAATGCGCCGAATTATATGTTTCCTCACTACGTAAGTTCCTATCAGGCTGCGATCGTACCGGCTGATGTGTACAGCGCTCAGAAAGTGAGCGATCCAGGCATGCTGCCCGTAGGGACGGGTCCGTTCCGAATTACGAGGTATGATGAAGGAGGCGTAACATTCGAAGCGTTCGAGGATTATTACCGGGAGTCCGCCCACCTGGATCGTATCGAACTGCTTTGCGTCCCGGAAATGGTGAGTGAGCGAAGGTGGCAGCAGCTGAACTTCCAAATGGGCAAGCTCAGTCATTCTAAACAGCCGGCACCGGCGCATTGGTGTAAAAAAGAAATCATGATGCTGGGTTCTAGCATGTTAGTCTTTAATTTACGAAAGGAAGGGCCTCAGCAGGATATCCATTTTCGGCAAGCGCTTCAGCTAGTACTTAATCGTAGCGGCATGATTAAGGAACTGGGGCTATATAATGCGATACCTGCCGCGGATTTCTTGCCGACCGATTCGCCAGTCGAACTACCGGAAGATGACCAGCCTGAACGAGCTAGAGAATTACTAAGTCAATGCGGATATGAAGGCCAGCCGATAACGATGATTTTCACCCCAAAAAACCGTGCCCTAGCTGAATGGGTTCATGCTCGCTGCCTCGAAATCGGAATTCAGGTTGCTCTACAGGAATATTCTTTTGAGGAAATGTCCAAGGTGCATAGGATGCAATGTGCAGATATCATTGTCGGCGGGGTTGTCGCAGATGACGATGAGGCCCGTTGTCTGATTGAGATGTATAAGATAGGCAACTTGGCGCTGCGTGTATACGCGACCGATGAGCAGCGAAGAATGTTCGATGAAACCATTGCCTCAATCGAAGCTGAGCCTGATGGTCAGGTGCGTTTGCAACGAATCCGCGCCATGCAAGAATTATTATCGCAAAACCAATCGGTCTTATTTCTTCTTCATACGACCCAACAATTAGTTTATAGCCCGCACCTTCAAGGCATTTCTTTCAATACGCTCGGTTGGTTCGACTTCAAGAGTATCTGGTTCTGCCCCGAAATCGTAGATTGAGCTGATCCTGTTATACCAAAACCGCTCGGATGAAAAATCCTAGTGGTTTTTTCGTGTAAAATGGATATTCACGGAAGCTTTGGTTTTACAGAGGATAAGTTGGATAACATATGATATAATGGACGAGGTTTGTCGTACCATGACGATATTTTTTTGTGAAATACATATAAAACGCAGCTTTTTAGGAGGAAATTATGGGGAAGTTATTTATTTGTGATCATCCGCTAATTCAACATAAGCTAACTTATATTCGGGATGAGAATACGAAAACGAAGGATTTTCGAGATCTCGTAGACGAGGTTGCGACTTTAATGGCCTATGAGATTACGAGAGATATTCCGCTTGAGCATGTACAGGTGAAAACGCCTGTGACTACAGCAGATTGCCGTATTATTTCTGGCAGAATGCTGGGACTCATTCCGATCCTGCGTGCAGGTCTAGGTATGGTAGATGGGATACTTAAGCTGATTCCGGCTGCCAAAGTTGGACATGTTGGCTTGTACCGTGATCCTGACACGCTTCAACCTGTCGAGTATTATGTGAAGCTGCCGACAGATGTCCTGGAGCGGGAGTTAATTGTTATTGACCCGATGCTGGCTACTGGCGGATCCGCGAATATGGCGATTGAAGTGCTAAAACGCAGAGGCTGTACGCAAATGAAGCTGATGTGCTTAATTGCAGCACCAGAAGGGATCAAAGCAGTTCAACAAGAGCATCCTGACGTTGATATTTACGTTGCTGCCGTTGACGACTACCTGAACGATCATGGCTATATCGTACCGGGACTCGGCGATGCAGGAGATCGTCTGTTCGGCACTAAATAATTTGCTTACGAAGTCAGCTTTCTTACAGAAAGCTCTAAGGGGAGAAGAAACCGATGAAACGTTTAAAAGTCATTACGATCTTCGGAACAAGACCCGAAGCGATTAAGATGGCTCCGCTTATTTTGGAGCTGGAGAAGCATCCTGAACATATTGAGTCTCTTGTCTGTGTGACAGCTCAGCATCGACAAATGCTCGACCAAGTGCTGGATATTTTCAAGATTAAACCAGATTTCGACTTGAATGTCATGAAAGATCGTCAAACGCTGAATGAAATTACGATGCGTGTACTGCAAGGTTTGGAGCCTGTCTTCCAAGAAGCTAAGCCTGACCTGATTCTCGTCCACGGCGACACATTGACAACATTCCTTGCAAGCTATGCGGCATTCATGCAGCAAATTCAAGTGGGACATGTCGAGGCAGGTCTTCGTACGTGGAACAAAATGTCCCCTTACCCGGAGGAAATGAACCGTCAATTAACGGGTGTAATAGCGGATCTGCACTTTGCGCCAACGCAGCAATCGGCTGACAATCTGCGCAAAGAAAATAAATCGGAATCCCAGATTTATGTGACGGGGAATACGGTTACGGATGTGTTTAAATACACGGTACAAGAGAAATTTGAACACCCTGTATTGGAATGGGCAGCGGGCCGTAAGCTGATCTTGATGACGGCGCATCGCCGTGAATCGCAAGGCGAGCCTCACCGTCAAATCTTCCGTGCTGTGAAACGTATTGCCGATGAGTTCGAAGATATTGCGATCGTTTATCCCGTGCATCTAAGTCCTGCAGTCAAGGAACCTGCACATGAGATCCTGGGTAATCATCCACGCATCAAGCTGGTAGACCCATTTGACGTATTCGAGTTCCACAACTTCTATCCGCATGCCCATATGATCCTGACAGACTCTGGTGGTCTTCAAGAAGAAGCGCCGTCTTTTGGTGTGCCGGTTCTAGTTCTGCGCGATACGACAGAACGTCCAGAGGGTATCCAGGCAGGTACGCTTGAACTCGTTGGAACGGATGAGGAAGTGGTCTATGAGCGTGCTCGCGCGCTTCTAACAGATCCAGATTTATACAACAAAATGAGTCAAGCCGCTAACCCTTATGGGGATGGAAAATCGTCTGAACGCATCGTGCAAGCGATACTTTATCACTTCGGCAAGACCTCTGAGCGTCCGGAAGCATTCTAACCGTGACAAAATCATGACAAACGCTACAGCGTACAGTTCGACTGTTTGGTTTGGAAACTCGCAAACCCTAGAGCCGCAAGGCTCTGAGGGGTTTTGTAGGAAGTCACAAATGAAGTTCCGTCAATTGACAAACCTTGCATGGCTTCGATACAATGAATGAGGATTCGTAGCACTATGTCTACGAGACGGGTTTTCCCATGTGGAAAACTCTCAGGAGGATGCGATGAAACGGCCAAATTCCAATGATAATCCTTGGCGGGCAGTAGCGTTAACTAGTGCAATTGGCATAGACCTTGTCGTATGTTTGGCAGCCGGATATTTCTTCGGTGATTGGTTAAGTGGCACACTAGGTGGACAGTTCTGGTTGCTAGGTGGATTTTTACTGGGGCTTGTAACCGGCATCATTAGCATTTACTTCATGATAAAGCAGTACGGAGGGCTATGATGGACGACTTTTCGGCCACTCTGAAAACGGTTCAAAATGTATTTCTTTTCTTTTTATCCTTTTGTTTGGCTGCATGGGCGCTTCTTGTCGATTACCGCATTTACTTTGCCGGCATTATGCTTGGTTCCATTGCAAGTATGATTAATGCAAGGTTTTTGGCCTGGAAGATTAACAAGCTGGCAGCAGCTGCGATAGAGCAGTCAGGGCGCAAGGTAACCCTTGGCTTTCTGACAAGGGCAGCAATCGCTGGGTTTGTTGGTTTGGTTGCCGTCAGGTATCCCGAACATGTTGCATTAACCACGACGATTGTTGGATACTTTTTTGCTCAATTGGCAACACTCGTACTGGGTATTCTTTCTATTAAGAAGTCTAAGAAGTAATTCCACGATGTAACTTCAATGGATGAAAGGGGTGAAAATGGAAAATATGGAACATAAGGTACCAGAGTTTGAGTGGTTAGGCTTTCATTTCGATGCATCAGCACTGATGATGATCGGGATTACCACAGTTATTGTGCTGATTCTTGCAATTGCAGGAGCGAGCCGAGCATCCGTAACAAATCCTTCGAAATTGCAAAACTTCATGGAATGGACCATTGAGTTTGTAGAAGGCATCATTGGAAGCACGATCGGTTCCAAGCATGGCAAAGGGTTTATTGCACTTGGTCTTACGCTAATTATGTACATCTTTATCGGCAACATGCTTGGCCTTCCTTTCTCGATCGTGACAGAAGATCATGTATCTTGGTGGAAATCACCGACAGCTGATATCGCAGTAACAGGAGCATTAACTGTTATCGTTATCGTACTAAGTCACTTCTTAGGGATAACACGTAACACAAAGCATTACTTCGCGCATTATTTTGAATTCAAAGGGGCAATGTTGATCCTTCATTTAATTGAAGTTGTATCCAAGCCACTTACGCTTGCGTTCCGTCTTTACGGTAACATTTATGCAGGTGAAATCATGATATCTGTCATTGTTGGAGCAGGTTGGTTTGGAATTGCGCCTCTCTTCGTATGGCAGGGCTTCAGTGTGTTCGTTGGCGCGATTCAAGCCTTCGTATTTACGATGCTGACCATGGTTTATATCTCGCAAACATTGATTCACGAAGAAAAGCACTAAGCACTAGACTTACCTCGGGAAGTCTCGAGTCACTTATAAAACAACAAAAACCTAAGAGTTTAAGGGAGGATTTTATCAATGGGAGCAATAGCATTAGTAGCAGCAGGTATCGTATTCGGTTTGGGAGCACTAGGTGCAGGTATTGGTAACGGTTTGATCGTAGGTCGCGCTTTGGAAGGTATTTCCCGTCAACCAGAACTTCGTGGTACGCTTCAAACAACAATGTTTATCGGGGTAGGTCTAGTTGAGGCAATGCCGGTCGTTGCATTGGTTCTTGCGTTCATCTTTATGGGAAAAGCTTAAGAAACCGCTTGGCGTTGATGGCCGTAGTCGCCACCACGCCTTCGTTTTGCCCATGTTATCAGAAGGGAGTGACGTTACTTGCATATTGAATGGTCCACATTTTGGATACAACTTATCGCGTTCTTAATTTTATATTTGTTGCTTTCTAAATTTGCGTTCGGTCCTCTGTTCGGCATGATGGAGAAACGCAGACAATTGGTGAAAGACCAAATTCAAACAGCTGAAACTAGCCGCAAGCAGGCTGAGCAACTGTTGGAGGAACAAAAGCAAGCGCTGCAACAAACTCGTAAGGAAGCTTACGACATCATTGAGCAAGCGAAGCACACAGGCTCCAAGCAAGCTGATGATATTATTCACGCAGCTAGTGCAGAAGCAAATCGTCTGAAAGACGAAGCGCTTAAAGATATCGAAAATGAGAAGAACAAAGCGGTTGCCGCTCTTCGCAGCCAAGTTGGCGCGATGTCCGTTCTGATCGCATCCAAAATTATTGAGAAACAAATCGACGAAAAGTCACAAGAAGAACTTGTTGAGCATTACCTCAAAGAGGTAGGAGGCAACGTATGAGTGACATCGTCGTAGCGAAGCGTTATGCCAAAGCTTTATTCGAAGTAGCGAAGGAAAAGAATATCATTTCCCAAGTTGAAGAAGAGCTTAAATCTGTAGCTAGTGCGATTAGGGATAATGCAGACTTGCAGAAGTTCCTGAACCATCCGAATATCGGGACGACCGTCAAAACGGACCTGCTGAAGCAGATTTTCGAGGGCAATGTTTCCGAACCGGTGTGGAACACGCTGCTGGTCTTGATCGATAAAGGTAGACAATCCATTCTTTCCGCCTTGGTGAGTGATTATGTCAAGGTTGCGAATGAAGCACTCGGGCAAGCGAGCGCAATCGTTTACTCGGCATTCGTATTGTCGGATGCACAGCAAGCGGAAATTGCCTCACATTTTAGCAAAGTAACAGGTAAAACGATTCGTGTTTCGTCCGTGGTTGAGCCTAAGCTGCTCGGCGGCGTACAAGTACGTATCGGTGATCGTTTATATGATGGAAGCTTGGCAGGCAAGCTAGATCGCTTGTCCAAAGCATTGGTTTAACACAAGCACTGTAAGAATAGGGGTGAAGTTCGTTGAGTATCAAACCTGAAGAAATCAGCTCATTGATTAAACAACAGATAGCAAACTATAATTCCGATATCCAAGTGGTTGATGTAGGTACAGTCATTCAAGTTGGTGATGGTATCGCTCGTGCTCACGGCTTGGAAAGCGTAATGGCAGGCGAGCTGCTTGAGTTTCCAAGTGGCGTTCTAGGTTACGCGTTTAACTTGGAAGAAAGCAACGTAGGTATCGTTATTCTCGGACCTTACAAAGATATTCGTGAAGGCGACCAAGTTAAACGTACTGGCCGTATCATGGAAATCCCTGTAGGTGATGCACTACTAGGCCGTGTTGTTAACCCATTGGGTCAACCAGTCGATGGTAGAGGTCCTATCGAAACAACTGGATTCCGTCCAATCGAATCCCCAGCTCCAGGCGTTATGGCCCGTAAATCGGTACATGAGCCAATGCAAACAGGGATCAAAGCGATTGACGCGATGGTACCAGTTGGCCGTGGACAACGTGAGTTGCTCATCGGTGACCGTCAAACAGGTAAAACAGCGATCGCGATCGATGCGATCATCAACCAAAAAGGCAACGGCGTTAAATGTATCTACGTTGCTATCGGTCAAAAGCAATCCACTGTCGTAGGTGTTGTTGAAACACTTCGTCACGCTGGCGCTTTGGACTACACAATCGTTGTAACAGCTTCTGCTTCTGAGCCTTCACCAATGCTTTGGTTGGCTCCGTACGCAGGTTGTGCAATGGGTGAGTACTTCATGTACAAAGGCGAGCACGTGTTGATCGTCTATGATGACTTGTCCAAACAAGCAGCTGCTTACCGTGAGTTGTCCCTCTTGCTTCGTCGTCCACCGGGTCGTGAAGCTTATCCAGGGGATGTTTTCTACTTGCACTCCCGTCTTCTAGAGCGTGCTGCGAAACTGAATGATGAGCTAGGTGGCGGTTCCATGACGGCACTTCCTTTCATTGAGACACAAGCAGGCGATATCTCGGCCTACATTCCTACGAACGTAATTTCGATTACGGACGGACAAATCTTCTTAGAATCCGACTTGTTCTACTCCGGTCAGCGTCCAGCGGTTAACGTTGGTAACTCTGTATCCCGTGTAGGGGGCTCTGCGCAAACGAAAGCGATGAAAAAAGTTGCCGGTACACTTCGTGTTGACTTGGCACAATATCGTGAGCTTGCTGCATTTGCTGCATTCGGATCTGACTTGGATAAAGCAACTCAATCGCGTTTGGACCGTGGTGTTCGTACGCTTGAAATTTTGAAACAAGGTGTTCACCAACCGATGTCATTGGAAAAGCAAGTTGCTTCCCTTTACACAGTTGTTAAAGGACATGTGGATGATCTTCCTGTTCAAGACGTAACGCGTTTTGAAGGTCAATTCTTGGCTTTCTTGGAATCGAACCGTCCAGAAATTCTACACAGCATTCGTGATACGAAGGACATCACTCCGGATAACGATAAAGCGCTAGTAGAAGCAATTGTTCAATTCAAAAAGAGCTTCGCAGCTTCTGTATAAATCATGATGGCAGAGCTTCCTGTTGAAGTGAAGCTCTGCCTACCGTGTTAATCCTGGGCAGGCTGATCGCCTGAATTCAGGTCTTCGAATGAAGGCTTTTCTAAGCCTCAAAAGAGAGGTGAGCAGGTATGGCAAAAGGAATGCGCGAGATTAAGCGCCAAATCAAGTCCACACAAAACACGAAACAAATTACGAGAGCGATGGAAATGGTCTCTGCAGCGAATTTGAGACGAGCACAACGTTCTGCGGAAGCAGCACGTCCTTACTCCGATAAGTTGAAAGAAGTCGTTCAAAGCATCGCAGCTGGAAGCAAAGGGATCAAACACCCAATGTTACAGTCACGCGAAGTGAAGAAGACGGGCTATTTAGTAATCACCTCGGATCGTGGATTGGCTGGAGGCTACAACGCTAACGTGTTGCGGAAGGTCATGACCGAGATTCGTGAAAACCATAAATCAACAGCTGAATATTCGATTTTTGTAATCGGACGTAAAGGTAGTAATTTCTTCCGCAAACGCAACATGCCAGTTGTAGAAGAAGTGACAGGGGTTCCGGATTCACCGAAATTCGCGGATATTAAACCTGTAGCTACTGCAGCAGTGAAGAACTTCGAGAACGGTACGTATGACCAGTTGTTCTTGGTATACAACCAATTCAAAAATGCGATTACCCAAATTCCAACCATGATTCGCCTGCTTCCTATGGAAGAAGTTACTGGCGTGGCTGCTGCTAGTTATGAGTATGAGCCATCACCAGAAGGCGTTCTGGAAGTATTGCTACCTAAATATGCGGAAACGCTTATTTACAGTGCTGTATTGGAAGGTAAAGCAAGTGAGTTCGGTGCGAGAATGACAGCAATGAATTCCGCTACGAAGAATGCAACGAAAATGATCAGCGGCTACACATTAGCCTATAACCGTGCGCGTCAAGCCTCGATTACCCAGGAAATATCGGAAATCGTTGCTGGAGCGAACGCGAACGCATAACAATAAAGCTTCTACGGAAGCAAAGCTTTTCTTAGGAGGGAAACCATGAGCAAAGGGCGCGTTGTAACAATTACAGGGCCAGTCGTCGACATTGAGTTCGAACGCGGACAACTCCCTGAAATCTTGAATGCCATCAAGATTGAAAGAAATGATAATGGCGTACTATCCACAATGACAGTTGAAGCAGCTGTTCACCTTGGTGACAACTTGGTTCGTTGTATCGCAATGTCCTCAACTGACGGACTTGTGCGTGGAGCAGTAGCTGAAGATACGAAAGCTGCAATTACCGTTCCGGTTGGAGCAGCAACACTAGGTCGCGTGTTTAACGTATTGGGAGAGCCGATCGATGGTATCGAAGGCGTTGACCGTACATTTACAAGCGGCATTCACAAAGAAGCTCCAGCTTTCGACAACTTGTCGACAAAAGCAGAGATTCTTGAAACAGGAATTAAAGTTATCGACCTTATGGCTCCTTATGTTAAGGGTGGTAAAATCGGTCTCTTCGGCGGCGCGGGTGTAGGTAAAACCGTAACAATGCAAGAGTTGATCCACAACATCGCACAAGAGCATGGCGGTATCTCCGTTTTCGCAGGCGTTGGAGAGCGTACTCGTGAAGGTAATGACCTTTACCACGAGATGAAAGACTCCGGCGTTATCGCAAAAACAGCGATGGTATTCGGTCAAATGAACGAGCCTCCAGGCGCGCGTCTTCGCGTAGCTTTGTCCGGTTTGACAATGGCTGAGTATTTCCGTGATGAAGAAGGTAAAGACGTTCTTCTTTTCATCGATAACATTTTCCGCTTTACACAAGCAGGTTCTGAGGTTTCCGCATTGCTGGGTCGTATGCCATCAGCAGTAGGTTACCAACCGACTCTGGCAACAGAGATGGGTCAACTGCAAGAGCGTATTACATCCACGAAAAAAGGTTCCGTTACTTCCATTCAAGCGATTTACGTTCCTGCCGATGACTATACGGATCCGGCTCCTGCAACGGCTTTCGCTCACTTGGACGCAACAACGAACTTGGAGCGTAGTATTGCTGCAGCAGGTATCTTCCCTGCGGTAGATCCACTTGCTTCTTCTTCCCGTATCTTGACGCCAGAAACACTTGGCGAAGATCACTATAGAACAGCACAAGGCGTTAAACAAATTCTTCAACGTTACAAAGAGCTTCTGGATATTATCGCGATCTTGGGTATGGATGAGTTGTCCGATGAGGACAAATTGACTGTACACCGTGCGCGTCGTCTCCGCTTGTTCTTGTCTCAGCCTCTTCACGTTGCTGAGCCGTTCAACGGTTTCCCAGGTCTTTATGTACCATTGAAAGAAACTGTGCGCAGCTTCAAAGAAATCCTTGAAGGTAAGCATGACAACCTTCCTGAAGTGGCTTTCCACAACGTGGGAACGATCGAGGACGCTATCGAGAAAGCAAAAACACTGTAAGCTTGGCATCGTGCCAAGGACAGTTTTTGCTAAACTCTAAGGAAGGAGAATCCAAGTGAGTACATTCCTACTGGAAATTGTTACACCGGAGCGCAAAGTGTACGCTGAACAAGTGAACATGGTTAGCGTGAAGGGTGCTGAAGGGGAGCTTGGAATTCTGCCTAATCACATTCCATTGGTCACTCCACTTAGAATTGCACCGATTACTGTGAAGAAAACGGGCTCTAAAGACGAAGTCATCGCAGTGAACGGCGGTTTCATGGAAGTGCGCAAGGATAAGGTGGTTATTTTGGCGGAAAGCGCCGAGCTACCTGAACAAATTGATATTGATCGTGCGAAAGCAGCGAAGGAACGTGCGGAGAAACGTCTTGCTGAAACAAAGCAAGATAACGTGGATTTCAAACGTGCTGAAGCTTCTTTACAAAGAGCATTGAATCGTATCGGTGTGTCCGGGAAATAGATAGATGTTTGATGAAAAGCGGGGGAACTTTGGTTCCTCCGCTTTTTTTTCGAATAGGAAGATTAATAAAAGATAATTATGGAAAATCTACTCACTAGGAATGAAAAGTGTGGTTTGGAATTAGTCATCGACGCCCAAAAGGCTTTTTGTTATAATATTGTAGGTGAATATTACCAAAACTAGTAGCACGCATAAGAAAAGCAAATACGAATGGAGGCGGTTACATTCACATGATGTATACAAATAACTATGTAATCGTAGCGATTTTTCTAGGGTTAGGTATTCTTCTCCCTATGGTAGCGCTAACGGTAGGCAAATGGTTAAGACCGAGTAAGCCCGTCGATGAGAAGTATACGACGTATGAGAGTGGTAATGAGCCTGTAGGTGAGGGACAAATCCGGTTTAACATTCGTTATTATTTATTTGCTTTGATGTTTGTCATCTTTGATGTGGAAACCGTGTTCCTGTATCCGTGGGCTGTTGCTTTTAATCAGCTCGGACTTTTTGCCTTAGTGGAAATGTGTATTTTTGTAGCCTTGCTTGCCATTGGATTAATATACGCTTGGAAGAAGAAGGTGCTGCAATGGACTTCAGTCTAGAGTCGATATCTCCCGAAGAGCGGGAAGAATTAAACCGTAATGTCTTTATGACGACACTGGAGCAAGTGAAAGCTTGGGCTCGCAGTAATTCGCTTTGGCCGTTAACTTTTGGTCTGGCTTGTTGTGCCATCGAAATGATGGGTACCGGCGGATCTCACTATGATTTAGACCGTTTCGGAGTCATCTTCCGTACGTCTCCTAGACAATCTGATGTCATGATTGTGGCGGGGACAGTAACGAAGAAAATGGCTCCTTTGCTGCGCCGTCTTTACGAACAAATGCCTGAACCGAAATGGGTCATTGCGATGGGGTCCTGCGCTACGGCAGGTGGACCTTATGTGAAGTCATACTCCGTTGTTAAGGGAGTTGACCAAATTGTTCCGGTTGATGTTTATATTCCGGGTTGTCCACCGAACCCTGCTGCACTCATTTATGGGATAAACAAGCTTCAGGAGAAGATTCGCTATGAAGCGAAGACTGGGAAGCAGGTGACCAATCGATGAGTGATGAGAAGAAGCCGGAGGAGAAGGTAGACCCATCTCCAACTGCTGATGGTAAGAAAGTGAATGAGTCGCCGTTAGAGGAAGCCATCGCAGAAGTAGGCGATCTTACGCCAGAGGCGCGCGCGAGTAAGACGCCGCTTAGCGCGGACGTGCAAGCTGCGGTAGATCGCGCGGCGGAGAAGCAGGCCGCTGATCCGGCTGCGCAGACGACGAGCGAGCCGAGCGACGCGCCTGCGGCTGAGCTTGCGGAGCGAGCTGCAGGCAGCGGCGACGCGGGCGCTGCGAAGGGCAGTGATGCAGCTGTGAGCGCCAACGCGCCAGCTGCTAGTGACGCGGCAGCGGAGCGCGCCGCGGCGAGAGCTGCCCGCCAAGCTGCGCGGGCGGCCGCTGAGCCGACGGGCGATCCCGCGTCGGCTGGAACCGTTGCCCCAGCGTCTGCGGACGCTGGAGACGAAGAGAAGGCAGCCAAAGCCCAGGCCGCCGCAGAAGCACGCGCTGCGCGAGCAAGCGCACGCGGGGCGAAGACCGAGTCGGCGGAGCCTGAAGCGCCGAAGGAGCCTTCACCGAACCAGCCGCTGCTTGATCGGCTGGTCGCGATCTTGAAAGCCGACGTTGGCGAAGACGCCGTCGTCGACGCGTTCATCAACGAAAGGGACGCGCATCGTCCTTACGTAGTCATTCACAGCTCACGCTGGCTGCAGGCCGCGCTGACGCTCAGGGATCATGAGGAGTTGCGTTGCAATTACTTGCGCAATCTCTCGGGCGTGGACCAAGAGACACACCTAGAGGTGGCGTATCATCTGCTTTCCCTCACACACAAGCATGAATATTGTGTGAAAGTGAAGACAGATCGAGAGCAGCCAAGCATTCCTTCTGTAGCTCCAGTATGGGCTACCGCGGATTGGAATGAGCGGGAAGTGTATGACCTATTGGGTATCGATTTCCCAGGTCACCCTAACTTAGTAAGAATCATGATGCCTGACGATTGGGTCGGCCATCCACTGCGCAAAGATTACGAACCGCTTGACCCGGAGGTGTAGCTCGTGTTACGGACAGAAGAACTCCTGTTAAACGTTGGTCCTCAGCATCCTAGTACGCACGGGGTTTTCCGCGTGATCGTGAAGCTGGATGGAGAAGTTATTAAAGAAGCAATACCCGTGATGGGCTATCTACATAGAGGAACAGAGAAATTAGCTGAGAACCTTAGCTATACACAAATTATTCCTTACACGGACCGTATGGATTACGTATCGGCGATGACAACCAACTACGTGCTTGTGAATGCCGTAGAGAAAATGATGCAGCTTGAAGTACCAGAACGAGCGGAATTCCTTCGCTTAATCGTGATGGAGCTTCAACGTATCGCCTCTCACATGGTGTGGTGGGGAACCTATTTGCTGGACATTGGTGCCATGAGCCCGTTCTTATATGCGTTCCGTGATCGGGAAATTATCATTGATCTGTTCAATGAATTATGCGGCGCTCGTCTAACCTACAACTACATGCGTGTAGGCGGGGTGAAGTGGGACGCTCCAGAGGGTTGGATCGATAAAGTTAAGAAATTTATTCCTTATATGTACGGTAAATTGGAGGAGTATCACACGTTAGTAACGGGGAATGAAATCTTTCTATCCCGTATCAAGGGTGTAGGCAAGTATGATGCAGAGACAGCCATTGCGTATGGCCTTAGCGGCGCTAACTTGAGATGTACGGGTGTAGACTGGGATATCCGCAAAACGCAGCCGTACAGCCTGTACAGCCGCTTCCAGTTCGACGTACCTGTTCGCACCGGCGGTGACTGCTATGATCGATACTTGCTTCGTATGGAGGAAGTCAAGCAATCGCTACGTATCCTAGAGCAAGCCGTGGAACAGTTTCCTGAGCAAGGCGAAACCATGGGCAAAGTGCCTAGAGTCATTCGTCCTCCAGAAGGGGAAGTGTATTCGGCAATTGAGTCTCCGCGCGGGGAAATTGGCTGCTATATTATTTCCCGAGGTAAACAAGAGCCTTTCCGTCTGAAATTCCGCAGACCTTCCTTCGTGAATCTGCAAATTTTGCCCAAGCTGCTGGTCGGTGAGTCGATGACCAACTTGATTACGATTCTAGGCGGCATCGATATTGTCGTTGGGGAGGTGGATGCCTAATGGTGAATTTATTGGAGGAGAGTCTAACTTGGACGAACTTCTTCGTTTTCCTGTTCTGGGGGATCGTCATGCTGATGCTGGTCCTAGGCTTTGTAACCTATGCGATCTACTTCGAGCGTAAGGTTATCGGCTGGATGCAGATGCGGATCGGTCCAAACCGAACGGGGCCTTTCGGGCTTCTGCAAAGTGTTGCGGACGTATTCAAGCTTCTAATCAAAGAGGATACGATTCCTAAAAAAGCAGAGCGCGAGCTTTTCATTCTGGCGCCTATCATTACGTTTATTCCTTCGTTCACGATTATTGCGACGATTCCATTTTCGGATCGGATGTTTAATGCGAATTTGAATGTCGGTCTGCTCTTTTATGTAGCCCTAACGGGGATTTCTACGATTGGTATTATCCTCGGCGGTTGGGCATCGAATAACAAATATGCGCTGCTAGGCGGTATGCGTTCCGCGGCTCAAATGATTAGTTATGAGGTACCGCTCGTCATCTCCGTTATCGGTGTCATCATGATGACAGGCAGTCTAAATCTACATACGATTGTTGATCATCAGACAGGTGGTTTCTGGCATTGGAATTTCATTCCCCAGATTCTAGGCTTTATCATTTTCGTTATAGCCGGGGTCTCGGAGCTCAATCGAACGCCGTTTGACTTACCGGAAGCGGAGTCTGAGCTAGTTGCTGGTTATCATGTGGAATACAGTGGTTTCCGCTTCGCTTTTTTCATGCTATCGGAGTATGTTTACGTGTTCGTCATTGCTTCCCTTACGAGCTTGATTTTCCTGGGTGGATGGCATTCGCCGTTTCCATTCCTTGATTTCATTCCGGGTATTATCTGGTTCCTACTGAAATTCTCTTCGGTTGTGTTCTTCCTATTCTGGCTGCGCGCGACGCTGCCTCGGGTACGGGTGGACCAACTCATGGGATTCGGCTGGAAAGTGCTGCTTCCACTGGCACTGGTTAATATGCTGCTAACGGCGATCATAATGACCATCACATAGCTTACGAATCAAGTTTCCTACGGAAACTCTAAGGCCCATGCTTTCGAAGTCAGTTTTGCTAAAGCAAAACTCTAAGGAGGGAAACGAATGAAGGGCATAATGAAAGGTTTAGGCGTAACGTTTAAAAGTATGACGCAGAAAAAAATAACGTACGCATACCCTGACGTCCCGATTAAAATGCCGGACCGCTTTCGCGGTATTCAATATTTTGATCCAGAGAAATGCATTGTGTGTAATCAATGTGCACGCGTTTGTCCGACGGAGTGTATCACTCTAACAGGTAAAGCGAATCCCGACCCCGAGAAAAAGGGTAAGGTTATCGATACGTACGATATTAACTTTGAGATTTGTATTCTGTGCGATCTCTGCACTGAGGTTTGTCCGACAGAAGCAATCGTCATGACGAACAATTTTGAGCTGAGTACCTACAGTCGTGATGATCTGTTCAAAAATATGCAATGGTTAAGCGAGAACACGCAAAATATCCGTCAAGAGAACAACTCAGCCTTGCCAAAAGGGGGGGCCAAGAAAGATGTTTAGCGGAATTGGTGATTTCTTATCCAACGGTTCAAGCTGGGCTTTCTTCGTCTTCGCTCTTCTTGCAATTGGCGGAGCCATCTTCATGATTTCTTTTACCAAAGTCGTTCACATGGTCGTTGCCGTTGCCCTTACGTTTATAAGTTTGGCAGGGCTATATGTCATTTTGGAGGCTGAGTTTGTAGCTTTCGTGCAGGTCTTGATCTACGCAGGTGCAATCTCGATTCTGATGATTTTCGGCATTATGATGACGAGGCACAGACAAGGGGAAGAAGAGGAGCCTAAGCGTCCTTGGCATGAAGGCCTAGCGATTATTGGTGCTTTGGGATTGTTCGGAGTGTTATTTTATGCCATTCAAAAAACGACCTTCGTCGCTTCGGGTACCCTGGATGCTGGCAAGGATAACACACTAGAAATCGGAAAGCTGCTCTATAACGAGCACGTTATTCCTTTCGAAATTATGTCGGTGCTGCTGACGGTAGCCTTTATCGGTGCCATCGTGGTCGCGAAGAGAGAGGAGGATTAGCTGTGGGCAATATTATTACTCCCTATCTCACGCTGGCGGCAATCCTGTTCTGCATCGGTTTATACGGTGCGTTAACGAAGAAGAACGGGGTTATCGTCCTGCTTTCGATTGAGCTTATGCTGAATGCGGTAAACTTGAATTTGATTGCCTTTTCGAAGCTTGGTGACCATCCGGCTCTTACCGGACAGATTTTCTCGCTTTTCAACATCACCATAGCAGCTGCTGAGGCGGCTGTCGGGATCGCGATCCTAATTACCATTTACAGAAATAAAGGGACAGTAGAAGTTACGGATTTGGATTCTATGAAGCGCTAGGAGGCTAACAAGGATATGGTATCGGACTATTCACAGTACGCCTGGCTCATTCCGTTGTTTCCGCTGCTTGCTTTTCTAGCGCTTACGGCTATGGGACGTCAATTAAAAGATATAGGTATTTACATCAGTATTTTCGCGATGCTGGCATCATTTATCGTGGCTTTGCTGATTTTCGTTGAACGAATTGGCG
Source organism: Paenibacillus phytorum (assembly GCF_013141715.1). GTDB lineage: Bacteria > Bacillota > Bacilli > Paenibacillales > NBRC-103111 > Paenibacillus_E > Paenibacillus_E phytorum. The sequence continues at coordinate 29,631 of NZ_WHOA01000069.1, read as the reverse complement.
GTAAAGTGGAAGATTACACGTGGAATAAGCTGCATTGGCTGCAAGTTGGCGATTTCACGCTGAATATGGGCTTTGAGGTTAACAATCTGAACGCCTTGATGCTCGTGATTGTAACACTGGTGTCTTTGCTGGTGAATATTTATTCCAAAGGTTATATGAAAGGCGACGAGCGAATTCATGTGTTTTTTGGCTACATCGCTTTGTTCTCCTTCTCCATGCTTGGCCTTGTGATCTCAGAAAATATGCTGGAGCTGTACATCTTCTGGGAGCTTGTAGGGGTATGTTCCTTCCTGCTCGTCGGATTCTGGTACTTCAAGCCAGAGGCGAAGGCTGCTGCGAAAAAGGCATTCATCGTTACCCGCATAGGGGACGTGGGCCTGTTTATTGCCATTCTGCTGCTGTTCTGGTATATGCCAGGGCATGCACTTGATTTCACATCTATTCATAATGCTTTTACTACGGGCAAAATCGACCCAACGATCATCACATGGATTGCTATTCTGATCTTCATCGGGGCGATGGGTAAGTCTGGTCAATTTCCGCTGCATACGTGGCTGCCAGATGCCATGGAAGGTCCAACGCCGATCAGTGCGCTAATCCACGCTGCAACGATGGTTGCTGCTGGGGTGTATCTCGTTGCGCGTACCTTTGATATTTTCCACGCATCACCGGATGCTTTGCTTGTTGTAGCTTATGTGGGTGGTTTCACAGCGATCTTTGCGGCAACGATTGGTATTGCTCAGAACGATATCAAACGCATTCTCGCCTACTCGACCGTGAGTCAACTCGGCTATATGATGATGGCGCTCGGGATTGGTGTTTCCTACACGTCTGGTATGTTCCATTTGTTCACGCACGCCTTCTTCAAAGCGCTGCTCTTCTTGGGCGCAGGCAGTGTGATTCACGCTGTACATACGCAAGACATTAACGAAATGGGCGGTTTATCCCGCAAAATGAAAATCACGACCTGGACATTCGCGATAGGCACGCTGGCACTGTCAGGTATTTTCCCATTCGCGGGGTTCTGGTCGAAGGATATGATCCTGACGGAAGCATACGAGCATAACCAGCTCTTGTTCTGGGTCGGTGTCATTGCTGCCTTCTTCACAGCGTTCTATATGTCGCGTCTTTTCTTCCTCGTGTTTATGGGATCACCTAGAGGCAAGGCAAAGACTACTGATGACCTTCACGATGATCATGGTCATGCAGCGCATATCGCTCATGAACCCCATGAATCTCCGGCAACAATGACCACGCCACTGATTATTCTTGCTGTGCTTGCTGTTGTTGCGGGCTTTGTGAATACACCGTTTAACGAATGGCTCAGTCAGTGGTTGACAGGACATGATCATGATGAGAAAGCCAATTGGACCGTCATTATTTTGTCCACACTAGCTGGTGTGCTTGGTATTGGTCTCGGTTACTTGATCTACCTCAAACGTACGCTTCCTCGCGATGTGGTTTCCAGTAAAATGCCGTGGCTGTATACACTGCTGAATCGTAAATATTTCATTGATGAAATTTATGAAGGTGTCATTGTAAAACCGCTTCGCGGTTTAGGCTGGATACTCGAACTGTTTGATGTGTATATCGTTGACGGTATTGTGCGTTTGGTCGCCTTTACTGTGGTCGGACTAGGGCGATTAGGCTCTCGTCTCCAAAATGGTCAACTACAAACCTATGGTGTCATCATGATTTTGGGGATGCTGATTCTGGTACTCGCCATCGCAGGAAGGAGGTTCATCCATGCTGGCTAGTATACCAATCCTAAGTATGATCGCCTTCTCGCCGCTGCTTGGCGTTCTGGTTTTGCTCTTCATCCGTGGTGATCAAGGCCGTTTGATTAAAACAATTGGTATTATCACGACACTGATCCCGCTTATTTTGGCGGCGTGGTTGTATAGTGACTACAATTATCAGGGTGATCCAATTCAATACAAAGAACAGCTGGACTGGATCAAAGTTCCGCTTAACCATGAGGGAATTCAGCAAATCACTTCGTATTTCTTCGAGTTTAAGTATTCGTTGGCGGTTGACGGCATCTCCTTGCCGCTTGTGTTTCTAACCGCACTTGTATCGTCAATGGCTGCTTTAGCTTCGGTGTATATTAAGAAACGCTGGAAAACGTACTACATTCTTTTCTTGTTGCTCGAAACCGGCATGTTCGGCGTTTTCTTATCACAGGATCTTTTCTTGTTCTTCTTGTTCTTCGAAATTACGCTCGTACCGATGTTCTTCTTGATTGGTATTTGGGGGTATATGAATCGGGAGCAAGCTGCCAATCGCTTCCTGCTTTACAATGGACTTGGCTCGGCTATCATGTTGATCGCGTTCTTAATTCTCGTCAGTACGGCTGGATTCAACCAGGTGCCTTCGCAGACAGAAGCTGTCATTTTCTACAGCGGTGACATCCATACGATTGCACATAATTTGCTGCAAGATCCCGCCGCTTATGTCAATCAAGAAGGAACGCCGTTCTTCCTTAGTCCGACCATGAAGTGGACCGTGTTCATTATGCTGCTGGTCGCCTTCGGCATTAAGCTGCCGATCTTCCCGTTCCATACATGGATGCTCAAAGTACATACAGAGGCTCCGCCTGCTGTTGTTATGATTCACTCGGGGATTTTGCTGAAAATGGGGGCCTACGGCCTCATACGATTCGGCATTCTGTTCTTCCCGGGGGAAGCTAAGCAGTGGGCCTGGATGCTGGCGCTCCTCGGCGTCATCAACATCGTGTACGGCGCGATTCTCGCCATGGTACAAAAGGACTTCAAGCTCGTGCTGGCCTACTCGAGTATTAGCCACATGGGCATCGTCCTGCTCGGTCTCGCCGCGTTCAACGTATCGGGCCTGCAGGGCGCCGTGTTCCAACTGATCTCACACGGCCTCATCTCGGCCCTGATGTTCTTACTCGTAGGCAGCATCTACGAGCGGACCCAAACGACGCAGCTCGACCAATTAGGTGGTCTCGCGTCGTCCATACCTTTCATCAGCGGCATTCTGCTGGTCGCTGGTATGGCATCGCTCGGATTGCCGGGCTTATCCGGCTTCATCAGTGAATTCCTTGCGTTTCTCGGACTCTTCGAAACGCACCGAGTGTACGCGATTGTCGGTACACTTGGGATCATTTTTACCGCGGTTTACGTGCTGCGCGGGGTTCTGAACATCACGTTCGGCCCTAAACAGCCGAACCTACAGCTGCAAGGCATGCGCGACGCCAGATTAATCGAGGCCGTGCCGATGATTACATTGGTGGCGTTCATTCTCTTGCTCGGTGTATACCCAAGCGTGCTGAGTCAGCCGCTTCAGCAAACGATAGGCAGCTTGGATCAATTGATCCACAGCGTAGCCGGGAAGATAGGAGGTTAGACCGGTGGAACAGATAAGACTCCATGTTGCTGATTTAGTGCATCTGCTCCCTGAGCTTTCGCTGGTTGCCACCGCGATCATCCTATCTCTCTTGGATTTGGTCCTCCCAAACAGACTTAGTCGTTCAATAATTGGATGGCTGACGTTGGTTGGCATCGCTATTTCTGCGATATTCGTTGTTTTGCAGTTGAATCCAGAAGAGGCTATTGGGCTGCTCAATAATAGCTACAGAGTGGATGATTTCTCGAATCTGCTCAAATTGTTTACTTTATTAGGTACTGGCTTCGTTGTCTTGATGAGCTTAGGCTTCATCAAAGAAGATGCCATCCCACATGTTGGGGAGTATTACTACTTCTATCTGCCCGCAGCGCTCGGCGCCATGATTATGTCATCCTCGGGTGACCTTATCACGCTGTACGTTGGGTTGGAGCTGTTGAGTATTACTTCGTACTTGCTCGTAGCTATGAAGAAGAAAGATAACAAATCTAACGAGGGTGCCTTCAAGTATTTGGTCATGGGCGGTATTTCATCCGCGATCATCTTGTATGGCATGTCCTTCCTATACGGGATGGTCGGTTCCAGCAATTTGTCCCAAATTGGTGCTGCTCTTCCATCACTCGTAACTGCTTACGAGCCGCTGCTTTATGTAGCATTCTTCATGCTGCTAGCTGGCTTCGGCTTCAAAATCGCCGCTGCCCCATTCCACAGCTGGGCACCGGATGTGTACCAAGGCGCACCGACGCCTGTGACGGCATTTTTGGCTGTCGTGTCCAAGGGCGCCGGCTTCGCCATCCTATTCCGCGTATTCTACGTGTTGTTTGGATTTAGCAGCTTTGAAGACAGCAGCTTTCAATCGGATGTGTTCCTGGCCATATCGGTGATGGCTGCCATCGCGATGGTAACCGGTAATTTTATTGCGCTGAAGCAAACGAATATGAAAAGGCTTTTGGCCTACTCAGGAATTGCCAATGCAGGTTACTTACTCGTTCCGATCGGAACTTACTTTTCCGGTACCCATTACGCGAACTTCTCTGAATTTATTTTCTACTTGATCGCGTACTTGTTTATGAACATCGGGGCTTTCGCTGTGCTGATGATTATTGAGCAGGCAGAAGGCCATACCGAGGCGAAAGGTTTCGCTGGTCTCTATTACAGGGCCCCAATAACAGCCGTAGCTATGGTACTCATCGTGCTTTCATTGGCCGGTATTCCTTTGTCTGGCGGGTTTTTCGGGAAGCTCTACATCATCCTGGGAACGATGCAGACCCAGCACTATTGGCTAGGGTCACTTATGATCGCTACCAGCGTGGTATCCTTTTACTACTATTTCGGTATCGTACGCCAAATGTTTATGCGCAGCGATTACGAGCCTGCCGAGATTAAGGTGTCGATTCCGTTAGGGATAACGGTTTGGTCATGTGCCCTCATCAGCGTGGCGTTGGGTGTTGTTCCACACCTTGTGCTGAAAGGCATCGAAGCCATTTTCTCCTTGACGAAGGATTTTCTGATTATGTAAATTTATGAATAAGCCTTTCCCTGCGTAAGTGCGGGGGAAGGCTTTTTTGTGTTGGTTTACGCGTTCGGCTGATTCCAGATGAATAAGTCATTTATCGCTTTTACAGCAAATTATTCCAAAGGCTTCACGGCCTGTCATTTCGATGTACAATATACAGGAGAATGATTGACTGCCATCCCATACATACATGCAAAAATATTTGCTCAAGTTCTGAACTTTTTGCGACGAAAAACCGTTATATATATCGAGAAGACGAGTAATGTGGTATAGATAGAGAAGGAAAAAAGATCATACAACAAAAAGGACTTGTGATTTCATGAAATGTACTCGACACCTTTGGCTCATTGTACTAATGATGCTTGTTGTGGGACTTACAGGGATGATAACGAAAGTAGAAGCAGCCTACCCGGTATCAACGGATCCTATGAGGGTGAAACAAACCTATTTGGACATGATCCACATCGATCAAGCATGGGCTGCGGCTGGAGATTCCCGGACACCCATTGTCGTAGCGGTCGTCGATACGGGCGTTGATCTTGCACATCCTGATTTAGTAGGTAGTTTGGTTGATGGTGTGAATCTGCTTCAGCCTTCGAAAAAGCCTCAAGATGATAATGGACATGGAACGAACGTAGCAGGTATCATTGCGGCCACGTTCAATAACGATAAAGGGATTGCAGGCATAGCTCCTAATGCCAAAATTATGCCAATCAAAGCATTGGAGGCCGACGGTACAGGCGGCGAAGCAAAGCTTGGCGAAGGCATTAAGTACGCAGTGGATCACGGCGCGAAAATCGTAGTGCTTTCCCTAGGCCTAAACAAATATTCCGATTACATGGAAGGCATTGTGCAGTATGCAGAGGAGCATAATGTACTGCTCGTTGCCGCTGTTGGTAATGAAAGTACAAGTGTGAAATACCCTGCGGCATATCCAACTGTTCTAGCTGTAGGGGGCGTTAACTCGGAAAGGCTTGCTGACCCTCGTTCGAACTTTGGGCCGGAGCTGGATCTTGTGGCGCCTTGGGATGTATACACAACAGCACTAGGTGGCGGCTATCAGTACCAAGATGGAAGTTCCATGTCTGCACCCCAGGTTGCTGCAGCTGCAGCTTTGGTATGGGGCAAATACCCGAGTATGAACGTGTATCAAGTTCGTGCACAGCTCGAGCAGACGGCAGAAGACTTGGCGTCAGGGGGATGGGATTCCAGAACGGGCTATGGGTTGTTAAGAGTGGATTTGGCACTGACGAAGCCGTACAGTGAGGATTACTTTGAGCCTAATGAAAATATGAATCAGGCTGCCATATTGCCGGTTCATACGGCTGTTAAAGCTGTACTTAGTTCGGCGCAAGACCAAGATTGGTACGCCATTGATGCGAACTATGATGGGTTTATTAAATTATGGCTGAATAGCGCAGACAGCTCGGGTGTCCGAGTTCGTTTCGACTCTGGAGAAACGTTTATTGCGAATAGTACATCGGACGGAAGTCAGCCTTTCATGGTTTCTGTGACCAAAGGACGCACGTATGTACAGCTGCAGACGGTGGATCGCTCCCGCAAGACGGCGTTAAATTACTCGATGCGGACGGATTTTGCTATCTATAAGGATCCATTTGAGGATAATGATAAGCAGTATAAAGCATTCGTTTTACCTGATCGGAGTCAATCTATCCGAGGTACTTTTCATCAAAAAGGAGATCTGGATTGGTTTGCAATATCCCTAAAAGACTCAGGCACAATGCGAATCAGGCTATCCGTAGATACAGGACGCATAGATCCGATGATCCTTTTTCAGAAGGAAGGGGAGAAGTCGATTACGATCGACCAAGCCGGAGATGGAGGCATTGAGGTCAGCTCCCAAATGGATCTGCTCCCAGGTCAGTATTACATTCGTGTCAGCAATATGAAGGATTACTCAGAACCGATTACGGGTGAGTATACGTTAGAAATTGAATACACGCCGAAGCTGATCGATCCGAATGAGCCGAATGATAAATCGTACCAAGCTACTTTTGCTGCGATGAATTCCGTGTATGAGGGTGTATTTAACAAAAGTGATGATGTGGATTGGTTCGAATTCCGCATGAGCAAAGACGGTCTCGCCCAAGTGAGGTTAACGAACATACCGACATCACGAATTTTATATGCGACGCTATATGATAGTTCTTTGAAGGAACAAGGCTTATATCGAAATGATTATGGTACGGATCAATTCTTTATCGAGAAAACCCTGCCTGCAGGCACCTATTATATCAAGCTTCAAGCCAACCAATGGTTTATGAGTCAAATGTATCGGTTAAAAGTTGGCAGCTACGCGCTGGTGAGCGGATTTGCTGATATTGATGGACACTGGGCAAAGGATGCCATTAGCCAACTTACGGAGCAAGGTGTGATTAGTGGTTACGGAAACTACCGTTTTGCTCCCAATCAACCTATTACACGTGCGGAGGCAGCAACGGTATTGACGCGAGCTTTGAAGCTGTCTAAACGTCAGGGGCTGCGTTTCAGCGATATGGATGCTTCGCATTGGGCTTACGATTACGTAGCTAAAGCGGTTCAAGCAAATATTGTGGACGGTTACCCGGATGGAACATTCGGGCCTGATCGTACGCTTACACGTATGGAGATGACACAGATGCTTGCCCGCAGCATGAATATGACAGGGAAAAAACGGGGCAACTCCCCTTTTAGCGATGTGAATGATACGTATTGGGGTGTGGGGATCCTGAAACAAATGTCGGCGGATGGTTGGATAAGCGGCTATTCGGATGGCACCTTCCGGCCTGATGAGCAAGCAACACGAGCTGAATTCGTAACACTGCTCGCTAAAGTAATGAATCGGTAAAACCGAAGAGGAGTGACTTATGGCAGATACAGACAAATGGAATGAAGCGGCGAAATATGCTTCGATGATGAATATGGTGGATATTGCTGTCTACATCATGTGTATTGGCCTATCGTGGTGGGCGCTGCAAGCGTTCCGCTTCGATGTCCTGCTCAAAAGGCCTAAAGCTGCTCAAGCGATTATGCTACAAATTTTGCTTTCTATTGCCCTCGGACACTTGGTTGCCAGTTTTTTTATCCAGTATTTAGGACTTTCTATGGGCTTCGGTAAGATGTTTTAATCACATTTTTCGAATAATGCGCAAGTTTGTTGTCAACAATGGATAATAGAACGGATCGAAAAATGAAACCTTCTCCGAACTCTATGTAGGTCAGTCGGAATACCAAAAGAACACAGTTGTAACTGCATGGGTTGAAATGATAAACTTAAGAAATGTGCAAAACCTTGTAATTTAAAATAAGTGCGCGGAGGGACCATGATGAGCAAAATTATCGTCCGCGGTGGCCGAAAGTTAGCTGGCAATGTGAAAATCAACGGAGCAAAGAATGCGGTTCTACCGATTATTGCAGCTTCCATTCTGGGTTCGGAAGGTGAAAGCGTCATCCATGATGCGCCTCCCCTTGACGATGTACTAGTCATTAATAAAGTATTGCAAAGCTTAGGTATTGAAGTGGAATATGACCGTCAGGTTATTCGTGTTCGTGCTCATAACATTAACACATGTGAAGCATCTTATGATCTAGTCCGTAAAATGAGAGCCTCTTTCCTCGTGATGGGTCCTTTGTTAGCAAGGCTTGGTCAAGCGAGAATTTCGCTCCCAGGCGGCTGTGCGATTGGCACAAGGCCAATTGATCAGCATCTCAAAGGCTTTGAAGCGATGGGTGCCGATATTGAACTGGGTCAAGGGTATATCGAAGCAAAAGTGAAAGGGCGCCTGAAGGGTGCCAAAATTTATCTCGATGTAGCCAGTGTAGGCGCAACCGAGAACATTATGATGGCAGCTACGCTCGCTGAGGGCACAACCATCATTGAGAATGCTGCTAAAGAGCCGGAAATTGTCGATTTGGCGAATTACTTGAATGCCATGGGCGCGACGATTCGCGGGGCAGGAACAGGTGTTATTCGCATAGAAGGCGTAGAGAAACTTCGTGGTGTTGTACATACGGTTATTCCGGATCGCGTAGAAGCGGGTACATATATGATTGCCGCAGCTATTACTGGTAGTGAACTGTATATGGAGGGCGCCATTGGTGACCATCTCCGACCTGTAATTTCTAAAATGCAGGAAATGGGCGTTATCATCGAAGAAGATGAGAACGGTATTCGTGTCTGCGCTTCGGGGCCGCTTCGTGCGGTTGATGTGAAGACGCTGCCGTATCCGGGCTTCCCAACCGATATGCAGTCGCAAATGATGGCGCTGCTGATGGTGGCGGACGGCACGAGCCTCGTAACCGAGACTGTGTTCGAGAATCGGTTCATGCATGTCGAGGAGTTCTCGAACATGAATGCTCATATCAAAGTCGATGGCCGTACAGCTATCGTGAGCGGCAATGCCAAGCTGCAGGGCGCGAAAGTATGCGCAACAGACCTGCGGGCAGGGGCAGCCCTCATTCTAGCGGCGTTAGCTGCAGAAGGTGAAACCGAGATTACAGGCGTTCACCATATAGATCGCGGGTATGTCGATATTACTGACGTACTGCGTGAGTTAGGTGCCGATATTCACAGATCGGTTCCGCAAGAAGTGGAGCAGGAAGCTGCGGAGTTGGGTTTTTTCAACATCCAGCCGACGCTTGCTTAGGATTGTGTTTGAAGAACCATTGGGGGTTACCCCGATGGTTCTTTTTTGTTGTCCGTCCTTATGCCCCCTCGTTTTGTGAGAGTAAGTGCGAAAAAAAGATGCATTTAGTGCATCAAAAATATGCTTTGTATGCCATTTGGAGGTAATTACCTGCAAAATGTGCAGCAAATATTACCTCAAAGGATTCAATAGGAGCATTTCGGGTGCATTTAATGTAGGAAATACAGGTAATTCATAAAAATAGGGTTGCTGAGTCTAATTTAACTGCATGTTTTACAACTAATGTAACTTGAACAGTTCCTTAAGAGTGCTGCGGTTAGATGAAGATGACTGGTAGTCGGCTAAATCATAGTACATGCATTTTTATTCTTGCTAGTGGCGGTTTGATCTGTCATGGGAGCTTGTGCATTAATGTGATGAAGTACAACGATGCTTACCAGCATTCCGTAATAATGGAAAAGCAGTGGCTGCACAGTTACAAGCAACAGTTGAGGTTCCCCGGATGCTCTAGCATACACAATCTCACGAGATTTTTAACAGATAGTCCATTGTTCTATTCTAGCAATCCCTCTCATAAGCTAAGTCATATCAACTACCTACTAGTAAACGCGCTTATGGAGGCTGCTTAGATGATGTTGAAGAAGAAACGCGTGATTAACCACAGGGTCATCCTTTGGATGGCTGTTTGCTTATCTTCCATGCTATGTGTGACTATTATCGTTCCAGGTTTGCTAGTTAAAAAGATTCCGGATAGCGGCGCGCCACCTCCCATCCAAATTGCGAAAAACGGATTGACCGAGGAAACAATCACCGAACAAGGCCTAATGATTCCCGTGTATCTGACCAAGAAAGCGACGATTGAGACGGTGCCGCTGGAACAGTATGTGAAAGGTGTGCTCGCCGCCGAAATGCCGGTCGAATTCGAACTGGAGGCGCTCAAAGCGCAGGCTATGGCGGCTAGGACTTATGTCGTGCGTAGAGTGCTAGAGAAGGATTATAGCAATATGCCGGTTAGCGATGCACTTGTGACAGACACAACTGCGCATCAAGCTTATATCACGGAACAAGAGCTAAGAGACAGATGGGACAAGCGTTACGAAACGAATATGGCCAAAATCGATAGAGCCGTGAATGAAACCAAAGATCTAATCCTCACTTATGAGCATAAACCTATCAACGCCACCTTTTTCTCGACAAGTAATGGATACACCGAAAACTCGGAAGATTACTGGCCATTCAAGAGTCCCTACCTGCGCAGTGTGCCAAGCCCCTGGGATATAAAGCTATCTTCTCGCTATCAAGAAACCGTTGATCTTAGTTACAAGAGTATGCTTCAGAAACTAGGCGTTACGAGTATAGCAACAACAGGTACAAGCACCAAAAATATGAAAGTACTAGCGTGGTCGACCGGTCACCGGATTAAAACTATAACCATTGGAGGCAAAATATTTTCAGGTCGTGAAGTACGAGAGAAGCTAGGACTAGCATCCTCTCAATTTACGTGGAAATGGTCAGGCTCCAAAATCACGATTACCACCTACGGATATGGCCACGGTGTTGGCTTAAGTCAATGGGGCGCCAATGGTATGGCGAAGGAAGGTAAAACCGCGGAGCAAATCGTAACCTACTATTACACAGGTATCTCTATCGAAAAAGCGACACCTTTTATCCAAAAATCGTAATCCTTTAACGTTTCTATAAAAATATCTTTCTTCAAGTATAAAACCTTTAAATGTGTCAAGAATGGTTGATGAGGTGATAACCATGAATGATCAAAACAAAGGTTTTCAAAAAGAAGAAGCTCCTAAAACTGCACAAGGAGCGCAAAGTACGACATCCACATGGAAGAGGTTGCTTGCTAAGAAGTGGGTATTCCCAGCAACGTATATGGCAGCAGCAGCAATTATCTTAACCTTAATGTGGGTGTACCAGGACGCCGGGACGAAGACAGTCAGCCAAGAAGATCTGGGCATTAAGGTTAGCAGCAGTGACAAAGCGACAGACTCTACCAAAGCACCGGACGGGGCGGTCGCGGTCAACGCACAAACCGAAACGATACAGTGGCCTGTTAAAGACAGAACATTGGTCGATGTCTCCATCCCTTTCTATGACACGAATGCAACGAATGAAGTGAAGCAGACGGCAATGATCCAATATAACGATCAATTGACGCCGCATACTGCTATTGACTTGAAAGCCAAAGATGGCGCAGCCTTCGAAGTATTAGCTGCTCTGAGTGGCAAGGTGACTGCGGTTGAACAGAATCCGGTTGTTGGCAGTCTCGTCGAAATTACACACAGCAATGGTTTGATCAGTGTTTACCAAAGCTTGTCTGAGGTGAAAGTTGCCAAAGGCGCTGAAGTGAAAAAAGGCGACATCATCGCGAAAGCGGGCCGCAACGAGTTCGAGAAAGAGGATGGCGTGCATCTGCACTTTGAAGTCCGCCAAGTTAGTGATAATGCAGCGGTTAATCCAGAAACGCTTTTAAACGCTAAGCAGTAATCAGTTTCCACGTATAGGCTACCGCCTACATAAAATAAGGGCAGCGGGTACATCCTGCTGCTTTTTTGCATGGATACAAGGAGTTGTTTTTACTTTGCTTCGTTTCACTTTTACCAAAAATGCTTGTCCGAAGGACGCCAGAATCGATTATTCTTGATTATTTTGAAAATAAATATGGGAAATGGGCTTGTCAGGCTTGGCTACGTAGAATATCTAGTCATGCCCCTCATATACTTTACCAAACTATCTCGAGTAGGGAGGCGAGGGGAGTGCACGATTACATCAAAGAGCGAACCATTAAGATTGGTACCTGTATCGTCGAGACCAAGAATACGGTTCGCACCATTGCTAAGGAATTCGGCGTTTCCAAAAGCACGGTGCACAAGGATTTGACGGAAAGACTACCGGAAATCAACCCGGACCTGGCCAATCAGGTGAAGCACATTCTGGAGTATCATAAGTCCATCAGGCACCTTAGAGGAGGAGAAGCGACGAAAATTAAGTACCGAAAAACTCGAAATCCGAAGCTTTCCGAAAACCTGGTCACGGTCAAGTCCTAAAAGTATCCTTCATCCCGAAAGGTTTCCTTCATACTTCCCGTGTCGAAATTTCACGCAAAAAGAGGAATTAATGCATTTATAGCGAATTTAGCTTATAATTAGAACTATATATAAGAGCGCCGATTCTTCACGGGATGGACGGTAGGTTTAGGGAGGATTAACTAGAAATGTTAAGCAAGGATATTGGAATAGATCTCGGCACGGCGAATGTGCTTATTCATGTAAAAGGACGCGGTGTTGTGCTCGATGAGCCTTCCGTAGTAGCGATTGAAAGCGATACGAAACGCGTGCTGGCTGTAGGAGAAGAAGCTTTCCGCATGGTGGGTAGAACTCCAGGCAACATTATCGCGATTCGTCCATTGAAAGATGGCGTTATTGCGGACTTTGATATTACGGAAATGATGTTGAAGCATTTTATCGCGAAAGTAGGGGGCAAGAATTGGTATTCTCATCCGAGAATACTGATCTGCGCCCCTACCAACATCACCTCGGTTGAGCAGAAGGCGATCCGCGAAGCAGCTGAGCGCAGCGGTGCCCGAGAAGTATTCATGGAAGAAGAACCGAAGGCAGCAGCAATTGGTGCCGGTATGGACATCTTCCAACCTAGCGGCAATATGGTTGTAGATATCGGCGGAGGGACGACGGATGTAGCCGTGTTATCCATGGGTGACATCGTCACCTCCTCCTCCATTAAGATTGCAGGCGACAAATTCGATATTGCCATCACGAAATATATCAAAAATAAGTACAAGCTGCTGATTGGTGAGCGGACAAGCGAAGATATTAAGCTGAAAATCGGAACGGTATATCCACACGGTAGAGATCAAGAGATGGATATTCGCGGTAGAGATATGGTATCCGGTTTACCACTTACGATCACGATTCACTCCAGTGAAGTTCAGGAAGCACTGTGGGATCCAGTATCCTCCATCGTGACTGCGGCGAAGAGTGTATTGGAGCGAACACCTCCAGAGCTATCGGCAGACATTATTGACCGTGGCGTTATTTTGACAGGTGGCGGAGCTTTGCTGCATGGGCTTGATCAACTACTGGCAGACGAACTGAAAGTACCAGTATTAATTGCGGAAGATCCGATGTCCTGTGTCGTTAAAGGAACGGGCATTATGCTCGATAACTTAGATAAGGTTACCAAACGTAAATTTTAATTAGACATACAACCCAAGAGGTGAAGAGATGTTAAGAGGACTGTATACCGCGGCGGCAGGCATGATCTCCGAGCAGCGCAGACACGACACTATTACGAATAATATTGCCAACATTAATTCTCCAGGATTTAAACAAGGCAATGCTTTGTCTCGATCGTTCCCGGAGATGCTGATATCGACGATTCGCGGTGGACAAGGTGCCTCGGCAGCTCCCCTTGGGAAGATGAGTTTAGGCGTATTCTCCGAGGAGAGTATCTCCATTCATGCACAGGGTGATTTGCAGGAAACGCAAAACCCTTTTGATTTTGCCCTTGTTTCGAGAATACAAGTGCCTGGTATGAACTTTGATGCTTCAGGTAAGTTCGTGAATGCGGACGGAGAACGAACGTTTCAGCCGCAGGCACTGTTTACGGTTTTGAACGCTGAAGGTGAGCAGCGGTATTCCTTGAACGGGAAGTTCACCGTTGATACTGCAGGCCAGCTAGTTAATGCCAACGGGAACCTTGTGCTAGGCCGAGATGGACAACCCCTGTTGTTGGTTGATGGAGCGGGTCAACCGATTCACTCCTTCAAGGTGACAGACAAGGGTGAGTTCCTTGATGGGAATGGTCTTCCCCTTCTGGGGCCGACTGGCCAACCCGTAGGATTGATGCTCTCGCGTGCAGAGAATCCGAATCTATTGCTGCGTGAAGGTAACGGGCTGCTGCGCATTAATCCAGGTGATGAAGCGACTGTAACGCAGGTTGCTGCAGGTGATCAAGTAGAGGTTCGTCAAGGCTTCATAGAACGCTCTAATGTGGATTCCGCGCAATCGATGGTCGATATGATGTCAGCGCTTCGCGCTTATGAAGCAAACCAAAAAGTCATCCAATCTTATGATAAAAGTATGGAAAAAGCCGCGAATGAAGTTGGGCGCGTCTAATCTAGCTTGCGAAGGGGCAGGACCATGAACAACTCCATGATTAACTCATCGGTATCCATGCATAGCTTACAGCAAAAGCTGGATATTCTCTCCAATAATATCGCGAATGTGAATACGAACGGTTTTAAGAAGAAGGAAGCCTCCTTCGAGGATGTTCTGACGAATGTCCAATCGCAACCAGAAGGGTTCCGTCAGCAAGGGCGATTCTCACCCCTTGGTTTCAACCAAGGCTGGGGCTCGAAGTTGGTGCAAATCCAGACGAATTTGTCTCAAGGACCTATTCAATCCACGGGGAATGTGACGGATTTTGCTATTCAAGGTGACGGATTATTTGAAGTATCCGTGAGTAAGGCAGATGAGAACGGCAACCCCGTGTTCCAGTCTGCTTGGACTCGTAATGGTGCTTTCAGTTTAAGTCCGGATGCGACTGGCGGAACCGTGCTTACGACCAAAGAAGGCCATTTCATCACTGGTGTGGATGGAAATCCGATTCGTGTGCCGGCTGGTTTTCGACCTGTCGTTGAAGCGAACGGTACGATCAAAGGATACAATGAGCAGGACCCAAGTGCAGCACCCATTAATTTGGGACAGATCAAGCTAGTTCGCGTTGTACGTCCACAGCTGCTCCAAGACGTTGGAGATAACCTTTATACTATTCCTAATGGCATAACGGTTGCTGAGAAGGCAAATATCTTACAAGATGTGAACCCCTTGGTTGATAACCCGGCTAACCGTGTTAGTCTTATGCAGGGTTTTCTGGAGCAATCTAACGTTACGCTTTCGGATGAAATGACAGATCTGGTTATCGTGCAAAGAGCGCTTCAACTCAATTCCCGAGCTATTACATCTTCGGATCAGATGATGAATATCGCTAATAATTTGCGCGCCTGATCTTAGAAAGGGAGGGATAGGGCTCGATGTCAGACAAGCCTGCTCCACCAAAGAAGAAATCAAGGCCGAAATGGCTCAATATTATATGGCTTATTTTCAAAATCATTCGTATTCCTGTGCTATGCGTGCTGGCTGTTTTTATCGGCCTATGGGTAGGTTACACCAAGCTTGGTCATCAGCCAGCGGGGGAAATCTTTCATATGAGTACTTGGCGGCATTTATACGATCTGGTATTTGCGAATTAACTCTAACTCCCGCATGGGAGTTTTATTTTTGTGTAAGCAGCGGTATAATGAATGAAGGTTAAATGTACCAGATATCGGATACTAACACGCAGGAGGGGTACTTTGAATATACCGAACATGCTCACCATCAGCAGGTTTGTTCTAATCCCTGTGTACCTCGTGATTTTTTTTAATGGCCATATCCAAGTTGCCTTTTTTATTTTACTGGTAGCCGGACTTACGGATATCCTAGATGGCTATATCGCAAGAACTCGCGGGCTTATCACACCCGTTGGTGTCATGCTGGACCCACTCGCTGATAAGAGTATGATGATTACGGTGATCTTATCCCTGCTCATTTCGGGGTTGATTCCTTGGCAGGCAGCTGCGGCGATGTTCATTCGTGATTTAGGTATGATTATGGGCTCTGCTTTCTTTCACTTCAGGGGCAAGTTAACGGTTCCCGCCAATGTGATGGGAAAGTTAACGACGGTTCTGTACTATTTTGCTATCCTCTTCATCGTTTTTCATTTAAACTTTGCCATCACCTATTTATGGTTTGTAATTGGGGTCTCATTCTTAACTTCCTTCATTTATATTATTCAGTTCCTTGTATTAAATCGAGGAGCCAAATTGAAATAATGTATACTACGAAAAAAGAGCCTATGTATAAGACTGCAACACAGCCCTGTACATAAGCTCCCCTATATGAACCTTCACTTCTGCAGTTAATGAAGGGACATCCCTATTGTAAGTGATTACCTTGTATTTTATACAAGCATTTTGAAAGGAGTTTTTAAACCGCTATGCTAGATATTAACCAGATTCAAGAGATCATTCCTCATCGCCCTCCCTTCTTGCTTATTGACCGTATTTTGGAGGTCGAAGAAGGTGTTAGAGCTGTAGGTATAAAGAATGTTACGATCAATGAACCGTTCTTCGCAGGACACTTTCCTGGCTATCCGGTTATGCCCGGTGTGCTGATTGTGGAAGCTTTGGCACAAGTAGGTGCTGTGGCTGTTCTGTCGATGCCTGAATACAAAGGTAAAATTGGTTTATTTGCTGGCGCGGATGGCATTCGTTGGCGTAGGCAGGTCGTACCTGGCGATACACTAACTTTAGAAATGACGATAACACGTGTAAAAGGAACCATTGTCAAAGGCCAAGCTGTGGCTAAGGTAGGCGACAAAGTGGTAGTCGAAGGCGAGCTTATGTTCGCCCTTGCTAATAAATAACCCATAGATAAAAAGGAGATGAACCTGACTACTATGACGCGTGTACAAACAGAGTATCAATTATGGTTAGAGGATCCAGCAGTGGATGCCGAAACGAAGAAAGAACTGCGTGCTATTCGGGAAGATGAAAGAGAAATTGAGGATCGCTTTTATAAAGATCTTGAATTTGGCACAGGAGGACTTCGCGGCGTGATTGGCGCTGGAACGAATCGAATCAACGTGTATACCGTTGGACGCGCAAGCCAAGGCTTGGCACAATATGTGAATGGGACAGGCGCTACAAGTCCTTCCATTGTTCTAGCTTATGATTCACGTCATATGTCGCCCGAGTTCGCTTTAGAATCTGCTCTCGTGTTCGCAGGGAATGGAATTAAGGCTTATCTCTTTAAAACACTGCATGCGACACCACAGTTATCTTTTGCTGTGAGATACTTAGGTGCGTCCGCAGGGGTTGTCGTTACAGCTAGTCACAACCCACCTGAATATAATGGATATAAAGTATATGGAGCAGACGGGGGACAGCTCGTTCCTGAGTTTGCGGAGCAAGTCATTGCGCAAGTACAGAGCATCGATTCCTTCAACAAGGTCAAGAAAATAACCCAGCAAGAAGCGGAAGCGCAAGGGTTGCTTTCTTGGTTAGGTGAAGAGGTTGATCAAGCGTACATCGAGGCAGTAACTGCGATTAGCCAGAATCCAGATGTGATTAAGCAGATCGAAGGCGATTTCCGCATTATCTTTACTCCTTTGCATGGAGCGGGTAATGTGCCGGTACGCGAAGTGCTGAAAGCAGTTGGCTTCGGACAAGTACATGTTGTAGCCGAGCAAGAGCTGCCGGATGCACAGTTCTCGACAGTAAAGTCTCCGAATCCGGAGGAACGGGAAGCATTTACACTCGCCATTGCACAAGCGAAAGATTGGGATGCCGATATCATCATCGGAACCGACCCTGATGCTGATCGCATGGGGGCAGTTGTGAAGGATCCGAACGGCGAGTATGTCGTTTTATCAGGTAATCAGTCTGGTGCCATCATTGTAAATTATTTATTATCAAGCTTGAAAGAGCGTGGAACACTGCCTGCGAACGGCGTTGTCGTCAAAACGGTCGTTACAAGTGAAATGGGCGCAGTTATCGCCAATCATTATGGTATTCCTACATTAAATACATTAACCGGCTTTAAATATATCGGGGAGAAAATGTCCCAGTTCGAACAAAATGGTGAGTATACGTTCTTATTCGGATACGAAGAAAGCTATGGCTACTTGGCCGGTGACTATGCAAGAGATAAGGATGCAGTTATTGCAGCGATGCTGATCGCTGAAGCGGCAGCCTATTATAAGAAGCAAGGCAAGACTTTATATGAAGTCCTTCAGGAACTATACGAATCCTTTGGCTACTTTTTGGAAAAGCTTGAATCAAGGACGCTGAAAGGGAAAGACGGCGTAGAACAAATTGGGCGCATCATGGAAGCTTGGAGAACGAATCCGCCAACCGAGATCAGTGGCACTCGTGTAAGCCAAGTGGAAGATTACGCAGAGGGCATTAATGGCCTTCCTCGTGAAAATGTGCTGAAATTTAAGCTAGAGGATGGTTCATGGTTCTGCTTGCGTCCTTCTGGAACGGAACCGAAAATTAAGTTTTATTTTGCGGTACAAGGATCTACAGGTCCAGCAGCCGCACAGCAATTGGATGGCATCATTCAATATGTGCTTAACCGTGTAGACGGATAATGAAATAGGAAAACTGAACCTCTTCAGAACCTAAGTCAGGGATAGGTCGTCTAATGAATAGATGGAAATTAAATCCGCATTCATTTGGCCTATTACCCGAGGTAGGACCTGAAGGGGTTTTCCAATGTAAGTACATGCTTTACGAAGAAAGCTTTCTATCGGAAAGCTCTAAGGAGTGGACAACTTGGCACAATGGTATCAAACATGGAATAAACCTCTCAAAAATATCCTATGGTGGCTCGTCATTATTGGAATGGTAGTCTCCCTGCCGCTTGCCTACACGCGTCACCAAACGGAAACTTCGGCCAATCAAGTCGAGTTTGTTTTCGATTATCGTGATTTGTTGGATATTTCGGATATTCAGACGAATCCGCAGACTTTTGTCGCTGAGCAGCTGAAGAATATGAAAGCAGCGGGCATCAGCTCAATGGCCGTGTATGAGAGTACACTAGCGGAGCTTAAAGAGAGCCGTCGCATCGAGGTATATAACTCTCGAGACGCTGCCGCACTTACCCAAACCTTGGGTAGTCCTAATGAGAATTTTACCTACGTGCTGTTCGCAGATAGTGCTACACAGCAGAAGCTGGAGCCTTTAATTCAGAAAACGTTCGCGGATCTGAAGGTTGGCACGAAGCCGTGGAGTTTCAAAAATAGAAACGGACTCATCATCCAAATGAGTATGGACGATGCATCGATCAAGGGTATGGACCCAGACCCGATGACATTACAAATGCTCAAAGATCAAGGGTTCCAAATCGTGGTTCGTCTATCGAATCGTAGACCCTTTGTAACCAATGAAATGGATCGCTTGCTGAAACAGCTCCATGATATCGGCGTGAAGCGCATCATTGTCGATGGCAATGAAGTTCCTGGTTACACAGAAGAAAATACGGAAATTAACCTAAATAAAATGGCAGATCTTCTTAATAAGAACGGCATTGGCCTAGCTGCTATTGAGTTATTAAAAGAGCCGCAAAAAGGGTTCAGTACGTTAGCAAAGCAAACGAATTATAACGTTGTTCGATTGCATTCGTTCACAGAGAAAGACGGGGAAAAGTTAACAGAGCCACTCAAAAAATCGGAACTGCAGGATCGTATTCAAGGCGTTGCGGATCGTTTAGTCCTTGCAGTGAAAGACCGCAATATCCGCATGGTTTTCTTGAATGCAAGGCCAGTGAAAAGCTTGGATAAAGGAAAATTAGTCGATCCGCTAGCAGCTTACTATGAAAGTTTGCAAGGAAAAGACGGTGCTATTCCACGCATCCAAGAAGTCGGGTTTAAGCTTGGACCAGCAGAGCCATTTGATGTAAAAACGACAGGATGGCAGAAAATCGCCCGTATCTTCATGCTGCTTGGCGGTGTTAGTTTAATCGTGCTGATGGTGTCCTTCTTCGTACCGGAAGCCACGCTGCTCCTCTTTGTCTTAGGTATACTTGGACTTGCTGCTTTGCATACACTTTCGGCTAATCTATACGCGCAAGGTCTTGCCTTAAGTACAGCCATTAGTGCTCCGAGCATAGCAATCATGCTGGCCATTCGTTCCGTTCGTTCAGGAGCCGCAGCGAAATGGAAGTCAGGTCTTGCTTACGCCTTATGGACACTAATCAAAACATCTGCAATTTCGCTGATTGGTGTCGTTTACGAAGTGGCACTTCTCAATCACGTTACGTATTTACTCGTGCTGCAGCAGTTCCGCGGCGTTGGCGTGCTGCATTTGCTTCCTATTGCTATCGCAGGTGTGTATTTACTATTCTTTAGCGAAAATAACACGTACAGGGATAAGATTGCGAACATTCGCCGTATTCTTTCTTCCTTTATTAGCGTGCTATGGATTGTAATTGCGGGGGTAGCTTTAGCGGCTGTGTTCTACTACTTATCACGTACTGGAAATGAAGGACAAGCTTCTACCGTGGAGAAATTATTCCGTTCCTTCTTGGAAAATACACTTGGCGTACGTCCGCGTACCAAAGAGTTTTTGGTCGCACATCCTTTATTCCTGTTAGGCGCCTATTTGTCAGTTCGATATAGACATGCTGTCTATTTGATATTCATCGGAGTAATTGGGCAGCTTTCTATTGTAGATACATTCGCTCACTTGCATACGCCGCTTCATATATCTCTGATTCGTATAAGCTACGGCCTTGTGTTTGGCGCTTTGATTGGCCTCGTTCTGATTGCAGCTTGGGAAATAATCATTAGGAGTTGGAAACGATGGGTGCCACAGTTGTCAAAATAGCGCTATCCGGCTACTATGGCTTCGATAATAGCGGAGATGAAGCTGTGCTGCAGTCGATTTTGTTTGCTTTGCAGGAGCAAGGTCGAGAGCAAGGATTACAAATTGAGCCTATCGTTCTTTCTGCTAATCCCGAGAAAACGTCAGCGATGTACGGTGTGAAGGCTTATCATCGAATGAAACCTGGTTCACTGTTCCGAGCATTGCGTGAAAGTGATGGTTTGATTAGTGGCGGTGGCAGTTTATTGCAGGATGCTACAAGCTCGAAGACGATCCCGTATTACTTGGCAGTCTTGAAAATAGCGCAGTGGCTGGGCAAGCCTACGTTTATTTACTCGCAAGGCATCGGGCCGGTTAGCCGCCCTATGTTTTATGGCTGGATCCGCAGCGTGTTCCAGCGCTGCGCGTATGTGTCGGTCCGCGATACGGAGTCCGCGGAGCTGCTGGGGAAGATGCGGCTCCCGCGGGAGCGCATCACGGTAGTGCCTGACCCGGTCATGGGGCTGCCGCTGCGCGGGACCGGGTCTAGTGGCGGCGCGCCGGACCTCGCGCCGGATGGTTTAGTGCGGACGATCGGCATGTCCGTCCGCTTCTGGAATGAGGACCGCTCAGAGCTAGAGGCTCTCTCGCAGTCCCTGCAAGTGCTGCTCGCAGCCGATGCGAACGTGCGGCTGCGGTTCTTGCCCTTCCACCTCCCCTCGGACGAGGTGGCGTCGCAATTCGTGATCGATCGACTCGGCGATCACGGGACCCGGGTGGAGATGGTGCGAGGCATCGCCCATCCGCAGGATATGCTCGCACAGGTCGCGGAATGCGACCTGCTGATCGGGATGAGGCTGCATTCTTTGATTTATGCAGCCTCGCAGTTCGTGCCTATGGTAGGCATCTCGTACGATCCGAAGATCGACCAGTTCCTCCATAGGCTTGGCATGAAAGCCGCCGCATCGACAGCTCGCTTCGATGCGGATGCCTTTGCGGCCGAGGCGCAGCGCCTTCTCGGCGGCCGAGAGGCTTGGGCGGCGTCCAGCCGCGCCGCCATCGAAGAGCTCAAAGCGCAGGCTCAGCTTCCTGCGCAGCGCATCATTTCTTTTTATAAACAAAGAACTAACAAATAGGAAAGAATAAAAAAGCAACCAAAATCCGATTTCCAACGTCAATTAAAGGAAGAGATATCTATGAGTTCAACATCAACAACGATCCAGTCTAAGGTCGCATCTGCGAATGCAATACCAAAAGTTCGCATCTACGGAGTGCCCATCTCCAAAATGAGTATGGACCAAACCGTAGCTTACCTTACGAACGTTATTGAACAAAGACAGCCCCATCAAGTCATTACCGCAAATCCCATTATGGTTATGGCCGCGCAAGATGATCCTGCTTATCTGAGCATGATGCAGCGCGCTGAACTCATCGTTCCTGATGGAACGGGTGTCGTCTGGGCGGCTAAATATGTAGGCGAGCCTGTTGTAGAACGGGTTCCCGGCTATGATTTGATCCATGAGCTGATGAAAGTCGGAGAGTCGAAAAGCTGGAAAGTATACTTACTTGGAGCTTCCAATGAGGTTATCCATGCGGCAGCTGAGAAGCTTCGTACTGCCTATCCGAGTATAAAGCTTGTAGGCGTACGTGATGGATATTTTAAAGACGAGCAGGATGCTGAAGTGATTCAAGATATCGTGGATGCAGCTCCGGATATTCTTCTCGTAGGAAGATCTGCTGCGAATCAAGAGCCATGGATTGGGAAATACAAACAACAAATTGGTGTCCCCGTCATGATGGGTGTTGGGGGAAGTTTTGATGTTCTTTCGGGCAAGCTAAAACGAGCACCGGTTTTATTTCAAAAACTACGTCTTGAGTGGTTCTATCGCCTGATGCAGGAGCCTTGGCGTTACAAACGAATGCTTCTACTCCCGAAATTTGCATTGAAAGTGATGCGTGATAAAGAGAAAGTCACCAAACCATGAGAATATTTATGAAAATTGGCTGAAAACGGTCATTTCAGATGAATTTAGCAGTGGTATTTGTGGGCAAATGGGAGTATAATTCATTTCGGCGGATTACTTGCCACCCAAGACAAGAGGAGCTGTGAAGAAGACATGTATGGATTATATGCGATTGGGTTTATCGCTGCGTGCTTAATGGCGCTGCTGCTGACACCCCTAGTCAAAAAATTTGCCTTCTGGGTTGGTGCCGTTGATGCCCCTAACCATCGTAAGGTACATACCCGAATAATGCCGCGTCTCGGAGGATTAGCGATATTCCTTGCATTCGTCGGAGCTTATTTTGTCGTCTCTCCAGCACTTGATGCCGTTAACTCCAATGCCGCATTTGGGTTGCTAATCGGAGGCTTTGTGATTGTCGTCACGGGTGCCTTGGATGATCGTTTTCAACTATCTCCCAAATGGAAGCTGCTCGGGCAACTTATTGCCGCTTGCATCGTTGTTTCCTTTGGACTTAAGATCGACCTCGTTAACATTCCTTTCGGAACGACCAACCTGCCAATTGGCTGGTTAAGTATTCCGATTACAATATTGTGGATCGTCGGTGTTTCCAATGCGATTAACTTGATTGACGGCCTAGACGGCTTGTCAGCGGGTGTGTCGGGTATTGCTACAACTACTATTCTAATTCTTGCTCTTATGATGGGCAATGTTACCGTTATTTTACTTTGCGTCATTTTACTAGGTAGTATCATAGGCTTCATGTTCTATAACTTCCATCCGGCCAAAATCTTCATGGGCGACTCCGGCGCCTTGTTCCTAGGCTTCGCCCTAGCAACTCTATCCATTCTCGGCTTTAAGCAAGCAGCCGTTGTTTCACTTTTAATTCCTATTATGATTCTAGGCGTGCCATTATCCGATACCTTCTTTGCGATCATGCGTCGCTACGTTAATAAATTGCCAATCTCTGCACCGGACAAAAGCCATCTGCATCACTGTTTGCTGCAGCTCGGATTCAGTCATCGTACAAGCGTACTGATCATCTACGGAATTGCCTCCATCTTTGGCGGCAGCGCGGTCATTTGTTCAGTCTTTATCTCCCAAGATTCCACTTGGGGTCTAATCATGATCATCGTGGCTCTCTTCCTAGTTATGCTAGTCGGAGCAGAAGCTATTGGTATCATCAGTAAGAGCCGTAAGCCGGTGCTGAACTTCCTTCAAAGGCTTGTAGGCAAGCAAGTTCAGAGCGATCGAATGGGCAAATAAGCTATAAAATCGGAATCCAACCTTCGGGTTGGATTTTTTTTGCATTTTATGAATTTTCTTCTTTCTCTAAACATTTCCTTTGTTTCGACCGATAAGTAAAGTACAAGAACTTTTGGCTATTTGCCGCGTCTAATCATGAGGAATGATAGAAGAATATGGGAGGGATTGTCGAAACCTAGCAAGTAAATTGAAAGTTAATACTTATACTATGGCGAAACTAACAACATTTAGATTACATAAGGAGGAACTAGTTTTGAAAACCAAGCTATTAAGAAATAAGTGGATTAGCATAAGCTTGTTGATCACTATGCTACTCGCTCTGCTGCCCCCAATGACAGCTTCGGCTGCGCCGGTTTTGAATATTACTAATTTATATGTACATACGGATCCTAACCCAGCTGATCCACCGGCTACTGCGTTTAAGGATTCCTCAGTTCAACGATTTACAACGAACCCTGTTACATTGAGCGTAGATATTAATGGAATCCCGCAAGATCAAATTTCACAGATATACTATGAAATTTCGAATGTTACTACGGGGATCACGACTCCCAATCGAACTAATCGCCCAATTTTAAATGCAAATAATAATAACCAAATTACTTTTCAAAATGTAGAACTCACAGAAGGCTTAAATAGAATTGTCGTAAAATTTGAGAGTTCTTCCAGCATCCCATCATTACCTGGATGGGCCTATTTTACGCCGGTTTCGAACATTACAAATTTGAAGATTAACGATGATGTGTTTGCCGAAGGTGGCATGTTTCCGACCTCTGGACCTTATACCAATGTTAATATTACAGGTAATGCTAACAATGCTTTTCAAGTAAATGCGATCGTGAACGGCTCGACTTTTGAGGCTTCCAATTTTTCCAACGGTATATTTACCTTCTTAACGAATACGGGAAGAGTAACAGATATAGCTTTGAAGCCAGGGGATAATCAGATTCAATTTATTTCCAAAAACCCTACGAACTACTACACTACAAGTAGAATGTTTAAGTATGATAATGGCTTAGGCTTTGCTTATAACGGGAACATAAGGTTTTGGGGCGATCTTGCTTCAACCGACCAAAAGCTCATCACTGAACCAAGCTTAGCGAGTAGTACGAAAAAAGACATTACATTTACAACTGAAATTAAAAATAGTAAAGGTAATATTACTGCAGGTGTTACAGATTATGTGTACGCGGACATTAGTATCGCGGGCGGAGCGAGTTTCCGTTATACATTTGGTAGTACTACTCCAGTGAGTAACGTTAATGGCACTTTATCAGATGGGTCTGCTATTAATCCAGTTGTTACAAAAACAGCTGACACAACAGCTTACAACACGTACAAATTAACTGTAGATTTACCATTATCTCAAAGTGCAACTGCTCAGCAGATTGAAGTTAGACTTGTTACCGCATCTGGAAACCCGAATATTCCTACGGTATATAATTTTAATTACACGAACCCAAATAAGGGTTATTTGAAAGAAGTAAAACAGGAGTTTAACGTAGGTAGCCCGGAGGCATTTGAGGTTAAATTAAGTGAGCTAGGTACAAGTCAAATTAATGAATTCCCGGCCAAGCTTAATATTTATACGAATGCCAACACTGCGTCTGTAAATGTTAATATCCCAGGTTTCGTGGGGAATGGGGACTATACTGTTTCTCAAACTTCAGCGACTAGTGGGATATATAGAGCAACGATTGATTTACATGATCTTACCGATGGGCTCACAACAATGAAAATCGTACCTACAGATGGAACTGGTATTAATTCATCAGGCACAAAGGTATACAGTTTGAATATTTCTGGGGCACCCTATGTGATTGTTAACAATTTATACAATGGGAAAGTGGTTAAGAGTAAAGGTGAATTAGTTTGCGGTGGAGTAGGTGGACCTTGTATCACAGGTAAGATTGTTAATCTTCCTGCAGCAAACTATCCGCTAGTGGAATTATCCGTAAATGATGTAAATATCCCTTTGACTCAACCAGCACCTGCTACTGGTTCGCTAATTGATGCTAATGGGAACTTTACGGTAACTGAGACTGCTATAAATACATTGTTTGGCGCGGCAGAGGGAGCTAAATTCAGCGCATTATTCAATGAAGATGGCAAAAAAACGATTAAGTTCTCACTTTACCTAAAGCCAGGTGGCACAAAAGTTCTTGTCACGCAAACAAACTATGACATTTTTGTTCTTAGTGACTACGCGCCGATCATCGAGAAATTGATTCCTAATATCAACTTAACTCCTTACTCCGATGGAGATACTACAGGTGCATATCTGACGTCTTCAAGCACACTTCAGCTAGCAGGAACGCTTAGAAATGCTGAATTAAACACAGAAGCCATATTGTATCTAAGAAAAACTCCATCAGGTGCAAGTGCGACACCGCCGACATTGGTCGCAAATGGGGCCAAGCAAGAAGTTTCAGTTGATGGGAAATCGTATAAATATGATTTTACTACGACCTCTTACACGATGGACAAGTATGGAGATTATGTATTTGAAATTGTAGCCAAGAATGCTTCAGGACGCACAACAAGCAAAATGATTACAATTACTAAACAGCCAGTTAGTTACATTCTTGTTCAACCAAGCAACTTCGTAAAGAATGTAGACAAAATAGATCAAGCAAACGTTAATACTAACTTCCAGACCGTAATCATTCAAGCTGATGGTGCTGACACTGTCATGTTTGGCAAAGTTGCAGCTACACAAACTTCTCCTGGAATTTTTAGATACGATGTAGCAAATTTAAAAGCAGGTAAAAACGCGGTCACCTTTGAAATTACACGCGGCCCCAATAAAGTCAAGGGTAGTTTCATCCTAATGAATCAAAACACGCCTATTGAAGGAGCACAATACAGAACAAACATTGCCTCCAAGATGAGCGTATTTAACGGCGATCTTCAGTTGGCGTTCCCTAAAGACACAAAATTGATGCGTAACGACAGAACTGCTAAAGAGCAATTCATTACATCAGATCGTAAGCTGGTATTTGGTATCGCCAATCAAGACGATGGCCGCGTAGACAAAGCTTCTGAAACACAAGCTGGAATGCGATTCTTACAGGAGCCTACAGGACGTTTTAGACCAGCAAGCAAACTTTTCTGGGTAGATGGAGGAACTATTGATCTTTCAGCTGCGGATACAAATGATTCATTGAAAGCTGCGCTACAAGGCAGTGGAAATCTCCCATCTCCATCCTTACCGGGACCGGGAGAAACCAGTTTCTATTCCAGATACATTAAAAATCTAGTGATACCTACGCAGTCTGGTACATTAACTATGGAATATGATCCAGAGATTAGAACTGACTCATGGAAATATATCACAGTATATCAATACGGTACTTTCTTAGACCCAAGCGGTAGTGGTAATCAATATGTAGGTTGGAAGAACATTGGCGGGGTAGTAGACGCGAAAGCTCATTCTATTAAAGTCCCTGTAGAAAGCTTTGGCTATTTCCAAGTCATGTATATGGATAACAGCTTTAATGATGTTACCTCACATGATTGGGCTCGTGATTACTTGGATGTGCTATATTCTAAAGGTGTAATGAACAATAAGACAACTGGACAATACCTACCTAATGATGCAATTACTCGTGGTGAGTTTGTAACGTTACTTGTCAAAGGTTTTGATGTACCGTTAATAAATGAAGATTCGAGTTACCATACTAACGATCCTACAAACCCTAATTTCCAAGGGACATTTGCGGATGTTCGCAGAGGTCTTGGTCTACCAAACAGCAGTAGTTTGTTCGATTTCATGCATATTGAAGCTGGGGCTAGAACCGGTATTGTCAGAGGAAACTCTAACGGCCTATTTTTGCCTAATAACACAATTACTCGAGAAGATGCTGCTGTTATGATTGCTCGTGCTGCAAATATGAAATTAGCTGCTGATGTAAACAAATCAATGGTAAACTTGAAAAAGCAGTTCACTGATGCAGATGATACCATTATGAGTACTTACGCTATGCCTTCTATTGAAGCAGTTGTGAAATCAGGCTACATGGATGGGATAAAAAACGTTCCTGTTGCAGGTCAAAAGAAAGATACGTTCAGCTTTGATCCAAGAGGAAATATGACCAGAGCTCAAGCGGCAGCAATTGTATACCGTGTAATGCAACAAAGTGGTAAGTTACCTAAGTAAATAATAAAAAAAGACTGTGTCCGATTTATCGGATGCAGTCTTTTTTTGCTATGGCGATGGGAATTAAGTAAAAAACTATTCAGGTTTTTTTAAGCTAATTTTTAGCTGGCGCTCAGCTTCTCTACTTATTTACTTCACAACTAAAATGTAAGTTTATCAAGTAGGCAAAATGTGTGCAAAAGGTGATAGGTTCTTTACTAGCAGATCGAATTAATTGGAAAATACTTATCAATGAAATTATGCATACAGTCACGTATACTAACTAATGTAGCCAAGGTGATAGACGCGAAGCTACATAGAGTCATGTCATGATTCATTAGTCGCCCCGTTGGTTATAAGTTTTTATAACAAAAAACTTTCATAATATTAGGAGGAAACAAACCTTTATGAAGAAAACACTATCCGTAGTTCTTACATCCGCTATGGCTCTTTCCATGTTCTCATCCGTCGCATTTGGTAAAACATCTGCTGACTTTACAGACTTGAAAGACCTGGATGCAGCAACAAAAGTGAAATTCGATGCGATGATCACTGCTGGTATTTTTGACGGCGTGACAGAAACAACTTTCGGTCTGAAAGACGAAATGAACCGTGCACAATTTGCGAAAGTAGCGGCATTGATCATGGGTCTTGAAGTTAACAAAGATTTGAACACATCCACATTCACTGACGTTAGTGTAACCGACGCAGCAAATGGTTATGCACTTCCTTACATCGAAGCTTTGAAAACTGCAGGCGTAACTGACGGCTATGCTGAAGGTCAGTATAACCCAGCTGGTAAAGTAACAAAAGAACAACTGGCTACTTTCTTGGTTCGTGTTCTTGGTCAAGATGAAGCAGCAAAAGGTAAAACAGGTACAGACACAACAGTTTCTGGTTGGGCACAAGGTTATGTAGCTCTTGCACTTGAACTTAAACTTCTTTCCAACGGAACAGACAACACATTCGGCGGTATGGCTAACGCAACTCGCGACCTGCTGTTGACGGGTGCATACGAAGCGAAACAACAATACGTACCAGCTGGTAAAGTATCTGTAACTGGCGCGAAAGCAACTGGCGTGCAACAAGTAACTGTAAGCTTCAATAAACCAGTAGATACAGCTAAAGCAACAGTAGCTTTGACAAAAGGAACGGCTAACATCGCAACTACTATGAAATTTGCTGATGATAAAAAATCCGCTGTACTGACTTTGACTGATGTGAAAGTAAGCGAAGGTACGTACACGGCTACTTTATCCGGTCTTGATGCAGCAGGCGTTGAAAAAACAACAGCAACT
>NZ_WHOA01000068.1 GCF_013141715.1 Paenibacillus phytorum | reverse complement strand
TAAGCGTCACATAACCTCAAACTTGCCCATGCCTATCCTATAACACGACAAGTGATCGGAAGCGAAGATGACCATGGCAAATAAGGCTCGAGCGCCTCTGGATTTGGAAGCTGCGGAAGCTGCTCGAACAGGTACTTTAAATATGGAAACGGAAGCAGTCCGTTTTCCTTCACCGTCTCGATGACACTGTAGATTGCCGCACTTGCATTCGCGCCGCGAGGCGTGTTCGCAAATAACCAGTTTCTTTCTCCCGATCACGAACGGCTTGATGGATCGCTCACTTCGGTTGTTGAATCATTAATATTATCCGTAGGCACAGTAAGGGGTTCCGTCGCGACTATCAAGAACTGTTAAATCTACACCAAAAATTAAAAACAGCCGGTGACCTTAGAATGAAAGGAAACCGGCTGTTTTTTGCTTATTCAAGACTCATATCATTTTTCCCGATTGATATATAATTGGGAAGATAGAACTGGGGAAAGAAGATATCATAACCTAGCTCCCGCACAATGGATCATAAATAAAGCTGTAGGTGTCGTTTTATTAAATCATTTTAAAAATAGGCTTCGTGTTGCTAGAGGCAACGCAGAGATAGGTAAGATATATAGTAGCGTACCGTTTGATTATGAAAATATGCCGTTTTTTGCAATTTATCATCCGGATGAGAAAAATCAACCAATAGAATTTCATTGGTGGTTTTCCTTTTTCCTTATTCCTTTTGTATAGCAATCCCCCATTACTTGTTAACTAATCTGCCCATTAGCTTAATGACGCATCGTAAGTTTAATACTATATTTTCTCAAACTACAACTAACTCCCAAGTCATTAGCTTACGAGTACTTCAAAAAGAAATCCAAAGAACGCTACAAGATCGAGGCGAAGAATAGTGAACTTAAGCATAGGCACGGGTATGATGTAGCCACTTCCGCGGGTCTATTAGGTATGGTTGCAAGGGGCTATGGCGATATTCGCAGTGAATCTAAAGCGAATCCTGAAATTGAACGACTAAAAACCATTACCAAACAGGGCTTACAGAGGGAAAAAGACGGCGTTTACTCTCGAAATGTGGGAGTAAACACCGTCTTTTTCTGTAGAGCATTAACTTGATTTCGAGGACGAAAGTTTTTCAGTGGCCTCGGAAATCATCCCCGGGCTTTTCTACGTTTATTTATAGATAATTTCAGAGCAAACCTCGAACACCTTTGCCATTACTTCTCTTTGAAATTCGTCCTTCACATAAAAACAGTGTCGCTTCCAATCCAGTAGCCGCAACGCGCTATCCAAGTCTCCGTCCATGGCCCTTTATATGCATTCTCTACCTGTTCCATTGATGGAACTCGTTGGTGTTTACGATGAAAACCAACCACCTTAGAAAGTTCAGCTATCTTATACTTCGTCATCGAGCAAAATATAAGCTTCCATCTTCGTGTCAAAAACGACTATCTGTCCATTATCGCCATAATCCATGTCGTTTACTTCTGTATGACTCAGCGTCTTCTCTTCACCTGTCTCCTTATGCTTTACGCGGTATTCCATGATGCCATCTCCCTAAACAATAAATTCCTCGAACACTGGCAATCTCATTGCTCCCGACTTGTACCAATCTCGATATTTAACCCTACACTTTACCAACGGCTTCACATAGACATGATCCTTGCTCTCACCACTTTTGTATGCTTGAAACACAGGCCACATCGATTGGCGGGCAGACTGGGTAATTCCTAACTCTACTGCTCCGATAGGTCGAATACATCCTTCATCTGAATACCCGAGAAGCCATGAATGCTCCTTCTTGCTGTATCCCGTTATGTAGACCTCTGCTCTCCGATAATTGATAACCTTTTGCCATGACCAGGAGCGAGTGTCTTTCTCATACTTGGAGTTTTTCTTCTTAATGACTATGCCTTCTAATCCGTGCTGACAGACGATTTTAAAGAAATCTGTAGCGCTACCGTTGATTGGCCGGACTATTCGGTAATGGTTGTTTTCAGTTACTGCCTCTTCAAGTAAAGCTTTACGAACTTCCAAAGGCAAGCCAGTCACATCCACCCCGCGATGGTACAAGATATCAAAAGCGAAATAGACAACTTTATGCTTAACCTTGCTAGATTTGAAACGAGCATTGCAGGCTTCGAAGTCAGCTTTTCCATGCTCATCTAATACCACGACTTCGCCATCGAGGATAGTCCCCTTTTGGATCGGCGGATTGTGCAACTCTGGATATTTGGATGTAGCATTTGTGTTCTTTGTATATAGGTTTAGCTCATCTAAATTGGAAACAATCAATCTTATACCATCCCACTTAAGCTCCGCAAATGTGGAAGAATCATCAAATGGTTTATTATTTTCGGCATATTGGAGAAGCATTGGAGGAATAAACATTATCTTCATCACCCATAATAATGTTACACCTTAGAGCTATTCATGACTAATGGTACTTGAAGGAAACAGCCCAAGAATTCCTCCTCTTGGGCTTTCAAGAGATCAAAGGAATTCAGGAGGTTTATCTACATATGAAAAAGAAGTCATTAATATCGTTGCCACGTTTCATTGCTTGTTCGATGGGTATTGCAACGCCCATATCATTTCCAGTTTACTTTGCTTTGAAGGGAAGAAGATAAATCCCTTGGGCATGTTGCACGGTTTTTGAACAAAATTTTCATAGACAGGCCACCCTAGTATTTAGAAGGGTGGTAATTTAATATTCCAGCTTGCGTTTCAAAATAGATCGGAAATACTAACATCGTGCCCCATTCTACGCAAAGTACCAACTATTTCATATTTCGTTTCTGTATTGGCTTGGTGTTTATCCCCATCACAAAGATCAGATATCGCATTTCTACTCTTTCCGCTCGCTTTTGCAAGTTCCCCTTGAGTTATCTTCTTTCTATCGATAAATTTACCCAACTTAGTTCTTGATTTTCCTAATCCTAGTCCATATGCAAAAAGCGCCACCGGATTTCTCCGTTGACGCTCCGCGGCCAAGATGTTTAATGTGCGCATAGTTCGGCAACTTAAATTTCAAGCCAAAACCTGGCTCGAGCCTTGTGAATTTATTATTCAGATTCACGAAAAATTTCCAGATGGATCTTGGTATAACATATGTAGTCCAACTCCCTTGAATATCGGGAATTGGTATAACGGCATGAAACCAACGGAGACTGTTTGGGTAACTACGAAAGAGTATAGAAAAAAGTGGATTACAACCAAGCAGAAGACATTAACAGAGTCATGGCAATTACCGAAGTATTCTTACACATTGTTTAAACAATACTGGTCATTAATCAATTATTGCCTCGTCAGACCATTCTTTGCTCAGTTCTACCTTTAATACATCCCTGTAGTTGATCCAATCCCAATCCCCAACACCAAACGGATCTACAGTGTCAAATCGGAATTCACCGTGCTTGCTCCGCGTCACAATGCCTGTTATTGTGCGTATCTGGTACTCACCATATAGTGTGAGTTCAACGGTTTTCTTGTACATCTGCGACTGACTCAGAGTGGCTGATATGACTTGCACTTCCTGCTCATCAAGTACAAGACGCTGAATGCGATGCATTTCTTTCTGGTTTCTTATCGCAGATTCTTTATGTTGAGGAAGCATCATCCGACTTGACTCCCATAAACCGTTCCGTTCTAGTTTCTTGCTCATCGATAATGCCCTCCAATTTTTCCGGCTCTATCTACAGCGAGACCGGCTTTCATCAGACTTGATGCGCGGATGATTGCCGTACTACCAAAACGGTCTTTAATACCATCCACGACACGATCAAGCTCACGAACCTTTGTAACATCTTCGAATAAATCCAATTGTGTGACCTCTTCATCGGCAAGTGAGCCGAGTGTAACACCGACCTTGCGTACCGGAAGACCATTCCAATTACGGTGAAATATCTCGCGTACAGATCGATATACTTTCAACGTATTATTCGTACACAACGGCATTTTCCGCTGCTGACTAAAACCTGTTGGTGCATCGTATGGCGAGCACATGCAAAAAACATGAACAGTTCCACTCGTAAACCCTTTTGCTCGTGCATCCCGACATACCTCCTCGGTTAATTCCAAGAGTACAATATCAACTTCTTCCGCGGTCGTATAATCTCGTGGCAAAGTCATTCCATGACCGATTGATTTAGGCATTACGTCAAACGTTCCTGGTGTGACTGGACTATCATCTAATCCGTTGGCAGTACGCCACATCACCTCAGCCTGTATGTCTGACTGTTTACCAAAACGAGCTCGAAACTTCTGCTTGAGAGTCGCAAGAGGTGTCCTAGCAACATGACCTATTGTCGTCATGCCGAGTGCGACGAAGTGGCGAGTCATACGCGATCCAACTCCATACATCTTATCAACGGTTAGTGGCCACAACTCACGCTCCACATCTTCTTTACCAAGTGTAAAAATACCATTTCCGTTCTTCTTTGCGAAATTATCTGTCGCTTGCTTTGCAAGTATCTTTGTCGGTCCAATACCTACGCGGATACGTATGTTCATGGAGGCTGCAACTTTTTTTTGAATCATGATTGCCAACTCTTCAGGTGAACAATGGAAATGTTTAAGTGAACCTGACACATCCAAAAACTGTTCATCTATTGAAAATACCTCTACCAAGTCCGTATATTCCTTGTAAATGTCAGTAATTGCAAGTGATACATCTATATAACGTTGCATGTGTGGACGCATTACGATAGCGTTTGGACACAATTGGAGCGCTTCACCAAGCCGCTGAGCTGTACTAACTCCAAAGCTTTTAGCGATTGGGCATGCCGCCAAAATAATACCTGATCTCCTAGCCGGGTCCCCAGCCACAACAACAGGAAGAATTTCGAGACCCGGATGAGTCGCCTTTTCAACACTTGCATAGAACGACTGGCAGTCCGAGAGGAATATTGTCCTCTCACGTTTCTCGCTCATCACAACGCCCTCCTCATATTCATGAGCGTGGTCATAAGCTCGGCCTTGACCAAGCTGCGAAGCATTGTGAAATGATGAATGTAGCCGCGGACCTTGTATTCAACGTTAATCCCTACTGCATTCGTAGTTGTGTTTAGTACTTTGATATCACGCTTTTTCATACTGCTCTTAATACTTTGTAATTGGGGATAAATCGCTGTCTCAACCTCTCTCAAATAATAAAGAACATGATTATAAACAATTTTGTCCTTGTTAACTTTGAGTTCCTCCATATCTCTTGTTAGCATATCGAGTAAAATGGGTAACAACGTAAATTCTTTAATAATTTGAACATCCTCTTCATTCTCAACTCTTAAATCAACACTCATATTCCCCACCACCATACGCGAACGTGTATTCGTGTTATTTATTATATACCGAACACGTATTCGTTATGCAAGTGAATTTTATGGAATTCAAATTGGAAATTAAGTATTCTGATTACT
>NZ_WHOA01000067.1 GCF_013141715.1 Paenibacillus phytorum | reverse complement strand
GTAGTCCCAAAAAATAATAAGATTATGATTATGATCAAGGACAGGAATGAACGCTGCTTCATAGCGGAACCTCTTTTCTATGAAATTCATTTATTATAAATGTTAGGTCGTAATGAAGGATAACTAGGAATGTCCATTCTCCATAAAATGACTACGATATAAAGCAAACAAATTGACGTTACGGCCTGAGGGCTGAATCGAAAAAGTGAGGAGGGGGAGAAAATAGATCTCCTCCCCCCCCATTTCACTACCGGCCCATCCTAAATTTCACTAAAGCAAACATAATTGCGGGTTTGTTTTATTTCAAGATCGCTTTGGCTACGATGGCAAGGTCTACAATGTCAACGGTACCGTCATGGTTTACGTCCGCTTTCTCATTCCAGCCCGCTTGGCCTGTTTGTTTGCCGTAAGCCGCTGCAACCACAGCCAAGTCTCCAATGGAGATACCGCCTCCATTGATATCTGCGGTTATTTTCTTGCTTTCGAACACTTGAACTGCTGCTTCCAATGCGGCTTTCGCGCTATCCACCTGCTGTTGGGTAGCATTCGAATCGTTTACTGCCGCTTTGGCTGCATCAATAGCCGACTGCAATTGTGCTTTAGAGCCAATCACATACAGTCCATCTCCATTGCCTTCCATTGCTGCATCGTACATCGCCTGAGCGCTTGTGATCGCTGCGTTCAAGAGCGACTTATCTACAGGTACACTAGGTACAGTGATTTGTATCTCACGGGAAGCTGCGCCGACCTGCAGCTCATTCCCCTCTGCATTGGCAATCACAACATGGTCTACAGAAATTGTCGTATTGGTTGCCTGCGTGACAGATTTGGCCGTAAATTGGATTGCAAGCAAATCGCCTTGGGCAGGTACATTCGTGCCTACGCTGGCAGCGACAATCCGGAGTTGACCCGGAGCTGTTTCCTTTTGATCAATGACTTGGAATCCTTCTTTCAGGGATGTCACCGAATCGAATTGCACACTTGCAGGGTCATACTGTAGTGTGAAATCTTGCCCATACACTTGCTGGTATACGCTTTGCGTAACGTCGGTCAGTCCCATCGTAAGATTGAAGGCCTGACCAGAGTTCACCTGCTGTACACCTGTCAATGTAGACTTTGGTGTTACTGGCGCTGCCGGTGCCACCAACTCAAACCAGTTAATATTCCATCCGCCTGCTTCTACGCGCAGCCTTATCGTATGGCTGCCAGCAATTAAGGAAACTTCGTCGGATACTGTACTCCAATTCTGCCAACCTCCGGTTGACGGCAACGATGTTATTTTTTGAGAAACACCATCTACAAGGAAATTGACTTTACCTGTATTACCACCGTTTACAGCTACCCTGTAATTTAACTTATAAACTCCTGTCTCTGGCACATTCACAACGTAGTCCATCCAGTCTCCCGGATCTGTGTATCCTACATCCTTTGTACCCTCTGAGCTGTCCTCTGTCTGAATCCCAGACATATTAACATAATTTTCCACTTCTACTTTACCAACATATTGTACAGTTACGCTAATGCTTGTTGTCAATGGCACGTTGTTGGGATTTGCTACCCCT
>NZ_WHOA01000009.1 GCF_013141715.1 Paenibacillus phytorum | reverse complement strand
GTTCAATTTAGGTGTAGAAGCGGGCCAACTGATGGTCTTATGCCTACTACTGCCCCTTTTGATTTGGCTGCGAAGGTTCCCGTGGTATCGTAAAATGATGATTTCAACGTCTTGCCTTATTTTTGTTCTGGCATTTTATTGGTTGATTGAAAGATTGTAATTAGGCCATTCATTGATCAATACGAGAGTTAGCGGTATTTTTGCTAGCTCTTTTTTTATTATTGCGGTGTGTTTAACGTTTCCGAAGTTGGCGATACGGACCGCTTCTTCGTGCAGGGGCAAATGAGATAATTGGACTTTGGGATAGGGCGTCCGCACAGCAGCAAGGAATTATTGACTGGTTCTTATACGTTTGTTGACTCATACTGGAACGTACTGGTAAAAGTTACAAAATATCGGAAAAAATGCTGTTGTTCTATTCAATACGTCAGCAACTAAGTGCAACTGAAGGATAGTCAAGGTGATCCGATAGACCTGCTCGCTCAAGAGTGAACCGCAAACTTTTGAACCCGTTGAACTGTGGTCCAAGAACACAATAAAGGGAGTGTGTGTTTATTATGTTAGGTGCAGGGTATCCTGTACCTAACAGTCCATTGAATATACGCCAATCCATAGTAGATAAGAAGCTGAAAATGAAAACAAAACGCCTCTTTTCCCCCATTACCGGCCTTGTCGGTGGTACATTGAATGTTACATTAATTCCAATGTATAAATACAAAATATGTTGTGCAGTAGTCATTTAACTGATATCATAAATCGTGTACGATTCGAATGCGGGGTGGAGCTGAAGTTTTTGAAAAAAAGTTTAAACCGGTACGTTCTGACAGATGAAATTTATGCTTTATTGAAAGAACAAATCCTCAATCACCATATTGCTCCAGGGGATAAAATCAATATCGATCAATTAGCCCGTGAACTTGAGGTCAGCAATATCCCTATTCGTGAAGCACTATCTAGATTGACTGCTGAGGGCTTGGTGAATATGGTGCCATTCAAAGGCATGTATGCAACGGAGATGTCTCTGCAAGAGTTGGATGAAATCTTTGAAATCAGAATGGAATTAGAATGCTTGGCAATTAGAAAAGCAGCCCCCAATATACCTGATTCATTGTTGGTTGATTTGAAAGCAGACATGAAAAGATGGTCTAACAGAAAGCCGATGGAAATGGAAGAGAAAATCAATTTGATAGCTGAGATGAACCAAAGCTTGCATGGTTTAATACTGGATTTCTGTGCAAACCATTCCTTGAAGAACTTGATCGCGATGTATATACAGAGAATTCAGAGATATCTATCGGTTATTCAAAAAGGAATGGATCAGCAAGTGATTGAAGAGGAATGGAATGAACACATGCTGGTTGTAAGTTGTTTGGCTGCAAGGAATGTTGAGGAAGCGGAACAAGCTTTGCTGCAGCATTTGAGTAACTCGCACGTGCGTACTAGAAGCTTTTTTATTTAATTTTTTTGACAATAATCATACACGATAAATGATTTATCATAAAAATAATAACTCTTTATAAAAAGGAATGGAGGCCAACCAAGATGCTTCTGACTGGAAAAACGGCCATCGTGACGGGTGGTGGATCAGGAATTGGCGAAGCGATTGTACGTTTATTCGCAGCACAAGGCGCGAAGGTTGTGATCGCGGACTGGAATGTGAAGGAAGCCGCCCGATTGGCAGTTGAGTTAACGTCAGCCGGACTATACGCTGCAGTAGTGAAGACCGATGTTTCGAAGGAAGAGGATGTTCGAGCGCTTATCCAAGAGACCTTACGTGTATTTGGTCAACTGGATGTAATCGTGAATAACGCAGCCGTCATTTTGCCTAAGTATCTAGAGGATATTGAACTGGACGAGTGGGATCGCCTGATCAACATTAATTTGAAGAGTGTTTTCCTTATGATCAAGCATTCGCTCCCCGAATTAAGGGAAACGCGCGGAGCAATCGTTAATATGGCTTCTTTAAACGGTTTAGTTGGGCAAAAGATGAATCCCGTTTATGCAGCAACCAAAGGCGGAGTTATCGCAATGACGAAATCTCTAGCATTGGACTACGCGACGGATGGGATTCGTGTAAATTGTATCTGCCCAGCCGGTGTCTCTACGCCACTCTTGCAACAATGGATTCAAGAACAGGATGATCCAGTAGCAACTATTCAGTCCTTGAATGATATGCATGCGCTGGGTCGGCCGGCTACTTCGGAAGAAGTTGCCCAAGCCGCGCTCTTCTTGGCCAACCCTCAATCTGGTTTTATAACCGGTGTAGCTCTTCCCGTTGATGGCGGAGCGTCGCTTGGTTACTAAATATACAATACATTCATAAAAACTAAGGAGATGTACAAAAATGAAGATTACTAAAGTAGAAAGTTTTGTATTGCATGTACCGATTACACCACCGATTACAGATGCTATTAACGTTGCTACACACTGGGGATTAGCCGGGGTTCGCATCTTTACAGACGAAGGCTTTGTCGGATACGGATACACGGGTACTTGTGCCCATGGCGATGATATGATCGTTGATACAATTGATAAATACTATGCGCCACTTTTGGTTGGGAAAGATCCGTTTATGGTAAGAGAACTATGGAATGATATGCGTTTTGGCAAAATGCACTGGATCGGCCGATCGGGCGTAACGCACATGGCGCTTGCAGCTGT
Source organism: Paenibacillus phytorum (assembly GCF_013141715.1). GTDB lineage: Bacteria > Bacillota > Bacilli > Paenibacillales > NBRC-103111 > Paenibacillus_E > Paenibacillus_E phytorum. The sequence goes on along the minus strand of NZ_WHOA01000009.1, from coordinate 108,150 downwards.
GGATATAGCGATATGGGATATCATGGCGAAAGCATCCAATAAGCCGCTATGGCAGTATCTTGGCGGAGCCAAATCAACACCGATTAAAGCCTATAATACGAATGGCGGCTGGTTGAACTGGTCGAAGGACCGTTTGCTGAAGGATGTAACAGAGATTGTAGAATCAGGTTTTACAGGTGTCAAAATCAAAGTCGGCAAGCCGGATCCGCGTGAAGATTATGATCGCTGCAAGGCGGTAAGGAAAGCGATCGGTGACGATGTGATCTTCATGATCGACGTCAATCAGCAGTGGAATATCAACACCGCTATGACTTGGGGTAAAAAGCTAGAAGAATTCGATCTGTTCTGGTTGGAGGAGCCGCTCAATCCTGATGATATTATGGGTCACAAAAGGCTTGCTGACGAGTTAAACGTTCCTATTGCTTTAGGTGAGCATGTTTATAACAAATATGCATTCAGAGACTATATACATCAAGGTGCAATCGAATATTGTCAAGTTGACGTAACCCGTGTAGGTGGTATTACAGAATGGCTGCAGGTGGCTGGCTTAGCTGCTTCTTACGATATTCCGATTTGTCCGCATGTTGGTGATATGGGTCAAATTCATCAGCATCTTGTAGCGTCTACACAAAATGCCATAATGCTGGAATATATTCCTTGGATCCGTCACATTTTTGAAGAGCCTGCGACTGTAGTAAATGGGCATTATGTACTTCCTCAAATGCCTGGGGCTTCGACAACTATATTGCCTAAATATTTTAATGAGTATCGAGTGAGATAAGTTCGTACAAAGGAGCTTGCACCCATGATAATTGACGCCCATCAGCATTTTTGGAATTTGGAAAAGGTAGCTTACCCTTGGGTGGATCCGGCTTACGGATCGATATGCCGTACGATTGAAGCGGATGAACTTACGCCATTGATTCGAGAGGCTAGTATTAACAAAACAGTCATCGTTCAAGCCATGAATTCCTATGAGGATACCGAATATATGTTGAAGGTAGCCGGCGAAAGAGAATGGGTAGGCGCGGTTGTTGGGTGGGTGCCCTTCAAGTGTGGAACACAAGTAACGAAGAAGATTGGGAGGCACGAGCTGCAGAAGCTGATATAGGCGTCGTCTACGTAGATGGCGCAGTCGTGCATACAGGCTCCATCGTTGTACTGTCTTCCGAAAGGAAAGGCCGTTCCGTGAGCCTCTTACCGACCGTACTGATGGCGATCATCCCTACCGAACGGATCCAGACACGGCTGGGAGAAATACTGACTCCTTTAGATAGAATGAACCGTGAAGAACTGCCAGCCGGTATTCATTTTATCTCCGGTCCGAGCCGCTCTGCTGACATCGAGAACGACTTGACGATCGGCGTTCACGGACCGGGTATCGTTTATGCACTTATTGTAGGGTGATCGAGCCCAATATCGAGAAGAACACAGCGTATTGCACAAATGGTATGTCAAAAAGCTTAATAAGCAAGGGGCTGCACTAAATTTTTGCGTAGCCTCTTTTTTACGACCAAAGCAAGGAAAAGTTGCTTTGCAGATCAAATGACTTTGGGACAACTTTTTCTGAGCATTACTCTATTTAGGTGATGTTAGTTTAAAAAAGATCAATAAGAACCCAAAATAGATCATTTGAATGCGTTTTCATATGGGGTATTGTTGATATATAAAGCATTTTAAAAAGAAAGGGGAAAATGTAGCTATTCACTTGAATGCGTGTATAAATAGAATGATTCACTTGTTTTGTTATGTCCGCAACGATACAATTTGTAACTTTATGTCGATTTTTCTTGCACGATTTGTATTTCTTGTGTGCGATTTGAAACAAAGGATGAAAGGGTGATCGTTGTGCGCAAATTATTGATGATGCCTCACAAGAAGAAAACTTTATTAAGCGTAATGGTAGCAGCTTGCATTTCCTCAGGTTTCATCGGCATTCCAACCCTATTGCCACTCGGAATGGCGCATGCGGCAACCGCGATCACATACACAGGATCTGCACAGCCCCCGGCTCATAATCTGGCCCTATGGTATCGTCAACCAGCAACGGATTGGCAGACACAAGCGCTGCCGATTGGAAACGGATTTATGGGCGGAATGGTGTATGGAGGTGTAGATCAAGAGCATATCCAGTTCAACGAGAAGACGCTTTGGACAGGCGGTCCGCGTTCTAGGGTTGGAGGCGGAAGGGACGGCAACAGAGATGGTGCGGCCGATCATTTAGAGGATGTTCGCCAGAAGCTAGCCAGCGGCGATGTAGGCGGAGCCACTTCGATTGCCGAGCAATATTTGACAGGGACATTAAACGATTATCCGCAATTTGGCTATTTTCAAAATTTCGGCGATATGTATTTCGATTTTGCGCTTCCCTCTTCTGTGACGGTTACCGACTATCGGCGCGAACTTGATCTGGAGGATGGGATCGCGCGTGTTACTTACAAGCAGGATGGGGTCGATTATACACGCGAATATTTTATGAGTTATCCGGATAAAGTGATGGCGATGCGTCTTTCCAGCAGTCAGCCGAATCAGTTGAACTTTGATGTAAGGCTCACAAGCCCGCAGACGGCTCCTTCCATCGTGGCTAACGGCAATACGCTGACTCTCAGCGGTAAGCTTGATGATAATAATATGGCCTATGAATCGCAGTTCCAAGTTAAGAGTGATGACGGAACGGTTACGGCCGGCAATGGAAAGCTGACGGTAGCAGGCGCTAGCTCTGTAACTATCCTCATGTCTGCAGCTACGGATTATACCAATCATTATCCGGATTATGTCGGAACGGATCCACACCTAACCGTGACTGATAACTTAGCAGCAGCTTCCGCCAAAACGTATGATGTTCTGCGGGCGAACCATTTGGCTGATTATCAGTCACTGTTTAAGCGAGTATCGCTTAATCTGAATGACCAGCAGGCCACGGTACCGACTGACCAACTTCTGGCCAACTACAGAACGACTCGTACCAGTGCGCTTGAATCACTATTTTTCCAATATGGCCGCTACTTGCTCATTGCTTCTTCGCGTCCGGGATCGCTGCCTGCCAACTTACAAGGCGTTTGGAATAATTCCAAGACCCCGCCATGGGGAGCCGATTACCATACGAATATCAATCTTGAAATGAATTATTGGCCTTCTGAAGTTACCAATTTGAGTGAAACGGCGATTCCTTATGTTGATTTTATCGAATCTTTGCGTGCTCCAGGCCGGGTCACAGCTCAGAAGCATCACGGTGTAACTGGTTCCGGATGGACAATTCATACGTTCACTAGCGTTTTTGGCTATACGGCACCAGGTTGGGATATTAGCAACTGGGGATGGCAGCCGGCCGCTGGTGCGTTCCTTTCCCAGCAGCTTTGGGAGAAATATTTATTTACGGGTGATACGGAATACTTACGAAATAAGCTTTATCCGATTATGAAGGAAGCGGCTGAATTTTGGACAAAAACGCTCGTTACGGATACGGACGGAACACTGGTATCTACGCCGGGTGTTTCACCGGAACATGGTTCATTAAGCATAGGGGATTCTTATGATCAAGAGCTGGTTTGGCAATTGTTCACGAATTGCATTGATGCGAGCAACGTTCTTGGTATGGATGAAGCTTTCCGCAATGAGCTTATGGATAAACGAAGCAAGCTGTCTATGCCGAAAATTGGGCAATACGGTCAAGTACAGGAATGGAAAGAGGATATCGACGATCCGAACGATGCTCATCGCCATATCTCACATCTGGTAGGTTTATACCCGGGCAATCTGATCAATAAGGTAACAACTCCTGATCTATTTCATGCGGCAAAAGTGACCCTTACTCAGCGTGGAGATGAAGCGGAAGGTTGGAGCAGAGCGAACAAACTGAATATGTGGGCTCGTATGCTTGACGGTGATCATGCTGAGAAGATTCTCCAAGGACAGCTTGACGACAGCATGTACCCGAATTTATTCAATGTTGGCCCGCCATTCCAGATTGATGGTAACTTTGGGGCGACATCCGGAATCGCAGAGATGCTTTTGCAAAGTCATACTGGAAGTATTGACTTGTTACCGGCTCTTCCTTCGGCATGGGCCAAGGGAGATGTCAAGGGCTTGAAGGCAAGAGGCGATTTTGAAGTGGATATGAGCTGGAATGGGACAATATTGAGGAATGCGACGATCACTTCCTTGGAAGGAAATGTCGCCAAAGTTAAGGATAAGACATTCACCCATGCCGGACAATTTACAGTGCTTAAGGCAGCGGACAATACGCCGGTGAACTATACGGTTAACGGAGATACGATAACGTTCAATACCGAAGCGGGACAAAAGTACGCAATCACGTCGTCGATGCCTGCGACACAACTGGCTGTTACGGCTCCTGAGTACATTTCTCCGGGGAAAAGATTTGAAGTAACGACAACTTTTAAAAATGATGGACCGAACGCCATTTCAAACGCGAATATCTCTTTACAGGCTCCGAGCGGATGGGCAGTCGAAGCTGATACTCCAAATGTTATTCAGCAAGTAGCACCAGGCCAATCCGTTGATACGAAATGGGGCGTTACACCGTCTGCAACGATGGCAACTAGCATGTATGAGCTCTCAGGCAAAGTAACTTATGCTTACGGAGATTTGACTGGCAGTGTTGACGCTAAAGTGAATGTAACCTCTCCGCCAATCGTGCCTTCAGGCGAAGTTTATTTAGGCGACGCTACCTGGATGAGTGCAACGAATGGATGGGGACCCGTGGAACGCAACATGAGTAACGGAGAGTCATCGGCAGGCGACGGTAATCCAATTACGCTGAATGGGGTTGTCTATCCAAAAGGACTTGGCATCCATGCAGCATCCGAGATCTCCTATTATTTAAACGGGAAAGGCAATTTGTTTACATCGGATATCGGTGTTGATGACGAAGTAGAGAGCAGCCGTGGAAGCGTCATTTTCCAAGTTTGGGCGGATGGCAATAAAATATACGATAGCGGCGTCATGACTGGAAACAGTGCAACAAAGGCAGTAAGTCTTGATATGACAGGCGTGAATGTCCTTAAGCTAGTCGTAACGAATGGTGGAAACGGCAACGGTTCCGATCATGCGGATTGGGCTAACGCCAAGGTTACATCACCTATTGCAGATGGGGCTGTAACCGGCGTACAGCTGGATAAGATGGATGTTGCGCTCAAAGTGGGAGAGACGACACAGCTTACGGCTACGGTTCAACCCGCGAATGCGACGAACAAAAACGTCAGCTGGGCAAGCAGCGATCCGTTGGTAGCCAAAGTTGAAGTTGTCGGCGGCAAAGCGATGGTAACAGGTCTCAAAACGGGTAGCGCCGAGATTACGGCGACGACAGCAGACGGAAGCTTCCAAACGAAGGCCCAAGTGGTCGTGACGAATGAGACTGGGACCGTACAGACCATAAAAGTCGACGAAAAGGATCCATCCATCGTGTATACCGGCACATGGTCGACTTATAGCACATCTCAAGATTACGGCGGTTCTGAGAAATACAGCAATACAGCAGGCAGCTCCGCACAATTTACGTTTAAGGGAACAGCGATCAAATTAATAAGCATGAAGCAGACGAACATGGGTAAGATTGATGTGTATTTGGATGAAGTGTTGGATCAAGCGGATATTGATTGTTATGCGCCCAGTACAGCCAAACAGGTTGCCGTCTACAGCAAGATAGGTTTGCCAGCCGGAGAACATACGATCAAAATCGTTGTCAAAGGTACGAAAAGCCCATCGGCAGTGGATAGAATTGGAGCTATCGATGCATTTGAGTATACACCGGCTATAGCCGCACCGAATGTAACTGCAGACGATACGAACAATGTGATTGCTGGTGTCGACGAAAGCATGGAATATTCGATAGACGGCGGGGCGAACTATACAAAGTACAATGCGGCCAAAATACCTGTATTCAAAGGCGACAAAACCGTACTGGTACGTGTTGCTGCAAATGAAGTTAACTCGGCGGGACTCGCGAAGACGCTGACGTTTACACAGAATCCGCTTCAAACGATCGAGTTGACGCATATACCGAGCGAGTTGAAGGTTGGCGATACGGTTCACGCGATTGTAAATGCGAAATACGGCGAGAACGATTTCACGCCAGTTACCGATGGCGTAACGTACCGCAGCAGCAGTCAGGAAGTTGCTGCAATTGACGCCACGGGTACAATCCAAGCGCTTAGTTCGGGCCATACAACAATTATTGCTGAATTTAGCGGTAAGCAGGCGTCTGTTGATGTTACGGTAGCCTTGATCGCTCCAACTATTCCTGGCGACTTGAACGGAGACAGCAGAATATCTATTGGCGACTTAGCAATTGTGGCTTCGGCTTATGGAAAAACTTCTGCATCCCCAGATTGGAATCAGTACAACAAAGCGGATCTTAACCATGACAACAAAGTAGACATTAGTGACCTAGCAGCAGTAGTGACAAAGATTCTGAAATAACACAACGTATTGGTCAATCCCACGGTCATTAATGAATATGGGATGAGCTCCATCGAAATCAATGATTTCGCGATGCTGGCCAAGAAAATTCTGGAGTAAACTCAATAAAAATCAGGAGGAAGATGTCATTTGAAAAAACACCTCAAACAGACCGGTATGATGTTAACCGTGTTCATGGGATTGCAAACTTGCATCCCAGCAGCAACCATATTCGCAATAGATCAAACACAAGATCAAGCAAGCGTTTTTTCAACAAATTCGATAACAACCCAAACTTTAGAAAATGGCGTTTATTCTAAGGACTACAACGATGGCAATATTAGCGGATGGACCGCTGCCAAAGGAACAACTGCTTTTACTCCGGATAATGGCACTGTAAAAGCGGTAACACAAGGTGCTGTCATTCTCGCTGATCTGGAATCGCCTAAATATGCGAATGGCGAATATGAAGTCAAGCTGAAGTTCAACCAAGTGCCTACCCGATTCGGATTAGTGCTCCGTTATGCGGATAAAAACAACTATAGTGTCATTCAATACGATACGAGCAGTTGGGGCTGGGATGTTCTGAAAAATGGGGTGGAGTCATACGGCAATATCAATTCAAGCGGCTCAACATTTGAAGCCAATAAACAGTATACGTTTAAGCTTCGTTATGAGAATGACAGCGTGCAGCTGTGGATCGATGGTGTCAGTGTTTTTAACACCACCTTACCAAGTTTGCTGACAAATGCTGGACAAATCGGAATTCGCAGCTGGTTTGATAACAAAACCTTCTTCATCGACGATGTGAAATTGACAGAGGTGAAGGTAAATAATCCTGTTCCTAAGCCGATTACGCTCATCGATACGATCGCATCAGACCAAATGACCGTTGAAATTGATAAGGAATTCCCACGCGTGAAAAAGTATGTGTGGAAAAGCACCGGCGCAGAGATGAATGGTCAATTAGATGGGATCAATGAATTAAAAATCAACGGAAAATCCTATTATCCGACTGCAACGGCCTACGTCAAGAAGGCAGCAACAGCAAGTAAAGGAGAAACAGCCGCCTATACGCTGCAAATTCCAGAAATCAATGTAGATCTGGAAATGGAACTCGAGCTGAAAAACAACGTGCTGAACTTCAATGTGACGAACATCGTGGAAAAAGGCGCAGAGAAAGTAAAAACGATCGAGTTTCCGAATCACGACCTTGTGTCCGTCCTAGCCACACAGCCTAAGGCACAAGAGACTGCCGTATCTGTGACAGGCGGTTGGAACATCATTAACGAGGAATATAACGATCTCAAAAGCGGAGCGACGGATGTCAGCGGAAGTCGTACGTATGCGTTCCTCAACTCAGATATGCTCGCTGCGACTATTGTCAATAACGTCGTGAATGGGAACGATAAGGTTCGTGTGAAAGTGGCTAACGATACGACAGGCACGAGGAAAGCAGCGATGTCGAACGGCGCATGGACCTATCACGGAAGTACGAAGCCGGAAATAGCAGCGGAGCCATTGCCATGGGCTAAGATCATTATTACGCCGGATGCGAACAATGACAGCGCGGTCGACTGGCAGGATGGCGCAATCGCGTATCGCAACCATGCTGAGGCTCCTTACCGCAGCGAAATGATTCGCGATAACATTTCGTACATAGCGATGAACATCGGTTCCACAACCTCATCTCCATTCTTGCGAACGTTTGATAACGCGAAGAAAATTTCACATTTGACCGACGGCTTCGGACAGATTGTTCTGCACAAAGGCTATCAAGCCGAAGGACATGATGATTCCCATCCGGATTATGGAGGCCATATCGGTATTCGCCAAGGGGGCAAAGAAGACTTTAACTTTATACTTAGCGAAGGCAAGAAGTACAACATCAAGGGCGGCGTTCATATCAACGCGACAGAATACATGCTTGACGCTTTCCAAACGAAAATGGAAAACATGGTGAATCCCCTAAGCAAAGGATGGGGTTGGCTCGATCAGGCGTATTATGTGGATAAGACGAAAGATGTTGAGTCAGGAGAATTGAAGCGACGTCTTGATATGCTGAAAAGCGACACGGGAAATAACCTCGACTTTGTTTATGTAGACGTATATGCTGGCGTCGATTGGAATGCGAAGAAGCTCGCAGAATATGTGAACGGCAACGGCTGGATGCTGGGGACCGAGTTTGCTGGACCGCTTCATGAGCAGGCTGCATGGGTTCATTGGGGTACGGATCCAGGCTATCCAAACCAAGGTAATAATAGCTCGATTATTCGTTTTATTCGCAACAATGTGATGGATGGATTCATGAGTAATCCTCTATTGAAAGGCAATAAGCAGGTTGGCGTTGGATACTGGCAAAACAATCCTTTATTTTACAGCTATAACAAAACGACGGAAGCGTTCTTTGATCACAATTTACCAACGAAATACATGCAATACTTCCCAATTATGAAAATGACGAATGATCGCATCGATTTTGAAAGTAATGTTTCTGTGGCGCGTGGTCAAGACGGGAACATTCATTTGTCCAAAGACGGCCATGATATGGCGATCATGACAGATAGCAGCGAGATTAGCGACAGCACGGTATTCATTCCATGGGATCCGGTTAAGGAAGATAAAATTTATCACTGGAACCCGAAGGGCGGCTCAACGACTTGGACGGTACCGGTATCATGGAGCAGTGTGCAGACTGCGCAACTATACAAGCTGACGGATTTGGGACGCGAGCTTGTAGGTAGTGTACCGGTGACGGGCGGTCAAGTGACATTGACGGCGGAGAAAGGCATCGGATATGCGCTTTACAAGGATCAGGCTCCAGTGGAAGCTGAGACGGTCTGGGGAGACGGCAGTCCGGTCAAGGACGCAGGCTTTGACAGCCAGAAGTTCAACGTATGGAAAAAGTCGTCGACAGCACCGAATACAGATCATATCGTATTTGCAAAAAACAGCAACGCTGAAGATATGATGCAGGTGAAAGGTCCGAATGACGCTAAGATTGAGCAAGTCATTACTGGACTTACGCCTGGTAAAACGTATACTGCATCCGTTTGGGTTAAGGTAGACGGAACACGCAAAGCGACAATAGGCGTGAAGCAGGGCGATCAAGAGGTAGTTAACAGTTTGGAAGAAACGAATCATAAGTTTTTGGCGCAGCAGCACAAGTATATCAATACGAACTTCCAAAGGTTGAAAGTATCGTTCGATGCGGCAAGCGATAAGGCGACACTAGCCCTTAATGTGGCAGAAGGTAATGCAACCGTATCGTTTGACGATGTGAGGGTTTGGGAAAATCCGACCAAGACAGAGAAGGGAGACTCCGTATTTTTCGAGGACTTTGAGAACGTCGATGAAGGATGGGGACCATTTGTCTATTCGAAGCTTGGACCAGTCCGGACGCATCTGGTGGAGACGAACGGCAATCAAGTGAAATCGTATGTGTTGGATGATAAATATTCACTCAAAACAAATGAGGAAGGGACGGGTGAATGGTTGCGGACACTGCCGCAGACGCTCCAACTGAAGAAAGATAATCTGTTCCATTTGACGATGGATTATAATGCGGATATGCAAGATATGTACACGGTCGCTGTGCGCGTCAATGAGAATGGCACGGTGCGTGATCTTGCTTCCCAGAAATTAAATGCAGGAAGAGGCACATTAGATTTAACGTTCCCAACAGATGGAGCAAAAGACGCTTACCTAGCGATTATCAAAAACTTTGATAACAATCAGGCCGAATTAACGGGTACTCTGGTCGTAGACAACATTCGAATCGATGACAAAGGACCTATCGTGCCTGTCGAAGGAGTCCTTGTAACCAAAATAAGTATGAATGAACAAGAAGTAACTGTAAATAAAGGAAATACTGCGCAAATCAATGCACGTGTGGAACCAGCCAATGCATTCAATAAGACGCTGGAGTGGAGTTCCGACAAACCTGAGGTCGTTTCCGTTGACCAGACAGGAAGAGTAACCGCAATTAATTCTGGTACGGCCACCATTACAGCGACGACGAAAGACGGCAGCCATTTATCCGCAACCAGCAAGGTTACAGTATTTGAACCTAATGTGCTTATTCCGCAGTCAAGCATGACGGCAACTGCGTCGAGCTTCCAGCCGGGCGATGACCCAGTGAACGCGCTCGATGGAGATTCTTCCACGATTTGGCATACGAAATGGTCTCCTGCGCATTTACCGGAGTCGATTACGCTGAATCTTGGCGGCAGCTATGAGGTGAATCAAATCAAATACACGCCGAGATCGGGTGCGGGGAATGGTACGATCACCAAATATAACGTGTACGTAAGCACCGACGGGGACAATTTCACACAGACTGCCAGCGGCACCTGGATTCGTGACGACAGTGAGAAAAGCATTGTATTTGCGAAGACAACGGCATCTTATGTGAGATTGGAAGCGATTGAGGCTGTGGGCAGTTTTGCTTCAGCTGCGGAGATCAATGTATTTCGTGTACCTAGCGTGACTGAGGTAGCGGTGACTGGCGTTCAATTAGATAAGACGCAGGCTACCCTGAAAGAGGGGCAAACCACAGAGTTGGTTGCAACTGTGCTTCCGATTAATGCAACGAACAAGGATGTAAGCTGGTCGAGCAGCGATGGAACCGTTGTCAAAGTGGAAGTCAAGGACGGCAAGACAATCGTTACCGGGTTGAAGGCCGGAACAGCGGACGTTACCGTGACCACGGTCAACGGCAGCTTTAATGCAGTAAGCAAAATTACAGTTCAGCAAGGGGACGTTTTGCAAAACGCGGCAACTACGTTATCCACGGTTAGCAGTGTCCAGTCGGGTAAGGAATTCAAGGTACAACTAGGGTTAAGTAATGTAACCCAAAGCGTATATGCACAAGATATCGAAGTTGACTACGATCCGACCATCATGGAGTTCATATCGGCTAAGTCATTGATCACTGGCGTCATTCTCGTTGAGACTGTTTCGAAAACGGCCGGCAAGCTTCGATTTATCGTAGCGAGTGAAGGGGCTGGGCACGCGGTTACAGGCAACGCGCAGGTTCTGGAGCTGACTTTCAAAGCGAAGGAGGTCCTGCAACCGACGACAGGAATGATTTCTGTATCTAGTGCAACGCTGTCCGATGATAAAGGGATAGAAACGAAGGCGGCCTCCTCGGCAGCGAGCATTCAGGTAACGAACGTAATTCCACCACTAGCAGATGCAACGTTAACTGCAGATATTACAGCACCGACCAACACAAGTGTCACAGTAACGATCAGCTATCCAACTGACGCTAAGGTGAAAGAATACAAAGTGGGCGCAAGCGGCACATGGGCAGCGTACACTGGACCTGTCGTCCTTTCGGTAAATGAAACCGTGTATGCAAGAGGAACGGATGCGGTGGGTAACGTATCCAATGTAACTAGCATTGTTGTAAGCAATATCGATAAGATTGCGCCCGTAAGTGTCGCATCTTTAAGCCCGGCTGCGCCTAATGGCAGCAACGGATGGTATACGTCAGATGTAACGGTAAGCTTCTCTGTAAGTGACAATGTATATGGCGTGGCGAAAACAGAGTACCAAGTGAATAACGGAGGTTGGATCACCTATACCGGTTCTATTCCTGCCTTTGGTGAAGGGAACTATACGATCGGTTATCGGAGCACGGATCTAGCAGGCAATGTAGAACCGATCAAAACCATCGAGTTCAAGATTGACAAAACGGCTCCGATATTAACCGTTCAATTAGATAAAACGTCGATATGGCCGGCGAATCATAAAATGGTGACGATTAATGCCACGCTGAATTCGAACGATGCTGCATCAGGCGTTACATCAGTGGTGTTAACCTCCATTACGGTCGATCAACCGGATAGCGGACAAGGTGACATTGGGGCTAATATCGGTACTGCGGCCACTTCATTTAGTTTACGTGCAGAAAAAGGACGCGTCTATACCATAACCTACACGGCAACCGACAAAGCGGGCAACAAAACGGTTACTTCTGTAACCGTCACAGTACCTCATGATCAGTCAGGAAATCATTAAGAAAAAGAAAAGCAACCCATTTGCAATACGAATACTTCAGGAGGATGGTAGTTTTACTATCCTCCGTTTTTACGGATAATCGGAAGACCTATCGTAATCAATTACCATAACGAGAAGTTCCAGCTGCAACAACTTCCTTAATTGATTGAAATGTTTTGATACTAAGCCAGGAGTAAGTTTTTCCTGGCTTAATTTCTTTTCCCCATTTTTTAAACTCAACCAAAAATATCATCTTTTATTCAAAATAAATCATGTGAATGCGCTTCCAAATGTACTATGCTATGTTAGGTCTAAAACACAAACGACAATTGCTCAGTAATGTTCTGTAATATATACTTTTTATTACGATAGACTTCAGACGAATTTCTATATGAGGGGTAACTATCATGTACAAGATGATGATCGTTGATGATGAACCGTTAGTTCGTTTGGCCTTGCATCATTTGATCGATTGGCAAGCTCTCCATATTGAAATTGTGTGCGAAGCGGGTGACGGTGTCGAAGGTCTCGCGCTGCTTAAGGCCCGTTGCGACATCGACTTGCTGCTAGTCGATATCCAAATGCCGCGAATGAACGGCATCGAGTTATTAAAGGCATTGAATGATCCAGCATTAACGAAGCGTCCGATTCCAATTATCCTTAGCGCCTATAGCGATTACAGCTATGTAAGGGAAGCTTTCCTTCTCGGCGCTCTTGACTACATCGTCAAGGTGGATATGGATGAGGAGCATATTGTTCCGGTTATCGCTAAAGCCGTAGAGGAGTTAGTCCGATTAGGTGGCGTATCGAAGACAGAGGCGATTGAACATGCAGACAAGCAGCTAGTCCAACAATCGGATAAGGATGCGTTATTACAGAAGCTTCTAGACTTCGATCCAAAGGAAGACGTAGAGTCGTTCGAAGAATGGCTGTTATCAGCGGATGGTGTGTTAAATGAAACGAACGAGATGGCGATTATCATTCAAATAGCACAAGGTATCGACACGACTAAGCTGCATAGTTTCATCCAACAAACGATCCAAACGGTACTTCATGAAATGTCCATTTTGCATGAAATTGTTCGACGGGAAGCAGGCGAATACGTCTTATTGTGCGCGTTCCCGCACGATCGAAGCGAATCGGCGATTCGTGCCCACATTCATAGCGCACTGACGATGATTCAGACTCGTCTGCTGCAATATGTGAACGCCTCTATTTCGGTAGGCATAAGCGATTTGGCAAATGGCTGTAGGCAGTGGCCTCGCTTATACCAGCAGGCCAAGCAGTTGGCAGCGAAAAGTTATTTTGCCGGTTTGGGGAAGCTGTTTTATCGGGAATCGGCATCCCATGAATCCGGTGTGAAAGACACAGGGGGCCACGAGTTGTGGGATGAATTGAAGGCTGGAAGGCTTACACTGCTTCAAGCGCTGAAGCAACCTGACGAAAGACAGTGGGTTCGTGAGTATGAGCAATTGGAGAAGCGAATGTATGATGCGAGGCAGGAGTTGCCTGACAGAGTGCGAGCTTTCTTCGTCGATATGTTATGGGAGCTCGGCGCTGTTCTTTATGCTAAAGGCATACGCTTGGAGGAGATACAGCCTACTTCTCACAATCCATTTGATGAAATCAAACAGATGGAGACACTGGAGGAAACACAGCAGTATGTCAGACAGCTATTACAGCGTGCTCATTCAGCTATTCACGGGAAAAGCCTTGTGAACGCAGCGCGTTTTAGTCCTTCAATTGCTAATGCAAAGAAATTCCTCGATTTGCATTATCGTGAGGAAATTAATCAGTCGCTCATCAGTGAAATGGTGGGCGTGAGCGAAAGCTACTTGAGCAAGCAGTTCGTCAAAGAAGTTGGCTGCAATTTCATCCACTATTTGACAAAGCTGCGTATCGAAGAGGCGAAGCAGCTGCTCGAACTAGGGATCAAAATTTCTGATATCTCGGAGAAAATCGGATACCTCAACCCCGAGCATTTCAGCCGCATTTTCAAGAAAATGACGGGTTTTAGCCCTAAGGCATATCGGGAGAGCTTGGGGAGAGAGTAGTCATTCAGCTCTCGTGAGGGCAGATGGGCTATAGTGGATACCAATATTGCCTTTTCTACAACAATTAACACGCCAAAAGGCTATTTTGCAACTTGAAGTTGCAGCTTGTACAACATTTTGAACTCATTTGTTACAAAATGGTCTGAATAGGACCATTTTGTTGTACATGATGCAACAATGAAGTGTTTGAGGTGAGATTCAAGCAGCAATTGTTGCATTTTTTACAACATCATTCAACCGAGAATAGGGATTCATTCATCCTGCAACCTCAACTGAGCAATGACATTCGATTATAACGAAAGATTCAATTAATATGTAAATTGAGGGAATCTAATAACAAAGGAGACACAACAGATGCTAAAAGCATTCATTTTCGACATGGACGGCGTTATCATTGATAGCGAACCGATCCATTTTGATGTAGACGTACAAACGATGAAACATTTCGGTAAGGCGATCACGAAGGAAGAGTTGGAGAAATTCGTGGGGATGACGAACCCTGAGATGTGGAAGGTTATTAAAGAAGAACATCAGCTCCAGCAGACGGTTGCCGAGATCATCGAACATCAACTTTCCTCTAAAATAACGCTTTTACAAGGGATTCAAATCGAACCTATTGAGGGAATTAGAGAGCTGCTTACTTCTCTAAAAAACAATCAACTTCCAATTGGAATCGCATCTTCGTCACCTAGGGTTTTTATTGAGGAAGTGTTGAAAAAGTTCGATCTTGCTAGTTATTTTGATTGCGTGGTGAGTGGCGAGGAAGTCAATCAAGGCAAACCGGCTCCTGATGTATACTTGGAAGCAGCCTCCTTGCTAGGTGTTGATCCTAAAAATTGTGTTGTTGTTGAGGATGCTAAACATGGTGTTACTGCCGCCAAAGCTGCGGGCATGACTTGTTTTGGCTATGTCAATGAGAACTCGGGCCATCAGGATTTGTCAAAAGCGGATTTCATTATCCATGAAATTAGTGAGATTAAGGTTGAAAATTTACTGTAAATAGTATGGAAATTCGGAGGGGGTTGCGCACCTGGATGGAATTGTCTTGGTTCAATGTCCCTCTATTCATTTCTACTGGATTTACGCCTCTAATTTGATTTTTGTTAGTGATCATGAAGTGTTTATCTTGGGGTTATATTTTCTGCTATTGTAAGTAATGTCAGGAAAACAGAGTGGATTCATCCACTCTGTTTCTTTTTGTTATATAACATTTAAAATATTTTAAAATTGTTATTGCATAAATGTTTTGTTTAGTTATACAATATAATATATAAACACGATCTGTATTGGTACAATGGTTCATATGTTGAAGGGAGAGATGGTTATGAGTAGTTTGGCATCATCGATGGAGTTTGAAAGAAGGAAATTCACGAACCTTCGCGCTTATGATTTTCAGCGGTCTGTTGCAAAACAAGAAGTTCATAAGGAACACGATGAATGCGGTGAAACTGCTCTGTACCCATTGTCTCCATTGTCTTTGACACTGTACTATGCCTTTGATAATGATGTGGAAGTGGGATAATTGGCGGACTGCGCAACTTATATAATGAAATGAAAGCCTACCGAGGTTTCGGTAGGCTTTTTATTGTTATAGTAAATTAATATAAATAATTAATTTTATAAAACTGTATTGAACATTATTCTGCAGTATGTTATATATTATATAACAAAAATAAAACTGTATTAATACATTGGAGGAGGAAACAACAATGGATTGTCCAACATGCCAAGGTAATGGAGATTTAGAGGAAATGAGAAGCACAGATGAGCACTTTCACAAAGAGGGGTCGTCCATCCATTTTGGTCAGGATCGTGTACTCTGGCCCAACACTTGTCCGATTTGCGGCGGCAGCGGATTTCTAGACGTATCCTTTTAAAAAACAAAACCCAATAAAGGAGTGCATAGGATCATGAGTAAACAAAGTCAAAGTGAACAACTGCAAGCAAGCTGGAATTCCAAACGATTCGAAGGGGTGTCTCGGCCTTATTCGGTTGAGGATGTGCTTCGCCTTCGTGGCTCCGTAATTATTGAACAGACACTGGCTGAGCAAGGAGCTCGCAAATTCTGGAAACGAGTTAACGAAGAAGACTTTGTACCTGCACTAGGCGCTCTAACGGGAAATCAAGCTGTGCAGCAAGCGAAAGCAGGACTTAAAGCGATTTATTTGAGCGGTTGGCAAGTTGCCGCCGATGCGAACTTATCCGGTCATATGTATCCCGATCAAAGTCTTTACCCAGCTAACAGCGTGCCGATCAGATCCAGCATGCGGAAGGCAAGGGAAGCATTGACTTCTTTCTCCCCATTGTGGCAGACGCGGAAGCTGGTTTCGGAGGACCGCTTAATGTGTTCGAGCTGATGAAGGGCATGATTGAGGCAGGAGCCGCTGCTGTCCATTTCGAGGATCAGCTCTCCTCCGAAAAGAAATGCGGCCATTTGGGCGGCAAAGTGCTGCTGCCAACGCAGCAAGCCGTAAAAAATCTTATCGCAGCAAGGCTGGCAGCCGATGTGATGGGCGTGGAGACGGTGCTAATCGCTCGAACTGATGCGAATGCAGCAAGTCTTCTGACGAGCGACATTGACGAGAATGATCGACCGTTCCTTACTGGCGAACGCTCACCCGAAGGATTCTTTTATGTACATGCAGGCTTGGATCAAGCGATCTCACGCGGTCTGGCTTATGCACCTTATGCGGATATGGTCTGGTGTGAAACCTCGGAGCCAAACTTGGAGGAAGCAAGACGTTTTGCCGAAGCGATTCATGAGAAATTTCCTGGCAAACTGCTTGCATATAACTGCTCTCCCTCATTTAACTGGAAGAAGAAATTAGATGAACCTACGATTGCGAAATTTCAACAAGAGCTAGGTAAGCTCGGTTATAAGTTCCAGTTCGTGACATTGGCAGGCTTCCATGCTTTGAATCACAGCATGTTTGAACTCGCTCACGATTATAGAGATCGTGGCATGGCTGCTTACTCTCAGTTCCAACAAACGGAATTCGCTAGCGAAACTCGCGGTTATGAAGCGACACGCCATCAGCGTGAAGTAGGAACGGGCTATTTCGATGAAGTTTCACAAGTTATTACGGGTGGTACTACTTCCACTACTGCGCTTTCCGGCTCCACAGAAGAGGAACAATTTGCTTCTTAATAGCAATGCAAGGAGATGAGGATATTGATCGATCAAACCATGCTAAGGGGAATTGAAATCGAACCGACTTCTTCGGAGGGGCAGAAGATTCTCACGCCGGAAGCATTAGCATTCGTAGCACATCTTGAGCGTACATTTGGAGCAAAACGCCTAGAGCTTTTGCAGGAGCGCAACCTGAGGCAGAGTCGTATTGATGCAGGTGAGCTGCCGGGCTTTTTACCAGTAACTGCAAGGATACGCAGCAGCGATTGGACCATTGCGCCGATCCCTGCGGATTTGCAAGACAGACGCGTTGAGATAACAGGTCCAGCTGGCGACCGTAAGATGGTCATTAACGCGTTCAATTCTGGCGCTTACGTCTACATGGCAGACTTCGAGGACGCTAACTCGCCAACGTGGAACAATACGATCGAAGGTCAAGTGAATTTGTACGATGCTGTTCGTCGAACGATCGCTTTCACCAGTCAGGAAGGGAAAAGTTACAATCTTCAAACTCAGACGGCAGTACTCAAAGTTCGTCCTCGCGGTTGGCACTTGGAAGAGAAACATATGCAGGTTGATGGGCACCCTGTTTCAGGTTCGTTATTTGATTTTGGCCTATTCTTTTTCCACAATGCAAAGACACAGATTCAGCAAGGAAGCGGACCTTATTTTTACTTGCCTAAACTTGAGAGCCATATCGAGGCGCGTCTTTGGAATGAAGTGTTCCTATTTGCTCAGCAGGAGCTTGGCATTCCGCAAGGTACGATTAAAGCCACGGTGCTTATCGAGACGATCGTCGCTGCCTTTGAAATGGACGAAATATTGTATGAACTTCGCGAGCACAGCGTAGGCCTGAATTGCGGGCGTTGGGATTATATCTTCAGTTATATTAAAAAGCTGCAGAAGCAGCCGCATGTCATCGTTCCCGATCGAGCGCTCGTTACGATGGAATCGCCGTTCATGAAAGCTTATTCGCTGCTCGCCATCCAAACTTGTCATAAGCGGAATGCGCCTTGCATCGGAGGCATGGCTGCACAAATTCCGGTGAGGAATGATCCGGAGGCGAATGAAGAAGCGATGGCGAAAGTAAAAGCAGATAAGCTGCGCGAGGTAAGAAATGGTCACGATGGCACATGGGTGGCTCATCCCGGATTAGTCCCTGTGGCAAAAGCAATATTCGATGCGTATATGCCGTCAGCTAATCAAATTGACAAGCAGCTTTCTGATACCAAAATTACCGCTGAACAATTGTTAGAAGTGCCACTGGGGCCGATAACTGAGAACGGGATACGGACGAACGTCAGCGTCGGCATTCAGTATTTGGAAGCTTGGCTGCGTGGTTTCGGTGCTGTACCGATCAACAACTTGATGGAAGACGTGGCCACTGCGGAAATATCACGTGCGCAGCTTTGGCAGTGGATCCATCACCCACTCGGAATTTTGGATGACGGGCGCAAAGTAACGGCAGAACTATTTCAACAGATTCAAGTTGAAGAGATGGCAAAGATCAAAGAAAAGCTTGGGGATGAGACATTCCAGCAGATGAAGTTTGACCAAGCAAATGTTCTTTTTACCCAGATGACGGTTTCACCTGATTTTGAAGCTTTTTTAACCGAACAAGGGTATCGATATTTGTAATTGAAGTAATTTGAGACAGGGCCTTTAGGAGGCTTCTGTCTTTTTCTATTTGGATATACTATAATTATTTCAATGTTATAGAACAGTTCAGCGAGGTGTGAACCATGAGCACGGGCCATTCGGAGCTTCATACGAAGCATGAACAAATTACGAAATATATTGAATCTTTGGCTGTAGGCACCAAACTGTCCGTTCGGCAAATCGCTCAAGACCTGGATGTGAGTGAGGGAACGGCTTATCGTGCCATCAAGGAAGCGGAAAATATCGGTCTGGTGAGCACCAAACGGCGGATCGGCACGATTCGCATGGAGAAGAAAGAAGAACCTGTCATTGATAAATTAACGTTCGCGGAAATCGTGAATGTGGTGGAAGGCGTTGTGCTGGGGGGATCTTCGGGTATACATAAGTCCCTGAACAAATTCGTGATTGGCGCGATGCAGCTAGAGGCCATGCTGAAGTATATTGAAGCAGGCAATTTGCTTATTGTGGGCAATCGTGTACAAGCACACATGTGTGCACTAAGTCAGGGCGCTGGCGTATTGATTACCGGTGGATTTGATACCACGCCAGAAGTAAAAGAGCTTGCTGATGAACTGCAGCTGCCTATTATCGGCAGCTCATTCGATACATTCACGGTTGCTACGATGATTAACCGTGCCATGGAAGATCGCCTCATTAAGAAGAAGATTATGATCGTCGATGACATCGTGCGCAAAGACAGCCCTATTTATTCGCTGTTCGCTGCTAACACGGTCAAAGACATGCAAAAGCTGGTTGAGGAAACGACGCATACACGGTATCCAGTCATCGATGATAATCAAGTGCCGATTGGCATGATCACGACCAAGGATATCATGGGCGCGAAGCCGAATCAGCTCATTGGCACCTTGATGACTCCTAATCCGTTGATGATTAACTTGAAAACGTCGGTAGCATCAGCTGGACATACGATGGTGTGGGAAGGTATTGAGCTGCTGCCCGTCATAGATACCGATCGCAAGATGATCGGTGTCATAAGCCGTAAGGATGTTATGAAAGCGATGCAGCATATGCAAAGACAGCCTCAGAACGCAGAAACGTTCGAGGTGCAGATCTATTCGGGGATCGACGAGCTTCGAGATGAGGAAGGCAAGCTGTATTTCCAAGGAACGGTTACACCGCAAATGACGAATTTTGAAGGATTAGTCTCCGAGGGTGTACTGACAACGATTATGATTCGTGCGGCTTACCGCACGGTTCAAGAGCACAAGAAAGGTGATCTCATTCTGGACAGTTCTTCCAGCTATTTTCTAATCCCGCTGCAAATCGATGACGTCATCGAAATCGTACCCTCGATCGTGGAGATGAGCCGCAGATTTTGCAAGATTGATATGGAAATCAGGACGAACGGCACTAGAGTTGCTAGATCGATGTTTACGGCACGTATCTTATAATAAATGTAAAGTAAGAATAGCCACCTGTTGAGGTGGCTATTTTTGTTTATGGAAGCATAAGTTTGCACAGAAAATGATATGTATTATTTATCTAATGACAAAGTGCGGGCTGGTTGTCTTTATTTTTCTAATTAAAAAGGGGGAGGAGTCAAGGATAATGAATGCATGGATCTTCTACTTAATGCTAGCTTTAGCACCTTGGGGGAATCTGGGGAATCAGGATGACAATCTTAATCAGGTTTGCTCCAGTATTTATGAAAGCGCAATCATTAGATCGGAAGTTGATACGAAGGTTATTCATTATACCAATCAAGCCATTTTTCTTACCTACCACCATCTGGATGAAAACGAGTCATTTGTGACGATTTCCCCGGCTAAATTTAATCAGCACCTTCAGATATTAAAAGAAAATCATTATAATGTGATCCCGATCGAAGATTATAGCTGTTTTCTAGAGCATCGAAAGTCAATTCCCCCGAACGCTGTCGTGATTACATTCGATGATGGCTATCGATCTTTTTATGAGATGGCGTACCCTTTACTGAAAAAGCAAGGGTTTCCGGCAACTAACTTTGTTGTTGTAAGTTATCTGGATTCTGATTATCCATCTCTGCCCTTTTTGACTTGGAAGCAAACACAGGAGATGAAACACGATGGATTCAGTTTCTATTCTCATTCATATAACCTTCACCAGAAAAAGAGGGGTGACGGGGGAAGTGCCGTACCTGCTCTGACGAATCGTCTTTTTCTGGAACAGGAAAAGCGGTTGGAGACGGAGGAGGAATGGAGAAAAAGAGTCCACGAGGATCTTTGGATGGCCGAAGCCATGTTAAAAACGCAGCTAGACAATAAGCTCTCCATGCTATGTTTCCCTTTTGGGGAGTATAATCAGACCGTTATGGATGACGCGAAAGAAGTAGGTTTCCGTTATTTTATCACGACAAAAGAAGGGATTAATTCGGGGGATAGTAGAGAAATAACTAGGTTGAATGTTGGCATGCCCTATATTTCCGCGGATAACTTTCTCAAAAAGCTGCAAAGTTATGATCGTAAAAAATGATAGGAGAGAGGACTTCCGCCAATAAGGGGAGGTCCTTTTGGGGCAGGGTTGTTCTTAACGGAACGACAATCAACTAAAGTTGGTGATATGAGCAGAAAATTGAATTGGGGGGAACGAGGGGACGCTATTTTGGCATTTTTGAGGAAAATAACCAACTTGCGGAACGAGATAACGCTATTTGTTGAATTTTGTGCAATTCGAAGCTAAAAACAACGGAATAGCGTCTCTACGTTCCTCATTTTCGTGTTTAGAGCATATTTCACGTAAATAGCGTCACTACGTTCCCATTAAAGGAAGCCTACCATTGGTAGATGGATGCATGTATCCATGTATCCATGAAGAAGCTGCCCCTCTAATGAATTTATCATTTTTGAGGACAGCCTTTTCATGTAAATTGTAGATGAGGATATTCCTTATTTACGTGAGGCTATCTTCATCAGCACTACCAGTTTGTTCTGTCCGTGCTTCTGCTAATTGTGCATGTGCTTGGTCAAGTTGTTCGTGTGCTTGCTGAACAGCCCTTCTGCGATGATTACTAATCGATTGTGCTTGATTCAGTTCACTTAATGCATCAGCTACCGCATTATGGGCTTCTATTTCTGCACTTTGTTGTTCGGATTGTTGGTCAGACATGGCATACATCTCCGATCTATTGTTTTTTTAGGCAAAGTTAATATTGCCACAATTTGACTAAATCATTCGTTGTCCGTATCGTATAAATAAATAATGAAAGGTGGTAGATTATATGGGGAAAATTAACAAATTAGGCGGAAGCGGTTTTCATCATGTTGCCATTCGAGCAAGCAACTTCGAAGCAACGGTGAAATTTTACACAGAAGGATTTGGCTTTACGGAAAGATTAAGTTGGGGAGAAGGGGACGGGAGAGCTGTTCTTCTTGATACGGGAGACGGCGATTATCTGGAAGTGTTTGCCGGTGGTGTACCAGGAGATAAGCCGGAAGGTGCCATTATCCATATGGCGTTTAGAACAGATGATGTCGCTGCGGCCGTGGAAGCAGCACGCGCGGCTGGCGCAGAGATCACGGTCGAGCCCAAAGATGTGGTCGTAAGTCAAAGTCCAGCAACACCTATTCGGATAGCCTTCTGCAAAGGGCCTGATGGCGAAATCATTGAATTCTTTCAAAGCACGGGAGAAAATCAGTTGTAATCTAGCCAAAATAAATCCAATGAACAGAGAGCAGTCCAGTTTTTTTTAACACTGGACTGCTTTTTCACGTGGAGCTAACATATCTTTACACGATATATCGTAAATGATAAGATTCAGATCATACACGATATATAATGTGTAATGAAGTTGAGGAGGCTAATTCTGCATGAGTGATTTGAAGCTATGGTATACCAGCGCTGCGCTGGAGTGGTCACAAGGGCTGCCAATAGGCAACGGGAGAATAGGCTCCGTCATCTATGGCGGGATCGAGAAGGAAACCTGGAGTATGACGGAAGTCACTTATTGGTCTGGAAAAACGGAGAGGATCGAAAGCCAATCAAAGGGCAAAGCTGATCTTGATCAGATGCGGCAGCATTTCTTTGCAGGAGATTACAAACGCGGGGAAGAGCTAGCTCAGAAGGCACTGCAACCTAAAAAGCAAAATTTCGGTACGAATTTGCAGATGTGTAATCTAATCTTGAATATGGAGCATCAAGGTGATGATCTCCAGCGTGTACTAAACCTTAAAAACGCTATCTTTCATACTTCTTACAGCGTAAATGGGAATAACTTTACCCGGGAAATATTTGCTTCGCATGCGGATGATATTGTGGCTTCGCGCTTTTGGAGTGAACACAAAGGGAGCATTTCATTCACATTAGGAATAGAAGGTCTGACTGACAATTTTACGCAACGGTTTGCCGAGGACGCTACGATTACTTTTGAAGGGCAAGCGACGGAAACGATGCATAGTGACGGTAAGTGCGGAGTTTTCTGTCAAGGTATGGTCAAAGTGGTGGCACAGGGCGGAACCATTGTTGTAGAGGATAATCAAATCGTCGTAAGAAACGCAGATGAAGCCTGCATCTACTTTACCGCTAATACCGATTATGGGAAAAATGATGACTCATGGCTTAATGAATCTGAGCGCCAACTAGCACAAGCCATAGCGCTTGGCTATGCAAAGCTTAAAGAAAATCACATATCCGATTATCATCGCTTGTATGGCCGAGTGAATCTTGACTTGGGTCATTCAGACGCGTCCCGCCTACCTACAGACGAAAGAATCCGTCTTTTGCAGAACGGACACGATAATGATCCGCAATTATTCGCCTTATTTTATCAATATGGCCGCTATTTGATGATTTCTGGTTCACGTGCGGATTCTCCTTTGCCTCTAAATTTACAAGGCATTTGGAATGATGGCGAAGCCAACCGTATGCAATGGAGCTGCGATTATCACCTCGACATCAACACTCAAATGAATTACTTTCCAACGGAAGTTAGCAATTTAACAGAATGTCATATCCCTTTAATGAATTATTTGGAGATGTTATCGCAAGCTGGCCGAACGGCAGCGCAGGACTTTTATGGATGCCAGGGTTGGGTGGCTCATGTATTCTCAAATGCATGGGGATTTACGGCTCCAGGTTGGGAAACTTCGTGGGGACTGAACGTTACAGGCGGATTATGGATTGCAAGCCAACTGCGAGAACACTATGAATTCAGCTTAGATCGGGAGTTCTTAGCGCAGCGAGCTTATCCTGTGATGAAAGAAGCCGCCGCCTTTTTCCTCGACTACATGACGCTGCATCCACAATATGGGTGGCTTGTAACAGGGCCTTCTAACTCACCGGAAAATAGCTTCTATATCGAAGACAACGTCCACCAATTGTCGATGGGCTCAACACTCGATCAAGTGTTGGTTCGTGATTTATTCGTCTTTTGTTTGGAAGCTGCCGATACGCTGCAAGTGGATTTCGATATGCAAACCAAGCTGAAGCAAGCCATCGCTAAGCTGCCACCCCTTCGTATTGGCAACCGGGGACAATTACAGGAATGGCTGGAAGATTATAAAGAAGCACAGCCCGATCATCGCCACCTATCTCATTTAATCAGCTTGTATCCAGGTAACCAAATCACCCTAAGAGGAACACCGGAACTGAGCGCCGCTGCAAGAATCACATTAGAAAATCGCATGTCTCGCGAGGCGTTGGAGGATGTTGAGTTCACGGTTGCCTCTTTTGCAGCGAGCTTCGCCAGATTAGAAGACGGCGAACATGCCTATAAGCATTTAACCCACTTAATCGGTCAATTGAGCTTCGATAACTTATTAACTTTTTCCAAACCGGGGATTGCCGGAGCGGAGAAACACATATTTGTCGTAGACGGAAATTTTGGAGGGACAGCGGCGATAGCGGAAATGCTACTGCAAAGTCATGCTGGAGAAATTAATTTACTTCCCGCCCTGCCAAAGAAATGGCATACAGGTAAAGTTTCAGGACTGCGGGCCAAAGGAAATATAGAAGTTGATATCGTCTGGGAGAACGGTGAGTTGATGGAAGCCACTATTCAGGCATTCTCAGCGGGTCAAACATTTCTGCGCTACCGTGAACAAAGCGTTCCGCTCGTTCTAACACCAGATTATGTCTATAGAATTGACAAGCAGTTGATCGTGACTCATAAGGAATAAGGAAATTTGTATGGTCTACGACCCAATTGTACCTATGCGATAATGCCCTTTATCTATATAATCAGTCTTGTAGTAAGCGCTATCATATAGATAATGTACTGTTTCGCATGGACTGCAATCAGGGGGTATAAGTCATCTGCGAAAATCAGAAAAGACCCGACTAGGGGTTTTTTTTGTTGAAGAATCGTGCTAACTTGTTAAAGAACGTATTCCGAAACCTCCAAAATGGAAGGGAGAATTGCCAGTGCCCAAGTATTCCAGATTATTTCGAAGGTTTCTGATCTCTTATATCGTTATTTTGATCATCCCCAGCATAGCGGGCTATATGTCATATCGTACTTCGATCACGGTCACGCAATCGATTTCCATTGAGAATAATGTGACACAGCTTCAAAAGAGCCAAGAGATTTTGGAACGCAGAATGGCCGAAGTTGAAAGTTTTACGAGACAATTAGCTTTAAACCAAGACTTGAGTGTCCTTTTGAACGAAAAATTGGTGGACGATAAAGCAAATGTGTATGGGGTCTGGAAAATAACGAGAGATATTAAGGCCTACAGCCAAACGAATGATTTTTTGAAACAATTCTATATTTATTTGACTAATTTTAACGTCGTTGTGACGCCAGGCAATGCTTATTTTCGCCCTGAGCATTATTACCAGACTTCGCATTATAGCAATCTTTCCTTGGACGAATGGAAAAAAACAGTATTAGAGAAAACGCATAGAAGCGAAATCATGCCGCTGAGCCCGTTTGTGAATAACGGAACGCAAACCTCAGTCATCACCTTTATGCAATCGCTCCCATTAGACAGCTTTAGTGATTCTTCACCGGCAACGGTTGTCACCATTATTGATGAACAAACCATCAACAGTGTATTGTCTGGTTTAAGAGATCCGAACGGTGGTTGGACGCATATTAGCGATGCAGAAGGACATACCATTAGCTTGCAGGGGATCAGTCAAAAGGAAATGGATCAATTATCCGCTGATAGCCGCTTCGATAAAGGGAAAGTCAGTCAATTCTATGCAGATGATCTCGTGATAAGGATTCAATCCAAATCAACGGGTTGGGTATACAGCACGGGCATTCCAAAGCACGTTTTAATGGAGAATGCGAATAAAATCAAGTACATCACTTGGTCGGTGACCGGTGTTGCTCTTCTGATCGGGCTTTTTGTTGGTTTTATGCTGTCTTATCGAAATACAGCCCCGATCAATAGGCTGCTTAGTGTGATGAAAGAGCAGTTTGGCAAGGAAGCAACGACAGAGCGCAATGAATATGATTTCTTGCAGGGCAATATATCCAATATCATTACCAACAACAAGCGCCTTGAGTCTGAGCTTAATCGGCAGCTGCCATTAATTCGCGATGCCTTTTATAAAAGGTTAATTGCGGGTGAGTTTCAATCGAGGGATGAATTGATCTCTGCTGCCGCGCAGGCTGACACTGGGCTAAATATGAATGCCGGTTATACGGGTATTCTGCAAATCAATGGATACTCCGGCATGGAAAGCGTCGAAATTCTCAACGAACTGAATGCGGCCAGACTCATTCTGAAACAGATTTTAATTGATTCAGGCAGCCACCTGCATGTTCATATGACGGATTTGGGTTCAGATCGCATCGTAACCCTATTTACGTCAGGGGAAAAAGATGAAGGTGAAGAAGTTGGCAAGGAAGATATCGAGCAGCTCGTGGCTAATCTCGCCAATCTGGCTTTTACCGATTATCGAATTACCATTACTGCAGCACTAAGCGATCCCTTTTCCTCTGTCATGGAGATCAGCCGTTCCTATGAACAAGCCAGACAGACATTAGAATACGCCGTATATATGAATAGAAAAGGAATCGTTTGGTATAGTGATACACGAGTAGAGAGTAACACGTATTATTATCCAATCGATGTGGAGCTGCGATTAATTAGTACGATTAGGGCAGGCGATGTGGATGAAGCCGAGCGGATCGTCAAGTCGATGATCGAGCAAAATACGGAAAATCGAGAGCTTTCTGTGGAGATGAAGCATCAGTTCATCGGAGAAGTGAAAGGAACGCTGCTTAAATTACTTGACCAGAAGGCTCTCATGGAATCCCCTATGTTCGAAAAAATCAAAAATCGGATCATTAGCATCCAGGCCACTGAAGCCATTGAGCTGATTTCGCGTGAAATTAATGAGATTATCTCAGCCATGTGCGGTCTCATTACGAGTAAAAAGAACGATGCACACATTAAAACAGTGAAGCAAATTAATGAATATATCGCTGAAAAGTATTCAGATCCCGATCTAAACCTATACCGGATAGCTGAGATTGTAGAGCGTCCAGAAAAATACATCTCCCAATTATTTAAAGAGGTAACGGGGACGAATTTATCCGATCATTTGGAAAAAGTGAGAATGGACCACGCAGCGATTCTTTTAAAAAGAAACCAATATAATGTGGATGAAATCGCTTCGCATGTTGGCTATAACAGTTCACATTCTTTCCGAAGGGCGTTCAAGCGAGTTATGGGCGTATCGCCAAGCTCGTTCAGACAGTCCGCAGAAGAATGAAAATCCTAATCGCTTAGGCGGTTAGGATTTTTTCTGTCTTATATGGCTGTAGCGGGAAAAATGGCCGTTCGAATAGGAAAAATGCCCGCTGAATTCGGGTTATTTGTTCGCAAAACGACGCAATTGTACCTATACGAGGGCCACAATAGCACCCTATAATCAGCCATATAGAAAGCGCTATCACGACTTCATGAGGAATTTAGGGGGGAGCATTTTGGAAAAAGGAATTGAAATCGAACGCAGCCGAGTGGCATCAATAGAACGTGGAGGCCTCCTCACAGCAGCGACAAAGAGTTTTAGAAAACATTGGCAATTGTATCTTATCGTCATTCCGCCAGCCTTGTTTTTCCTTATTTTTAAATACTATCCGATGTTGAATGCCGTCCTAGCTTTTAAGGATTACAACGTCACTAAAGGGATATGGGGAAGCCCATGGGTGGGATTCAAACATTTTAAGTTGTTTTTTGATAATCCGATTTTCTGGACGTTAATTAAAAATACACTCCTCATTAGCGGATACTTGTTAATCGTCGGGTTTCCAATTCCAATTTTGTTGGCGTTGGCACTTAATGAAATACGCAACGGCAAATTTAAGCGGTTTGTTCAATTGGTTTCGTTTGCTCCTTATTTTATATCCACCGTCGTTATGGTATCCATTATCATGCTTTTTCTAGCACCACGGCTAGGCTTCGTTAATGTGGCGATGAATCATTTCGGACTGGGATCTATCAATTTTCTCGGGGAACCCGGCATGTTTCGCTCGATTTATGTGTGGTCGGATATTTGGCAGACGGCAGGCTATTCGGCAGTTATCTTTTTGGCTGCGCTAGCAGGAGTCGATCCTTCGCTTTATGAGGCAGCCAAGGTAGATGGCGCTTCACGGTTTCAGAAAATCCGTCATATCGACTTACCCGGCATCATGCCAACCATCACGATTGTTTTCATTTTGAATGTAGGGAGTGTCATGTCGCTTGGCTTCGAAAAGATCTATCTGCTGCAAAATCCGCTGAACAAGATAAATTCCGAAGTGATTGCCACCTATGTGTATCAAATTGGTTTATTGAACGCGAACTATAGTTTTGCTACTGCGGTTGGATTGTTTAATTCTGTTATCAATTTAATTCTGCTTGTTGGTGTCAATATGGTAGCAAAGCGATTATCGAATACGAGTATCTGGTAAACAATGGAGGAACCAAACGATGAATACGATGAAAACGACGATCAGAGAATCGGTTGGCGATAAACTATTTTTGATTAGCATCTACGTGATACTGAGCCTCCTTTTAGTTATCGTCTTATATCCGCTTATTTATATTTTTAGCAGCTCTTTCAGCAGTCCGTCAGCGGTAACTTCAGGTCGTGTGTGGCTCTGGCCGGTAGAATTTTCCCTCAAGGGATATGCAACTCTCATCGAAAATCCGAAAATTGTTACAGGCTACGCCAATTCTCTTTTTTATACGGCTGCCGGAACGATCATCAGTGTAATGCTTACAATCATGATTGCTTATCCATTATCACGTAAAACTTTATTCGGAAGAAATATGCTTATGATGCTAATTACATTCACGTTGTTATTTAGTGGTGGATTGATTCCTACTTACTTGGTTGTGAAGCAGATGGGGCTAATCGATACCAGATGGGCTTTATTGATTCCTAACGCAATATGGGTATGGCAAGTGATCATTGCAAGAACGTTCTTCCAATCCTCGATTCCGGATGAATTAATTGATTCGAGTGAAATAGATGGATGCAGCGATCTCAGGTTCATGTGGAGTGTCGTGGTTCCGTTATCGAAACCGATCATAGCTGTTCTGTTCTTAATGTACGCTGTGGGTCAATGGAACTCTTACTTCGATGCTCTTATTTATCTCAAAACCGCCAATCTTTTTCCGCTTCAGCTCATTTTGCGCAGTATTATCATTCTTAACAACAGCTCAAATGCCACAGATGCCTTGAAACAGGTAGAAAGACAGCAGTTGGCAGAGCTTTTGAAATATTCACTAATTGTCGTGGCAACGCTTCCAGTACTCGTCATCTACCCGTTTGTACAGCGCTACTTTGTTCAGGGGATGCTGGTAGGTTCTGTAAAAGGGTAAGTGGAAAGAGGGATAACCTGTCCGATTGAAGAATTGAAAGGGGTGATTGACTAAAACAAAGCGCTAAGGAATAAACGATAAGTAAACTAGTAAATTCAAAAAAGGGAGCGGATACATTTGAAAAGAAGATCGGTTAGTAGCTTGGTTTTCATCTTGATGTTCAGTATGGTTCTTGCCGCATGTTCGAGTAAAGAGGAGACTTCGGCATCGTCAACACCTTCAACTGGAACAGCATCGCCAAGTGCAACACAATCGGCTAAGCCCGTAGAAATAAGCATCTTTGCTCAACAGGCTAACGACATGGATTTGAAGACGAACCTGTTCACGAAGCATTTGGAAAGCAAATTTAATGCGAAGTTTAAGTTCGAAATCATCCCTTATGATGGGGCAAAGGAAAAACGGCAAATCTCTTTAGCGAGCGGTGATTATCCAGAGGCGTATATGTTAACCGCCTATATCGACCAATTCTCACAAGCCGATCTTCTCAAGTTCGGTAAGCAGGGCGTTCTGCTTCCATTGAATGATTTGATTGATCAGTATGCTCCTAATATTAAAAAGGCGATGGAAAAGGATCCAACACTCAAAAGCTTCGTCACAGCGCCAGATGGAAAAATATACGGACTTGGCTCCTATACGCAATGTTTCCACTGTTCCTACCCGAACAAAATGTGGATCAATACAAGCTGGTTGAAGAAATTAAACCTCGAAATGCCGAAAACAACCGAGGATTTCAAGAAAGTGCTTCAAGCTTTCAAAAAGAACGATCCGAACGGCAACGGTAAAGCAGACGAAGTTCCGCTTAGCGGATCGATTGAGGATTTCGGAGTGCGTGTCATTCCGTTCCTGATGAACGGCTTCATTTATAATGACGACCGTAATTACTTGAACTTAGTGAACGGTAAAGTGGATACTGCGGCCAATAAGCCGGAATGGAAAGAAGGACTTGCTTATATTAAATCCTTGTACGACGAGGGCTTGATCGATCCAGGTGCTTTTACGCAAAATGCCGAAGCCTTTAAGAAAATTGGCGAGAACGCTGGCGGACAAATTCTAGGTGCAGGCGCAGGCATGCATCCAGCCATCTTCATTAACATTGATAAAGGAAACAAAAATTCAGCTGATTATAACCCTGTGCCACCGCTCACAGGACCGCATGGTTCATTCGCAACGCATGATGGAGGCGGCTTAATTCCAGGTGCGAAATTCGTTCTTACGAATAAGGCCAGCAAAGAATCACAAATCGCATTGATCAAAATGGTTGATTATATGTATACGACAGAAGGACAAACGAACGCAGCATCGGGTATGGAAGGCATCGACTGGAGAAAACCGAAAGATGGCGAAGTGGCTCTTGGCAAGGGAGTTACACCTCAAATAGCAACGATTCCATCTGTGGATGGTCAGCCTCCTCGTAATGCTGGATGGAGTGGTATGGGACACTTTTACCAACCAAAGGAATATAGAGATAGCTTCGTACAAGGAACGGATGTTTACGACTCAGCGAATTACGAACGCAGACTGTACGATGCGACGCTTTTGTATCAAGGACATGAACCGAAGGAACTATTCCCAATGTGGGCGATCTGGATTGATCCAGCACTTACAGACGAAGCAAGCATTCTTCAAACCAACATCAAGAACTATATTGAGCAAAGCGCGCTTCAATTTATTACAGGAAATAAGGACTTGACCAAAGATTGGGATGCCTATGTGAAAGGTCTCGATAACTTGAAAGTGGGCAGATACCTTGAAATTCTGCAAAAGGCTTACGATACTGCAGCAATAAAAAAATAACGATCGATGAAAAAGAGGCCAGGTGTTTGTTCTAGAAATAAAGCACCTGGCTTTTTTTACGAATTTTAACGCTAAAGGGGATGTATGATGTGGGATATATGATTAAGAAAACTAGATTGTGGCTTCTGGTTTTTATATTCTTTATCACTTTGTTTGCTGTCTTTATTCCGAAAGGGCAACCCGTACAAGCAGCCGATAATGGATTAGCGCAAAAACCATACATGGGCTGGAGCAGCTACAGTATGCAAGTGTATCACAGCGGAAATTGGATTACAGCCGCACAGATTATGGCTCAATCTGATGCTATGCATGCGATTCTGCAGCCCCATGGCTACAATTATATCAACGTGGATGCAGCCTGGAATGGGAGTATGGATGAATACGGACGCCCACAACCAAGCACCACTTTGTATCCGAATGGTCTTAGTGAGGTTATCAATCATGTACATAACAATGGGCAAAAGTTTGGCCTCTATTTTATACCGGGGATGTCACCGGCAGCCTATGATGCTAACTTGCCAATCTATGGTACCTCCTGTCATGCACAAGACATCGTGGTACTTCCATTAACGACATCGGATTATTGGAATATAGGTTATAAAATTGACTTCTCGAAGCCTTGTGCGCAGAGCTATATCAACTCCATTGCCGATCAGATTGCTTCCTGGGGTGTTGATTTTGTTAAGTTCGATAGCGTAACGCCGGGCTCCGGACATAATGACACGTCCATTGATGCTCGCGGTGATGTCAAAGCCTGGTCCCAGGCACTTGCCCCGCACAACATTTGGTTCGAGCTATCGTGGGCGCTGGATATTAACTACGCGGACACCTGGAAGAAGTACGCGAACGGATGGCGTGTTGATTGGGATATTGAATGTTATTGTGGAACAGCGGGATTGACCAATTGGGCTAATATCGCAAGACTATTTCCGCGAGCTGGAGAGTGGTGGCGTCATGCAGGTCCGGGCGGATGGAATAATTTCGATTCCTTGAATATCGGTAACGGCGCGATGGATGGCATTACACCGGATGAGAGGCAGACAGCGATGACTTTCTGGGCCATCTCGTCGGCACAGCTATATACAGGCAATGACTTAACCAACCTGGACGAGTTCGGCATTAAGCTGTTGACGAACGATGAGGCCATCGCCGTCAATCAGGCCGGTAAGCCGGCACATCCCGTATCCCTCGCATCCGAGCAGCAGGTCTGGTATGCGAACAACGGTGATGGAACCTATACCGTTGGACTGTTTAACCTGGGAAGCTCGAACGCGACAGTCAACGTCAATTGGAGCGATATCGGTTTAAGCGGTGCAGCCTCCGTACGTGATTTATGGAGTCATAGCGAACTAGGTGTGTTTAACTCCAGCTTCAGTTCGGGGGATTTAGCTCCACATGCTTCTCGTTTGTTGAAGGTTACATCGCAAGGAGGCGTTTCCTCCATCAATGATGATGATACGGGAATTTCTTACACAGGTGATTGGCAGCGAAATAGCAACAGGGGATTGGGCGCTACTCAGAATCTTGCCATCACGGTGATTGATTCATTAGCACAGAACAGCATAATCAGCCCTTCTACCGGAAGCTTTGATAAAAATTTAACCGCTCAGACCGATGTAACGACAACGATGACGTTGAATGGAAACACACTAAGTGGTATATCGAATGATGGTGTAGACTTGATGCTTGGCACCGACTATACGGTTTCAGGCAACTCGGTCACGATCAAGAAAGCTTACCTGGCTGCTCAACCAGTCGGAAATACGCAGCTTACTTTCACTTTCAGCGCCGGAGCTAGACCGATTCTGGACATTGCAGTGAGCGACACGTCTCCTAAGAACAGCACGATCCTTCCGTCAACTAGAAATTATGATAAGAAGGTAGCATTGCAGGCGGATGTTACGACTACAATGCTACTAGACGGTAATCAGTTGAGCTCTATAACGAGTGGCGGAACACCACTAGAATTAGGCACCGACTATACGGTATCTGGCAATACGTTAACGATCAAGAAGGAGTACCTAGCCACACAACCGCTCGGGACAACGAACCTGCTTATTTCCTTCAGCGCCGGAAATCCGCAAACGCTTGCCATTGTTGTAAGTAACACCTCTCAGGGCGGTTCAATTGCCATCAATAACGACGACTCGGGGATTACGTATTCAGCCGCTTGGCAGCGAAGTACGAATCGAGGGCTTGGCGATTATTTGAATGATGTACATTTCACCGAGAGGAATAACGAATACTTTGAATATGCTTTTAACGGAACGGGCATTGAAGTGATTACAGAAATGGATTCATCTCAAGGCGATATAGATGTATACGTGGATGGTGTATTTAAACAAACGATTAGCACGTATCATTCGAGTCGTTTAGCCCAACAACCTGTCTATGGGATTGCAGGATTACCCAACGGTGCTCATACGATTAAGGTTGTGAAAAAATCAGGTTCTTACATGCTCATCGATAAATTGCGAGTTCTCATCGCTGATCTGATTAATCCTGCTGCGGGAAGCTTTGATAAAAAGATAACGGCCCAGGCAGATGTAACGATTACGCTGACGCCAGGCAGCTATACCTTCAGCGGCATAACCAACGGTGGAACCACA
This sequence comes from Paenibacillus phytorum, assembly GCF_013141715.1. Taxonomy (GTDB): domain Bacteria; phylum Bacillota; class Bacilli; order Paenibacillales; family NBRC-103111; genus Paenibacillus_E; species Paenibacillus_E phytorum. Next base: position 73,721 of record NZ_WHOA01000009.1, on the reverse strand, counting down.
TTGCTTGCGGGCACTGACTACACGTTATCGGGGAGCGTCGTAACGATCAAGAAGGAATACCTTGCGGCTCAACCCATTGGTTGGACGGATCTGACCTTCTCCTTCAATGGGGGAGCCACCCAGACGCTCGCCATTTCAGTCATCGATAGCTCGCCGGCCATTACGCCGGTTTCTGTTAACGATAACGATCCGGGAATTGTTTACACAGGCTCTTGGGGGTATAGCAACAATCGGGGACTTGGAGATTATAACGATGATGTTCATTACTCCGAGGCCGACAACGATTACTTTGAGTATGCCTTCACTGGAACGGGCATTGAATTGATTACGGAGAAGGATGTTTCGCAGGGCGATATCGATATTTATGTAGATAACGTATTCCAACAAACGGTGGGTACATTTCATGATAGCCGGTTAGTCCAACAAAGCGTATACAGTATCACGGGACTGCCGGACGGTCCTCATACCATCAAGGCAGTGAAGAAATCAGGGTCTTATATGCTGTTGGATAAATTGAGCGTGACTCCATCAGCTGCGGGCAGTACAGTTACTGGAAGTGTGTATAGACAGGTGTCAGCACAATCGGTTCAAGTAGTACCATCTATGACGTCGATCCAGTTGACTCCGTCGGTAACGTCGGAGATGACCGTACAAACAGCTCCAGCATCCCACGGTGCCATGGCTAGCATCAATGATACGAATGCTGCCATTCATTATTCTGGATCATGGGGATATAGCAATAATCGCGTATTCGGGGATTATCAGAACGATGTTCATTACACCGAGAATAACAATGATTATTTTGAATATGTCTTCAAGGGAACGGGCATTGAGTTGATCACCGAGAAGGATACTTCACAGGGCGATATCGATATTTATGTGGATGATGTATTCAAGGAAACCGTGAGTACTTATCATGCCAGTCGATTAGCACAGCAAACGGTGTACAGCATTGCAGGATTGCCAAATGGGTCTCATACGCTTAAAGTTGTGAAGAAATCGGGATCCTATATGCTGCTGGATAAATTAACGATACTTGTAGGCGATCTGATGAGTCCTGATACAGGAAGTTTTGACAAAAAGATAGCTGCACAAGCGGATGTGAGTACAACGTTGTCACTTGGCGAGTATGTACTTGATCGAATAGACAATGGCCGAACTACCCTCGTGCCAGGCACCGATTACACATTAGTAGGCAATACATTAACGATTAAGAAGGCATACCTTGCAGCGCAGCCGGTAGGAACTACGAATCTGACATTCGTCTTCAGTGGCGATTATCAGAATGACGTGCATTTTACAGAAACGAACAACGATTCATTCAAATACACATTTAAAGGAACCGGAATTGCAGTTATTACGGAAAAAGATGCTTCACAGGGTGAAATCGACGTTTACGTGGATGATGTTTTCAAACAAACTGTGAACACGTATAATGCGACGCGGTTAGTCCAACAAACGGTGTACAGTATTTCTGGTCTTTCAAACAGCGTGCACACGATCAAAGTCGTGAAAAAATCAGGCAGCTATATGCTGCTGGATAAATTAAGCTTTACGGTTGCAAAGGCACCGTCAACTGCTGCCGTAACAACGACTGGGGTCACTAAGGTCAAGAATACAAGTGCAACAATTGCCGGAAAAGTAACGGCTGATGGAGGTACAACTGTCACATCGCGAGGAATTGTGTATTCAACAGCACCAACGCCTACAATAACCGGTTCCGGATCAACCAAAGTTACCATGGGCTCTGGATTAGGCGAGTTTAGTGAGAAAATAAAGAAATTGAAACCAAATACGACGTATTACGCCAGAGCTTACGCGACCAACTCAGCGGGAACGAGCTATGGGGTTGAAGTTACATTTAAAACAAGTAAGAAATCCGAGAATCAAAATGATCATGAAGATGATGACCAGGATGATCAAGATGATGGTGAGCAGATTCTAAGAGTTACTCCATAGGTATCTGAGATATCGAGCCCTTCTTGTTGTCTAGAGAGGGCTCGATATTTATTATTTGATAACCCTCGATCATACATGATATGTTAAGTGTAAAAAAGGTGAGGGTATCATATGGGGAGTAAAATTAATCGGGTTAATTTAACCGAAGAAATTTATCGGATTGTCAAAGAAGATATTTTAACTCATAAATTGAAGTCCGGGGAAAAGATTAACATCGATCAATTAGCGCGCGCTTTAGAAGTAAGCAACATTCCGATTCGTGAGGCCCTATCCAGATTGCAATCGGAAGGGTATCTGAATGTTATTCCTTTTAAAGGCATGTTTGTTAACATGATGAGTGTCAAAGAGTTGGACGAATTATTTGAAATCAGACTGCAGCTTGAACCACTTGCCGTTGAAAAGTCCGCGCTTCTTATACCAGAAGATATACTGGAGCAGTTGCAAGAAACCATGGATGCTCTTCAAACTCAGCAATCACCGAGATCTACTAATGGTTTGGGGACAATTAAGGAAATGAATATGTCTTTACATGGTACTATTCTTGCCTATTGTGAGAATACCAATTTGCAGAATTTAGTCAGGGGTTATATTGAACAGATTCAAAGATATTTAACCTACATCCAATTAAATTTAGATATAAATACCACGAATGAGGAATGGTCGGAACATAATGCTATCTTACAGAAATTAAAGCAGCGAGATCCCAAAGGCGCTTCCGATGCCATGTCCAAGCATATTAGTAATTCCCGCAAAAGGACGAATGATCACTTTATGAAAGCAGGTAGTAACTAGTCGAATTTTATCACGGGGATTGCTTTAACGTTTGATTGCAGTATGTATGTCTTTAGGATACTGAAAAAGAGGTATTGTGGAAATCCTCTTCGACAATTATCATGCATGATATATGATGAAAAGGAGAGTTGAGATGACTCCAATCGCAGGAAAGGAATCACTGTTGACTGGTGGTAAAAGAATTGTTTTTCTTGGGGACAGTATTACAGATGAAGGGACGTTTATTGCTTATGTGGATGCTTATTTTGAACAGTTTAGGCCAGACATTCCTCTCACACTCATTAACCTTGGCATAAGCAGTGAGACTGCTTCTGGATTAACCGAGACCGATCATCCATTTCCACGTCCCTGTATCCATGATCGATTAGCAAGGGCACTACAAGAAAGCAAACCGGATTGGGTTGTTGTGGGATATGGCATGAATGATGGCATCTATGCGCCATTTTCTACAGAACGGTTTCAAGCATATCAAAATGGCATACTTACAGCCATTCGGATGATCCATCAAAGCGGGGCAAAAGCCATCGTCATGACGCCTCCGCCCTTTGATCCTGAATCTATGAACGCTAATATAATTTTGCCCGTTGGCCAGAAAGACTACAGCTACAAGGAGCCATATGCACGTTACAATGATGTCATTAGATACTATGCGAATTGGCTGCTTACGCTGGATTCAACTGCTGATGAAGTCGTGAATATCTACGACCCACTACTTCACCATAGAGAACAAGAACGCGAAATCAACCCTGGCTATCGTTCCGGTGACGGTATTCATCCCAACTCAGAGGGTCATTGGGTGATGGCTAAAACGCTTTTAAGTCATTTATTTCATATTGCTTTGGAACAGATGCCAGATTTCGTAGAACAACCCGATAATTCGCAATTATTTCAATTGATCCTGCAGCGTCAACAGTTATTAGGCTCGGCATGGAAAGAACACGTAGGTCATACCAATCCTAGTAAAAAGGAAGCTTTGCCACTTGAATTAGCCTTGAAAAGAGGCGAAGAGATCACCAAGCAAATTCGGAAGATCGCCGTGAAATCTCAATAAAATCATTCAGGATGGTGACGGCCATCGTCTACAAATAGGTGTCTTTATTGGTATAGTTTCGCTTTTGCAAATGAATTAACTGGCACAGGCAGGTCATAATGATCACGAAGCGTAGTACCTGTATAGGCAGTACGGAACAATCCTCTCCGCTGCAGCTCTGGTACGACTTGCTCGAGAAAATCATCCAACCCGCCGTTCATTAGCTGCGGCATGATATTGAAGCCATCGGCTGCATGACCTACAAACCATGCTTCCAGTTCGTCAGCAATTTGCATCGGTGTACCTGCAATCTTCTTATGCCCGCGTCCTCCCGCTAGTCTGAGCAGCAGCTGTCTGATCGTCAACTTCTCTCTGTCAGCCAGCTCTTTGATCAAATGAGTACGGCTTTGGTGACCGGCAATTTCGCTAGAATCGGGAAGATCCGGTAGAGGTCCGTCCAGAGGATAGGCAGTAAGGTCGAACCCGATGCGATTCGACAGTTGGAGAAGGCTGTACGTTGGATTCGTCAGTTCGTGGAGTTCGGCTTCTTTCTCCTTGGCCTCGCTTTCAGTTTTACCGATAATGGGGCAGATGCCGGGCAAAATCTTCACGTACGCTGGATCTCGTCCGTACAGAAGGACACGCTTCTTAACATCAGAATAGAATGCCTGTGCATCCTCTAGTGTTTGTTGTGCCGTAAAGATAGCCTCAGCCCACTCTGCAGCAAAATCCCTGCCGTCTTCGGAGGATCCTGCTTGCACAAGAATTGGACGGCCTTGCGGTGATCGTGCTGTATTCAGAGGGCCGCGAACCGAGAAGTACTTTCCTTTATGATTCAACTCATGGACTTTGTCTTTGTCGGCATAAATGCCAGTCTTCTGATCTTGAATTAACGCATCATCCTCCCAACTGTCCCAAAGCTTTGTCGTGACTTCCACAAATTCCTTGGCACGTTCATAGCGTTCTTGGTGTTGGGCTATGCGATCCCGATTAAAGTTCTGTGCTTCACTATCCGTACCAGATGTGATGATGTTCCATCCTGCTCGGCCTTTGCTTAGGTGATCCAGTGATGCAAAGCGGCGAGCCACGTTATAGGGTTCGTTAAAACTTGTGGATACAGTGGCAATTAATCCGATTTGTTTCGTCACAACGGCAAGCGCGGAAAGCAGTGTATGCGGCTCTAATCCGCCTAATGCACCATATTGGACCGCTGTTGGAGAGGTTGCATAGCGGTCAGCAAGGAATAGGGAATCTAGCTTCGCGGCCTCGGCTTTACGTGCATGTTCCAGGTAGTGAGCGAAGTCATAGACGCCGTTCAGGTTAGAATCTGGATGCCGCCAAGCGGCTTCATGATGTCCCATGCTGGCAAGGAATAGGTTTAAGTGAATTTGACGTGTATTCTTTTTCATCCTGTACACCCCTTACTAAATATGGAAATAAAAGAAGACTCCACATGCATGCCAGGTGATTAACGCTGGCGGCAAGGGAGCCTTTGGTGGACCAATAGGCTTTATGAACTGTTGCAGTCATGTTAGCAGGTTTAATCCGATTATACAAGTGGGTGAAGTGAGCTATCTGTGTTTGCGATTGGAATATCAAGTTGACCAATTTGAAGATCAAGTGATATGATCCCCATATATTCAAGTCAACCGGACAACAGGAGACTTCCACCTCATTCATTTGAAACGAGTAGGGAGTCTTTTTTGTCTTTGTAATCGATGTAGGAAAAAGGAGATGTTGATATGAGTATTGGACAAAGAAGGTTAGGAAGAACGGGTTTGAAAGTATCGGAAGTGAGTCTGGGCACGATGGCTTTCGGTCGATGGATAGATCAAAAAGCGTCTGCTGATGTGCTGGATACAGCGCTTGAATCAGGTATTACGCTGATCGATACAGCTGATGTTTACGGCTCGGGCATGGATAAAGGAAACCCGCTTGAAACCGGTGAATCAGAGACGATTCTTGGCAATTTACTTGGCGCGCGCAGACACCAAATCGTGCTCGCGACCAAAGTACATGGACGAGTCGGACTTGGACCTAATGATGCGGGTCAAAGCAGATATCACATTCAGCGCGCGGTGGAAAACAGTCTGAAACGGTTGCAAACTGACTATATTGATTTATATCAAGTGCATCGATTCGATGAAGAGACACCGCTAGAAGAAACGCTCCGCGCGTTAGACGATCTCGTTCGGCAGGGGAAAGTGCGATACATCGGAGCATCAAATTACGCTGCTTGGCAAATTGCCAAGGCTCATGGCATCTCTGCACAGCTCCGACTTGAACGCTTCGAGAGCGTACAGCCTGAATACAGCATTATCGCTCGTGGTATCGAACAGGAGTTAGTTCCGTTTGCAGTGTCCGAAGGGGTAGGCGTTATTGTATACAGCCCATTGGGACGCGGGCTTCTGACAGGAAAGTATAGTTATGGCGGACAGCCGCCAGCTGGAACACGCGGCGCAGCCGGAGAAGCGGCTCCAGACACTGTTAGAACAGGAACGTAATTTCCACATCGTGGAGCAGTTAATGCCAGTTGCAGAGCGCAGAGGCTGGACACTCGCTCAGCTTGCACTGAATTGGGTTCTGAGTAAACAAGGAATCACATCTGCGATTTTGGGGGTTTCCAAGCCGCAGCATATTACGGAAGCGCTGCCTGTCATCGGTGAAAAGCTTAGCTTGGATGAGTTGGAAGAAATTGATGCAATAACGAGCGGCGTTCAATTCCCTCGTTGAGCACTCATGTATTTTTCCTGAAATTCACCGGGCGGCATGTTATAGTGCTGTTTAAATACATGCGAGAAATGCTTGACGCTGACGTAGCCGACTTTGTCAGAAACATCGTATACTTTTTCCAGAGGAACGGCTTTCAGCAGCTTGGCAGCTTGCTCCATTCGAACACGTGTCAGAAATTTGATATAGGATTCCTGCACGGTTTTATGGAAGATTTGGCTTAAATATCCGGAAGAAATGCCTAGTTTCTCAGCTAATAGGGCTAAGCTCAGAGGCTCGGAGTAATGGGCGTAGATATAGGCTTTGACGCGGCTGACAATATCTTGTTCGTTGACTGGGTTCGGTTCCTCATTAATGAGTCACATAAGCTCATCAGCTTCATTAATCTCACGAATAATTCAGAGGATTATTGGAATGAAGGTAAATTACAGCCGTCGCCTGTAGAAGGTATCATGGTGTGGATTCAAATCGATGGCCCGGTTAAGCATGTATTCACAGCTAGCCCGGATATCGAGATGGGTAGACATAGCGTGGAACCAAAAAAGTACCGTCAGGGTTCGAAACTTCCCTGAAGGTACTTTTTGGTGCTCACCTAATCATGAGCCTGGGTCAGCTATGTTATTCTTATTGAACCGCTGCGACAACGAACTTGTCGTTCACTTTTTTCGTCGTATACGTTACACCGTCTTTGGTAGTGAACTTAACTTGATCCTTCGTATTCGACGCGTCAAACGTAATATCTTCTTTTTTCGTTGCAAGAAGGTTTGAAGTGAAGAAAGATTTCTGGTTTGTTACGATAGCATTATCCGCTTTTTGATCGGTTAGGTAATGCGTAGTTAGTTTATCTACCATTGCAGTATCGAAGTAGCTGGAAAGAAATTTCACAGCTTTTTCTTTGCCGTCTGCAGCTTTAGGGTTGAGGATAAACGCGCCATCAGCGGATTTAGCTTCCGCAAAGAGGAATTCCACTTTCTCTTGAGCGATTCTAGCAGCTATATAGCCTTTCATATTAACGGCATCTTGGCTTTCGGCAGTTGCTTGCGGAGCAGCCGTCGTGGTCGTTGTAGCTGCGGGACTTGGCGATGATTTCGGTTGATTGGAGGAACAAGCTGCTCCTGTCAACATCACGGTTAGTAAAATGAGTCCTGCTGCAGTTTTTTTAATTGTCATTGTCGTGCACCTCTTCATTTCAATATTCAGATAATACTAATTTTGTAAAATCATCCGAAATATATAATATTTTTTAGTCAGCAATATAAGAATATATACGAAATTGTGAGAAATTGCAAATTTCTTCAATTAACAGATCGTCTTTGTATAGAATGATTGAAAGTTTGAATAGAAAGAACCTATTAGACGCTGAAATCGTGAGATGTTAAAATTTATCCATATTATAAATCCGATTAATAATATGTGTATTATCAGATTAAAAGAGGGGGAAGTAAGATGAAATTCGCTTTATTTAGTCTGATGATGAATCTTCCTAACGCTGTGACTGGAGAAACATTAACGGTTCAGCAGAAATTTCAGAATGTGATTAAGCAGGCATTACTGGCAGAAGAGCTTGGCTTTGAGGCTTATGGGGTCGGTGAGCGGCATGGCGCGCCGTTCCAGTCTTCTTCACCACCTGTCGTTTTAGCAGCCATTGCAGCTCGAACTTCACGTATACGTTTATTAACCACGGTAACGGTTCTAAGTGTGTTAGATCCTGTTCGTGTGGCCGAAGACTATGCCACACTTGATCATCTCTCTGGCGGGCGTTTGGAAATGATCATTGGAAAAGGGAATGATCCTCGCCACTATCCGCTATTTGGAATAACGGAGGATGAACAATGGGAATCTCTTGCTGAGCGATATGAGCTCCTGAAGCGCTTATGGCATGAGGAAAATGTTACTTGGGAAGGGCGGTATAGACCAGCACTTCATAATGTCACTACCGAACCAAGACCTTTCCAGAAGCCAATCCCAGTGTGGCACGGCAGTGCATCAAGTACACGATCCACGGAGTTGGCTGCGAAACATGGAGAGCCGATCTTTTCATCAAATACCTTTCATCCCCAAGCTAAATACAAGGCGCTGATCGACCACTACCGCGAACGGCTAGACTATTATGGTCATGATCCCAATAAGGCCGTTGTTGGATCAGGTTTCGGCAGTTTGTATCTGGCGAATACGCCTGAAGAAGCGATCAAGCGTTATCGTCCTTATTATGATGCTCTGCATGCAACAGCCTCAGCGCAGCATAACCAATCTCCATTCAAGAATTTGGAGGACAATATCAAGAATGGTTCTGCGCTCATAGGGAGCCCTGAAACGGTCATTGAGAAAATTCTAAATTACCATGAGGCCTTTGGGCATCAAGTCGTTAGTATCAGTGTGGATGGGCTAACTGAAGCCGAACAGCGTGAACAAGTTGAACGATTTGCGACTGAAGTAGCGCCTGTCCTGCGTCGAGAGCTTCCTAGTTCGGTTTGGAGCCCGAAAAAGGTTAATATTTTACCCGAAAAAGTAAATTCATGAACTAGACGATGAACACCTTATTCATTATAGTGGGTTTAAAGATAACTAACCCAAAAGAGGTGTTCACTTGAATAGTCGATTATTGTTGGAAGCGCTGCAAGCTGCGGAGACGGATCATGCTTCCCTTTTTGAAGAAGTCAGAACGCGATCCGTGGATATTCGCTCAGGTATGGACAATCCGCTGCTGTCTGCCCACCGGATAGAAATCCGGCAGTTGGCTGACCAATTCCTCAAGCAGCCCATCGAGGCGCTGCCCTTCAGCGCATTTCGATTATTTCAAGTAAATGGTTCGAGAAGAGAGTTCGAGAAGCACTACTTCGATCGTCGACGTCGGCTTGCATCTTTGGCAATCGCTGCATTAATAGAAGATAATGCTGCATTCATTCCTGCACTCGAGGACATCATCTGGGCCATATGTGATGAATATACCTGGTGCTTGCCTGCACACCTGAACGTTCATGATCCCGTGGCGGAAGATGAGGCGGCAAGGCATGTTGATTTGTTCGCTTCCGAGACGGCCCATGCATTGAGTGAGATTTGTCATCTGTTCAAGGATCGACTCGATCCACTTATTGTTAATCGCGCACGCCACGAGGTTATGCGAAGAGTACTGAATCCGTATATGCAGCTCAAGAGAGTGTTTGGGTGGGAGACAGCAACGAACAACTGGTCGGCTGTATGTGCAGGAAGCATCGGAATGGCTGCTATTTATATGATTCAGGATTCGAGAATCCTGATGCCTGTGTTAAATCGCGTTTTTGAAGCGATGGAGTGCTTCCTTGAAGGGTTCACTGAAGAGGGGGCGTGTCTCGAAGGTCTCGGTTACTGGTACTACGGTTTCGGTTATTACGTATATTTTGCGGAGCTGCTGAAGCAGCGTACAGGTGGACGGGTCGATCTGCTTCTGGATGAAAAGAAAGCCCGGCGCATTGCGGAGTTCCCGCAATTCTGCTTTTTACAGGAGAATCATGTGGCTAATTTCTCCGATTGCGTGCGTACGAGCGGTATTCAGACTGGCTTATTTAGCCGTCTATGCCAAAGGATTGAACAACTCCACATCCCGTCGCTGACGTATCGCTCGAATTCAAATGATCACTGCGGCCGCTTCGCAACGGCACTGCGTGATCTTGCTTGGACGGACTATGCGCTGTTGGAAAAAAGGGAAGGGCTGCCGCTTCGTTCAGAGTTCCTTCAAGAAGCCGAATGGATGGTTAGCCGGTGTCAGGTGGGCGGTAAACTAATTAGCTTTGCAGCGAAGGGCGGACATAATAATGAGCCTCATAATCATAATGATATCGGACATTTTGTTTGGGTAGTGGACGGCGTTAGGTGGTTCGAGGATCTTGGTGCTGGTTTATATACAAGACAATATTTTGGAGACGAACGTTATTCGATTCTTTGCAACAGCTCAGCGGGGCATAGTGTTCCCATCATTAATGGCTGCTTTCAAAGTGAAGGAGAGCAGTATCGTTCGCAGGTAGTGGAAGTGGGTATTCAAGAAGGAAGAGATCGATTCCTATTGGATCTGCGGCGAGCTTATCACCTACCGCATTTGCACAAATTGGAGCGATTGTTCGATTTGGATAAGCATCAGGGCAAATTAACGATAACGGACAGTTATGAATTCACGGAACCGCCTACGTCGATTACTGAGCGTTTCATTACCCTGTATCCGCCAGAAGTTGGTAAGGAGGGGGGAATCATTTTAAGCGCGAGTGAAGGTAAGAAGCTTCGCCTTGTGTATGAAGCCCGGCAGTTGAATGCAGCGATTCAGACTGTTGAACACTTGGATCATTCTGGGCATTCTGAAACCGTGTATCTGATTGATCTGACGAGTGTGGATACGGCAAGACAGCAGGTTATATCAGTGACTCTAGAGCCTGTGCTTTAATTAGCATTTCAGTAGATGTAATAGTAGTGTTACATATATTGACGCGAAACAACATTTTTTATATAATCGAACCATCACAAAGATGTGATCATGTAGAAAATCTAACATTGTTTTCTTTATTGTTCTAGTCGGCAACGAAGCCTATCCGTTACAGTTTCTGTAATGGGATAGGCTTTTTTATGTGAAAAAAGGGGGGATCACTTTGTTCAAACTATTTCATTCATCATCGTATGAAAAGGTTCATGGGGATTTATTAAAAATGGCTACGGGTGATTTCAGTATGAGCTGTGCTCCAGTTGTTGGTGAGAAATCATTAATCAGTACGTTGAAAAAAACAATTCGCAGTTTGAAATCTCTCATCCGAATCGTAGATAAATCGTCCAGTGGGCTCTATCATAAGATGGAGGATACGAGCGCGAGGTCAACTCTGATTACTGTGCAGGTAGAAGAAATAACGACTACGATGCGGGAAATGGCTGAAGGTATGCAGGATGCCTCGGAACATGCCCAGTTCATATCAGATCAAATCCATCCTATTCACACCTTTCTCGAGGGAGTTAAAGATAGCAACAGTGCCATCGTCCAATCATCGACTCAGTTTTTGGGAGAAGTGAGCTCCGGTAGAGTGGAAATGAGTGTTGCGATGGAACAAATGCAGTTAATCTCCAAGGATAGTACGCAAATCTATGTAAAAATGGATGAATTGAATAAAGCACTTGAGAAAATCGCAGACATGACCATTCTAATCGAACATATCTCTAAACAAACTCAATTGTTAGCGCTAAATGCGAATATTGAAGCGGCGCGTGCAGGAGAACAGGGAAAGGGATTTGCAGTCGTTGCTCAAGAGATATCGAAAATGGCCATTCAGACAAAGCAGGAAACGGTTAACATACAGGAACTAATCCAAATGGTTACTTCTAGTGCAGATGGATTGCGAGGTTCGATTCACCAGATGCAGGACACGGTTGGTACAGGAGCGCACACTTTGCAAGGAGCGGTTAGTAAGTATGAAGTGATGGAGTCATTTCTTGGTCAACTTTTGGGGGACATGCAGGGAGTAGATAGTCGCTTAGAAGGTGTTACCAGCAATACATTGTCTATAGCTAACTCGATTAATCAAACGTCAGCAATGATTCAACAAGTAGCGGCTGGGAGCGAAGAAGTTTTGGCTGCTGCTGATGTTCAGCTTCAGAATATCTTGGGAATGAATGAAAGTATTCAAGAAGCGACAATGAGCAGCCTTTCCTTGCGCTCGGTAGTTTCACAATTTAAATTGCCTTCAATCCAGCACTCTCATGTCTTGCAGAAAGATTTGGATGTATGGATGGAATGTGCGACGGGCATGAGAGCGATCATGGTTTCGTTGATTGAAGCTAGGGATCCAGAAAAAATAAACGATTGGTACCAGAAAAAAGTGGCACAAGAAGTACTTTTACAAACATGTATGAAAGAGCTAGAAAGTAAGTTGAAAGAGGCGAGTGATCGAAAATACTTCTCCTCGTTGCGCTCTGCTTGGGATGCTTTTAGTATGATCAAGGATCAAAATGCAGCATGGATGCTGGAAGGAGAATACGATAAAGCGAAGCAAGCGCTGATTAGCCGCGGGCGAGAGTGCTTTAAACAAGCGGTTGATGTAGCTACGGAATGGATGGAGCAGGTCCGGCATTAAGGGAAGCCTGTGCGTCTGTTTTTCGCAGCGAATAGGATGAAAGTTGTACGCTGTACAACAATTTCGGTGATTTCTTCTCACCAAGCTGTTGGATGTTGTATTTTGTGCAACAATCTAACCGTATTTTAAGCTTTTGAGCTGCTTTTGGGAGAAAATGTTGTATTCTCTACAACAATCGTAGTGATATCGTGAATTAGCTTGCTTAATGTTGTACAGAATACAACATTGCTTTGCGAACCCATGTGAGGGAGTAAAACATTGCTTGTAGCAACATGTGTAGGAGTAAAACATAGCTTGTACCAACATATGTGGTAGTAAATATTGCTTTTACCAACATATGGTGGAGCAAAAACAATGCATGTACCAACAAATGGGGGATGTAGAACATTAATTATACCAATATATATGAGGAAAAATGGTTTCGAGGATCTATGCAAAACGATACTCCTCTATGAAAAAGAAACAGAGACACATCCACAGGTGGATTGTGCCTCTGTTTCTTCGCGTTGGCCTGCTTGCACCGCAGGCTATAGTTATGATTCTCGCAGCCAAGCTTTGGCGAGCATCATGGCACCGCGCGCGGCAGCCGTGTCGGCCAAGGCATTCAGCATCACGAAGTCGTGGATGATGCCTTGGAAGCGCACGGACGTGACGGGCACGCCGGCTTCGCGAAGCTTGTTCGCGTAGGCTTCGCCCTCATCGCGCAGCACGTCGGCCTCGCCCGTGATGATCAGCGCGGGCGGGAGGCAGCTGAGCTGCTCGAGCGTAGCTCGCAGCGGAGATGCCGTCACCTCCGCTCGTTCGCGGGGATCGGACGTGTACTGATCCCAGAACCACTGCATCGCATCACGACGTAGGAAGTATCCCGTAGCGAACTGCTCATAGGAATCCATATCGAAGGATGCATCGGTTACAGGGTAGAACAGCAGCTGCTTATGGATGGTCGGGCCCTTGCGTTCCTTGGCGACCAACGTAATAGCTGCGGCCATATTGCCGCCAACACTATCGCCTGCAATAGTGAGACGCTCTGCATCGAAGCCGTACTCCTTTGCATGGCTGGCTATCCATTGGAGGACGGCGTAGATCTCCTCGAGTGCTGTTGGATACTTGGCCTCAGGCGAAAGGCTATAGTTGGGGAATACGACGGCTGCCTGAGCACCAACTGCAAGTTCGCGGACTAAGCGATCATGCGTATGTGCATTTCCGAAAACCCATCCAGCACCGTGAATATACAGGATAACAGGGAGTGTCGGAGGTGATTTCTTTGGTCGCAGAATTCTCACGGATACTTCACCACTCGGGCCACCTGAGATTGTAAGATCTTGCATGTCGACAGCTTCTTTATGGACAGGCTCGGATTGCACCTTGTCAACAGTCTCGCGCCCTTTTACAGGACCTAGATCGAAGAGAAATGGCGGTTTTGCAGTATCTTCTGCGAATTTCAGTGCTGCGGCTTCAAGATGAATTTTGTTTGGCATGGATAGTTCCTCCTTTGGTGTGTTCATGTATGGATTAAGACCATCGCTTATTGTTTTAAGTGCCTACCACTATGTAAACGTTGATCCTAAGTTTGAATCGCTCCTCTGCTGAAAAGGCACTCAATAGGTTGCCCAGATTGACATGGATGCATCCACTCCTGAATGTAACTGGCTTTCAACATTTGAACTAGTACATAGCAATAATTAAGTGTTATTATGAAAGGAAATAAGTAGAAAAGGATGTGGATATATTGGAAGCGCTATCTCTGAGTGCCCTTCAAGCAGGTAATACGTCACATAACTATGAAGTTATTCCCAATTGGGCCAAAGTGCCCGGAAATGTCACACTAGGTTACACACATGGAATTGAAGTTGATGAAGCGGGTCATTTTTATTTGTTCCATACCGGAAAGCCCTCCGTTGTGGTATTTGACCGTAACGGGCAATATTTGAATGCATGGGGCGAAGAATTCGAAGGAGGTGCGCACGGTTTTTATCTGCACAAAGAAGCAGGTGGCGAATTCCTTTATGTGACCGACACGGACAAAGGAATTATGGTTAAAACAACATTAACCGGCGAACATCTGTTAACGATCGGCACGCCTGATCTTCCTGAGATTTATGATGCTGAACGCAAATTTGTGCCTACAGATGTAGCTGTGGCGCCGAATGGCGATATTTATATTTCAGATGGTTATGGTCAAAGCTGGGTACATCAATATAATGCACTTGGTGACTATATTCGCTCATGGGGAGGGAAGGGCTCAGAAGTTGGGCAATTCGCTTGTCCACATGGCATTTCCGTTGATTTGAGACGCGGAGAACCGGAACTTTATGTTGCGGATCGAGGCAATCATCGGATCCAAGTGTTTACACTCGATGGGCAATTCAAACGCGCTTTTGACCATGATATGGATATGCCATGCAGCTTCTATTTCTACAAGGATGAAATGTATTTTCCAGACTTATTCAGCCGTGTAACGGTGTTCGATAAACATGATAGATTAATTGCGCACTTGGGTGAGGATCGTCAAGCTAAATCGCAAGAGGGATGGCCTAATCTAGATAAAGCTTACTATCGCGCAAACAAATTCAGTTCTCCGCATGGTATCTGTGTTGATTCGCGTGGGGATGTGTACGTGGCCGAGTGGATTTCGGATGGACGCTTGACCAAGCTCGCTCGCAGGTAATTGATGGTTATCATTATCTTGTTACTTATCATTTAGGATACAAAGTCACTCTTCCAAGAGTGGCTTTTTTTCTTGTGATCGATTAGAAGCTCCGGTTTTTCTTGCATTACCTTAAGATACGCTAACTTTTTCTGAGTAAACGATAAGCCTGCTATCCTACATGTGCGTTATAGTTAACTTGTCGATAAGAACACACATTTAGGAGGGCTTTGGTTGAGTAAATTAACAAATGAAGAAGTCGAATTTTATAAGAAGAACGGGTACTTACTTTATGAAAAACAGCTGTTTTCACCAGAGAAGTTAGCTGAATTGACGGATATATTTGAAGATCAACTGAAGCAAAAAGGAAGTAAACTGTCCGACGAGCTGGACACACCTCATTTCCGTGAAGAACGCCTGCTCAAATTCCTCCTGTCTGATGAAGTTCTGGATCTCGTGGAGCCTATTATCGGACCGAACATCGGTCTATGGTCAAGCCATTTTATTTGCAAAGACCCCTTTATTGGCAGGGCAACGCCATGGCATGAGGATTCGGCTTATTGGAATGGCCGGGTTAGTTCATTTGATAAAATCATTACGGTTTGGCTGGCCATCGATAATAGTTCGAAGGAAAATGGCTGCATGCAAGTTATTCCCGGTACACATAACAACGGTTTCTCTGAGTATGAAAGTGTAGATGGGTCCCAGAATCTGTTTAATACGCAAATTAAAAACATGGATACATCAACAGCTGTTCATTTCGAATTACAGAGAGGTCAATGCTCGCTGCATGACTCGCGCATTATTCACGGTGCTGATCCGAACAAAAGCGAAAACCGTCGTTGTGGATATACCATGCGTTATTTCTCAACTGAAACGCAAGTGTATCCAGAGAAAAACAAAAACTTTAAAGTATGGTTGGCACGCGGTCAAGATCTAGCAGGAAATACGTACGCTAACGTATAAAAGACAGCTGCAATAGCTGATTTAAGGTGCATCTCGTTGTGCTATAATAAATGGAAAAATGGAGGCGGAGGGCAGATATGAAGAAACAACCGATTAGGTTAACGAATGCTCAATTTATTGATCCCTCCTCCTCTTTTCAAATTTACTATCAACACATCAAAAACGAACACCACTCCTTGCATTGGCATGAATTTTATGAGCTTTGCTTTGTTCTCCGTGGTAGAGGAGTGAACATCGTTAATGGAACTGAGCATCAGCTTACGAGAGGAAGTCTCTTTCTACTAACACCAGCAGATTTTCATGAGATATATTCATTTCCCGATGAACCTATGGATATTTACAACCTTGTTTTCTCGGGAGAATTTCTTGGGGAAGACATAAGAGAGCTGATGTTTCAACAATTTGCCGAATATATGGTTGATATCGATGTTAGCTTTGACATGATAGAGTCAGAATTTCGCCTGATTAGCAGTGAGGCCTATAATTGGATGCCAGGTCAGCGAATGATGGTGAAAGGTGCGCTGGAGCGGATCCTTCTTAACCTTTTTCGAGCCCATAGTCAGAAGCACCCACGTATCGATGAAAAGGATTTAGAAGCTCAGCATCGTTCGATTCAGAGAGCTCTTGTCTATATTCACCATCATTTTCGAGATCCGCTACGATTAGAGGAAGCAGCCAAACAGGCTGCATTGGCACCTAATTATTTCAGTCAAGCATTTCGTAAAATGACAGGAATCCCTTTCCAAATTTATTTACAGGGACTGCGTTTGAACTTTGCTAAATCGTTATTAATGGCATCGGATATACCTGTCACAGAAATTTGCTATGCCTCCGGATTTAATACGTTAACTCACTTCGAACGAGCCTTCAAACAGAAGTTCGGAAGCTCGCCGAGAACCTTTCAGAAGTAAGATTGTGAGCAAAGTCCCTGTTTTGTAACCATACAAAATAGGGGCTTTTTATGCGCTTAAGCATTCTTATGAGATGGATAGAAATGATGGCAATTTTTTAGGAAAAAATATGTTTACAAACTCTGGATATAGGCTTATAGTGAAGTCAAGGTTTTTCCCTTGGTAAACTCTTTGTCCCATTGGAAATAAAATTTTTTTTGACTAAAATGTTTCCCTAACACAAAATAATTGTAAACAAGCAATATTAAATAGGAGGCCATGACGATGTTCCGTAAATCGGTTGATAAGGTATCAAGACGTAATCTTTTGAAAATGGGAACCGCTGGGGCTTTTGCTGTCATTGGCAGTGCGTTACTGAATCCATTTGGTAAAACAACATTAGCTGCGGATAAGCATAGCGTTCATAATGCTATGAAAGAGCAGTTGCATGAAGGTATGAAGCATGGTTATGTGCCGAGTACAGAAGTGACTGAAGGTTTTAAAGCAGCACAGAAAGCACTCACAGCATTTGATTATGGAAAGGTAAGTAAGCTTCCTGATGGAAGAACGTTACGTGAATACGAAATTTCATCATATGAAAATAATGTTGAGATCGCGAAAGGGATCAGGTTTCCCGGATGGACATTCAACGGCACGATACCAGGACCCACTATTCGTTGTACAGAAGGGGACGTCCTTCGCGTGAAGTTTACCAATGCAACGAGCCATCCTCATTCGATTCATTTTCATGGTATGCATCCTACCAACATGGATGGACTGGAAGCAGTTAATGCAGGTGGTTCATTCACATATGAGTTTGAAGCAAAGCCTGCTGGTATGCATGTTTACCATTGTCATGTTGCTCCTCTCGCCAGACATATTCATAAAGGACTTTATGGTAACTTCATCATTGATCCGAAAAAGCCAAGAGCTGCTGCAAAAGAACTCAATATGCTTATGAATGGCTATGATCTTGACCTAGATGGCGAAAATGAAGTCTACACGGTGAATGGGTACGCCTTTGCCTATCAACAGGAACCAATTAAGGTGAAGGTTGGGGAACTCGTACGTATTTATCTCAGCAATCTTACTGAATTTGATCCCATTAATTCTTTTCACCTTCATGCGAACTTTTTTAACTATTATGCAACGGGCGCGGATCCTGAAGCACGTCCTAATTTTACAGATACCATTATGCAATGCCAGGGAGAGCGAGGCATATTAGAAATTGTATTCCCAGCACCTGGGCGATACATGTTTCATGCGCATCAAAGTGAATTTGCTGAGCTCGGTTGGATGGGCTTCTTCATAGCTGAATAAGAAAGGAGGAGTGAGCGTACGATGAGTAATAATATTCAAAGTGAAAACAAGGTTTCAACTAACAAATTTAAAGCTATACTATGGGGAATTCTCCCCCTAATTTTGTTAATTGCGATTATTACTACCATTGCAAAAGTGGGAACAGGAATCGAAAATGAGCCGGCTGCTCCTATTGAAGTTCTGAATGTGGAGAAAATAACGCTCAATGATGAAGGAATCCAACTTAAGGTACTTAATTCAGGACCGGAGGAAATTACGATCGCCCAAGTCGTTGTAGATGGAGCCTTTTGGAATGCGGAATTCTCACCAAGTGATACCTTACAAAGATTTGAACGTGGAACAGTCAAAATCCCTTACCCCTGGGTACAAGGTGATCCGCATGAAGTTAAACTTATCACCTCGAATGGGTTGATATTCACTGGTGAAGTTGCAGCTGCAGCAGCAACACCTGAACCAAATGGTAAACTATTTTGGCAATATGCATTAATAGGATTTTACGTAGGGGTTGTTCCTGTTGGGTTAGGACTCATGTGGTATCCATTTTTACGTAGATTTTCAGTTAGAGGGATGCATGCTATTCTCGCATTGACGATAGGGCTTTTGTTCTTTCTGGTGATCGATACCTTTCAAGAAGGATTTGAAATGGCTTCAGAAGCTCCAGGTGTATTTCAAGGTACCGGACTCGTTTGGTTTGGTGCCCTGCTCAGTTGTCTCTTCTTAATAGCGGTGGATCAGTCTAATGATCGCAAGCTAAACAGCAGCTCTTTAGATGGAAGAAGGGTATCTAACAAAATTGCCACAGGTATTGGTCTTCATAATTTTGGCGAAGGGCTTGCCATTGGATCCGCTTTTGCGGTTGGAGAAGCTGCTTTGGGAACTTTCTTAATCATCGGTTTTACCCTTCACAATATCACGGAGGGTGTCGGAATAGCGGCCCCACTGCTTAAAGATCGTCCGAACTGGAAGACGTTTGTCACCTTAGCATTGATCGCCGGTGGACCTGCCATTATTGGAACTTGGGCAGGCGGATTTATTTTTAATGATACATTAGCCGCGCTATTCTTCGGTATTGGCGCTGGTGCCATTCTACAAGTTATTTATGTCATTTCCAAAATGATTCTTAAAGAATCCGAGAAAAGAGGTCTTTCTCCTGTTTCTTGGATGAATTTTGGAGGGTTAACAGCAGGAATTCTTATTATGTATGTGACAGCTCTCATGGTTAAATTTTAATTCAGAAACCATATATGGGGTAGGTGCACATCATGCTATCAGGCATTGGCGTATCAGGCTTTGTCATCATCTTTGCAGTTGCGTTACTTTTATTTGGACCTTCGAAGCTTCCGCAGTTAGGCCGCGCATTCGGTACAACGATTAAGGAGTTTAGACAAGGCACGAAGGGATTGTTAGAAGAAGATACCAAAGAGAAGCAGAAAGTAGAATGAATAGAAGACCAATCCATATTTTGCGGATTGGTCTTTTTAATGTCCCTGAATGACAACTTGTACAATATATGCAATCGAGTCTGCATAACCGTTTAACAATTTACAAATAATACCGTTGTTTACCTGATAAGGAGGGCATAAAAACAATGAATTTAAGAGTTCGAAGCAAGCAGGGGATCTCTCTGTTGGTCGTTCTTTTGGTAGCACTGGCTTCCACAGGATGCGCGAAAGATAAATCGCTCAAAGTTGGTATGGAGAAAAACTCCCGTCCCTTCACGTACACAGAAGGGGAAGAGAAGAAAGGCTTCGAAGTGGAATTATGGCAAGCCATTGCTAAAAAGGCGAAATTAAAATATGAATGGGTACCCATGGAATACGGTGAGTTGAACAAAAGTGTAAAATCTGGCGATGTGGATCTGGCAATTGCCGGAATGACCATCACGAATGCACGCAAGAACAAATTAGACTACTCAGATCCTTATTTTCAATCGGGAGAAGCGATACTCACCGCATCAGATAACGAGGCGATCAAAGGTACAGATGATTTGGCCCAGAAAATAGTGGCTACAAGAAACGGATCGACTGCTTATCATTTTGCGAGTGAAATTCAAGGGATCAAAATAAGGAGCTATGCGAATATCTCCGATGCTTACGATGATTTGAAAAATAAATCCGTCGATGCCGTTATTTTTGAAGAGCACAGTATTCAAGATTATGTGCAAAACTCAGCAGATGGAAAAGCTAAAAAAGTAGGAGAAGTATTCAACAAAGATAGCTACGCTATCGTTGCTAAAAAGCGAAACATGTACATGGGAAGGATCAATAAGGCTATACTAGCAGTCTCCAAAGATGGAACTTATGAAGCTCTCTATACGAAGTGGTTCGGAAGTAAACCAGAAAAAATGCCGAAAAAGCTCAAAGACGATATGGAACATGATATCGAACATGAATCATAAGTAAAAAGTCGACTAGCTGATAGTCGACTTCTTTGCCTTACTGATTATTCTGTCACGTCGGCTGCTCTTGGTACCCACAGAATCATAAAAACAAGTGAAAATAGAACAAATATCGGTGGAGCATATTGGATTAATAAGTTTTCCATAGGTTTAATCACCCTTCTTTATAAATTTACCTTGTACATAATCAGCATCAAAAAGAAATAGACGCATAAGCAGAAACAGAGATGGGATTAGAATAACAAGCCCTGCAATAAAGGCGATGACTAGCGCAGTTCCCATTGCTTGATTCGTAAAGTTTTCGTGAATGGAGATGTATGGAAATAAAATATAAGGTAAATGGGCCTTACCATAACCAAAGAAAGCAAAAGCAAATTGCAAAAGTACCAATATGAAGGATAGACCTAGCTTGATTCGTTTCCAAAGCAAGTAGACGGCAACTAAAAAACAGATAAATGATGCTCCGAACATCCATCCAAGGTTAAGCATGTTGCGGAAATGTTCTGGGTTTTGTTGGTTTATAGCGAAAAAAACAAGCAGACTTGCAAGAATAGTAGGTCCGCTCCAGAAAAGAGCATAGCCTCGTAAAATTCCAAAAGCGGGGTAGTCTTTTGCTCTATAGGCATAGAAGGAAAGGAACATGGACGAAATATAGAGGACGCTGACTAGCGATAACAATATGACCGACCACGTATAAGGACTCCCAAGTAACTTACTCCAATCAAGAAAAATCATGCCGTTCTGTTCAACGATGATTCCACCCTCAGAAATGGTAAGCACTGTAGAAAGGGTTGCAGGGATGAGCAAGCCAGTTGCTCCATAGAGCAGCATGTACCATTTGTTATCTTTGGAACCATAGTTGCTGAAAGCGTAGTAGGCTCCTCTTATGGCTAGCAATATGATAGCTACACTACCTGGCACGAGTAACGCAGTACCGTAATAACGTGCTGTTTCAGGGAAGAATCCAACCATACCGATGTAGAAGAAAACTAAGAATACATTGGTAACTTCCCAGACAGGAGACAGATATCTTTCAATGATCTTATGAATGATATGCTTTTTCATCGTAATAACCGAATAGTAGCTGAAGAAACCCGCACCAAAGTCAATGGACGCCACTATTAAATATCCGTATAAAAAGATCCACAAAACAGTTATTCCAACAAGTTCTAGACTCATTCTTTGGTCCTCCCCCCGAAAATACCAAGTGCAATCAGTTCATCTGCAACATCGTTTTTTCTGAAAAGTTTGGATAATACTTTTACCGCCGTCAGTGCTAAAACGATATAAAGTAAACAGAACAGCAGTAACATGGTGTCCACGTCTTGTGAAGTTGTAGCGGCATCCGCTACCTTCATATATCCACGCAGAATCCATGGTTGGCGACCAACCTCCGCGTAAAACCATCCGCATTGAATGCCTAGCATGGAAAGCGGACCACACACAACGATAATCGCTAGAAGCCATCTCGGATAAGGTTTACGGGATTTTTTGCGTGCGTACCACATATGACAAATGGCAACGACAATCACAAACATACCTATAGCAACCATGGCGTCAAAGAAATAATGCACGTATAAAGGAGGACGAAGATCTTTAGGAATATCATTCAGCCCTTTTACCTCAGTTCCTGGAGTTCCACCTGCCAAGATACTTAGTGCATAAGGAATTTTCAATGCATATTTAACCTCATTATTTTCAGTCAAAATACCGCCAAGAACGAGTGGTGCATTCTTTGTTGTTTCGAAATGCCACTCGGCTGCAGCAAGTTTTTCAGGCTGAGTATGAGCTAGAAATTTGGCTGATAGATCACCGATCATTGCCGTAGTTATGGCGAACACGAGCCCAGCAGTAACGGTCAATTTTAAAGCTTTCTTGGCGTATAAAGTGTCCCCCTTTTTCCTGAGAAGGGAGTAGGCAGCTATAGCAGCCAAGATGAATGCGCTGGTCATGTAGGCAGATGAGAGTACATGTGCCACTTTGGTAGGCATTGATGGATTAAACATAGCTAGAATCGGCTGTACATTTGTAATCAAGCCATCTTTTAGAGTGAAGCCTTGCGGCGTATTCATGAATGCATTCACAGTCGTAATAAAAAAAGCTGAAGCAGAGGAGCCAATGACAACAGGCACGAGTAGTAACAGATGATGCTTAGGTTTTAATCGTTCCCATGTATATAAATAAATGCCTAAGAAGATAGCCTCGATGAAAAAGGCGAATGTTTCTAGAAATAACGGAAGCGCAATGGCTTGCCCGGCAATCTCCATGAACTTCGGCCACAATAGGCTGAGTTGAAGCCCGATAGCAGTACCAGTAACCACTCCAATGGCAACAGTGATAACGAAACCCCGAGCCCATCTTCGTGCGAGCAACGCATAATAGGGATCTTTACGTTTAATGCTGGCTAACTCAGCCAACATGATCATGACCGGAACGCCAACACCGATGGTAGCGAAAATGATATGAAATGCCAGTGTGGTCTCAGTGAGCAGGCGGCTGTAAAATACGGAATCGTAGATAGGCATATGGACTCATCTCCTTTGTAGCTTTCATAGGTTCAAAAAAACTTGCGGATAAAAGAGAGTAACATGACAAAAGCAACAATGAACATCAGGTACATCAATCGTTTTTCATGTTTTCGAGATTGGTTCAAGGGGCATCACCTTCTGATTTCAATTTGATTTGTTATATATTTCTATCTTACGCCATGCATGTGATTTTTTTCACATAATATGTGAATACGGTTTGAACAAAGTATTACAACTTTATTAACGTTAAATCCAACAAAAACCCCAATGCCTGTTTAATCAAAGCCCCATCTAAATATGATGGGGTTCTAATTTGACACATATATTAGAGTACGCTAATATGATAATCATATTAGTGAATGTTAATTTGTTTGGAGGTAGTCTCAATGAATCAAGATCCATTAGAGCAATTAGATGTTAAAGCCAAATTCATTCGCGGCTTTAGTGATAAGACGCGGCTTCAAATACTGGAATGTATTAAAGATAAAGAAAAGCCTGTATCTCAAATCGTTGACGAAATTCAAGGGAATCAATCGAACATTTCCCAGCACCTCGCTTGTTTGAAGGGCTGCGGGATTATTGTTGGAAGGCAAGAGGGGAAATATGTGTATTACAGTTTAAGCAATGAGAAGATTAAGGATATGTTACATATGTTCGATACTGTACTATCCCTAGTACACGATGGTGTTACCAAGTGTGATACGGGACTTTACTAAAACGGGGGGATTGAGATGTCCGACAAAGAACCGAAATTCAAAAAAAGCCTAACCTTACTGGATATAAGTACCACTTCAAATACAAATGCCGGTTGTGAGGATGATTGTTGCAAAGTATCAGAAATTCCACATGTACAAAACACAGAAGACCAATCTGGTCAAAAATCAGATTTTCTAATCGGCGGTATGGATTGCCCTTCCTGTGCATTAACCGTGGAAAAAGCAGTCAAGGGTATCAAAGGGATCAACGGAGTTCAAGTCAACTATAACACAGGCAAAATGCAAGTCGTTTATGAGGATGAAAAAGTCCTTGATCAAATACCTGATACAATAAAAAAACTGGGGCACACCATTGAGGCTGTTCAGAAGAAGGGCAGTGGGAGAATCTATAACATAGAAGGAATGGATTGCAGTTCCTGCGCTTTAACAATAGAAAAACATATGAAAACCCTCCCCTCAGTCAAAAGTGTAAGTGTCAATTTCTCAACTGGGAAAATGACAGCTGAACACGACAGTTCAGTCGAAGAAATCATCAAAGAAATATCCAAATCCGGTTATAAAGCTACGCTAGTTTCAAGCAAAAGGAAAAGTGATCAGGTCAAAAAAGACAATTCAGGTACAAACCTGATAATTTTTTCTGGAGCCCTACTTCTTTTTGGATTTCTTGGCTCGTTCGCGAATGTATCACCAAGCTTTACAACTCTACTTTACGCAGTATCGATTATAATAGGTGGCTATAAACCAGCTAGAAGCGCCTATTATGCTGTGAAAAGCCGTTCATTGGATATGAATGTATTAATGACTGCAGCTGTGCTTGGTGCCGCGGCAATTGGTGAGTGGTTAGAAGGTGCTACGGTAGTTTGGTTGTTTGCACTAGGAAATGTTCTTCAAACGAAGTCCATTGAAAAGACTCGAAATTCGATACGAAGCTTAATTGACCTAGCGCCTCCCGAAGCATTCGTGAAGAACGGTCAGGAGCTTATTAGAAAGCCCGTGGAAGAGATTTCAGTTGGGGATGTCATTGTTGTTAAACCAGGTGATAAAATCCCGTTAGACGGTTTAGTCATTGGTGGAGAATCGAGTGTAAATCAAGCGCCAATTACAGGAGAATCCATTCCTGTTGATAAGCAAGTTGGTGATGGTGTATACGCAGGTACAATTAACGAACACGGTTCCTTGGAGATTAAAGTAACCAAGCTGGTTGAAGATACAACCATTTCCAAAATCATTCACCTTGTCGAAGAAGCGCAAGAACAAAAGGCTCCTACGGAAGCTTTTGTAGATAAATTTGCTCGTATCTATACGCCAATTGTATTTATTCTTGCACTCGTTGTGATGGTTCTTCCCCCACTTATGGGTATTGGAACCTGGGGAGAGTGGTTTTATAAAGGATTAGAGTTATTGGTCGTAGCGTGTCCTTGTGCATTGGTTATTTCAACTCCAGTGGCAATTGTTTCAGCAATAGGAAATGCAGCCAAGAACGGGGTACTTATCAAGGGTGGAGCCTTTTTAGAAATAGCGGGAAGGATTTCAGCGATTGCTTTTGATAAAACGGGTACTTTAACGGAGGGAAAACCAAAGGTATCTCAAGTTGTATTGACGGGATTGAGTGAAGTTGAGTTGCTGCGTATTGCCCGAACATTAGAAGAATATTCTACACACCCCATTGCAAAAGCAGTAGCCCAGTACGCCAAAGATAAAGGCGTCTCAACCCTTCTAGGAGATAAGTTCAGAAACATCGTAGGTAAAGGTGTTGGCGCGATTATAGGAGATAATGAATACTTTGCAGGAAACCTTAAATTGTTCAAGGAACTAAACACTTCTCTAGGAGAACTAGAATCACGAATCTTATCCCTTCAACAAGAAGGAAATACAATCGTTATTATTGGATCAAAAGAGAAGATATACGGTGTTATTGCCGTTGCGGATGCTATTCGTGCTACTTCCGTAAAAGCTCTTAAAGGACTTCAAGCAGTTGGCGTCAACCAAGTAGTGATGTTAACAGGCGACAATGAATGTACCGCTAAAAAAGTTGCTTCTGCAACCGGGGTAAACCGATATTTTGCAGAGCTGTTACCCGAAGATAAAGTGAAAGCCATTAAACAACTTCAAGAAGAAGGAAACATTGTAGCGATGGTTGGAGATGGTATCAATGATGCTCCTGCGCTTGCAACTGCCAATATAGGTATTGCAATGGGTGGGGCCGGAACTGACACGGCAATGGAAACCTCAGACATCGTGTTGATGGCTGACAATCTAGAAAAACTACCCCATACTGTTAAATTGAGTCGAAAGGCAATACGAATAATCAAACAAAACATTTGGTTTTCGCTTATCGTCAAAGCTCTTGCTTTGATGTTGATTTTCCCTGATTTACTTACCCTATGGATTGCTGTGATTAGTGATACAGGTGCAGCATTAATTGTAATTATGAATAGTATGAGATTAGTGAAAGTTAATGGGTGAAACGAAGGAGAGCCTCCTTCGTTTTTTCCTTCGTGGTTTGATAAGCTGGGTCTGTTGAGTGCTGATATCCATAGTAAACTCGGTCAATTTATTAGTAAGCAGGGTGACCCGATTTTTGGTCTTGAACTTATGGCCTTAATCAGAGAAGGAAAAGTAACAATCAAACCGAGAACCAATGGAACTCATCATAAATTAATATCGTTTGAAGACGGAAGTAACGTGGAAGTTGAAAATGTGGTATGGGCAACGGGTTTCCATTCGGATTATAGTTGGATCCAGATTCCTGGCATTTTAAATGAAAAAGGGAAGCCGATTCACAGCAGAGGGGTTTCAAAGGTTAAAGGATTATTCTTTTTGGGTTTACCGTGGCAATACAGAAGATGATCTGCCTTATCGGTGGCGTTGGACTTGATGCAAAGTATATTGTCGAGTGTATAACCAATAGTGATATTAAGAAACAATTTTTTCATAGCTGGAGAAGATCTTCAATAAATAAGAAAAATCGAGCTTAAAGAGCTCGATTTTTCTTATTTGATAGCTGGTATCATTAATATAACTTTTGATACGACAACATTCCGCCATTTAACATTCTGCGCCTACAGAGTTAATGTCTTTATCTCCATACGTTTCATCCTATTTATGAGGCTCAACATTTACGAAGATTGGGTTGGAATAAAACCAAAGGTCTTTATAGTTACGTTTGTTGATTTCAGCGAAACGGGTTTCATTATCCTCAATGTCCGTTTTTTGATCGATCAATGGCTCTCCACTGCTTGTTTCCCCAATAACATCGGTCCCCAGATTGGTTCCTCTCAGTCTGAAATACTGGTTTTTACTCGCTTTTACTTTATAGGTGATCACATTATAACCATCGTTATCCGTTGTCCATTCATTGCTTGTGAAACGTTTAAGAACTTTGGTGGAATCGTTCGTATCTTTACTGTAATCTTCTGTTCCTGGTATCGCCTTACCAGTTACATCACCGGAAATAAGATCTACATGATCGACCTGAACGGGGTCGCCATTATTGTTTTTCTCCGGACTTTTGAACCGGATCGTGATCTTGAGGTTGTTCCCATCCTTCACCTGGAGGTCTCCGCCCATTTCTGCTTTGCTTTTCCCGTGAGAAATATTAAAATCAAGTTCGTTAATCAAATCACCGAACACAGAAAATGATTTTCCGGACCGCATTCCGTTCAGGACAGCCTGCATATTAGAACCGTTTACCCATGTATAGTTCTTGGAGTATTCACCAGACCAGTATCCGCTTGAGTATTGGCGATTAGTGCTTATTTCAAAATGAGAATCCGAATTGGCAAAATTCCAAAACCTGCGACCTTCTCCAAGCAACGCATCCCACACGCCACCTAGTTTTGCTATCATGTAATCCGAACCTCCATATGTTCGGTTTTTGGGAGTGGTTAAATTTAAGCCGCCTCTATCAGGTTCCATTTGATTGCCCGGCATGCCTTCAAGTCCGAAAACAACGTTCGGGGCTATATTATTGAAGTCCCGAATATCAGAAATTGTGTAAACCGTTTTTCTCGATGGGTGATTTAAGATACCATAACTGCTTTTCGGATAATTCGTTTCAAGCCATTTTAGAGCTGTGCGCGCATCATCTCGGGTCGAGTAGGCTCTGTTATCGTTTGCTTTCCATGCTGCTACATCTGCCGGATCAAACATTCTTTCATCTCGGTTAGTAAACAAATACTCAAACTGATTCGACACTTTCAAACCCTCTGCAAATCCCGGCTTGTCCGTCAAAATCCCAATTCCAACATGCTCGTATGTGGGCATATCCCACTCAAAGCCTGTGGAGATAATTTTATTCTTATATTCGCCTGCATCTTGCAATTGTTTGATTTTTGGCGCCTGATACTGGATAATCCCCTTAGATAACGGAATTGGGCCTCCCGGAATAGGGTTTCCTTCATCATCGCGCGATGATGTTCTCAGGTGATCTGAGATTGCAATCCAATCCATACCATACTTATTAAATGCATTATCCAGCACATCCTTAAGTGATTGCTGAGCATCGTCGGATTGAAAGGTATGCACGTGATACTCACCTTTCATCCATTTCCCGCCAGATTCTGTCGGGTTATTATTATTATTGCCAACAGAACCTTTGGCATAAACTGGTAGACCTTGTGAAAGGATTGAAAGACTGAGGGCTAAGATAGTAAGTGACTTCTTTTTATGTAACACGTAGCCAACTCCTTTAAATTTTAATTTTGTACAACTTTTTAATTATATCTACCAAGCATTTAAGGAGTGTTAGAGTGATATATAGTTTTCGTAAATTCGATGTTCGCTGAAAAAAAAGTGCAATTGGAGGCAATTGACACTTCTTTATTTTTTTAATTGCGGGCTAGAAAGCCCTTTGAAAAAACCATATACATCCAAAGAATAATACGGCAGTTGACACACTAGGCAAAAACCACTTATACGATAATCGTTTATTTATGAAAATGAGAACTGGGAATACCAAAGATACAATGAGGATTTGACCTAATTCAATTCCCACGTTAAAAAACAATAATGACGCAGCCAAATGGGTTGCACCTAAATTTAGTTCCGCCAAGATTCCTGCAAACCCAAAGCCATGAATTAATCCAAAAGCAAAGGCGATCCACGGGGCGTGCTTGGATTCGGGTTGAAAGATGTTTTTAAGTGCTATATAGATAATACTCAGTGCAATCGCAGATTCAACCAACTTACCAGGTAATTGCACGATGTCTAGCGTTGCAAGGGCAAGCGTGATGCTGTGTGCGATAGTGAATGCTGTGACTAAAGAAAGGATATGACGGATCGTTACGGCGCCAATGAGCAAGCTGATTACAAATAAAATATGGTCATAACCCGTAAAGATATGTTTTAATCCTAACAAAAGAAATTGTTTTGCGCTGGTGAAAAAGCTCATTTCTCCGATATTCAATTCTCTTACCTCGTACGTAAAGATAAACTCTTGTTGTTTTTCTCCAATTTGAACTTTTGCCATGTTTGCATGACTAGGATCACTGTCTTCAAAAAATACGTTGTAACGAACATTCAAATTTTCCGGAATTTTATTAACAGAGTAAGAAAGGATAATATCAGCAAATGCGCGTTCTTTTATCTTCAAGACAGACATTTGATTAATGGTTCCTTCAATGGGAATGCTGTCTGCGTAAACTACAATATGCGTATTCATATATTCTTGGAGAGGAAGTTTGTTTTGGTTGATGATATCATTCATTTCCTCTAAGTTTTCAACGTTTTGTTCATTCATCTTGAATCCAACCGCATGACTTAATTCAATTAAATCGAGTTGAAGGTTGTAATTTATTTCTTGATCTTGAACATCTATTTTGGAAAAACCCTCACTATTATTGCTGTGAGCATTGGCAACTGGCGATGAAATTAAGAAAACAATAGCTAGAATCATGATTAACCATTTAAGTTTCACTATTACTACACATCCTCTTTGTTCATTTCAAAAGGAAAGACGAGGAGCTAGTTGACTTAACTCCTCGCCACAAACCATGTACAGTGATTTTATTTCAAATTCATAAAGATTGGGTTGGAGTAGAACCAAAGGTCTTTCCATGGATCTTCACCTTTAGGATCGACACTTGGTTCAAGTTCATTCGTGTTTGTTCCGCGAACCCGTATGTAACTATCCTTGTCCACATTTTTCAATGTATACGTTATAGTCATATACTCGCCATCTTGCTTCCAGTTGCTCTCGTCGAACCTAGCTACCACTTTCGTAGTCGGGTTAGATGCCGTAGAACGGTTTTCCACTTTTCCTGTTACTTCACCCATGATAAGATCGACGCGATTTACTTTCGGAGTATCGCCGTGGCTATTGACTGCGTTCGGGTCTTTAAATCGAATAGTAAATGTTACATCGCTTCCATCTTTCTTTGGGATATTTAATGTTTCACCGATGGAAGCCCGATTGCCGTTGGACTCAGCATGAGCAGGGGACTTTCCTACAGCTTGCGCAGTCACATCCAATTCATTAATCAAATCACCGGTTGTTACGAATACTCGTCCATTACGTAAACCATCCAATATATCCGCGTGAGTTTTCTCTGCCTTCACATAGGTTTTGGAATATTCTCCAGGCCAGAAGTCGCTGCCGCCATCACGCCAGTTTACATGTGAATCAGAAGTTGATGTGATCCACCAATGTCTTCCCTCTCCCAACATGGAATCCCAAAGACCGCCCACTTTAGCGCTCATCTGATCAAATCCGCCCATGGTCGGGAAGCTGCCATAAGCGCCCCGGCTACCTTTTGGATCAATGGAACCATCCGGATTGATTGCGCCAGCCTGATGACCAGGCGCCCCCTCCATACCTACGGATACATTTGGTGCTGCATCGTTCCAATTACGGAACTCTTGCGGAGTATCCTGCCCCCAAGCTCCATCTGCATTAGCTGAACGCGCAGGATGATTTGCAAAAAGAACAGGAGGTTCTTCTAAGTCTTTCATGTAATTTAAGGCATCGATCATATTGGATTCAGTATCCCGCTGCGGATCAGTAGGATAAGGATCGCGTTTATTAAATTTACTTTCAATATTGTAAAGTGTTTGTGACTCTTGATCGGACTTCGGAATGATTAGTGAGCTATGATCCGCTGCGGGTGTATCGAATTCCATACCATAGAATAAAATCATGCCTGGAACCGCTTCACGGGCTTTGAGCACTTCGGGATAAGCTTCTTCCAAATTCACTTTTGAATGGTTTGGACCGCCGTGATCGGTGGAAACCATCCAGTCCACGCCATATGAATTTGCCATTTGAGCGTTCTTCGTAATTGGGTAAATGGCATCTCCGCCTTTGATACGTGTTGGTGGAGTGGTGGAATTATCCCAACCGACACTCCATTCACTATGAACGTGATGATCACCGGCAAGCCAAGTAGCATCCTTCTTACTTGATCCTTTTGCTTCTGCTGTCGATGTTTGGAACCCATTGGTAAAGCCTTGTGTGGTAAAAGCTGCTGTGGCGAGTAATGTTACTGCTAACATTGGGAATGATTTACGATTCAATCTCAAAATCTCTCACACTCCTTTTGATTTCTAGCTTCGAGTCAATGATAACTATAATTTGTAAAATCAAGTCATTAATTATGTGTCTTTATTATTAATTTGATGTAAGATGCGTATGCCATGCAATTCTGGAATCTTTACTTTAATAATCAAATTACAGAATTTTCTTTATTGATGTTAAGAAGTAGTAATAGGGTTTATAAATGCATTTTATTAATCAAAAAAATTTGATTATGCTATTGCAATCTATTAATGGGAGGTTTCAAGTTACCACAAAAAGTGGGGAGATTCTTGATGCTGAATCTGTTATATGTGCAACAGGCTCATTTCATAGACCCTATGTACCTGACATTCCTGGATTAGCAGAGTTTCGAGGTGAGGGTTTAAACAACTATTAGAGAGTGGAAAGCCAAATCAAAGACCAATGTTTACCTCGATGTACGAGGATGGTGTTGTTTGGGGGGATGGGGAGAAAGAAAGCGTAGATGCAATCATTTTTGCTACTGGCTTCAGGCCTAATTTATCTTTTTTAGTGGGATTGAATGCGTTGGATGATCGTGGATTTCCAAGACATAAGGTTGGAGTTAGTAATGGTATAGAGGGACTAAATTTTGTTGGACTTTCTGGGCAAAGATCATTTGCCTCCGCAACACTACGTGGAGTTGGGGACGATGCCCGATATGTAGTGAAAAAGGTGATCAGAAAAAAGCTGTTAAAAGTGCAAAGATGTCCGTTAATAAGGATGGGTTTATTAATTTTTTTATGACAAAGGCGATTTTACAATTGTAAACAAGGATCGAGTCCCATTAAAAAACCTTATTTTCTTGTTGCTTCATAATGTTTTGATTGGTAGGCAGCTCATTAAAAAACTTAATTATTATTTGCCTTTACATTGAAGCATCTAGAAACCGCACCAAATCAACATTTCCATGAAAGAACTTTATTTTCCCACGTCAATAATCAGAGAGGGCAATAACAATTCTTTCGCACTTCAAATGTTCAATTTTACAGTAACTTAACGTGAGCATTACACGGCATTAACCTTTGTAACTTGGCATCAAGTTAGACTAGGTCTATAGACATGAAGCTCATCCGAAATTTAAAAGCTTTACCTTTGAATTCGTACCTATCTTATATCCATTATTGCGGAGGTTTATATGAAAGCAGAATTGCATTGCCATACCAAATTGTCTGATGGTTCTCTTACATTTGAAGAAGTCTTGGACTTGGCTATCCAAAGAGAGGTCCTACATCTGGCTATTACAAATCATGATACAACCCAAGAACTCACTTTGATGGTTGACAAAGGTCTGGAACAGGGAGTGGAAATCATTCCCGGTATTGAAATTTCAGCCTATGATTTTATAAGAAATCGCAGAATTCATATTCTTGGTTATTATATCGAGCCTGGACATGATGCCCTGGCCACGCTTTGCAGTCCGATGTTGGAGATGCGTCATGAAGGCTGCCGAAAAGCAGTCGACAGATTGATTGAAGCTGGTTATGCCATCACATGGGAGCAAGTGCTCCAGTATGCAGAAGGCGGTACGGGGGTTTATAAACAGCACATCATGCATGCGTTAATTGATCAGGGCTATACAACCTCAATCTACGGTGACTTATACAAGAAGTTGTTTTCACGTGGCCAAAACGGGGAGCAGCCGGGCATAGCCTACCTCCCAACGAAGTATGTCGATGCAGGAGATGCCATTCGGGCTATTTTAGCGGCAGGCGGAGTCCCTGCACTTGCGCATCCCGGACAGTATCGGAGTTTCGAAGCTTTACCTGAGCTTGTAAATGCGGGCCTTCAAGGCATTGAGGTATGGCATCCGCTGCATGGAACGGAAGATGAAGAGAGAGCACGCGGATGTGCCGAGGAATATGACTTGGTGATGACAGGCGGTTCTGATTTCCACGGCTTTTATGGAGAAAAAGAAGTGGAGCTCGGCAGTAAATGTCCGGGCATAGACACGGTTCATCTTCTCCGGACACGCAAACAATCGTTATTGGATGCTTAAAAAATACAGTTTATTATCCACCAAAGGAGCAGTTTACCTATGAAGCTTATTCATCAAGTTGATACCCATTCGCCGCTGTCGGTTGAGCCCAGCCTTCACGAAAGCAGCCATATCTTGAACAGTTTTGCAGGAGAGTGGACCTCTATCGGTCCGCGCAACAAGATGATTGAAGCTCGCATCGGGGATTATTCCTATACGATGGATGATGTCTTATCAATAGGGGAGGTAACGGGGATGTCTGAAGAGATGGATATTATGGATTACCTCATTACGGCAATCCAATCCGGCAAATTTGAGTCTGATGATAAATTGCCATCTGAAAATGAGCTTGCGGACCGGTTCAAAGTCCCAAGAATCACAGCGCGCAAAGCCTATGAACGGTTGCAGGAGCTGGGCTATATCTACTCGAAGCAAGGCAAAGGCAGTTTTGTGCAGGACAGAAATCTTCGCATTCCGCTCGATCTTTCCGGCAGTATCAGCTTTAGCCAGAAAATGAATGATTTGGGCTACAACTATCAGTCCAAGAACATATTTTGCGAGCCTATCGAGTTTAACAATAAAATCTATGAATCCCTTCAAGCAGATGATGACGACAGAGTGTATAGAGTGGGGCGCCTCAGGATCGTAAATGGGCAATCTATCGCCTTGCATACTTCCTACGTTCTGGAATCTATGTTTCCCCACATTTGCAAGGAAGGACAACAAATAACTTCCATGTTCCAATATTACGAAAGCAAGGGCTATCACCATTTTCAATCCAAACAGACGATTCTTCGTGTGACGTATCCTTCTAAATATGAGAGGAATCTGCTGGCATGCTCCAGCCTCATTCCTTTGCTGGTGCTCGAATCCGGGTGCATAGACACGGAGTCAGGGACGACACTGGAATGCAGCAAAATTATGTACCGTGGAGACTGTTTCTCCTATGAAATTTGAATTTACTTAATCTTAACAGCCACTAGCCTGGCAACAAGATAAAGTGAATTTCGAAGTGATGAAAGGCTTCTAAGATCAAGGAGGTCCAAGCATGAAACGAAAGCAAAGAACAGAGATTTTGATTAACGGATCTCCCGAAGTCGCAATTTCGTTATCCCGAGACATCATGAACCGTTACAACATCGTTGTGATCGAAGAGCCGAATCATGGACTTATCATGGTCAAGGTAAGAGAAACTGCGCAAAACAGCTTATTTTATTTGGGAGAAGTGCTGGTGACCGAATGCAAAGTACAGATTGAAGGCGCAATCGGTGTCGGGCTTATAAAGGGCGATGATCCGGAAAAAGCCTATGCTCTGGCTGTCATCGATGCCGCGTATGCGGCTGGCCTGAAAGAAACGAAGGAATGGTCCAGCATTCTTCAAGCAGAAAGCGACTTGATCGCCATCGGACGTGCGGCCTTCCAGGCGAAGGTGCTGCAGACCAAAGTTGATTTTGAAACAATGGACACGGATTGAAAGGAGACACTCACCATGAAACTGGATCTGGTTCACGATGTACAAAGAGCTTATAGAAAATTGATTGACTCCCTGTCAAGGCCTGGAGTAGTGACGGATCTCACCGAAGAAGCAGGGAAGCTGGAAACGGGCAATGGCTGCTTGCCAGCTACAAGGATCATGGCCGAAATGCTGCTGGATACGGAAGTCTCCTTAAAAGTGTTCTCGGAACGGGAAACGCAAGTTACGCAATGGTTCAAACAGACGAGCTACGCCAGAGAGGCGGAGGTTAGTGAGGCAGATTATATTTTTGTTTTGCGCGACGCGCAACCGAACGATCTGCTCCAAGCGCTTCAAGCAGCCAAAATCGGCGATCTGAGAGATCCTCACTTTTCGGCTACGCTGATTATCGAGACAGAAAGTCTCTACGGAGGAACGAAGCTGCGATTGACCGGACCAGGCATTCAAGCCTTTTCAAGCGCCGAGGTGCTGTTGAGCGGGAATTGGATGGATGCCCGGGCAGAGCGGAATGCGGAATACCCGCTGGGCCTGGATTGTATCTTTGTGGATGCGAACCATCGTCTGCTTGCTTTGCCTAGAACGACTCAGGTTCAGGTGGAGGAGGATAAGTGAAATGGGATATGTAGCAGTCAAAGGCGGCACACAGGCGATTGAAGAATCGTTGCAACGCATTCAATTCGAAAGATTGAAGAACGGCAAGTTCCTTGATGTGGATACGATCGAAGCGGGGATGAGAGGCTTAATCGATCAGGTGATGTCGGAAAGCAGTTTTTACAGCGAACAGCTTGCAGCCTTGGCCATCAAGCAAGCGGAAGGCAGTCCCGAAGAAGCCGTGTTCCTGCTGCGTGCTTATCGCTCAACACTGCCCCGAAAGCATTATTCCAAGCTGGTAAAACCAGAGGAAATGCGTGTAGAAAGGCGAATTTCCGCCTCCTTCAAGGATATTCCCGGCGGGCAAATCCTAGGTGCATCGACAGATTACTCGCATCGCATGCTGGACTTCGACCTCATGGAAGAAACAGAAGATCGTGTAAGCAGCTGGCTGCAGGCATATATAGGCGCGGAGGACACCCAAGCAGCTGAAGCAGCTGAAGATCGCCTGCCCAAGGTGCTGGATTATCTTAGAAAAGAAGGGCTGATTACGGACTGCCCACTCGACAATACGGAGCCGGACGATGTCACCCGAACCAGCCTGACCTTTCCGGCGAGCCGGAGCGAGAAGCTGCAAATCTTAACAAGAGGCCAGACAGGCGCCATCACCTCCTTGGCCTACGCGGTTATTCGCGGTTATGGCATGATTCACCCGACGGTTGGTGAACTGAGGGTTGGTCAACTCCCGATTTATGTGGAAAGTCCGCTGCATCCAAATGAAGACGATGATGAAGCTTACTATATGGGTGAGATTAAGGTCTCGGAAGTGGAAATGCTCGTTCCGGCAACGATAGAGAAGGAAAATGGCGTAAAGGAGCTAAAGCTGGACTTCGGCTACGGACTTTGCTTCGGACAGAATGAAACGAAAGCAATTGCCATGAGCATTTTGGACAAAAGTCTGGAGGGCGGCAATAAGAGCGTTCCAACGCAGAACGAGGAATTCGTTCTTTATCATATTGATTCGGTGGAATCCACAGGGTTTATTTCACACTTGAAAATGCCGCACTATGTTACCTTCCAATCCAAGCTGAATGATGTACGCAAAACAAGGCAGAACCAGTCCGTGGAATCTGAAGAGGAGTAGAGTCTATGCAAATTCAATACAACTTCGCTTTTTTAGATGAAGGGTCGAAAAGGGAGATCCGGCGGGCAACGCTCAAAGCTATTGCGATTCCGGGCTATCAAGTTCCATTCGCCTCCAGAGAGATGCCAATCGGGCGTGGCTGGGGAACCGGGGGGCTGCAGCTTACGCTTTCCTTGATCGGGAAGTCAGATAGGCTCAAAGTTATCGACCAAGGCTCGGATGAGTCGGTCAACGCAGTCAGTATGAAGAAGCTGATCAACAAAACGACAGGCGTCATCACAGTGGACGAGACAGCGGAAGCTACGCTAATCCAATCCCGGCACCGTGTACCGGAAATTCCTTTGCAGACGGGTCAAATACTGGTCCTACAAGTTCCGATGCCAGAGCCGCTGCGGATGTATGAATCCAGTGAACTAGAGACCAAGCGTCTTCATGGGGAGAAGGAATACAGTGGGGCATGGCTGATGTTGTTTGAGCAGATTATGAAGTACCGCAGCGTCTCAACTGGAGCTGATCATCCTGTTATGGTGCACGATCGTTATGTGATGGCGCCAAGTCCGATTCCAAAGTTCGATAATCCGAAGCTAAACAGCTCAGAAGCTTTAATTTTACTTGGCGCGGGCCGGGAGAAGAAAATATACGCTGTTCCTCCCTATACAAGGGTTGTCTCTTTGGCCTTCGAAGATGTTCCCTTTGAACCGGAGTCCTTTCTTGGTAAAAGCTGCAGGCAATGCGGTGCCCAGCATGTGTTTATGGACGAACTGTACGATACGGAAAAAGCCGCAAGCTACTCTCAGTGCAATGATACAAGCTACTGTCTAAGTCAAATGAATCAGCAGTCTTCTTAAAAGAGGTGAAGAAAAATGGGTGAATTTTCAGCCCCGATCCTGCGAGTGAATAATTTGAATAAACAATTTGGCACAGGCTGCAGCCACTGCAGCGGTATTCAAGTCCGCCAACTCGATAAAAACTATTGTCCAGTTTGCGCTACGGTTTATTCTTGCCAAGATATCTCATTTGACTTATACCCCGGTGAAGTCCTTGGCATCGTAGGCGAAAGTGGAAGCGGCAAGTCGACGCTGATGAGATGTCTCTATTTCGATCAGGAAGTAACCGAGGGTGAGGCGTACCTTACCCCCTATAAGGATGGCAGCAGCAACCTGTTTCAAGAATCGTCCCAACAAAAGAGATTTATTCGCAACCAACTGATGGGCAAGGTATATCAGAATCCGGTGATGGGCCTTAGGATGGACTTTTCCTCCATCGGGAATATTGCCGAGAAGATGATTGCTGCCGGAAGCCGGCATGTAGCGGCTATGGAATCGCGGGGCAGCGAGCTGCTGGAACGGGTTCATATTCCGGTCTATCGCATGAAGGAAGCACCAAAGAACTTCTCTGGCGGAATGCAGCAACGCGTGCAGATTGCCAAAGCGATGTCCAACAATCCTCCGATTCTTCTACTGGACGAAGTAACCACCGGGTTGGACTTATCCGTACAAGCCAATGTTCTGGATTTGATAAAACACCTGCAAAGGGAACTGAATATCAGCATCCTGCTCGTGTCCCACGATCTTGGCGTCATCCGCATGCTGGCCGATCGAACGATGGTAATGCTGGATGGACAGGTTGTTGAGCAAGGCTTGACAGATCAAATTCTCGAAGACCCCCAGCACGCGTATACGCAGCAGTTAGTACATTCCATGCTGTAGCGAATCAATAGGAGGAGCCATCCCATGTATCTGATAACGAACGGAATTATTATTACCGAAGAGACGCTATTAGAAGGTTATGACCTATTCGTTTACGAAGATCGAATCGCCAAGATTGTCCGCAGAGGAGAGTTTACTCCTGATGCGAACACCGAAATTATTGATGCCAGCGGCGGATACATTGCCCCGGGATTGATCGACATCCACTCAGACTATATAGAGCATATGACAGCTCCAAGACCGACTTCTTTAATTGATTTCCGCCTGAGCCTCCGCGAAACGGAGAAGGAATTGATTTCTCACGGCATTACGACGATGTACCACTCCTTGTCTATCTTCAAATCAGTTGACTACAAGTACCGGCCTATCCGGGAGCCTGAGAATGTTCGCAAGCTGGTCGATTTGATCGATCAAACCCACCATAGCAAGCATTTGGTTCGTCACCGCTTTCATGCCCGGTTCGAGATTGATAATCTGGAAGAAATCGAAAGCTTAAAAGCGTACATCATGGAGGAGAAAGTCCATCTCCTTTCATTTATGGATCACACGCCGGGGCAAGGACAGTACAGAGATTTAGAGCTGTATA
This sequence comes from Paenibacillus phytorum, assembly GCF_013141715.1. Lineage (GTDB taxonomy): Bacteria > Bacillota > Bacilli > Paenibacillales > NBRC-103111 > Paenibacillus_E > Paenibacillus_E phytorum. The sequence goes on along the minus strand of NZ_WHOA01000009.1, from coordinate 34,649 downwards.
AAAAGACGATTCGGGGATATGAGGACGTTTCTGATGAAAATGTGGAGCTCATTATTGCGAATCACCAGTCAAAGCAGAAAATGACCGTCGACGCCATCCGCGAAATCGCGGAGATGGCCAAAGCCAGAAACATCGCTATTGCTTCACACGATGACGATTCTGTGGAAAAGCTCGACCTGGTGCAGAGCTTCGGCACGACCATCAGCGAATTCCCGATTACGCTGGACATTGCTCGCAAAGCGAAGGAAAAAGGCTTATTCACGATAGCCGGCGCGCCAAACGTCATTCTGGGAGGCTCGCACAGCGGCAACCTTTCTGCGGCAGAAGCCGTAAATGATGGCTCCATTGATATTCTGTGCAGTGACTATTATCCGGCTGCGATGCTTCACGCGGTCTTCCAGCTAGCCAGCCAGTATGAGAAGGGCTTGGTCGAAATGTTCAAGCTCGTGACCTTGAATCCTGCAAGAGCCGTCAACATGGACGGGATTTTAGGTTCGATTCGAGAAGGCAAAAAGGCGGATCTGCTCATTATTGAGCGGCTGGAGCCCGATGATTTCCCGGTCATTACGGCTGTGATGGTGGATGGAAAGCTGATACAGAAAACGAATTACAGAATCTAATGGGGGTGATGGCATGGATAGCCTTCTGTCTATCGAACAGTTGTCCAAATCTTTCACTTTGCACAACTTGAACAAACATATTAATGCAGTTGAAGACGTAAGCCTCTATCTGAAAGAGGGCGAATTCGTTGGAATTACTGGGAAAAGCGGAAGTGGAAAGTCGACGGTCTTGAGATGCATTTACCGTACGTATCTGCCTCATTCAGGAAATATCTGGTATAACTCGCAGCGTTTTGGCCGGATTGATCTGGTAACCGCTCCAGAAAGAATGATCATTGAATTGCGGAAATTTGAAATCGGGTACGTCTCTCAATTTCTGAATGTGATGCCACGCACGACGGCCAGAGAGCTGGTCCGTCATGCCATCGTAGAGATGGGCCACGACACGGATTATGCCGAAAATGAAACCATAAAAATGCTGGAGCATTTCGAGCTGGATCGAAGCTTATGGGACAGCTATCCTGGAACCTTCTCCGGTGGTGAAAAGCTTCGTCTAAACATCGCCAGAGCGATGGTCAAGCGGCCGAGACTACTGCTGCTGGATGAGCCCACGGCGAGTCTGGACCACGGCTCCAAAGTGAAAGTAAAGGTACTGATCGAACAGCTGATGAAGGAAGGCACGACCATGCTGGGTATTTTCCACGACCTTGCGTTTATGCAGAACCTGTGCAACCGGGAATATCAAATAAAGGACGGCAGATTCTTAATGGCTGAACGACAGAGCAACCTTACAGCACATTAAAACTGTCCAAACTGTCCGTTGATATATAGCTTGGAAACTGAGGTTGTCCATTACAAAGCTTTGCAAATCGGGAGGAGAGTTAAATTGAAAAAAATATTTGCACTTGCTATTTCATTAACCCTTGCAGCTGTAGTTACAGGCTGCGCATCGAAGGCTGGCGACGCTGAGCAAGCTGCTGCACCCGTAAAAACGAAGGACACCATCACGATTGCTTGGTACCCCAATGAGTCCGGAGCGGATCTGAAAGATGCCCGCGATGAGCTTGGCAAGGTCATTGAAACAGCAACAGGAAAGAAAGTCGAGCATAAAACGACAACGGATTATATTATTGCCATCGAAGCCATTGCCAGCGGGAATGCGGATTTAGCTTTCATGGGACCTCAAGGCTACATTGAAGCGAATGCTAAAAATAAAAAGGTTCAACCACTCGTTGTGCCAAGCGGTGAGTCTGGAACGCTGGATGACGCGGTCTATTACAGTTGGCTGAATGTGAGAAAAGGAGACGAAGAAGCCTATAAAAGTGGCAGTAGTTTTGCGATCGACAACATTGCCGGTAAGAAGTTTTCTTTCGTGTCCAACTCGTCCACATCTGGCTTTAAAGTGCCATCCGCAGGAATTGTAAGCTATTTCAGCAAGCAGGATAAATATAAGAAACTGACTACCGATGATCTGATTCAAGGCGGGAAGGACAAATTTTTCAGCGAAGTGCTGTTTGGCGGCTCGCATCAGGGCGCTGCAGTCAACCTTTTGACCGGCAAAGCAGATGTTGCTGCATTCTGTGATACCTGCGTATCCAATTATGTCGAGCTGTCATCTGGTACAGCCAACAAGGCGGGAGCGGTTTATAAAATTAAACAAGGCGCAGCTGAGCCGTTCAATACGCTTATCGGCAAGGAGTTTTCGCTCATTTCCGTAACACCTGTTCTGAACTCGCCATTTGCCGTCAATACAAGCACGATTAGCGCAGAAGATCAGAAAAAATTGAAGGATGCTTTCACATCGGATGCCGTGACCAAGAACCCTAAGATTATCCTGCCTAAGGATTCAAAGGATTCCGGTTTGTTCAAGCAAAAGTCAGGCAAGGAGAGATTCCTAACTGTCGAAGATGCCTGGTTCAACCCAGTCAGAGAGTTGTCCAAGCCATAATATCAATTCTGTCTACCTAATCTGCCAAGGGAGTTAACCATGACAACGTTATTGGAATTCAAGCAGGTATCAAAGCAGTATGGCGCGGATACAAAAGCGTTATCTAATGTTAACTTCGCTGTGAAAGAAGGAGAATTCGTTTCTATCATCGGACCTTCCGGAGCGGGGAAATCAACCCTTCTTCGGTGCATTAACCGGATGATTGACGCAAGCAGCGGAGAGATCATATTTGATGGCGCTAATGTAATGGGTTTCAAGAAAAGCGAGTTGAAGAAGCTGAGAACACGCATCGGGATGATCTTTCAGCACTATAATTTGGTTAACCGGCTTAGCGTAATTGAGAACGTCCTGCATGGCAGGCTTGGCTACAAGTCAACTCTGGCCGGCATGTTTGGCCTCTACTCCGAGGAGGAGAAGAGACATGCCTACAGCATCCTGCAAATGCTCGGCTTGGAGGAGCAGATTTATAAACGCTGTGACGAGCTAAGCGGGGGGCAGAAGCAGCGGGTTGGGATCGCCAGAGCTTTGGTTCAGAACCCCAAAATGCTGCTGTGTGATGAACCGATCGCCTCTTTAGATCCCAATGCTTCCAAAATCATTATGGAGCACCTGCGCAGCATCTGTTCCAAAATGGGGATTACCGTCATTATTAATTTGCATCAGGTGGATGTGGCGCTGAAATATTCGGACCGAATCATAGGCGTGAATAAGGGGAGCATTGTGTATGATGGCTCTCCGACACATATCAACACAGGACAGCTCAGCAAAATCTACGGCCCAGATCTGCACGAGTTAGTGACAGATCAGGGAGGTCGGCATGCAGGCTAACTTTTTTGCCAGAAAAAGAAGGAATTCCTTGATGTATTACGCTCTGCTCATTCTGATCACCGTGGTCGCTATTATGATAACAGAATATAACGTGGTCAAAGGGTTTACCTCGATTCCCAAAGCAGCTGAATGGGCTTTCCAGAACTTCTACCCCAATGAAAAAGCGATGAAGAAGCTTCCTGCAATCGCCGAATCGCTGGTGGAAACAGTGTTGGTATCAATTGCAGCGACGACAGTAGCTTCTGTATTTGCTTTGTTATTTGCCATCCTTGGCTCCAATACGACGGGGGTAGGCGGAGTGGTAAGTTGGATCAGCCGTTCAATCGCAACCTTGTTTCGAAATATTGACGTAGCCGCATGGTCGATGATTCTTCTGTTTTCTTTTGGGCAAAATGTGATGACAGGCTACTTTGCCCTCTTCTTCGGCTCCTTCGGATTTATGACTCGAGCCTTCATTGAATCTATTGATGAAGTGAGCAGCAGTTCGGTGGAGGCGTTAAGAGCGACAGGTGCCCCTTATTTCTCGATCATCTTTCAATCTGTTATTCCTTCGAGCATGCCACAACTGCTCAGTTGGATCTTGTTTATGATTGAAACCAACATCCGCCAAGCGACATTGATCGGAATCTTGACGGGAACGGGAATCGGTTTTCTGTTCAGCTTGTATTACAAAAGCCTGAATTATAGCTCTGCCTCCTTGGTCGTAATCGTGATTGTGGTTGCCATTATGCTGATTGAAGTGGTTTCCAATTATGTCAGGAGAGTGATTCTATAATATGGCACTCCATGAGTTCGTCGGAAATGCGAACGAGGCTGAGGACCAGCTGAGGAAGCCTCAGCTTCGGATTAAGGCAAAGCCCTTTAGCAAAGCAACACTAATCATTCAGCTTACTTTAGGGCTTCTGGCAGCGTTGACTGTTTATGGGTTTGCCACCTTCGACTACAAGGAAATCAACCTTTTTGACGGTATACGTTCAACAGCTGCGACAATAAAAACGATGTTTTTTGAGCCGCATTTGAAGCATTTTACATTCCTAGAGGCGATCCAGAAAGTTATTATCACGTTGGGCTTGGCCTTTCTGACCACGCTATTCGGAGCCATCATTGCTTTGTTTCTGGCTTTGTTTGCAGCCCGTAATCTATCCTCCAATTTGGTTTCGATGACGATTAAAGGTGGCGTTACTTTTATCAGAGCGGTTCCTACCGTGCTTTGGGTACTGATTTTTGCGGTTGCCGCTGGTTTGGGGAGCGTTGCTGCGGTAATTGGCATGACGTTTCATTCCGTCAGCTATTTAGTAAAAGCCTTTTCGGAATCGTTTGAGGAACTGGATAAGGGTGTCATTGAAGCCCTGAAAGCGAGCGGTGCCAATTGGTGGCAAATCGTTTTTCAGGCTGTCATTCCGTCATCTATCACTTATCTGATTTCGTGGACATTTATGCGGTTCGAGATCAACTTCGCCGTTGCTGTTGCTATGGGAGCCGCAGCGGGCGCAGGCGGCATCGGTTTTGACATGTTTATGGCCAGCGGTTTCTATTATGACGTCAGAGAAGTTGGGGTTATCACTTACTTCATCCTTTTCTTCGCGGTCATGCTCGAAATTCTAGCTACAAGGATTAAGAAAAAGCTCCGATCGAAAGTGTAAAATCAATCGGATTGAAGGTCGTGAGCTTCTAGCTTGCGGCCTTTTTTTATATATCTGGGAGAGCGCCACGAATTGATTCATTACTTTGAATAATACTCGTTGAAGGGAATAGGAGGAGGATAACGGATTTTTTTAAAAAAAAGTAATTGACCAATCAATAACTGGATGTTATATTGTTTTCGGGTTAGTGATTGATCAATCACAAAATATAAAATGAGGTGGATCCTATGGAAAAAGCGATTGTAGTAGGAGCAACGGGAGGCACGGGGGCTTCAGTTGCGGAAGAGCTGGTCAAGCGAGGAATTCGGACGGTAGCATTCGGGAGATCTCGTCAGAAACTGGAGGATCTTAGGGCTAGGCTGGGTTATCCAGAGCATCTGACGATTGCGGTAGGTGATGCTTTCCGTCCGGATGATATCGTCTCCGCTTCGGAGGGGGCGGACGTCCTGTTCCATTGTGCGAACGTACCATATCACGAGATGGTAAGCAAGCTGATTCCGCTTGGTGAATCGGTGATGGAGGCCGCAGATCGGCTGAGCATAAAATTAGTCGCAATCGACGGCATTTATCCCTATGGAAGAAGACAGATGGCTCGGGCGACCGAGGAGCATCCTAAGCAGCCGCATACGAAGAAGGGCAAGATTAGGCTCGCTTACGAGAAGATGCTGTTCGATGGGCGGTGGAGCCGGGCTAAGGTCATGATCGTCCGCTTGCCGGATTATTACGGCCCAACGGCGAATGAGGCTTCTTATCTGGGCTCTACTCTCGAAGCGATCGCGACTGGCAAGATGGCATTCTTCATAGGTAATATGCGTGTCCCCCGCGAGTTCGTTTACTTACCGGACGCGGCGTTCATGATCGCGGAGCTCGCCGGCAGGGATGATGCTTATGGGCTGAACTGGCATATACCTGGCGCAGGCTTGATCTCGGGCAGGGAGATCGTGCAAATAGCCCAGCAGGCAAGCGGTAGTGCCAAATCGGTCATTCCTCTTGGGAGAGTCGGGCTGTCTTTGCTCGGTATGGCTGTGCCTGTAATGAAGGAGGTCGTGGAGATGCTCTATTTGACCGAAGAGCCGCTTGTCTTGAGCGGGGAGAAATACGAGCGGTTGATCGGACCGGCACGGGCGACTGCCTTCGAGAAGGGAATCACGGCTACGATTCACGCGCTGCAGAGAAGAAATGGCTCTCTTTTTAAAACTAATAGTAAGTAATCAATCACTAACGAGGTTGGAGGAAATAGAATAATGAACCATTTGCTTGGCTCAAGTCAGATGCTTGATGCCATCGAGAAGGTCTCGGAGAAACATGGCGTCTGTGCGGCGGACCGGGCATTACTGCGGAGGAACTGCTCGGAATCGCAGGTTCGGTCGTTAACGCCATCCCACGCCTAGAAAGAATCGGTGGTTGTAAGCTGAGACTGCTTCAATGGCATGAGCCAAGATAAAAAAGGGTTGCCACATGGCAGCCTTCTTTCCAGTTTACGGGCATGGTTGGAGAGGCTATATTTTTACATTTCCAATAAATTAACAAAGTACTTATCATTTTCAGCTTGAAAATCAGAATTCCTTTTTTCATGCAAAGTGTATTGGGATTTTCCCAGGCTCTCTTACTTAATATCTTATAAGAAATTCTAGAAATCACAGAAATTTATCCGATTTTGGGATGCTATTATAAAAATATAAATAAAGTTGAGGTGATGAAATGCAAACGAAATTGGCAGCGGACGCCATCCCCCTCCCTCCCAAGTGGAAATCTTTGATAAGAACGATACGAACGTATAAAGTGATGTATGCTCTTTTATTCCCGGCATTGTTGTATTTTGCAATATTCAAATACATTCCTATGGCGGGAATCGTTATTGCTTTCAAAAACTACAATTTGGCCTTGGGACTATGGGATAGCCCGTGGGTGGGATTGAAAAATTTTAAAGATTTTATTAACGGGGTATATTTCTGGGACATTATGAGAAATACGATTATCATCTCGCTGTACAAGCTATTATTCGGCTTCTCGGCTCCCATCGTACTTGCTTTGCTTCTCAATGAAGTTTATACCCAATGGTTTAAGAAAATCGTACAAACGATCACTTATTTGCCCCATTTTCTGTCATGGGTCATTGTTTATGGACTTATGGTGGCATTACTAGCCCCAGGAGATGGCCTTTTTAACATGATTTTGAAGGAAAATGGCATCCAACCGATCTCCTTCCTGACGGAACCCGCCTGGGGCAGACTGCTGATTATCTTATCTGAAATATGGAAGGATATCGGATGGGGAGCCATATTGTACCTTGCAGCATTAGCAGGAATCGATCCGAGCTTATATGAAGCGGCCCGGATTGATGGCGCTTCCAAGTGGAGACAGCTGTGGCATGTAACATTACCCGGCATTCGAGGAGTCATTATTCTGATGCTGATCCTTAAACTAAGCCATATTCTGGACGCTGGCTTTGACCAAATATTCATGTTTGCCAACACCTTTAACCAGGAGAAGATCGATATTATCGACACATGGGTATACCGTGAAGGGTTGGAGCGTCTTAAGATTGGGTTGGCTACTGCTGTAGGATTGTTTAAAGCTGTCATCGGATTTATTTTAGTTTTGGCTGCGAACAAGCTCGCCAAAAAATTCGATGGTCAAATTTGGTGAGGTGGTTTTGGGTATGATCAATCAGACATTCGGGGAAAAAGTATGGCAAGTAGCCGTTTATTTCATTCTTTGTTTACTATCCCTAATTTGTTTACTCCCCTTTTTATATGTGGTTGCTGTTTCAGTGACGCCTGAATCGGAAGTGTTAAGAAAAGGAATTGTTATTATACCAGAATCCTTTACCTTTACAGCCTATAAAGAAGTATTCATTTCTCATGGTATTGGGCAAGCGTATAAAATTACGTTGTTTCGAACGATTGTAGGTACTGCGCTTAATGTGTTTTTTACGGTAATGGCGGCTTATCCGTTATCCAAAAAATATTTGCCGGGGCGCAAACCATTTTTACTATTCATTGTGTTTACCATGATGTTTAGCGGAGGGTTAATTCCGTCGTATTTGTTAATCCGCTCTCTGGGATTGCTAGACAGTCCGTGGGTATTGATTATACCGCATCTCATTAGTGCATTTAATCTGGTGATCATTAAAGGCTTTTTCGAGCAATTGCCTCCTGAAATCGAGGAATCAGCGAGGGTAGACGGTGCAAGTGAGCTTCAGTCGTTGTGGAGGATCATTTTACCCCTGTCCTTGCCCGTCCTTGCCACGATTTCCTTATTTTACGCAGTCGGGCATTGGAACAGTTATTTCGATGCTATTGTTTACATTAATGATTCCAACTTAATGCCACTTCAAGTTATCTTGCGCAACATCTTGCTGAACGTCGCAACACAAAGCGCTGATTCGATCGCCAGTACCGGAATGGTTAGCAAATTCGCTGTGCAAATGGCTGCTGTAGTCGTGACAACGGTTCCGATTTTGATCGTTTACCCATTTATGCAAAAGCATTTTACCAAAGGTGTGCTCATGGGATCGATTAAAGGTTAAATGGCATTCTTACCTAGGTTGTTACGGGGAAACCGTGATAATATAAAAGCAAAGAGGAGAGGTCAATATGCAACGTAAAAAGATTTCATTAACTATTCTGACAGCAATGGTAGGGTTGGGAGCGGTATTGTCAGGATGTGGAGAAAAAACAGAAGTGACGCCAACAGCTTCGAGCAGCTCTCAAGGCAAGCCGAACCAGTTTGCAAACAAAATGAAAATCTCGATGTTTAACCAAGGTACTTTCAACGCTGCTGCTCCGATTCCTCCTCGTGAAGAAGATGTCCAACGCCAAATGTTAGAGAAGGCGGTGAATATCGAACTGGATATGATGATTCCCCAAGCGGGGCAAGCAACGACCAAACTAAATACGCTCATTGCCGGTGGAGATATTCCAGATATGCTCTTCTTGAAGAGCCGGGCTGATCTCGCGCAATATTATGACCAAGGCGTTCTTGCAGACTTGACGCCGTATCTGGATCAATTTCCCGAATTGAAGAAGCGTTTCGGTACAGACTCCTGGGATGCGGTGTCCTATCAGGGAAAAACCATTGCAGTTCCAGGTTATGATAATGTAAATGGTGTTAGAAGCCTCTTCCTCCGAAATGATTGGCTGAAAAAGTTGAATCTGAAAGTGCCGACAACCTCTGATGAGCTGTTCGAAGTGATGAAAGCTTTTACAGAGAAAGACCCGGACGGCAATGGCAAGAACGATACGTATGGCTTCATTGGTGGTATGAATAAAGAGGGCACTTTGCAAACCTACGGGTTCGATTATTTAATGTGGATGTTTGGCGTCAATCCTCCCTCAGCTATTGAAGTGAAAGACAATAAACCGGTGTTCCTGTTTACCGATCCCAAAATGAAGGAGGCGTTAGCTTATATCAATAAAATGATGACAGCCAAAGTTGTGGATCCGGACTGGGTGACGATGAATACGCCCGATTTGTTGGACCAAAAGTTATATAAGGGTAAAGTCGGCTTCATGATAAGAGATGTCCGTAGGCTGGAACCGGATGCCCAACAGAAAATGAAAGAAATCGGCGGAGAGGTGCCGGAATGGATCGTAATTCCTCCAATGAAAGGGCCTTACGGCGATCAAATATTGGAGAGAAAATCGTTCCAAGGCAATTCATGGGCCATTTCCAAGAAAGCGGATAAGGACAAAATCATTCGGATCTTGTCTATGCTGGAATATCTCTTTACGGACAAAGAAGCATACCCGAATTTCGCTTACGGACTTAAAGGGATTCATTGGGATCTGGTGGACGGCAAGGTCAAAAACAAAACCTCCGAGTTATCGAAGGATATGAGAGAAAAGTACCAGTGGGTCGAACATTATAAAATGGCGCGTCGTGGCGATGATGCCGAGTATTTCAGCTTCCAGAATCCAAAGACGACAGAAGCTTTTAATGACAACCAGAAATATGTGGCGCCTACTTTGCCCGGGAATATATTGACTGCAGACCCGAGCGATACGTTGGCAGCTGACCGCCAACGTTTCATTAATGAAAGCTTGGTCAAATTTATGACGGGCAAAGACCCTCTTTCCAACTGGGATAATTTCCTCAAAACGTTGGATACCAAGTTTGACATGCAGAAATATAAGGACACAGCAACCAAGCAGTTTAAAGAAGCAGGCTTAATCAAGTAAATAAACAAAGAGAGTGGCAATTAGTTGCCACTCTCTTTGTTGGTCTAGGGGGCAAAAAAATGTATGAATTTTTCTCGAAATCATGTAAAAAAACTCAGATAAAAAGGACTACCATGTTAGTTGTATGCTCCTAAAAAAGATAAGTGAGGTTAGGTGAAGTGACGATGAAGGAATTATTTCCTAGGGAAGGCCTTCCAAATGTAATTCAAAAGTTGGAAAATGAGGACACGGTGACCATAGTCTATTTTGGCGGCAGTAATACCCGTTCTGAAGGATACCGTGTAATGACGGCTGAATGGCTTCGTGAGAAATATCCCAAGGCGGATATTCGCTCTGTGAATGCAGGCATTGACGGAACTGGATCGGATTTGGGCTGCGCCCGTTTGGAGACGGATGTATTGCGTCATCAGCCTGATCTAGTGTTTGTTGAATTTGTCGGTAACGATGGCGGAGTCCCCGAGTCCAAAGCGCGGATCGAAGGGATCGTCCGTCAAATCCGCAAGCGGAGCCGGTTTACCGATATCCTGTTCGTTTATACGCTGAAGGAGCGGGATGTGGTCGGATTTCAGTCCGGGGAATACCAGAAGGGAGCTCTTATGCAAGAGGATGTGGCCGACTATTATGGCATTCCTTCGATTCATCTGGGCGTAGCGGTCAGTCATTTGGTTTCGGAGGGAAAGCTTATTTTTACCTCAAAGGCAGACGAGTCCATTTCCGGAGCTATTTTTTTTACGCATGATTCGATCCATCCGACAATTCCCGAAGGGCACCAGATTTACACGGATACGATCACCCGGTCGTTTGAGAAAATGAGTGAACTTCGAGGTCGCTTGGGAAGGGTCGAACATAACTTGCCTCAGGACCCTTTGGTCCCGGCCAATCCTTGGGAGTACGCCGCTATGGTGCCGCTGGATGGCCATGCCGATTTTTCGGCAGGATGGTCTTATATGACCCCCGATGATTTTGCTTTGGTCCGCGAGTACAATTGGTTGTTCCCCGGCCTATGGCGAGCGGTCGATCCGGGGGAGGCTATCACGGTGCAGTTCGAAGGCACTCACATCGGGCTGTTCGATATCGGGGGACCCGATTCCGGCAGATTGAAAGTAACGGTGGATGACGGGGAACCTTTCCTCATCGATCGATTCACGCCATTTAACGATCATAATCGGAATCAGTATGTTTTCTTGCCGGAACTTCCGAATGGGAAACATACAATTCACTTCGAAATCGATGCCGAGATGACAGATAAAGTGGCAGTGTTTGAGGCAAGTGGCAATGAACGAAGTTTGGAGCATGAACGGCAGCATCCGGATTGGTACAAGCAAACGGTGATTCAGCTTGGGAAGTTGTTGCTGGTGCAGCCGCCATTATAATTGATAAATCGGCTTTATTTCCATTGTAAGACCTACATCGTATCTGACTGCAGTTGAGCGGTCCAATACGACGTAGGTTTCTTTTTTGACATAAAATCTTATAAGAAATTCTTGAAATTAAAGAAATTTTACGGTTATATGACATGCTAAGATAAAAAAAGACGTAGGGACTAGTCAGACCGATACGGATAATTGCTGCGTCACAACAATTCGAATAAAGGAGGTTGGTTTTTATTTTGAAAGCGTTATCAATTTGAGGGTCGCTCTATGATCCCAGCATTCATTCGTTGAAATCCGTATTGTTTGAAAGCAAATCATGGAAAGGATGTGAGTTTTATGATAAAAAGTAAGCTGTTTTTCTTAATCGTTCTCATCATGACGATGATAGTTCCTTTAAGCCTATCCGGGATAAGGACCGCTAATGCGGAGACCTTCCCGTTTAAGACAATCATCATCGATGACGGGAGCATCACGCTCGACGGGGTTGTAACCCCAGATGCGGATAACGCGAATAACGGATACTCGGCGCCCAATTGGACCACAAGTACCGGGGTGAAGGGGTATAATAATTCCAGTTCCAAATATACGAGTACAGCAGGCAGAACCATATCGTGGAATCCACGTTTGGAAGCAGGAACGGCGAGAATATCGTTCTACAAGCTTAACTGGGAGGACAAAGCGGATAGCAATGTAAAAATCGAAATTGTTCATAACGGGATGACGGATGTTCTATTTATGGATCTGAGACCTTCATTCGGCGCTCCTGCGGGATGGGTTGATTTGGGAGAGTATTATTTCTCCGGGGTTGGTGAAGAATTCGTTAAATTGACTCGGTCTACCAGCACCACCAGCACGATACTTACGCGTGCTGATGCGGTCAAGTTCGAAGGGAATATTCAGCAGAAAGAGCCTCATAAGACGATCATCATTGATGATGGAAGCATCACGATTGATGATGTCGTTACCAGCGATGTGGATAACGCGAATAACGGGTACTCCGCTCCTTATTGGACCACAAGTGCGGGAGTGAAGGGATACAATAATTCCAGTTCCAAATATACGGATGCTGTGGGAAGAAGCATCACATGGAATCCGCGGTTGGAAGCAGGAACGGCGAGAATATCGTTCTACAAGCTTAATTGGGCGGATAAAGCAGATAGTAATGTAAAAATCGAAATTGTGCACAATGGGATTACGGATGTCATGTTTATGGATCTCAGGCCCTCTTCGGGCCCATCTGTCGGATGGGTTGATTTGGGGGAGTATTATTTCAGTGGTAATGATACCGAATTTGTCAGGCTGACTCGAACGCAACCTACGACGGGCACCATCATTACGCGGGCAGATAGCGTCAAGTTCGAAGGAAATATCCAGCAGCAGGCCCCACCGTTGCCTCCGCTGCGCAGCCGCACATTGGCGAATCTCAGTTATACGGAAAAAGGCAGCATCGAAAACGCAAACTATAAGGCGACCTTCTATGAAGCTACTTGGGATGGAGGCAAATCCATCGTTCGTGATCTGTTCTACAAGGACACGGATACGGGGAACTGGGTGCCAATCAATAATACGGCGGAAAGACTTGAAGAACAATGGGTCTTATTGGATGGGAATGCGGGGAGTCGAACCAATTACTACGATACGATGAACAAACGCTGGATTACTTTCGACGGGATCAATTTCCCTGATAGCCATACTGCAGTATTAACCGATTCTTTGCATGGAAGCGATTACGATTTACAAGTGAACTGGTCCATGTCAGGGGATAAACCAGATGTTTCCTTCGCCTTTACACCTCGCCGGGATGGCAATTATGTGATCGGCTATCAGTCTTTCACAACAGAATTAATCACTGGCATCAATGAAGTGTTGAATGGTTTCAGGTCGCATGCAAAAATGGTAGGTTCTGTAGAATCAACAAGCTTAAGGGAGCTGAGCGCTCCAATGAGTCTGATTGAAAAGAATGACGGTGCAGGGAACGCTTTGACGTATGGCGTATTTGCACCGTCGGAAGAGCTTCCGGTCGAATTTGAACCGACGGGAGGCGTTACGAAACAACGGCTTGGCATGAGTCTTGTCAACAACGAGGGCAGCGTGCAGCCGATCCTTTATGCTCCTCAACTAGGGACTTATTCGCAAATGACCGCAGAAAGCACGTACCAGTTTCATATGGGATTGATCGCACAACGGAGCAGTCTGTATGATGCCTACGAGGATATTATACGTAATGAATACGGTTATTCCGCATACCGGGAAAATGTCGCCGATCAGTCGCTTACGGATGCGATGTTCAATATGATCGATCTGCTCAAGATAGAGCCGCAGGGTGACGACTCTGTTAATTATGTTCCGTCGCCCAGCGGGTGGTGGAATCGAGCCAAGGGCTTCATTGACATCGAGAACGAGGATAGCGTTCGAACAACATCGAATGCGGTTCTTCTAGGGGCTTACTACTTGACCGGAGACGACCAGCTTTACGATACGAGAGCGCTGCCGTCCATCCAGTACGGTGTATCGCGAAATGGTATCGGTTGGTCGCCGACGCAGAAGCCCGTATACGGCGTGCCGTCGTTATGGAAAATGGCAACCTTGCCGTTCGATGTTTCAAGCGTAGCTGCTGTCAATCAAATGATGGGCACTTCGGCTGGAATTCAAGCGCTAGGGCAGCAAGAGTACCTTGTGCGCAATCCTGATCAGAAAGATCGGGGTCCTGTCATTCAGCCCCTGATGATGTATCGTATGACGGGGGAAGCGCAATATTTACAGGCTGCCAAGGCTGCAGCCGACAGCTATATCACTCAGAATATCGATACCCCGGAATCCGTGAATGTGAGTAAAAATGAGTTTATTTATTATTATAGCAAGCTATGGATGGAGATCTTGGAGCTTTACGAGGAAACGAAGGATCCCAAATACTTGAATGCCGCTTACAAGGAAGCCAAACAGTACGCTACCATGTTCGTTGCTCGTCCGGTTCCCGGAGGCACCGTTACGATTCCGCAGCCGGAGACGTATAATTACGCGGAGTCATTCCATTGGCCGGCAAGCGGTAAATACGATTATCCTAGGAGCAAGCTCCCAGAAGATGTAGCCGGGGGTGTACAAGCGGAAAGTTGGCTTGTTTCACCCAACGGGTTGACGTTTGAAGCGGGAAGTACAACCGGCTATTATCGGATGAATGCGCAGGAGGCTCCATTCATGCTGAGATTGTCGCTCTATACAGGCAATAAACTGCTGCAGGATATCGCTCATAATGCGGTCATCGGACGATATTCCAGCTATCCAGGTTATTACTATAAAGGCTTCGCCGTTAGTCAACTTGAACCGGATTTTCCTCTGGAAGGTCCAAGCGGGGCTACATCCATCTATTATCACCATATGCCGGCGCAGCTCGGGCAAACGATGGATTATCTGATCAGCGAACAATCGCTGAAATCGAATGGGAGTATTACATTCCCTTCCGTATTCGAAACTAATTTTTTATGGTTCAAATATCACCTCTACGGGAATAAACCAGGTCAATTCTACGGCAATTCGAACGTTTGGCTCTGGATGCCCAAAGGGATTATCAAGACCAACCATCCGCAATTGAACTGGATAACAGGGGAGAGCGGGAATAAGTTCTACATCGGATTAAGCAACGAATCAACTGCTGAAGTACAGACTCCGATCGAATTGAATGCTCAAATCATCGGGTTCAATCCGGCGCAAGATTATACCGTAACCATCATCCGCGATAATGGCACACCAGAGCAAGCGGTTATGAGAGGCGGAATCATTCAGGCCACGGTTTCAAGCAAGGGAATAACCGCTATCATTGTGGAGGGACTCAACATTGATGTGCCGCTGCACCAGCTCAGAACGGCCGATACATCGGATGCAAGCTATTTCTTCGATGTTCACAGTCCAATAGATGCTGTTAAAGGTATGCTAATCGTCAAGCCCGACGAAACGTCCTACGATGCTTACGTGGAGGCAAAAACGACGAAACCGGCGACGATCCATTACTCCTTGGATGGCGGGGCCACATACACGACCGTTCCAGATACGATATATCCGATGGAATGGTCGATAAGGGTAAACGATTTATCCCAAACTTTCACTTATTATGTGGAATCGGACGGAAAACAGACCCGCAAGCGGACGCTATATCTGCCTGATCAGGTAACGGTAACGCCGGTCCAACCCGAGTGGCAGGAGGGGTCATCCATCATTGTTGATAATTCGGAGGCGGAGACAGAAGGCGTCTGGATACGGGATACCACGGCTAATGACTATTACTACGATAACTATGTGTATGCCAAATCGACTACAGGTACAGCGACAAGCAAGATTCTCTGGCGTCCGGAGCTGCCGGGAAGTGTCACTTATAGCGTGTATTACAAGCTTCCGCAAATCACCGCCACGAGTGAAAATTGGGCAACGAATGCCTCTTTTACCGTTTATTATAGCGGGGGTTCCGAGACGGTTACCGTTGATGAATCAACGGCCAATGGGACGTGGGTGTTCCTGGGAGCTTATCCTTTTGCAGCAGGCGATAGTGGGTATGTCGAATTAACCAACAAGGCCAATAAGTCACGGGTAGTTGCCGATGCGGTGATGTGGGTGGACCCGAATAGAATGCAGCAATTAGAGTCTGTGGCCATTATGTCGGATCGGGACGAACTGCAGATGACTCAAGCTGCTCAACTGAGCGTAACCGGCTATTTGGACAACGGTCTGATCGGTGATCTTACACATGCAAATGTGCAGTATTTCGTTGATAGAACCGATCTGGCTGCAGTGGACAGCAGCGGTTTGTTGACCCTTCAAAGCCTCGATGGAGCCACGGATCACATCGCGGTGTGGGCCACGGTAACGATGGACGGTGTGACCTTAACAACACCACCTTTGACAATAACGATCAGGGACCTGACGGTTATTGTCGACAGCACGAATACGACCGGGTTATACGCTACGGCAGGGTCTTGGAGCCAAAGCAATTTAGCCGGATACAAAATTGGTGTTAAGTCCCGTTACTCTACAGTTCAAGGATCATCGGCGACGTGGAAGGCCCAGTTTCCAGAGGGGAGATATTCGGTCTCCATCTACAAGCTCGTCCATACGACGGCAAACGATAATCACGTCAAAGTGGAAGTGAAGCATCAGTCGGTTACCGAGGTCACGTATATCGATGCGACGGTCGGCTCGTCGGGTTGGGTTAATCTTGGAACGTTCGACTTTGCAGGAGACGGCAGCGAGTATGTTCGTTTAACAAGGGAGACTCCGACAACTGTAGATCCGTCAACTCTTCCTGCC
Source organism: Paenibacillus phytorum (assembly GCF_013141715.1). Taxonomy (GTDB): domain Bacteria; phylum Bacillota; class Bacilli; order Paenibacillales; family NBRC-103111; genus Paenibacillus_E; species Paenibacillus_E phytorum. The sequence continues at coordinate 17,819 of NZ_WHOA01000009.1, read as the reverse complement.
GATATGATCTATACGAGGGCTGATGCAGTCAAGTTCGAACGGCATTCCGTCAGTCCGGCACTGCTTGCAAATGGGGTGCCAGGTAAACCGACACTTTCGAATAATAGTGGTGTTGCGACAGGCTTACATGATGGCAATTATGAGGTTACGATGAATATGTGGTGGGGAAACAATGGCTCACTGTATAAGTTGTACGAGAATGGCCAATTGATCCAAACGAAGTCACTGGCCGATGCATCGCCAGCAGCCCAGACTTCCATTATTCCTATTCAAGGTAAGCCAAACGGAACCTATGTGTATACATGTGTGTTATCGAATTTGTATGGAACGACTTCATGTGATCCACACACCGTCACCGTGGCTGATGCGAATCCTGGCAAACCTGTGTTGTCCAGCGACAACTGGGATCAAGATGGGACCTATACCATTACTGCTAATATGTGGTGGGGCACGAACGCAGCACAATATCGATTATATGAAAATGGCGAACTTATTAAAACGCAATCTTTATCTTCACAAACACCAAATGCCCAATCGGCAATTACACAAATTTCGGGAAAAGTTCCTGGCATTTATCAATATCGCTGTGAGTTTATAAATGGAAATGGAACAACGGTAAGTGACGTTATACAAATTATTGTAAAATAAACCCTAAGAGCTGAGTGGATGAGAACGATCCATTCGGCTCTTTTATTTTTTGGAACAATCATAAAATATTGGAATTTTTCATGCAAGCAGCCGTTTCTTTTACACACATTTAAAAATGTACGATTATACATGCACAAAATGCGATCATCCATGGTTCAACGACTGGATTTGACCTACACTTAAGCTATAAGTCAATTACGCAGAGGAGTGTGTGTGCAAATGTTGGTGAAAGTAGGAAGTCGCGAGTTGGAGTTGGGTGGTCCACATTTGACAGAGCTGAGGAGCTCAAACGAGATTGTTCATGATGTGGTGGCGCTGCGCGAGCGGATGGAGGAAGACGGATATTTACTCATCCGTGGATTCCATGACCGAGCGAAGGTGCTTCATGCACGCACGAGTATTTTAGAGAAAATGGGACAGATGGGGAAGCTCGATCGCGATACTCTATTGGAAGAAGGCAGAATGGCTGATGGCAGCAAGAGCATCTTCATGGGGGGGACGAATGAGGATCTGCCGGCTTTACTTAATGTTTTAAACGGGGATCATATCATGCGTTTTTTTGATGAACTCCTGGGAGAACCCTCGCTTACGTATCATTACAAATGGCTTAGGGCGGTAGGCAAGGGTGATTTTACTGGAGCTCATTATGACATTGTTTACATGGGAAGAGGTACAGAGAAAGTCTATACGGTTTGGTCGCCACTAGGGGATGTATCCTATGAAATGGGAGGACTTGCCATTTGCCTTGGATCTCATCGTTTCGAAGATTTGAAACAGTCGTACGGGACGAAGGATTCAGATCGTGACGGCATTGGGCACTACACCGACGACCCGCTGGTTATTACGGAAAAATTCGGCGGAAAATGGGCTACAACAACGTTTGAAGCAGGCGATGTTCTCATCTTCGGCATGTATTTGCTGCATTGTTCGCTTGAAAATACGACGAACCAATATCGGATCAGCGTAGATGCGAGATATCAATCGGTCAATGAGAAGGTTGATGAAAGGTGGAGCGGTAAAAAACCGCGAGGTCACGATAAATGAAGTGATAATAATGTTTATTTTTGGCGAAAAACGCTGGGCGGCATACCATAGTGCTTTTTAAAGAGCTTTGAGAAGTGAAACTCATCATAGAAATGCAGAGCAGCTGCTATTTCCTTGATAGGCAAATTAGTCGTTTCAAGAGAAACTTTGGCTGACTCTAATTTTAATTTTAGCATATAGCTGCTTGGTGAATGTCCGGTCATGGAACGAAAACGGGCGAAGAAGTAGGTGCGTGACAAACCGCTCTTTTGCACAAGCTCATCGATTTGGATAGGCTTGTTCAAGTTTTTATGAATGAAATAGAGGATTCTGTCCATTTCGTTATGGTTGGGAGCAGCCAAAAACGACTGTTCCCTTGCAAAAAGGAGCAGCACTTCCTGTAGTAGGATGTTGGCGGAATAAGCATAACCAGTTGGTTGTGCGATCAGGGTTTCAATGATTTTTTCGCATAATTGAAGGGCTTCGCTTAACTTCGCAGTGGATAAGATTTCTCCAACAGGAAGGTTGAGAAAGTGAGCCATGTCCAAGCTGCTGAAGTCAATAAAATAAAATTTCCAATTATTATTTTCGCAATTGTAAGTACATGGAACTGTTTCTTTAACGAAGAAAAAGGAGCCAGGGTACAAGTCGTATCGGTCATCGGCTAGGGTGATGACACCATTTCCTTCATAAGTAATAAAAAGCCCGGGTGTAGCAAATCCAGCACTTTTAGTTACTTGATAGGTGTCGTTGGCCTGTACCTTCCAAATGGAAATAAACTTGCAAAGGGGAACGACTGACTTTTCTCCTAAGCTATAGGGTATATCCATGTAGGACACTGCTTTTCACCTGCCTGAAGTTGACATTTTGTATGGATATACATCCATTATAAATGAATTCATATTAATTCGCTCGATTGTTTTAGGTTAGGTATATGAGCATCGCTTACCGTAAGTATCTGGTTAGTCTTGGTGTCACCTGGGGTGTTCACTTGGGTAGGTAAATAGGTGGCTTTTTGATGTATATGTGTATAATGGAGGTATGATAATTACAAAGGTGGACGACATACGATGATTAAATGCACAAATTGTTCGAAAGTCACAGATATTCAAATACAGCGCTGCATCCATTGTGGAAAGATCCTGACGTACACCGTTGCAGAGAAATTCGATATCCTTGCAGAATCCGTTGAGCATGCCTTGAAGAAGGAGCTAGAAGCAAGAAGAAAGTTGAGGCATTAGATCATAGGCAAATAGATTGAAAACTCTGTTCCTACGTCTTTCTCACTGGTGTTACTGAGAAGTCCATAATGGACTTCTCGGAGCCAGAAGGATGCTTGTTAACCGCCCAATGTAAGCTGAGAGAGCCGAAATGGACTTCTCACTGTCGAAAAAGTAGCAAAGTGTTGATGAGAAGTCCAAAAAGGACTTCTCGGAGCCAGAAGGATGCTTGTTAACCGCCCAATATATGCTGAGAGAGCCGAAACGGACTCCTCAACGCCGAAAAAGTAGCAAAGTGTTGATGAGAAGTCCAAAAAGGACTTCTCGGAGCCAGAAGGATGCTTGTTAACCGCCCAATATATGCTGAGAGAGCCGAAATGGACTTCTCACCGTCGAAAAAGTAGCAAAGTGTTGCTGAGAAGTCCAAAAAGGACTTCTCGGAGCTAAAAGGATGCTTGTTAACCGCTAAATGTATGCTGAGAGAGCCGAAATGGACTTCTCACCGTCGAAAAAGTAGCAAAGTGTTGATGTGAAGCCCAAAAAGGACTTCTCAGAGCCAGAAGGATGCTTGTTAACCGCCCATTGTATGCTGAGAGAGCCGAAATGGACTTCTCATCCCCGGAGAAGTAGCAATGTGATTCAAAGTGATTAACATTTCCTTGGTATTTGCGGAAAGTTGTACTGCGTACAACAGTTTCTTTGATTTCTGCCGGCCAGGCTAGAGATGTTGTATTTCATACAACATCTCTAGTCTTATTTCATGCGAAATGGCCATTTTGGGTTGGAATTGTTGTATTCAATACAACATTAGCTGGGATAACGCTAAATGGTTTCAATAAAGGTGTACAAAGTACAACTTTACAAGTTTTCAAACTATCAGGTCAGGATGTTACCTTTTGCATTTTAGCAGGATTATTGATTTTGTAAGGCACGGGATGTTTTGAGAGCTTCTTCGCAACAATCTTACATTCGAACGAGAGCTTGTCCCCGACTTCCAGTTCCAATTTCTTAAGTGTGGCACTGTGGCTGGACCAGGCTTCGCCGATTTCCATCTCTGGTTCGATCATGGAAACAGCTTCGTAGATAATGACTTCATCTTCCGTATCAGAGAAATTGTTCGGTACCGTTGTAAATTCCTTGACTGTAGCTATCATTTTCACTTTTTCTTCGGGAAGTTGAAGCTTTGGAGCTTTTTCTTTTTTAGCCTTTTCTTTTTTCGGCTCTTTAGGGACTTTTTTAACTTCAAGCTCTTCAGTACTAGCTTCTACGTTAGCTTCCACGATAGCTGGAGCATCTTCTTGCAAAGTCTCAAGTTCTAAGACTTCCGCCTCTGTGGAGTCAGCGGAACCTGCACCCCTCTGGCTGTAATTGGCAGCTTGCATCTCCTTCAGGTAGGAGGGGTGGATGCAGTGCAGCTGCTTGTTGTCGAATTCAATGACAGCGGTCATTTTATCCACAAAACCAACAATGCCGCATGGCAGATTCAATCCATTCCCCTTGTAGAAAAAAGCCTTTGTTTTCGCTGCTTTCTCTGAAAGCAAGCCCCATTCTTTACACTGTTCGAGCTGCTCAGTCTCGTCTTCGAAAGTATTATACGAAGCGGGCTGGATGGTAAACGCATGGACCATGTTATATCCGCCTTTCTATTATTTGTTTTGGAAGTATGTATCACTAGTTATTCTAAGCGGTAATCGTCGGTTTTCTCCCCATCTTCCCAAATCTCTACGAAAAGGGCCTCGCAGTTTTCAAAGTCAGTCGGCTTCAGAGAAAGTGCTTTCTCCTCATCTGCGCCTACATAAACATTTTCCATTCCTTCGCCATCGAAGGAGAGGATAAATATATTTTCATATGCCATTGTGCCTCCAGTAATTTGATATTGAACATTATAACACAATTGCGGAAATGTTCGCTTGATGAGCACATATATATCAATACAACCTGTTCTCCATATTGTAAGGGCAGCACTTTCATCCATCCGTTATGAGGGAATCGAAGGAGGGGGTTCGAGGGTGGCGATATATGTATTATTTGTCATCGGGTGTCTATGTGGTTTCTTGTTATTTAGAAAAAATGTGATCACTGTCCGTCAGGAAAAAGGTCCTGAAAAAGTGAAGCTGTCAATCATTATTCCTGCCAGGAATGAAGCATTCAATTTGCCTCATCTCCTCCATGCACTCAAGGTACAAACCTTGGAACCCTTTGAAATTATCGTTGTTGATGATTTTTCGGAGGACGATACGAAGGAAATTGCTGAAAGTTACGGGGTTACTGTCATTAGCAACACAAGTCTCCCGCAGGGATGGACGGGTAAAAACTGGGCTGTATGGAACGGATATTTGCATGCTTCGGGTGATCTAATTGCCTTTCTTGATGCGGATATTCGCTTAGCTCCACGTGCGCTGGAGGCACTGGTTAAGGCGAGAAATAAAGCGGGAGGCGTCGTTTCTGTCGTTCCCTTCCATTATACGGAGAAGTTTGTGGAAAGACTGGCGTTGATCTTTAATGTGCTTGGTGTATTCGCTTTTACATCTCCTTTTGAAAAGAAAAATCCGAAAAAGGGTCTGTATGGCTCCTGCATCTTAACGACTAGGGAGGATTATGAGAAAATCAAGGGACATGAAGGCATCAAGTCGGAGATGTTGGATGATTTGAACCTTGGGGCCTCCTATAGGAATGCCGGGATTCAAGTGACGAATTTTATCGGGCGAGGCCTGGTTTCTTTTCGTATGTATCCACAAGGGATCAAGAGCGAGGTTCAAGGCTTCGGTAAAGGAGCAGTCCTGAGCACGTCAACGTTAAGTCCGGGCACGATCCTCCTTGTTGCCATTTGGGTTGTCGGGCTAATTGCTTCAGAAACTTTCTTCCTATTTATCAACACTTCGTGGGCGCTACCACTTTTCATCGGATATCTCTTATACATGCTTCAGTTGTTTTATTTCATTAAACATGTCGGTATGTTTGGAATCATTATGCCTATTTTGCATGTTCTCTCCACGCTATTTTTCATCTTTGTCATGCTGTATTCCGTTTATCAGGTCGTATTCCTTGGACATGTGTCATGGAAAGGACGGCACGTCAAAGTAGGAAGCAGGAGGGGGCAATGACCATTGTTTGGACGGTTTGTGCCTTTCTATCAGGATCTTTCATGTTTTCTTACTGGCTTGGCCTAATTGCCCAAAAAAACTTGAAGACGGTTGGTGACGGGAATCCGGGGGCTCTAAATCTATGGAAAGCAGCTGGTTATAAGATTGGTGTAGTTGGTATTATTCTCGACTTTTTAAAAGGATACCTTATCCTTCTTTTTGTATTAGGGAATGAAAGGATTCAAGGGTACTCAATGATTTCCATTGCACTGGCTCCGATTATCGGGCATGCCTTTTCTCCATTCCTTAAGGGGAAAGGAGGCAAAGCAATCGCTGTGACCTTCGGCGTATGGAGTGCATTGTCCAGCTTTGAAGTTTCTCTTGCTTTTGCCGTGGTTTTGGCCATTTTACTAAGTGCAATCAAGGTGATCAACAGAGGAAAGTCTACATCGACAGAGGCAGACGGCTTACAGGTTGTAGTCGGTTTTCTGCTGGTAGGTATTTATTTGTATATGAGGGATTATTCGAGTGCGATCCTTTGGGTTTGGTTAGGGAATTTTCTGCTGCTCGCATATACCCATAGATTGGAGCTTACTGTCTATTTAAAAAGGCGATGAAGAAATAAATAAAATGGATCTCGGCCATGATGCCGGGATCCATTTTTTGTGCTCATAAACAGGGCAGAGTGATTACATACAAGGCTAACCATTAGGAAAAACTAGGGGCTAAGCAGAAAGGAGTGAGCCTACGAATGGAAGACAGATTAGCTCTGAGGGAAGAACGGCTAAACGCAATAAGCCACGGCTTGGGCGCGGCGCTAAGTGCCTTCGGTCTTTTTTTACTTTTACAACGTTCCGTTCTGTTTGAAGATCTTGCCTATATCATTAGCAATTTGATTTATGGGGCATCCTTTTGCCTGCTATATCTGTCCTCGACCCTGCTGCATTGCTCACGCTCGAAGAAGTGGGGCGAACGCTTTGAAGTTATGGACCATTCAGCTATCTTTATTGCCATTGCGGGTTCGTATACGCCATTCCTACTGATTACTTTGCAAGGAACTCTTGGATACACTTTGCTGTTTTTGATATGGGGACTAGCTTTCGGAGGCGTGCGCTATGTTCATTTGATCATTAAGCGGTTTATGCCTTGGGGCCTGATTATGTATTTGTTGATGGGTGCCCTCATGGTTTCATTAATCGGTCCGCTAAGTGAACTTCTTCCCTCTATGGCTCTAGCTTGGTTAATGGTCGGAGTCGCTTTTTACTGCATTGGCGTGCCATTCTTTCTTTGGCGAAGGTTAAAATATCACCATGTCATTTGGCATTTGTTTGTGCTTGCGGGAAGCAGCTGCCACTTTATTGCCATATATGCTTATGTGATGCCTGCCGTTTTGTAGGGGTGAAAATGTGCCTAGTGTCCGGCAGGCTGACATCTGCATCGTAATTGGATCTATAAGCTCGGACCGATACGGTTAATGCTGAATTCCTGATGACCTAGAATTTCTGCCTTGGTCAGTTTGCCTTCAGCTACTTCGTAAATTTCCTGCCAGATTTGTTCGCCTGCTTGCTCCAAATTTAATGTTCCAGCGAGCATGCTGCTCACATCCACATCCATATTGTCTTCCATATTTGAGTAGGTGAATTTGTTTGCCGTAATTTTGATCACGGGGACAACAGCTGAACCGGTTGGCGTTCCGCGACCCGTCGTGAAGCAGACTAAGTGCACGCCGCCTGCAGCCATACCGGACACACATTCGATGTCATTTCCCGGTGAATCCATAAAGTATAAGCCATGCTCTGGAACATGCTCAGCGTAACCAATCACATCTTGAATGGGGTGCGTGCCGCATTTGCTGATACAGCCGAGTGATTTCTCCTCAATCGTAGAAAGTCCACCAGCAATGTTGCCAGGACTTGGATTACCGCCGCGCATATCGGCGCCCATGCGCTCGATCTCTGTTTCAAATCGCTGAATAGCTTCGTAAAGCTTATCACTCGTTTCCGTCGAATTGCAGCGGCTGGCCAGAATGTTTTCAGCGCCTATGATTTCCGTCGTCTCACCGATGACAATACTGCCCCCAGCATGCAAGTAATGATAGCGCTTGCACACTTGCGCCCTTATAGAAATGAATAGATTCACCGCTCGGAATATCGCGCAGCACGGTTGCAACATGGTCCTTTTCGCTCATGACAAGACTATCTGTCCTGTGAATGAAGTCATGTGACATTAGATCCCTCCTCAAATAAGCACTTAGAGTTTTCGCAAGAAAACTTGCTTCGTAAGCTTGTGCTTAGAGTTTTTATAAAAGGAAGATGAATGCATTGAATAGAGACTTTTCTCACGCATGTTAGCACAAGACTAAGATAATGGGGGGACTGACTTCATAGTGGATTCCCGTTTTCGCCGAACGTCAGAAGGCGGGAAACTCTTATATTTCTTGTATAGCTTCGTAAAATAGTTAGCGTTTCCGCAGCCAATTCGCTCGGCGATTTCGGTTACTGTCCATTCGGTTTCACGTAGTAAACGATCAGCTTCGTTGATTCGGAGCCAGTTCACATAATCTACGAAGGTACGTCCGGTTAGCTTCTTGAACGTTTTGCAAAAATGGTAAGGGTTCAGATTCACCATCCGTGCGGCCTGTTCAACCGATAATGGCTCGGCAATATGGGATTCTATATGCTGGATCAACGGCTTGAAAGATTCTGAATGACGGGTAGGAGCAGGTTTATCTATAAACTTCTCCGGTAAATATTGTCGAGATAGCAGAGCGAAAAGCAGCTGAAAGTTATGTTTGATAACGAGCTCGTAAGCGGCATTTTGATTCTCAAATTCGGCCGTAGATTCACGAATGAGTCGACGGTAAGGGGCAGCAAGTTCATCCTCGGCAAATAGTTTGGCAGGCATTGAAACTCGCCCGTCCAGAAATGGAAGGATATACCGCTCATGCACGGGATCCGGATGCATCACTCGCAGCAAGGAAGCATTAAATACGACAGCGACATACTCCATTGCTTCATCTGCTGCATTATAGCCAACATGCAAAGCTCCAGCGGGCACGATCAACAGGTCGCCAGCGTGTGCCTCATAAGGACGGCTATCTATATGAAATATCGCTTTGCCAACCTGCATATCAATAATCTCGAAATGTTCATGCCAGTGAAGATACAGAATGTTATCGTCTTTAGCGGTCGTCTGCGGTCGGTTTCGGTAAAAACGGAAGGGATAGCTGCTATCCCAGGGTGGTGTTTTTTCCATTAAATCTTGAGGGTATGTCATGGGCTGACTCACTTCCTAAGCATGCAGGTTAATGATGATATGCGATAATCTTATACCAATATAGAAGAGATATACAGTTATGAACTGAAAGCATGGGTTGGGCAAGCAAAAGTCTCAGTTTTAAAAAAACTCTACAGTCCATCTTAGTTTTGTGCTAGCTCTGATTAAGATCGTCTATTTTTAGTCAGAGACATCTTTCTTATAATAAGGTCATTGTTATCGCATTCATTCAAAGCCAAGGAGGCTAACAGCCATGCAGGAAAACACACCTTTATTATTGACTGATGAGCAAATGAGAGAATTTATTACAAACGGATGTTTAATACTCAAAACCGACTTTTCGAGTGAGTTTCACAGCAATCTTTTAGCACAATTAAACACGGTCTATGCGGAAGAGGGGAACCCCGGCAATAATTTACTACCCCGCATTCGTGAGCTGCAAAAAGTATTCGATCACCCTGTTGTGACAGGTGCATTAACAAGCGTATTAGGCCAGAACTATATGATGCACGCACATAGACATGGACATTTCAATGCTTCAGCAACGGCTGGAGGCTGGCATAAGGACAGCTATTGGGGCTATGACAGAATGCGCAATCATCACCCCAATTGGGCAATGATTATGTATTTCCCACAGGATACACCAGTGGAATTAGGACCGACAGGTGTTATGCCAGGCACACAAAATTACCAGACTCGGACTTTTGAATCGAGTGAACACGAAGGGGAAGTCTTAGCAAGCGGGGAAGCGGGTACCTTTGCGCTGATCCATTATGATATTTGGCATCGTTCCACACCTAATGTGTTAGGAGAGCCGCGCTACATGCTGAAGTTTGAATTCATGCGTACAGAGCTGCCGCAAGCACCTAGTTGGAATAATCAAGAGGCAGCATGGAGGAAGCCAGCCAACTTGCTTTTGCCAATAGCCGAGCATGATTTGATGTGGGAAGAAACCTGGAACTGGCTGTCTGGCAAAATCGGCAGTCTGGCAGGAACAGCTGCATCTGATCCGGATCAAATTAAAGAGTTATCCGCTAAGTTGGATGGTTTTGAACCGCTAGCGATCAATGCAGCCTATGATCTGGCACGTAGAGGGCAGCAGGGTGTGGACGCTTTACTCGAAGGATTAAATAGCGAGAATAAACAAGTATCGCGAATTTCCGCTTATGGATTATCAGTTTCTGGAAGCGAGGCAGTTAAAGGACTACTTGTAGCTTTGCATCATGAGAATATTGAAATCGTTACACATGCGATATTTGCTCTTGGTGAATTAAGAGGTTTAGCGGCAGAAGCCGTTCCTACCTTCATTAAGCTGCTCGAACATCCAGCTGATCGGGTTCGCTGCGCCGTAGTAGATGCACTTGGATTCATGAACACACCGCTGAATGAGATCGTATCAAGCTTAGGTAGATGCTTACAAGATGAGAACGCGCAAGTTCGCTTCATGGCAAGTTTGTCCTTGTCACGATTAGGCTCTCAAGCGGAAGCTGCTGTGCCTCAGTTGGAAATAGCATTGGATGATGAGAACAGATATGTTCGTGCTCATGCTGCGGAATCTCTGAATTATATCGGTTCGGAGCGGGCTAAGAATACGCTGATTAAGTTTCTGCTTAATTCCCGCTGGTGCCCGACAACGACAAAGACAAATTCGTTCTATCCGTAAACGCGTAAAGTAGATTTAGAAAAAGGGCAAATTAACTTTTGCCCTTTTTGCGTTGTTTCCATGTTTCATTTCAACATCGTTTCGTTGTAATCGATCATTTTCGGCTTCAAATCACGGAAAGAAGTTGGTGTGAAACCCGTTTGTTCTCGGAACATGCGGGAAAAATACGATAATTCCATGCCCAGCGAATCGGCGATTTGTGAAACATTTAATTCCGACATCATGAGTAAATCCTTGGCCTTTTCCGAGCGCAAATGGTTCATATATTGAATCGGTGAATAACCCGTAAACTGTTTAAAAGCATTAATAAAGTAGTTAGGATGATAGTGTGCAATTTGGGATAATGTATCTATGGATACGTTGTCAGCGATATGCTGTTCCATATAGTGCAACACACTATTCATTTTCTCGTAAGTAGGGGTAGAAGCCAAGTTCAGCTTGACAGTTTCAGTTTGTTCAATGAAATCGGCAATGAATTCACTTATAATCGCATTGACTCTAAAGGCGGAAGTTAACTCTTCACTTTTATGATAGGCTATCAGTTGTTCGAATTTTTTTTGCAAAGCTTCTGGATCTTTGATCGTAATGAAAGCGGATGTTTGCAAAATCTGAAACAGATCCAAATCCCCGATTTTGGCCGTGAAATGACACCAGTATTTTCCGAAAGTGTGATCGTTTATAGTACCATAAGCTTGATCACTCCCCGCTGGAAGCAGATAAAGTTCACCTGGTTTCGGATAATAGGTCTGATCCCCAACTTTTACAAAGCCTTCTCCCTCGATAATAAAATATAAGCGATTAAACGGACAAGAAGCGTTCGCATCGTTCCAGGATTTCAATACCTTGGTGTAAGCAGCATAGGATAAATCAAGCTTCGCTTTAGCCATATATTTCTTCCAGAAGGTGAGCTGGCTAGGATTCATATCTATTCTCATGGGCTCATATTCCTTTCACGAAGAGTCGGCAAATGCCATCAACAAATTGCTGCTTGCTATAGCCCAGAATTTCTCTATGATACAAGTACTGTTCTGGCGTTAGGGATGCGAGAATTGTGTTAACTGTCAAAGCGACATCGATCTGTCCAATTTCCCCTTGTTGAACAGCACGAGTGATTAAAGGAGCAACAAGGCTGTGAAGTCGGATATAAATAGGTTTTTTGTGTAAATAAAAGCTTCGTTTTTCGGTGTACATTGTGTTGATGACGGAAAGCAAAGAGGCTTTATCGTCCACAAAATCAATGATTCGAATGATCGTGTCCGACAATTGGCTCATAGATGTTACCTCGGGACCTTGATCTGCAAGACCCTCTTCAAGAGAAGTAAGAAACTGGGCTATTGTGGAACGAAGCAGATCGCTGCAAACCTCGCCAATATGGGCGTAGCGGCGATAGAGAGTGCCTTGTCCCACGCCCGACTCTTTGGCAATCTGATGCATGGTAACGGATTCAATTTGATTGGTTTCGAACAAACTTCTGGCAGACGTAAGAATACGCCGGCGATACTCCGAATCACGTTCTTCTCGTCGACCGCAAGGTGGAATTTCTTTCATATCTTGGCAATATAATGAATTCTCATTGGTATCTGGTTGCTTCATATGTGCTCCTCCTCGAAGAACAATCTTAACAAAAGAAATAATTGACATTACGGACAATTGTCCGTAATATGATGTTGCGGACAATTGTCCGTTACTATTGTAGCACGATGGAATACATATTGTGAAGGAGGAACACAACATGAGTCAACCAATAACTTCTGGCACAGCGGAGCCAGAGTTTAAGATTACGAGTATTCTGGTACCGCTCATCGCCATCATATCGGGTATATTTATGGTTATCCTCGACACAACTGCGATGAATGTAGCATTGTCGAAGCTGGTCATCGATTTTAAAACGGATTTACCTACCATTCAATGGACCGTAACAGGCTATATGCTGGCGACTGCGGCCGTCATTCCACTAGCGGGGTGGCTATCAGACCGATTTGGGGCGAAGAACGTATTCCTCACCTCTGTTGTTCTTTTCACTGTAGCATCGGTTTTATGTGCTACACCGAACAGCGCGGAGTTGTTGATTGTTTTCCGTATCCTTCAAGGTTTAGGCGGTGGATTCGTTATGCCTGTTGCTATGGCATACGTATTCCGGTTAAGTCCACCTAACAAAATTGGTCAAGTGATGGGAATGCTGGGTGTGCCTATTTTGCTGGCGCCTGCGATTGGGCCTATCTTATCCGGATGGCTGGTTGAGTACCATTCCTGGCACTGGATTTTCTTAATTAATCTTCCCGTTGGTATTTTCAGCTTTATCTTTGGACTATGGAAGCTGCCGGCTGTCGCACGTAAGAAAGTAGCTGGTTTTGATTTACCAGGTATGATTCTAGGGCCCATCGCCTTTGCATCCTTATCTTATGGGATAACACAAGGTGCTGAAAGTTGGACATCTGATAAAACGCTGTGGGGCATCATCATTGGAGCTGTCGCCTTGATCGCCTTTATCATTGTTGAACTTAAATCCAAACTCCCTCTGCTCGAGTTGAGAGTGTTCAAATCTGTTGATTTTTCCTTCGGTATTTTCGTACAGTGGGTACTGCAATTCTGCTTGTTCGGGGCTATTTTCCTGCTTCCGCAATTTCTTCAGCAAGCCCGCGGGTACGGTGCTTTCGATACGGGGATGACGTTATTCCCGCAAGCGTTAGCTTCGGCCGTTATGATGCCGATTGGCGGTTACTTATTTGATAAAATCGGTGTTCGCTGGTTGGTTGTCGCTGGACTCAGTCTTGTATCCGGAGCGATCTTTCAATATTCGCATGTCGATCTAACGACAGAAGGACATGACTTAATTTTACCGCTTATTATGGCTGGCTCTGGTATGGGACTTATGATGATGCCGCTTAATTCGCATCTGATTAAGAAAGCTCCGCATGATTTGGTGAGTCGAGTTACTTCTTTAACTAGTGCGATGCAGCAAGTAATTAATTCTTTCGCCGTTGCTACCTTGGTGACAATTCTCTCGTCGCGCGTGAACTCATCCATAGCTGCAAAAAACATTCCAATAAACAGCCCAGCTGATATGCAAAAAGCTATGCTTGCTGTAGCGCCAGAAGCATTCGGCCAGACTTTCCACGTGATGCTAATTATTGCGATCTGTGGGATATTCTTAGGCTTGTTCCTTCGCCGTGACAAGACACAGCCTAGTGAGGCTGTAAAACAAGAAGTCGCGTTAGAAGGACTACACTAGATACGAACAATTGTACAAGAAGCTTACCGATGAATCGGTAGGCTTTTTTTGTACGATTCTACATAGAAGTTGGTATTTATGGAATTCTAAATAATAGCGCAAAACATCCTATTAGGGGGCAATACAATGAGTCAAGATGAGCATCATATTCAATTAACTTCTGGTGATATCGCACCTCTATGGGGAGGTTATTTAAGTGACAGTATGGTCAATTGTGTGCTCAAACATTTTTTGCATACTGTTGAGGATGGTGACGTAAAACCAATCATTGAATACGCACTTGGACTGACAATGGAACATATGGAATTTAGTAACAAGTTGTTTAAAGACGAAAAGTTCCCTATCCCTCTAGCCTTTACAGAGAAGGATGTCAACTTAAATGCGCCAAGACTATTTTCAGATGGATATATGCTTCTTTATCTCAGGCATATGGGCATTGCTGGTACAATTACTTATGGAGTGGCGTTAGCAAGCAGTTCAAGACAAGATATACGTGCATTCTATCATCATAATTTGAAGACCGCGGCTGAGCTGCTGGAGAAATCTACGGCTATTTTGCAATCTAAAGGAATTCTCCCTAGAAGTCCGTTCATACCCTATCCGGATTCTGTTGAGTATGTACACAAAGAAAGTTGGTTAAATGGACTGCTGGGTGATCGTAGACCCTTAAATGCAGTAGAAATCTCAAACCTTCATATGAATATTATGAAGAACAGCATAGGTCAGGCATTGATGTTAGGTTTTTCTCAAGTTGCTCAAACCAAAGAAGTCATTGCATATATCGTGCGCGGCAGAGATATCTCCAAGAAGCATGTCGAAGTATTCAACGCGTTATTACGCGATGACCAGCTGCCGGCACCCACGACATGGGAAACAGAAATTTCGAATTCTAAAGAGTCCCCATTTTCCGATAAGTTAATGCTCTACCATACGGTATTTCTTGCAGCGATAGGAATGGGGAACTATGGAGCTTCTCTCGCAGCAAGCATGAGGAGAGATTTGACAACGGTATACATTCGGCTTACAGCTGAAATCGGAACCTACGCAGACGATGGCGCAGAGCTTACGATAAAGAATGATTGGATGGAAAAAATACCTGGTGCGATCGAACGTAATGCGTTACTCTCCTTATAAGCGGTGATTTAAATGGTCGAATATAGTGATTTTTCTTCAATAAAAAACCATCCAATGTTCGTACTGGATGGTCTTTGGTATGTCTGGATTGTACAGCTATACATTTTTACTCTTCTTGGTGGTTGGTTTTTTCTTAGCAGGAATCTTCTGTGGCATCGCTGAGACCCATTGCAAGGATTGCTCGATCCACGTCGTAATTGTATCAGGTGTTTCCCGCCACTGCTCCGGTAAGGTGACATATTCCTTCATCGGTTTGCCCGGCATGGGGGAAAATAACGATGCTCCTTCTTGCTCGAAAAGACGAGTACGAATTGTTTTTCTATGATTCCATAATCGTCTTAAGTCGCTTCAAGTCTCCTTGAATGCTTCTTCTGACTTGGGGAGACATGATGAGGTCCGTTAACTTATAGAAGCCTTCAGAGGTACCTTCAACACGTATTTGTGCCAATGTTCCTTCATTTTCATCATCAAATTGATACGTGACTTTCATCGGAAACGGACCTTTGATCGATTGCATCACCATCAGATGCTCGGGTACATAGTCAACTACTTTAAGAACATAATGAATTTCCTTACCCAGAAATCTGGCAATTCGTCTTACCTGAGTTCCCAAGCCAATGGGGCGTTCGGTAAGGAGTTCAGCCTCCGTAATGCCTTTGGTCCATTTGGGATCATTGGTTGGTTCCATCGCATATCGAGCAACCTCTTTACGGCTCTGAGCAATCACCAGCTTGGCCGAAACATCAATTCCCATATCTATAATCTCCTTATTTCATATCGTATCGAAAATAGTTCGTAAAATCAGTCGCTGTTGGACACTCGTATTTTAGCAATCACTTACGTAAGTGTCAACTTAAATAGTTTCATTAGTTAAGTTGACACTTAATTAAGTATATGCTAAATTAACGTCATGATCGAAAAAGTGATCCAAGCCATCGTAGAGCCAAGACGCAGAGATATTTTATATCTCGTACGTGATGGAGAGCTTACATCAAGCTCCATCGCGTCCCATTTTGACATTTCGGCACCAGCAGTATCTCAACATCTTAAGGTTCTTGAGGAATCCGGACTACTTGTGGTTCGGAGAGAGGGAACCAAGCGGTATTATCGTATGAGGAGGGAAGGTTTTGCTGATCTGAAAGAATACATTGACCGTTTCTGGGATGACAGTCTACTGCTATTGAAGGAAGCCGCAGAAGAAGAAGAGAGGAGACAGCGTAACCGTGAATCAAATGAATCAAACAAGCGACACGATTAGGAAAGAGATGTTCATCGATTGCCGTCCGGAGATCTTATTCTCCTTTTTTACAGACCCTGAGAAGATGGTTCGTTGGATGGGTAGACATATTCTGCTCGAGCCAAGCATCGGAGGAAAATATCGGATCGATGTTAATGGATCGGATATTGCGATGGGGGAGTATAAAGAGATTATTCCTAACGAGAAAATCGTTATGACGTGGGGCTGGGAGAAGTCCAAGGTGGTTCCACCTGGTTCAAGCACACTCGAATTTAAATTCACAGCTAAAGACAAAGGTACTGTTCTGCTATTAACTCACTGCGATTTGCCGGTCGAAGAAGTCGCCGCCCACACAGAGGGTTGGATGCACTATACAACTAGACTCCAAACGTTGGCTGAGGGTGGAGATCCTGGTATAGATCCTTGGTCGGTTAAGGCCATGCACTAATATTAGAAGTTCATGGGGAGATGGAAGGCAATGACAACATTATCTTGCGATTGTGGATTCAAAGTAGAAGAGGAAAACCGGTACGAAGTAGAGGCGAAGATGTGGCATCATGCCATTCACGATCACGCTGATATGTTGAAAAGCATGTCTGTGGAGCAGCTTACACAATGGTTGATGGGAAAAGATAAGCAATTAGGCGATTCTTCAGCTATTCATCAGGAGGTTGTGTTCGCGGCAAGCCCAAACCGCGTTTATGAAGCATTGACCGATTCTGCACAGTTTAGCAAAGTCTCGGGAGGAGCTCCTACAGAAATAACTCCGGAGGCTGGCGGTTCTTTCTCTTGCTTCGCAGGGATGATTGTAGGGAAAAATATTGAGCTGGAGCCAAACAAGCGAATCGTTCAAGCATGGCGTGTCGCGAATTGGGAAGAAGGCGTATATTCTCTAGTGAAGTTCGAATTGGAAGGGCAAGGTACAGAAACCCGCCTAATCTTTAGCCATACAGGCTTTCCTGAAGGCCAAGAATCTCACCTGGCTCCAGGCTGGCATACAAACTATTGGGAACCGCTCAAGAAGTACCTAGCCTAAGGGGGGGCCCAAAAGGCATATTTGGAAAATTAAGCTCCTACTTTGTGAATTTCGCAGTCTGCCCGCTGCTTCCATTGGATTAATCCAGTGGAAGTAGGGATTTGGCGACCTAAAAGACAATTACATTGGAATAATTCCAATAGAATCACGAATTTCGAAGCCTGAGAGTAGATTCCATTGGAAAAATCCAATGGAAGTATGAATTTCATTCTGAATAAAGATTCGAATGTCACAATAGGCCTTATGGGGCTGTTCTCAAGTAGATTT
>NZ_WHOA01000066.1 GCF_013141715.1 Paenibacillus phytorum | reverse complement strand
CATCGGCATTCGGATCGATTGCTATCGCATTGGCCGTGTCGATCGCCGACTGCAATTGCGCTTTGGAACCAATCGCATACAGTCCGTCTCCATTGCCTTCCTCTGCTGCATCGTACTTAGCCTGAGCACTAGCGATCAAAGCATTCAAGAGCGACTTATCTACAGGAATACTAGGTACAGTTATTTGTATCTCGCGGGAAGCTCCGCCGACCTGCAGCTCATTCCCCTGTGCATTGGCAATCACAACATGGTCTACAGAAATTGTCGTATTGGTTGCCTGGGTTACAGATTTGGCCTTAAATTGGATTGTGAGCAAATCACCTTGGGCAGGCACGTTCGCACCCGCGCTAGCAGCCACAATACGAAGTTGTCCTGGAGCTGTTTCTTTAGGATCGAAGACTTTGAATCCTTCTATCAGGGATGTCACCGAATCGAATTGCACACTTGCAGGGTCATACTTCAGTGTGAAATCTTGCCCATACACTTGCTGGTATACACTTTGCGTAACATCGGCGAGTCCCATCGTCAGAGTGAAGGTTTGGCCAGAAAGTACCTGCTGTACACCTGTCAATGTAGACTTTGGTGTTGCTGGCGCTGGCGGTGCCACCAACTCAAACCAGTTAAGATTCCATCCGCCTACTTCTACGCGCAGCCTTATCGTATGGCTGCCGGCATTAAAGGAAACTTCGTCGGATACGGTCGTCCAATTCTGCCAACCCCCGGTTGACGGCAACGATGTTATTTTTTGAGAAACACCATCTACAAGGAAATTGACTTTGCCTGTATTGTTTACTGCTACCCTGTAATTTAACTTATAGAGTCCTGTCTCTGGCACATTAACAGTGTAGTCCATCCAGTCTCCTGGATCTGTCCATCCTACATTCTTTGTACCCTCAGAGCTATCCTCTGTCTGAATCCCAGACATAGCAACATAATTTTCCGCTTCCACCTTGACAAATGATTGTACAGACACGCTGATGCTTGTTGTCAATGGCACGTTGTTGGGATTTGCTACCCCT